>NZ_JASTLB010000001.1:1936178-2581570 GCF_030499535.1 Streptomyces sp. TG1A-8
CCGATCCGCAGGCCCGCGGTGACCTTCTGGCCCACGGTGACGCCGATGGACGACAGGTGGCCGTACTGGGTGTACATGCCGTCGGCCATCCGGATCACGACCTGGTTGCCGTAGGCGCCGCCCCAGCCGGTGGAGACGACGGTGCCGGAGCCCACCGCGTGGACCGGGGTGCCGCTCGCGGCGTGGAAGTCGACGCCGGTGTGCGAGCCGGAGGACCACAGGGAACCACCGGTCTTGTAGCCGGTGGAGACGTAGGAGCCGGCGATCGGGGCGACGAAGGCGTTCAGGCGCTTGCGCTCGGCCTCCCGGGCGGCGCGTGCCTGGGCCTCGCGGTCCTTCTCGGCGGCCGCCGCGGCCTCCTCGGCCGCCTTCTGCGCGGCGGCCTCCTGCTGGGCGGCGGCCTGCGCGTCGATCTGCTCGGCGAGCGTGTCGCTCACCGTGATGACCGGGGTGAGGCCGGTCTGCTCGGGGGGGTTCTCCGCGGCGAACGCCGGGGCGGCCGCGAGGGTGCCGATGACACCGGTGGTGGTGAGGGCCGCGACACCGGCCGCCTGAGCGGTGGTGCGCTTGACCCGGCCGGGCTTGCGGTGCTTCCCGGTGGCGCACATGAACGCCATGAAGTGGGTGGTCCTTTCCTTCCCTCTCGCCTACCGGGTTAGCTGACGGGTTCGGAGCAGGAAGGTCTCCTACGGGCCCCCTCGCTGGCGCGCGGGCGTCCGATTCACCCCAGGGACTGCGTGGGGTCCCCGGCTCCCCTGGCTCGCGCCGTACGGGGACTCGGCGATGGCTGTCCGGTGCCGCGGATGCGGCGCACTGCCTGACGAACAGCCCGGACGAAGCTACGGTGTGCCGCTTCCCGCCATCAAACAAAAGCGGGCTTTTGTAGCGCATCCCACAGCCCGGAAGGGCAACCACTGCGGCAATCCGGACATGTGGGCAACCGCCCGTGCGCGCGTGGGGCCCTGACGACCCGCCGGTCGCCGGAGCCCCACGCGCGGGTGCCTACTCGGCCCGCACGACCGTGACGGGACCGATGCCGAGGGCCTCCACGGGCGCCGCGATCTGCGAGGCGTCACCGACGAGGACGGTCACCAGGCGGTCCACCGGGAAGGCGTTGACGACCGCCGCGGTGGCCTCCACGGTGCCGGTGGCGGCGAGTCGCCGGTAGAGCCCGGCCTGGAAGTCGTCGGACAGGTGCTGCTCGACCTGGTCGGCCAGGGCGCTCGCGACGGCCGCCGCGGTCTCGTACTTCAGCGGCGCCACCCCCACCAGGTTCTGCACGGCGACGTCCCGCTCGGCGTCGGTCAGCCCCTCCGCCGCGAGCCTGCGCAGCACCTTCCACAGGTCGTCCAGCGCGGGACCGGTGTTGGGGGTGTCCACGGAGCCGCTGATGGCGAGCATCGCGGCGCCCGTGCCGTCCGGGGCGGAGCGCAGGACCTGCGCGAAGGCGCGGACGCCGTAGGTGTAGCCCTTCTCCTCGCGCAGGACGCGGTCCAGGCGCGAGGTGAGGGTGCCGCCCAGGCAGTAGGTGCCGAGCACCTGGGCGGGCCACACGCGGTCGTGCCGGTCGCAGCCGACCCGGCCGATGAGCAGCTGCGTCTGGACGGCGCCGGGCCGGTCGACGACGACCACGCGTCCGGTGTCGTCGGCGGTCACCGGCGGGACCTGCCGCGGCTCGCCCGGGGTGCCGGTCCAGGCGCCCAGGGTGTCGGCGAGCAGCGCGTCCAGGTCCGTGCCGGTGAGGTCGCCGACGACGACCGCGGTGGCCGTCGCGGGGCGCACGTGCCGGTCGTAGAAGGCGCGTACGGCCGCCGCGTCGATCTTGGCGACCGTGTCCTCGGTGCCCTGGCGCGGGCGCGACATGCGCGAGGCCGCCGGGAACAGCTGCCTGGAGAGTTCCTTGGCGGCCCGGCGGGAGGGGTTGGCCAGCTCGTGCGGGATCTCGTCCAGGCGGTTGCGGACCAGCCGCTCGACCTCGTTCTCGGCGAACGCGGGGGCGCGCAGCGCGTCGGCGAGCAGGCCGAGGCCCCTGCCCAGGCGGGAGGCCGGGACCTCCAGGCTGATCCGGACGCCGGGGTGGTCCGCGTGCGAGTCGAACGTGGCGCCGGCCCGCTCCAGTTCGGCGGCGAACTCCTCCGCCGAGTGCTGGTCGGTGCCCTCGGAGAAGGCCCGGGCCATGATGCTGGCGACGCCGTCCAGGCCGGCCGGTTCGGCGTCCAGCGGCGCGTCCAGCAGCACCTCGACGGCGACGACCTGCTGGCCGGGCCGGTGGCAGCGCAGCACGGTCAGGCCGTTGCCGAGGGTGCCGCGCTCGGGGGCCGGGAACGCCCACGGCCTGGCCTCGCCGGGCTGCGGCTGGGGGTGGAACTCCATGGTGGCGAGCTCGCTCACTTGGCCGTCTCCTCGTCGTCGCTGTGCTCGGCGCCTGCCTCCACCGTCGCCTCCGCCCGGGGGTCCTCGGGGACGTCGGTGTCCTCCAGGACCTCGGGGGACTTCGGCTCGTAGACGAGGACCGCGCGGTTGTCGGGGCGCAGGCGGGCCTTGGCCACCTCCCGGACCTCCTCGGGGGTCACCTCCAGAACGCGCCGGACGGCCGTGAGGGCGAGCTGCGGGTCGCCGAACAGGACGGCGTACCGGCACAGTTCGTCGGCGCGGCCGGCGACGGTGCCGAGCCGGTCCAGCCACTCGCGCTCCAGCTGGGCCTGGGCGCGCTCCATCTCCTCGGGGGTGGGGCCCTCCTCGGCGAAGCGGGCCAGCTCCTCGTCGATGGCGGCCTCGATGACCGGCACCTCGACGTCACCGGAGGTCTTCACGTCCAACCAGCCCAGCGAGGGCGCGCCGGCCAGGCGCAGCAGGCCGAACCCGGCGGTGACGGCCGTGCGGTCGCGGCGCACCAGCCGGTTGAACAGGCGGGAGGACTCGCCGCCGCCGAGGACGGTCAGGGCGAGGTCGGCCGCGTCCGCCTCGCGCGTGCCGTCGTGCGGGAGCCGGTAGGCGGCCATCAGGGCGCGTGCCGGGACCTCCTCCACGACGACCTCGCGCAGCTGCTCGCCGAGGACGTCCGGGAGCGTGCCGTCGCGGGGCTCGGGCTTGCCGTCGTGGGCGGCGATGGACCCGAAGTACTTCTCGATCCAGGCCAGGGTTTGCTCGGGGTCGATGTCGCCGACCACGGAGAGCACCGCGTTGTTGGGCGCGTAGTAGGTGCGGAAGAACTGGCGGGCGTCCTCCAGGGTGGCCGCGTCCAGGTCCGCCATCGAGCCGATCGGGGTGTGGTGGTAGGGGTGGCCCTCCGGGTAGACGAGGGCGGTCAGCTTCTCGAAGGCGGTGCCGTAGGGGACGTTGTCGTAGCGCTGGCGGCGCTCGTTCTTGACGACGTCCCGCTGGTTCTCCATGGACTCGTCGTCCAGGGCGGTCAGCAGCGACCCCATGCGGTCCGCCTCCAGCCAGAGGGCGAGCTCCAGCTGGTGGGCGGGCATGGTCTCGAAGTAGTTGGTGCGCTCGAAGCTGGTGGTGCCGTTGAGCGAGCCGCCGGCACCCTGGACCAGTTCGAAGTGGCCGTTGCCCTCCACCTGGCCCGACCCTTGGAACATCAGGTGCTCGAAGAGGTGAGCCAGGCCGGTACGCCCCTTGACTTCGTGGCGGGAGCCGACGTCGTACCAGAGGCAGACCGCCGCCACCGGGGTCAGGTGGTCCTCGGAGAGCACCACGCGCAGACCGTTGGCCAGGCGGTGCTCGGTCGCTGTCAGGCCCCCGGAGCCTGCCTCGGCTGTGGTCGTGTGACCCATGGGCATGTACGTCCCTTCGCGAGCGGAGGCGGTCGTCGAAACCGCGGTTTTCCTGCGTTCCTGCCACTGTATGCACAGCGCGCGGGGCCCCGGCGAAGTTCCCGCGGCACGTACGCCCACAGCGGATCGCGTAGCCTGCGTCAGCGTGCCCGCCGAGCGGCCGCGGAGCGCGGCCCGGCGCCGGGCCGGACCGCGGGGACCGGGTCGCGGCCCGGGTTGTCGGTGCCGCGGTCCACAATGGTCCGCGTCAGATCCCGTCACACGCTTCAGCAAGAGTGAGCCGAAGGGGGCGCGCCCCGTAGGCGAGCGAACAGATCAGGAGGAGCCGGCAGCGATGGCCCGCCGCAGCACGAAGACCCCGCCGCCCGACGATCCGTACGAGGAGAAGATCCTCGACATCGACGTCGTGGACGAGATGCGTGGCTCCTACCTCGAGTACGCGTACTCGGTCATCTACTCGCGCGCCCTGCCGGACGCCCGCGACGGCCTCAAGCCGGTGCACCGCCGGATCGTCTACCAGATGAACGAGATGGGCCTGCGCCCCGACCGCGGCTACGTGAAGTGCGCGCGCGTGGTCGGCGAGGTGATGGGCAAGCTGCACCCGCACGGGGACTCGTCGATCTACGACGCGCTGGTGCGCATGGCCCAGCCCTTCTCGATGCGCGTCCCGCTGGTCGACGGCCACGGCAACTTCGGTTCGCTGGGCAACGACGACCCGCCGGCCGCCATGCGGTACACCGAGTGCCGGATGGCCGAGGCGACGAGCCTGATGACCGAGTCGATCGACGAGGACACGGTCGACTTCGCGCCGAACTACGACGGCCAGGAGCAGGAGCCGGTGGCGCTGCCCGCCGCCTTCCCGAACCTGCTGGTGAACGGCTCCTCGGGCATCGCGGTGGGCATGGCGACGAACATGCCGCCGCACAACCTGCGGGAGGTCATCGCCGCCGCCCGCCACCTGATCAGGCACCCGAACGCCGACCTGGACGCGCTCATGCGGCACGTCCCCGGCCCCGACCTGCCCACCGGCGGCCGCATCGTGGGCCTGAACGGCGTCCGCGACGCGTACGCCACGGGCCGCGGCACCTTCAAGATGCGCGCGACGGTCACGGTCGAGACCGTGACCGCCCGCCGCAAGGGCCTGGTCGTCACCGAACTGCCGTTCACGGTCGGTCCGGAGAAGGTGATCGCGAAGATCAAGGACCTCGTCAACGCGAAGAAGGTCCAGGGCATCGCCGACGTCAAGGACCTCACCGACCGTGAGCACGGGCTGCGCCTGGTCATCGAGGTCAAGAACGGCTTCGTGCCGGAGGCGATCCTGGAGCAGCTCTACAAGCTGACCCCCATGGAGGAGACCTTCGGCATCAACAACGTGGCCCTGGTGGACGGCCAGCCGCTCACCCTGGGCCTGAAGGAGCTGCTGGAGGTCTACCTCGACCACCGCTTCGAGGTCGTCCGGCGGCGCAGCGAGTACCGCCGCGGCAAGCGCCGCGACCGCCTGCACCTGGTCGAGGGCCTGCTCACCGCGCTGGTCGACATCGACGAGGTCATCCGGCTCATCCGGTCCAGCGAGAACTCCGCGCAGGCCAAGGAGCGCCTGATCGAGCGCTTCTCGCTCAGCGACGTGCAGACGCAGTACATCCTCGACACGCCGCTGCGCCGCCTCACCAGGTACGACCGCATCGAGCTGGAGGCGGAGCAGGACAGGCTCACCGCGGAGATCGGGGAGCTGACCCGGATCCTGGAGTCCGACGCGGAGCTGCGCAAGCTGGTCTCGGCCGAACTGGCGGCGGTCGCCAAGAAGTTCGGCACCGACCGGCGCACGGTCCTGCTGGAGTCCGCGGGCGCCACCGCGGCCACCGTGCCGCTCCAGGTCGCCGACGACCCGTGCCGGGTGCTGCTGTCCTCCACCGGTCTGCTGGCCCGTACGTCGACCGCCGAGCCGCTCCCCGAGGACGCCGGCGGCAGGCGGGTCAAGCACGACGTGATCGTCTCGGCGGTCCCGGCGACCGCACGCGGCGAGATCGGCGCGGTGACCTCGGCGGGCCGCCTGCTGCGGATCAACGTGGTCGACCTGCCGCAGCTGCCCGACACGGCGACGGCCCCGAACCTCTCGGGAGGGGCGCCGCTGGCGGAGTTCGTCTCCCTGGAGGACACCGAGACGGTGGTCTGCCTGACCACGCTGGACGAGTCGTCCCCGGGACTGGCGCTGGGCACCGAGCAGGGCATCGTCAAGCGGGTGGTGGCCGACTACCCGTCCAACAAGGACGAGCTGGAGGTCATCACCCTCAAGGAGGGCGACCGGATCGTCGGCGCGGTGGAACTGCGCACCGGCGAGGAGGACCTGGTGTTCATCACCGACGACGCCCAGCTGCTGCGCTTCCAGGCGTCCATCGTCCGTCCGCAGGGCCGTCCGGCGGGCGGCATGGCGGGCATCAAGCTCACCGAGGGCGCGAAGGTGATCTCCTTCACGGCCGTGGACCCGGCGGCCGACGCGGTGGTCTTCACCGTGGCCGGCTCGCGCGGCACGCTGGACGACTCCGTGCAGACGACGGCCAAGATGACGCCGTTCGACCAGTACCCGCGCAAGGGCCGGGCCACCGGCGGCGTGCGCTGCCAGCGGTTCCTGAAGGGCGAGGACTGCCTGTCGCTGGCCTGGGCGGGTCCGGTGCCGGCGCGGGCGGCGCAGAAGAACGGCACCCCGGCCGAGCTGCCGGAGCTGGACCCGCGCCGGGACGGCTCGGGCACCTCACTGCCGAAGACGGTGTCGGTGGTCGCGGGGCCGGTGGCCTAGACGAGCGGGTCCGAAGTGCTGGTCGGTGGTCGTAGGCGATCAATGACCGGGTCGGTGGCGTTGTGTTGCTCCGGTTGTGCCC
This sequence comes from Streptomyces sp. TG1A-8, assembly GCF_030499535.1. Classification (NCBI taxonomy): domain Bacteria; kingdom Bacillati; phylum Actinomycetota; class Actinomycetes; order Kitasatosporales; family Streptomycetaceae; genus Streptomyces; species Streptomyces sp. TG1A-8. The sequence goes on from NZ_JASTLB010000001.1 coordinate 1,942,840, forward strand.
GATGGCCGCGGTCAGGGCCAGGACGCGTGGGCCGATGCGGGCCAGGACCCCGGCCGGGGTCCTGGCTCCGTGGCGTTCGAGGTCAAGCTGGCCCTTGAGGGTGTCGTTGACCGACTCGACGGGCTGCCGGATCGGCTTGAGCAGGTGCTCGCCTGGCCGGGCCCTGCGGTTGCGGCAGTTCGGCCGCAGCAGGACCAGGCCGTGTTCGCTCGTGAACGTGTCCAGGTGCTCGGAGACGTACCCCTCGTCGCCGACGATCGTCTGCCCGGGGTGCGTGGTCAACAGGTCCTGGTCGTCTGTGGGCACGTCGGCCAGGACCTCGCGTTCACCGGCCCCGGGGTGGGCCAGTGCCCAGGCGATCGGCAGACCGCCGGGTGTGCGGAGCAGGTGCGGGCGCAGGCCCCGGAAGAAGCGGGAGGGCGAGGGGCGGTGGCCGTATCCGGCCCCGCCGGCCAGGGCGGGGCGTTTGACGGTGGGCCGGGAGCGGGCGCACTCCACCGGGGTGGAGTGCACGGTCCGTACGTCGTCGTGCCACAGGTCGGTGTCCCGGGCCAGGGTGCGGATGAACCGGCTGATCAGCGGGTTCGCGGCCCGCGGGCGCTTGTTGTGGCCGGGCTGCCCGGGCGGGTAGGGGGACTCAGCGGCCGGGCGGCGGTGGGCGAACCGTGGCCAGCGGGTCTCGGAGGCGGAGCCGAGGACGGCCCGCACGACCGCGAGCGTCAACGGCTCGGCATCCGTCGGCCTTGGTGGACGGCCCCATCGCCGCGTTCCTGCCAGAGAGTCATCGGTCCTCACGCACAGTGCTGCCGCGAGGGTCTCGAGGTCTGCCGCCACGAACGGATCAACGCGACCCTCGCTTCATGCGCCCGTGGACTTCGGACTTACTCGCCCAGGCCGTGCGCCTCGGTGCCGGGCTCCTCCTCGGAGCCCGGCACATAGCGCAGGACGCCCCACATGCCGTGCTCGTCGGCGTGCGGGGCGTCGTCCGTGCACGCCTGCAGTTCCCTGCCGAGGGCGTCCGTGTCGGTGCCGGAGCCGATCAGCACGAGCTGGGTGCGGCGGACCTCGGCGGGCGTCCAGGGCTCCGGGTAGAAGCGCAGGAACCGGCCGACGGCGTGCACGGCGTAGCGGTTGAGGGGATCGTGCGGTCCGAAGTCCACGTACCCCTTGATCCGGTACAGCCCCTCGGGGCGGCTGTCCAGGAAGCGCATCAGCCGACGGGGTTCCACCGGCACGTCGGAGGTGAAGGAGAGGCTGTCGTAGCCGGTGTGCAGGTGGGGGTGGGCGCCGTGGCTCGCGCCGCCGTGGTCGCCGTCGCCGCCGGTGCGGTCGTGCAGGTCGTCGAAGGACAGCTGGCCGACGCGCTCCTCACTCGGCCGGCAGTCGAAGAGGAACTCCGGGTCGATGCGGCCGTAGGTGGCCGGGACCACGGCGGCACGGTCGGTGAGCGAGCGGACGAGGCCGAGGACGCGGTCGGCGTCCGGGGCCCGGTCGAGCTTGTTGACCACGACCAGGTCGGCCAGGGCGAGGTGCCGGTCGATCTCGGGGTGCCTGGCGCGGGTGCCGTCGAACTCGGCGGCGTCGACGACCTCGACGAGGCCGCCGTAGACGACGCCGGGGTGCTCGCTGGCGAGCACCATGCGGACCAGTTCCTGCGGCTCGGCGAGCCCGCTGGCCTCGATGACGATGACGTCGACGCCGGCGGCGGGCGCGGCCAGCCGGTCCAGGTAGACGTCGAGTTCGCTCCCGTCGACGGCACAGCACAGGCAGCCGTTGCCGAGCGAGACGGTCGAGTCGCCGAGGGCTCCGGCGACGGCCATCGCGTCGATCTCGATGGCCCCGAAATCGTTGACGATCGCTCCGATGCGGCTGCCTCCGCTGCGGTGCAGGAGGTGGTTGAGGAGCGTGGTCTTCCCCGAGCCCAGGAATCCGGCGAGCACGACGACCGGGATCTGCTGCGGGGCGCGGCTGTTCCGCAAGGGGCGACCTCTCTCCTGGGGACCGACTGCGGGACCAGGATAGGAGGGAGGTCCGACGGGGCGGGACGAGGCGGTACGCGAACCGGGCAGGACGCGGAACGAGCCCGGGCGCCGCAGGCCGCCGTGGACCGCCGTGGACCGCGTGGACCGCCGTGGACCGCGTGGACCGCGTGGCGACAGCCTCCGCCTCGCCGCCGGGCGGGGCGGTCCCGGCCCGTCCACGCCTCCTGCGCCGGTACCCGTCCCCGCCGGCGTCAGTCGCCGGCCGGCACTGCGGCCGGGGCGGGCGGGCCCACGTACCGCGCCACCGGGCGGATGATCTTAGAGTCCGCCGCCTGCTCCAGGAGGTTGGCGCTCCAGCCCACCACGCGCGCCGCGGCGAAGGTGGGCGTGAACATCTCGCGGGGCAGGCCGCACAGTTCCATGACCACGCCGGCGTAGAACTCGACGTTGGTGTGCAGTTCGCGGCCGGGCTTCAGCTCGGCGAGGATCGCCTCGACCTGCCGTTCGACCTCGACGGCGAACTCGACGCGCGGACCGCCGAAACCGAGGGCGATCTCGCGCAGCATCCGCGAGCGCGGGTCCTGCGTGCGGTAGACGGCGTGCCCGAAGCCCATGACCCGGTCGCCCGCGCGCACGCGTTCCCGGATCCAGGGGCCGATCCGGTCCGGCGTTCCGATCGCGTCCAGGGTGTCCAGGGCACGGCTGGGTGCCCCTCCGTGCAACGGCCCGGACAGCGCGCCCACGGCACCGGCCAGACAGGCGGCCACGTCGGCGCCCGTGGACGCGATGACCCGCGCGGTGAAGGTTGACGCGTTGAATCCGTGGTCGATGGCGGAGATCAGGTACTGCTCGACGGCACGGGTCCGCCGCGGTTCCGGTTCCTCACCGGTGAGCATGTACAGGTAGTTGGCCGTGTAGGGGAGGTCTTCGCGGGGTTCCACCGGGTCGAGCCCGCGGCCGAGGCGGTGGAGGGCGGTGAGCAGCGTGGGTACGGCGGCGCAGGCGATCAGGGTGTCGGCGCGGCGACGGTCGGCGTCGAGGTCGTGGACCGGCCGGAAGCCCCGCGCGGCGCCCAGCAGGGACAACGCGGTGCGCAGCCCGGCCAGCGGACCGGAGGCGCGGCTCGCCGCGGCGACGGCCGGCAGGGCGGCGCCGACCTCCGCGGGCAGCCGGCGCAGTGCGGCGGTCTCGGCGGCGAAGGCGGCACGGCGCCGCGCGCCGGGGAGCGCACCGTGCACCAGGAGGTGCCAGACGTCCTCGAAGCCGCGGGTGCGCGCCAGCTCGACGGCCGAGTACTGGCGGTAGTGGTAGAAGCCTTCGCGCCCGCGGACGTCACCGATCTCGGTGTCGGCGACGACGACGCCCGCGAGACCGCGGGGTGCGTCGATGAGCGGGGTGACAGCCGTGTGGACGGTCATGGTGATCCTCCCTGGACTTGATTCGACTGTTCATCCTTGACGCACCTTCTGTCAATGTTGATTGAATCAATCTCCATGTTCAACGTGTCCAGGGACCACTACGGTGGCCCCATGCGCGATCACGAATCCCCCGCCGGCCTCCCCGGGCGCAGGCTGACCACCAAGGAGACCGCCGAGGTCCTCGGCGTGAAGCCGGAGACCGTGTACGCCTACGTGAGCCGGGGCCTGCTCAGCAGCAGACGCGAACCCGGGGGGCGCGCCAGCACCTTCGAGGCGGAGGAGGTCGAGGCCCTCGCCCGGCGCAACCGGCGCGACGCCGCGGGGACCGCGGGCTTTGGCGGGGACCTCTCCGTCCGGACCCGCATCACGCTGATCGAGGAGGACCGGTACTACTTCCGCGGCGTCGACGCCGCGGAGCTGGCCGCCCGCCACTCCTACGAGGAGGTCGCGGAGTGGCTGTGGACCGGCCGTCCGGCCCCGGGCGCGGCCTTCACGGCGCCCGGGGCCACCGTCGCGGTCGCGCGGCACGCCGCGAGTGCACTGTCCGGGCACGCCTCCCCGACCGACCGGCTGCGGGTGGCGGCGATCGCCGCGGCGGCCGAGGACCCGCTGCGCTTCGACCTGTCCGAGGCGGCCGTCCTGAGCACGGGCCGCATCCTGATCCCCACACTGGTCGCCGCGCTGCCGCCCGCGCTCCACGGCCACGGGGACGACGGCCCGCTGGCCCGGCGCCTGTGGACCCGGCTCACCGGCCGCCCCGCGGACGACGCCTCCCTGCGCGTCCTGGACGCCGCCCTCGCCCTGCTCGCCGACCACGACCTGGCCGCCTCCACGCTCGCCGTCCGGGTGGCCGCCTCCGCCCGCGCACACGTCTACGCGGCCGTCTCGGCCGGGCTCGGCGTTCTGGAGGGCCCGCTGCACGGCGCCGCCAGCGGCCTGGCCCACCGGATGCTGCTCGACGTGCTCGACCGGGGCACCGCGGTCCCGGTGATCGCGGACGAACTGCGCGCGGGCCGGCGCGTCCCGGGCCTCGGTCACCGGCTCTACACCGGCGAGGACCCGCGCGCACGCGTGCTGTTCGGCCTGCTGGAAGAGGTGCCGCGGGCGGAACCGGCCCTGCTCGCGGCCCGTGACGTCATCACCACGGCCGCCCGCCACACCCCGCTGCACGCCAACGTCGACCTGGCCCTCGCCGTCTTCACGGCCTCCTGCGGCATGCCCGCCACGGCCGGCGAGACGATCTTCGCCGTCGCCCGGACGGCGGGCTGGATCGCCCACGCCCTGGAGGAGTACGGCGAACGCCCGCTGCGCATGCGCCCGAGCGGTCACTACGTCGGCGCACGGCCGCCGCGGCCCCTCCCGGGGCAGGGCGGGCACCCGGCCGGGAACCATTTCGAGTAGAGATAGGTTAGGCTTACCTGTGTGAGTAGGTGTGCGACCGTCTCCCGGAGCTTCGACGAGCCCGTTCCCGGCACGGCGGCCACGGCGACGACGTGGCTGCTGCTGGAGCAGCCCGGCCCGTGGGGTGCCAGGGCACTCACTTCGAGTCACCTCGATCCCGTACTGGGGCGCGCCCTGGAGGCCGCCGCCGGGGGAACCGGCGTCCGCGTCGCCCTCATCCGGCGTCCGGGCCGCCACGCCGACCCGGGCCCGCCCCCGGTCCGGCACGTGTACGCGGCCCACACGGTGCCCGGGAACGTGTGGCTGCACAGCGCCACCCTCCGCGATCCGCGCCGGCTGCTCGACCTCGACCTGGCCGCGCTCGGCGCGGGCGACCACCGGTCCTTCGGCGCCGCGCTCGGCGGCCGGCCGCACGGGGGCGACCCGCTCGCCCTCGTGTGCACCAACGGCAAGCGCGACCGCTGCTGCGCGCTCCTGGGCCGTCCCCTCGCCGCCGAGCTGGCCGCGTCCGGGGTCCAGGGCGTCTGGGAGGTCACCCATCTGGGTGGTCACCGCTTCTCTCCGACGGTGCTCGTGCTGCCGTACGGATACGCGTACGGACGCGCCGAGGCGCACACCGTCAGGGAGGCCCTGCAGGGCGCCCGGGAGGGCCGCGTCGTGGTCGAGGGGTGCCGCGGGTGCTCGGCCTGGGAACGGCCCGGCCAGGCGGCCGAACTGGCCGTGCGCTCGGCGTCGGGCGAGTACGCGGCAGGCGCGCTGGCTGTCGTACGGACCGAGGGCGGCGCGCCCCGTTGGGAGGTCACCGTCGCCCACGCCGACGGCCGTCGCTGGCGCGTCACCGTGGCCCGGGGCGCGGCGCTGCCGCCGCGCCCCGAGACCTGCGGAGCGGCGGTGCTCGGAGCACCGGCGCGGATGGACGTGGTGGCGGTCCGCGAGCTGAGGACCACGGCGCTGGCGGGCTGAGGGCCCGGGCGCTCCGTCGACCGCCCCGCGGACGTGACCGCCCCAGGAACAAGAAGGGGTCGAAGGATCCGCACCGCCCCTACGACCCGTGCCGCCCGTCCCCGTACCGTCGTGCCCATGAGCCCCACTCCCCCCGCACGCCGTCTGCGCCTCGGTCTGCCCCGGCGGGTGTTCTCACAGGTGCTGCTCATGCAGGTGACGATCGCCGCGGGAGTCGCCGTGCTCGCGACCGGGCTGTTCCTGGCGCCGCTGAGCGAGCAGCTGGACCAGGAGGCGATGCGGCGCGCGCTGGCCATCGCGCAGACCACGGCACAGGACCCGCGGATCGCCGAGGGCGTCCAGCACACCCGGCCGACCCGCGACGGTCCGGTGCAGCGGGAGGCGGAGCGCATCCGGCACGCCACCCACGCCGAGTACGTCGTGGTGCTGGGCCGGAACTGGGTGCGCTGGTCGCACCCCGCACCCGGCCGGATCGGCCGCCCGGTCTCCACCGACCCGACCGACGCCCTCGGCGGCCGGGAGGTCATGGGGATCGACAAGGGCACCCTGGGCCGCTCGGCGCGCGGAAAGGTGCCGCTGTACGACGCCGATCACCGGATCGTCGGGGCGGTCTCCGTCGGCATCGCCTACGACAGCGTGCGCGCACGGCTGATCGGCGCGATCCCGGGACTGTCCGCCTACGCGGGCGGCGCTCTCGCAGCGGGCGCGCTGGCCGCCTGGCTGGTCTCCCGCCGGGTACAGCGGCAGACCCGGGACCTGGCCTTCTCCGACATCTCGGCGCTGCTCGCCGAACGCGAGGCGATGCTGCACGGCATCCGGGAGGGTGTGGTCGCCCTCGACCGCGGCGGCCGCATCCGCCTGCTCAACGACGAGGCGCGGCGGCTGCTGGGCATCGGCGACGAGGCCGTCGGGCGGCCCCCGGACGAGGCGCTGGGCGAGGGGCGCACGACGGACGTCCTGACCGGGCGGGTGACCGGCACCGACCTGCTCACCGTCCGCGGCCGGCGCGTCCTGGTCGCCAACCGCATGCCCACCGACGACGGCGGTGCCGTGGCCACCCTGCGCGACCGCACCGAACTGGAGCAGCTGGGCCGTGAACTGGACTCCACGCACGGTCTGATCGACGCGCTGCGCGCCCAGGACCACGAGCACGCCAACCGCATGCACACCCTGCTCGGCCTGCTGGAACTGGAGAGGTACGACGACGCCGTCGAGTTCGTCGGCGAAGTCGTCGGCGGCCACCGGGCCACCGCCGAACAGGTCACCGAGAAGATCCAGGACCCGCTGCTCGCCGCCCTGCTGGTCGGCAAGGCGACCGTGGCGGCCGAGCGCGGTGTGGCGCTGTGGGTGTCGGAACGCACACGGCTGCCGGACCGGCTGGTCGACCCGCGGGGCCTGGTGACGGTCGTGGGCAACCTCGTGGACAACGCGCTCGACGCGGTCGCGGGCACCCCCCACGCGCGCGTGGAGGTCGAACTGCGCGCCGAGGGGCGTTCGGTGGTCCTGCGGGTGCGCGACACGGGGCCCGGCGTCCCGGCGGACCAGCGGGAACTGATCTTCACGGAGGGCTGGTCTACCAAGGCACCGCCCCGGCACGGCAAGCGCGGCCTCGGGCTCTCGCTGGTGCGCCGGTTCGCCGAACGGCAGGGCGGTGGCGCGACGGTGGGCGCGGCGGACGGCGGGGGGCGGAGTTCACCGTCGTCCTGCCCGAGGCGCTGACCGGAGAGGTACGGGAGCCGGTGGCGGCCGACGTGTACTTCCGGACCGGCGCCGTCACCGGCGCCCCCACCGGGGAGGAAGCGCGGTGATCGGGATCCTGGTCGTGGACGACGGCGCCCGGTCCGCCCGGGACCGCCCGGGACCGCCCGAGGGGCACTCCCCCACCACCGCCGGGCCGGTGCGTGGGCGGACCGCGCCTGAACGCGCTTCAGACAGAGCTCACTTGCCGGCCTTCTCGACGAACTCGGTCGTGTACGTCCGGCCGAGGTCGACCGTGGCGTTCTTGATGTTGGGGTTGAACGCCTTGAGGACCTTCTCGACGGTCTCGGGGCCGCCCTCGGGCATCACCCCGTCGTCGGTGAACATGGGCAGCGTGCTCCTGACGGCCTCGGCGTAGAGCGTCTTGTCGCCCTGCGAGTAGTCGGCGGGCATTTTCGCGGCGATCTCGGACGCGCTGTGCGTGGACATCCACTGGAGCGTCTTGACGAATGCATCGACCAGTTTCTGGACGGTCTCCTTGTGCCCGTTCACCCAGTCCGTCTGCATGTACAGGCTGGACGACGGGTAGGGCCCGCCCAGCGCCCGCTGCGAGCCCTCGGGGGTGCGCATGTCCAGGAGGATCTTGCCGGCCTTCTCGTCCAGGACCGTGGCGACCGTCGGGTCGGTCGTCATGCCCCCGTCGATCGCGCCCTTCCGGAGTGCCGCGATGAAGGTGGGTCCGGCGCCCACAGCGACCGGCGTGAACTCGCTGACCTTCACGCCGTTCTTGACCGCGAGGTACTTGGTGAGGAAGTCCGTCGAGGAACCGAGGCCGGTCACGCCCAGCTTCCTGCCCTTGAAGTCCTCGGGCGAGGTGATGTCACCGGACGCCTTGTCCGAGACCATCTCCACCTCACCGGGTGCCTGCGAGAACTGCACGACGGACTCCACCGACTTGCCCTTCACCTGCAGGTCGAGGGTGTGGTCGTAGAAGCCGACCGCTCCCTGCACCTGGCCGGAGACGAGCGCGGTCTCGGCCTGGACCCCTGCGGGCTCGCTGAGCAGCTGGACGTTCAGGCCCTCGGCCCGGAAGTTGCCGAGGCGCTGGGTGAGCATCGCGGGCAGGTAGATGAGCTTGTCCAGGCCGCCCACCATGATCTTGACGGACTCGCCCTTGCCGCCGCCCCCGCCGCTGTCGGCAGTCGTGCCGGCCGCGTCGTTGGCACAGGCGGTGAGCGAGGACAGGGCGAGCAGGCCGGCGACGGCCAGGCAAGCGTATCCGGCGGGTGTGCGCATGGCGGTTCACGTCCTTTGTGGGAGGGCGGTGCGGGAGGGGGGCAGAGGGTGCGGGAAGGGACCGTTCAGTGGTCGGAGTCCGCTGGCTTCCAGCGGAAGATGCGGCGCTCGGCGAAGGTCAGCAGTCCCTCGGCGACGAGGGCGACGAGGGCGAGGATGACCATCGCTGCGTACACGCCGGCCGCGTTGAAGGTGTTCTGCGACTGCGCGACGAGCAGTCCGATGCCCTTGGTCGCGCCGATGTACTCCCCGACGATGGCGCCGATGAGGGCGAACCCGAAGCTGACGTGCAGGCTGGTGAAGATCCACGAGGTGGCCGACGGGACGACCACCTGCAGCGTCACCCTGCGGTCGCTCGCGCCCAGGATCCGGGCATTGGCCACGAGGTGGCGGTCGACCTCGCGGGCGCCCTGGAAGGCGTTGAAGAACACCGGGAAGAACACGAGCACGACGGCGGACGCGACCTTGGAGGAGGGGCCGAGCCCGAACCAGATCAGGAAGATGGGCGCCAGGACGATCCTGGGGATCGAGTTGAGCACCTTGACGTACGGACCGAGAACCTCGGCGAGCAACCTGATCCGCCCGAGGGCGATGCCGAGGAGGACTCCGGCCACCACGCCGATGAGCCAGCCGAGCAGGGCCTCGTACAGCGTGTACCAGATCTGTTCGCCCAGGGATCCGAGCGCGGTGCCGTGGGTGACCCAGGTGTGGATCTGCTCCCAGATCTTCGAGGGCATGGAGAAGTTGAACGGGTCGATGACCTTCGCCCGGGACAACCCCTCCCACAGTCCGAGGACGGCCACCAGGAGCAGTACCCGCACCGCGGTGACGACCGCCCCGCGGCGACGGGCGGCCTGGGCACGGGTCCGCGCGCGGTCCGGGGTCCTGGCCGTTTCGACGACCGGGGTGTCGAGGGCCTCAGGCGACATGGGCGGCACCCCTCTCGCGGGTGATGCGGACCTCTTCGCCGAGGGACTCCCAGATCTCGCGGTAGATCTCGACGAACCGCGGCTCCAGGCGCACCGACTCCACCTTGCGCGGCCGGGGCAGGTCGATCTCGAAGACGTGCTTCACCGTCGCCGGGCCGGCGGTCATCACGACGACCCTGTCGGCCAGCGCGATGGACTCCTCCAGGTCGTGGGTGACGAAGACGACGGAGGCGCCGGTCCCCTCCCACAGCTCCAGCAGCTCGTCCGACATCAGCGCGCGGGTCTGCACGTCGAGCGCCGAGAACGGCTCGTCCATGAGGAGGATCTCGGGATCGTTGACGAAGGTGGCCGCGAGGGCGACGCGCTTGCGCTGGCCGCCGGAGAGCTGGTGCGGGTACCGGTCCTCGAAGGCGGCGAGGCCGACGCGGGCCAGCCATTCGCGGGCCCTCCTCCTGGCCTCCGCCTTGGGAACGCCCCGGAAGCGCGGGCCGGCCATGACGTTGGACAGGGCCGTCCGCCAGGGGAAGGTGGCGTCCTGCTGGAAGACGAAACCGACCTTGCCGCCGACGCCGTCGACCGGCTCCCCGGCCACCAGCACCTCGCCCTCGCTGGGCTCCTCCAATCCGCTGACCAGCGTCAGCGTGGTGGACTTGCCGCAGCCGGTCGGCCCGACGACGGCCACGAACTCACCGCGTCCGACGGTGAGGTCCAAACCGCGCACCGCCGTGTGCAGGCCCCCCGAGGGGGTCCTGAAGGTTTTGCTCGCGCCCCGTAGCTCGATGGCGGGGCTGGTGTCTGCGCTCATGGCCCGGGACGGTAGGTGTGGTTCCGGCCACAGCAGCAGTCTTGTGAGCGCAAGCCGTTCTTTTGCTCGCAGTAACCTGTTGTGCTCGTTTTGCTCGCGTTACAACTACGGAGCCGAAACACGGGCTTGACCGCTCGCCGGCCTTGAAGGAGAGGCCTGATGATTGACGTCCTGGTCGTGGACGACGACTTCCGCGTCGCGGAGATAAACGCCGCGTACGTGGGAAAGGTTCCCGGCTTCCGGGTCACCGCCCGCGCGCACAGCGCCGCACAGGCCCTGGCTGCCGTCGAACGCGGCACCGTCGACCTGGTGCTGCTCGACCACTACCTGCCGGACCGTACCGGCCTCGAACTCGTCCACGACATGCGGGAACAGGGCCACGGCACCGACGTCATCATGATCACCGCGGCCAGCGACGTCACGACCGTCCAGAAGGCCATGCGGCTGGGCGCCCTGCACTACCTGGTCAAGCCCTTCACCTTCGCCGCCCTGCGCACCCGTCTGGACTCGTACGCCGCCCTGCGCCGCACCGTCGACCGGGTGGGCGGCCGGGGGCTGACAGGGCAGGAACAGGTCGACCGGATCTTCGGCGCCCTGCGCACGGTCCCCGCCCCTTCCCCGCCCGGTCCGCCCAGTGGCCATTCCGAGCCGACCACTGAGCTCATCTGCGGTGTCCTGCACCGCGCGGACCATCCGCTGTCGGCTCACGAGGTCGCCGCCAGGACCGGTCTGAGCCGTTCCACCGCCCAGCGCTACCTCCGCCACCTGGAACAGGCGGGCCGTCTGCACCTCTCCCTGAGGTACGGCGACACCGGCCGCCCGGAGCACCGGTACGCCTGGGTGGCGCCGTGACCTCCGGGCGGCACTCGACCGCGTCGCCGGCGTGCGGACGCGCCCGCAGCGCCGGGTGCACCGGTGCTACACCGCTCCGGCTCCGGTCAGCGAACGCACCTCGGTCTCGGCGTACTGGGCCTCGTCGGCGACCTCGTCCGAGGTGACCGTGCCGAGCCAGCCGGCCAGGAAGCCGAGCGGAATGGACACGATGCCCGGGTTCTCCAGCGGGAAGTACTGGAAGTCGACACCCGGGAACAGCGAGCCCGGGCTGCCGGACACCACCGGTGACACCAGCACGAGGACGGCTGCGGGGATCAGTCCGCCGTACACGGCCCACACCGCACCACGCGTGGTGAAGCCGCGCCAGAAGAGCGAGTAGAGCAGGACCGGCAGGTTCGCCGACGCCGCCACGGCGAAGGCGAGGCCGACCAGGAAGGCGACGTTGAGGTCCCGGGCCAGCAGACCGAGTGCGATCGCGACGACGCCGATGCCGGCCGCCGCCCACCGGGCCACCGCCACCTCGCTGCGGACCCTGGCGTGCGACCGGCGCAGCGACACGTACAGGTCGTGGGCCACCGACGCCGAGGAGGCCAGTGTGATCCCGGCGACCACCGCGAGGATCGTGGCGAAGGCCACGGCGGCGACGACAGCGAACAGGATCGTGCCGCCCGTGGATCCGGCGCCGCCGCCCAGGTCGAGGGCGAGCAGCGGAATCGCGGTGTTCCCGGCCGCGTTGGAACCACGCACGGCTTCCGGGCCCACGACCGCGGCCGCCCCGAACCCGAGGACGATCGTCATCAGGTAGAAGCCGCCGATCAGCCCGATCGACCACACCACCGAGCGGCGGGCGGCCCGCGCGGTCGGCACGGTGTAGAAGCGGGACAGGATGTGGGGCAGCCCGGCCGTGCCCAGCACCAGTGCGAGCCCCAGACTGATGAAGTCGATGCGGGCGGTCCAGGTGCCGCCGTACTTCAGGCCCGGCGCCAGGAACGCCTCCCCGTGGCCGCTGCGGTCCGCGGCCGTGACCAGCAGCTGGCCGATGTCTCCGTGGAACCGGACCAGCACCAGGACGGTCAGCGCGACCGTCCCGCAGAGCATCAGGACCGCCTTCACGATCTGGATCCAGGTGGTGGCGCGCATCCCTCCCAACGACACGTAGACCACCATGAGGGCGCCGACCCCGATGACCGTCCAGGCCTGGGCCGCCCCGCTGGTCCGCCCCAGCAGCAGTGCGACCAGGCTGCCCGCTCCCACCATCTGCGCCACCAGGTACAGGACGGACACCGTGACCGAGGAGGCCCCCGCGGCGATCCGCACCGGCCGTTCGCTCATCCGCGCGGCCACCACGTCGGCCAGGGTGAACCGCCCGCAGTTGCGCACCAGTTCCGCCACCAGGAACAGCACGACCAGCCATGCCACCTGGAAGCCCACGACGTACAGCAACCCGTCGTAGCCGTACAGCGCGATGAGCCCCGCGACGCCGAGGAAGGAAGCGGCCGACAGGTAGTCACCGGCGACGGCGAAGCCGTTCTGCATCGGGGAGAACAACCGTCCGCCGGCGTAGAACTCCTCGGCCGAACCCTGCCGTTTGCGGCTCACCCAGGTCGTGATCCCCAGTGTGACCGCCACGAAGCCGCTGAAGAGCAGCAGCGCGAGCGTCTCGTGCTGACCGGTCATGAGGCTCCTCCCCCGGTTCCACGGGTCAGTTCCTGGGTGTCCCAGCGCAGTTCCAGCGCGACCCGGTCCCGGCGCAGCCGCGCGTGCCGGGCGTAGGCCCAGGTGAGCAGGAATGTGGTGAGGAACTGCCCGAGTCCGGCGAGCATCCCCACGTTCACCGCCCCGGCCACGGGGCGGGCCATCAGTCCGGGCGCGGTCGTGGCGGTGACGACGTAGGCGATGTACCAGAACAGGAACCCGGCCACGCCCGGCACCACGAACCTCCGGTACCGGCGGCGCATTTGCTGGAAGGCCTCACTGCGCTGCACCTCGACGTACACGTCGCGGGCCCGGACGGCCGCTCCGTCCCGCTCCCGGCGCGCGGACGGCACGACCGGTGCCGGCACACCGGCCCCGTCCAAGTCGCCCCAGCCGGAGGTCAGTGCGTCGTACCAGGGATCCGCGTACCTCACCTCGTGAGGCACCGCGCCCTGGTCTTCCCGGTATTCAACCGAACTCTCGGGACCGTCCCCGGCTCCGCAGGTACGGCCGTTGCTTGACTGCATGCCCAAGGATGGACAGACCGGGAGCATCCCAGACTCTTCTTCCCGGGTGCTTCACCCCATTAGGTGACCTACTGCGTGGGAGGCCGCGCCAGCCCCTTGCCATAGGCGTAACGCACCGCCTGCGCCCGGTCCTTGAGGCCCGTCTTGGCGAAGAGGTTGTTGATGTGGGTCTTCACGGTGGCGGTGGAGACGTGCAGTCTGCGGGCGATCTCCTGGTTGGTGAGCCCCTCGGCATCGGCACCAGGACCTCGGTCTCCCGCGCGGTCAGCCCGTCGGGCGGCTCGGGGGGAGCCGGCGCGGGCTCCGGCTCCGACAGCCTCTCCAGCAGCCGCCGTTGCACGCTCGGCGACAGGCCCGCCTCGCCCGACAGGACGCTGTGCACCGCGCGCGCGATCTCGTCACCGCCCGCGTCCTTGGTGAGGTACCCCCCGGGCTCCCGCGCGCAGTGCGGGGAACAGGGAATCGTCGTCCGCGAAGGTGGTGAGCACCACGACCTGGGTCCTCGGGTACCGGGCACGGATCCGCCGCGTGGCCTCCACCCCGTCGCAGCGGGGCGTGGGCAGGTCCGTCAGCACCACGTCCGGAGCCAGCTCCCCGGCCAGCCGTACCGCTTCCTCGCCGTCCCCGGCGGAACCCACGACCTCCACGCCCGGCAGCAGCCCGAGCAGCATCACGATGCCCTCCCTGACCACGGTCTGGTCATCGGCGACCACCACCCGGGCGGATTCCCTCTCCCCCTCCGTCTCCGTCATACGGGCACCTTCAGCGTCACCACGAACCCCTCCTCGTCCGGCCCCGCGTCCAGCGAGCCGCCCAGCAGCTCGGCGCGCTCCCGCATGCCCAGCAGACCGTACCCGCCACCGGCGCCCGTGAGGTCGCCCGGCCGGCCGCCCGAGTCCCTCACGTCCGGCGTCACTTCGTGCGGGCCGTAGTCGAGCCGCAGGCCGACCTCGGCACCGTGGGCGTGTTTGCGGACGTTCGTCAGCGCCTCCCGCGCCACCCGGCGCACGGCCTGGGAGACCTCGGCCGGCAGGGGCCTGCGTTCACCCGTGACGGTGATCCCCGCGCCGTCGGCCGCGCTGACGAGTTCGGTCAGGAACTCCTCCAGCGGGGCCGGCTCGCCGCGCAGCGCGGACAGGGCCTGCCGGGTCTCGGCGAGTCCGTCGCGGGCCATGCCCCGGGCGGCCGCCACCCGCTCCAGGATCTGTTCCCGGCCCGCTCCCCGCTCGATCAGCAGCCGGGCCGCCTCCAGGTGCACCAACTGCGCGGAGAGGCTGTGGGCGAGCACGTGGTGGATCTCCCGGGCTATCCCCGCCCGCTCGGCCAGCGCCGCCGACTCCGCCTCGGCGGCCCGCGTGGCCCGCTCCTGGACGAGCAGCCGCTGCGTGTTGCCCCGGCCCTCCGCGTCCAGTCGCACCACGTATCCGGCGAGGACCATGCCCACCACCGTGGCGGCCGTGGTCAGCCACACGTCGTTGTCGAACGTGGCGTACGAGGCGAGCGCCACCGCCGTCACGGACAGGGCGGCGCCGAGAGGCAGCCGTTCCGGTGCCGCGATGCCGCAGCCGCACCAGATCACCAGGGCGGGGCCGGTGAACCCGGTGGTCTGCGCCGCGGCCGCGGTGCCCAGGAGCACCACCATGAGAGCCACGGACGGCAGCAGCCGGTGTTCGCAGGTGGTCTGGAAGAAGGCCCAGGAGACGACGGTGGCCAGGAGCACGCCGGCCGCCGCCGCGACGGCGCCCCGGGCGTCGACGTGGTTCTGGCTGAAGGCGCCCCACAGCAGCAGCCCGAGCACCGGCAGCCGGACGGCCCGGGCGAGGAGCCGGCGCGGCCGGGTGGTCCCCGCGCGGCCGAGCGCTTCGCGCGAGGGCCAGCGCGTCCAGACGTCGTCGCTCACACGCGCTCCTTCCACGCCGGGGCCGGCCGCGCGGCGTCACCGTATGCCGCCGGGACGGGGCGGCTTCCGGTGCCGGGGGACTGCGCCCGCCGGGCGAGGATCCCGGCACGGACCAGCAGGGTGCCGGCGAGGCCGAGCGTCAGGGCGGAGCCGTCCTGACGCACGCCGGTGACCGAGCCCAGGGCGAAGACCGCGGCGCGCAGCGCTATCCCGACGGCCCATACGATGCCGCTCGCCCTGCTGCTCCTGGTCCACACGACACCGTCCGGCTCCGTCCAGACGAGGCTCGTCCAGGCCCAGCCGGCGCCCGTGACCAGCCCGATGAGGATCTCCACGGCGAGCAGCGCGGCCGACTCGGTGCGGTGGTGGGCGTCGAGCACGCCGGGCTCGCGCAGCGCCGTCACCGCAAGGACGGCGGGCAGCAGCCACCAGCGCCGGTCGGTACCGACCGGGCGGGCGCGGAACCGGTGCACGATCACCACGGCAGCGACCGCCGCGATCACCAGTGCGTTGACGAGCCCGGACACCGGAGCCTCCGTGAACGGAAGGAAGCCGGAAGCGGGCGCCGCCGACCCTTTCGAAGCTACGGAAGTCCGCAGGTCAGAGGATCGGATTGCGGGTGGATCACGGGTGGAAACCCGTACCCGTGGCCCTCCACCCGCGGGTGGGGAAACGCCTTCTCGACTCCGTCGGCCACCGCATGGGCCCCCTCAGCGCACGGCATGCCACGGCAGGGCGCGGGGCGGGAAACGGCGCGAGGCTCCGCCACGGCGCCGGACTGCACGGGCGCGCGAAGCTCTGCGGGGGTGCGGGGGCCCGGCAGCCGCCGCACTGCTGCCGGGCGTCCGGGCGAGCGTCCGCGCACCGGCCGGGCCGTTCCCCGGCGCGCGGGCGGACCCGGCCGCCGGAGGCCGGGCCGCTCCTCGGGTCGAGGACCGGCCCGGCGTCCGGCGTAGCACTACGCGTCGATCCGGGAGCGGTCCAGCGTCGCCGCCGAGCTGGAGATGAACTCCTTGCGGGGAGCCACGTCGTTACCCATCAGCAGGTCGAAGACCTGTTCGGCGGCGTCCAGGTCGGAGAGGTTGATCCGGCGCAGGGTGCGGTGGCGCGGGTCCATCGTGGTCTCGGCCAGCTGGTCGGCGTCCATCTCGCCCAGGCCCTTGTACCGCTGGATGGAGTCCTTGTACCGGATGCCCTTGCTCTGGAACCCCATGAGCTTGTCGCGCAGCTCACGGTCCGAGTACGTGTAGACGTACTTGTCCTGGCCCTTCCTCGGCTGGATCAGCTCGATGCGGTGCAGCGGCGGGACCGCGGCGAAGACCCGGCCGGCCTCGACCATGGGCCGCATGTAGCGCTGGAACAGCGTGAGCAGCAGACAACGGATGTGGGATCCGTCCACGTCGGCGTCGGTCATCATGATGATCTTGCCGTAGCGGGCCTGGTCGATGTCGAAGGTGCGGCCCGAGCCGGCTCCTATGACCTGGATGATCGCGCCGCACTCGGCGTTCTTGAGCATGTCGGTCACGGACGACCGCTGCACGTTGAGGATCTTGCCCCGGATCGGCAGCAGTGCCTGGAACTCCGAGTTCCGCGCCAGCTTCGCCGTACCGAGCGCGCTGTCGCCCTCGACGATGAACAGTTCACTGCGGTCGACGTCGTCGCTGCGGCAGTCGGCGAGCTTGGCGGGCAGGGACGAGGACTCCAGGGCGGTCTTCCGCCGCTGGGCGTCCTTGTGCTGGCGGGCCGCCACGCGGGTGCGGGCGGCGGCGACCACCTTCTCCATCACGACACGGGCCTGGGCGGCGGCGTCCCGCTTGGTGCTGGTCAGGAACGCCTTGAGTTCCTTCGTGATCACGTTGAACACGATGCGGCGGGCCGCCGAGGTGCCCAGCACCTCCTTGGTCTGGCCCTCGAACTGCGGCTCGGCCAGCCGTACGGTGACGACCGCGGTCAGGCCTTCCAGGGCATCGTCCTTGACGATGTCGTCCTCGGCCACGCGCAGCAGCTTCTTGGCGCGCAGCATCTCGTTCATCGTCTTGGCGACGGCCTGTTCGAAACCGGCCACGTGGGTGCCGCCCTTGGGGGTGGCGATGATGTTGACGAACGAGCGCAGGGTGGTGTCGTAGCCCGTGCCCCAGCGCAGCGCCACGTCCACGCCCAGTTCGCGGGTGACCTCGGTGGGGGTCATCTGGCCGTGGTCGTCCAGGACCGGGACGGTCTCCTTGAAGGTGCCCTGCCCCGAGAAGCGGAGGACGTCACAGACCGGCTTGTCGTTCGCCAGGTACTCGCAGAACTCGCTGATGCCGCCGTCGAAGCGGAAGGACTCCTCGCCCTTGCTGCCGCCCTCGCCGAGCCCGAACTCGTCGCGGACGACGATGGTCAGGCCGGGGACCAGGAAAGCCGTCTGACGGGCGCGCTGGTGGAGGTTCTCCAGGGCGAGCTTGGCGTCCTTGAGGAAGATCTGCCGGTCGGCCCAGTACCGCACCCGCGTGCCGGTGCGGTTCTTGGGGATCTTCCTGGCCTTGGCCAGACCGCTCCCGGCCTCGAACCTGGCGTCCGGCCCGTTCCCGCGGAAGGCGCCCGGCACGCCGCGCCGGAAGCTGATGGCGTGGGTGTGGCCCCCGCGGTCCACCTCGACGTCGAGCCGGGCGGAGAGGGCGTTGACCACGGAGGCGCCGACACCGTGCAGGCCGCCGGACGCGGCGTACGAACCCCCGCCGAATTTGCCGCCCGCGTGGAGCTTGGTCATGACGACCTCGACACCGGACAGGCCGGTCTTCGGCTCCACGTCCACGGGGATGCCGCGGCCGTTGTCCCGCACCTCCACGGAGCCGTCGTCGTGGAGGATCACCTCGATGTGGTCGCAGTAGCCCCCGAGTGCCTCGTCGACGGAGTTGTCGATGATCTCCCAGAGGCAGTGCATCAGGCCGCGGCTGTCGGTCGAGCCGATGTACATGCCCGGGCGTTTGCGCACGGCTTCGAGGCCCTCGAGGACGAGCAGGTGCCGCGCGGTGTAGTTGGAACCGTCCCGGTCTGCTCCTGTCAGCAGCGCTGTGGACGGCACGGACGTATCGGCGGTCACGCGGTTCGCTCCTCGCTGAATTTCAGATGGCTCCCCTTTGGGTAAGGGGGCGGCTTCGGTCACCGCACAGAGGGTACCGACGCCTGGTAGAGGCGGTGTAACGCCACCCTCGTGGGGAACTCAGACTAGACCAGCCTCGTATGCCTGTTCGATCCCTCGTGAGAGTGAAGCACATATCACGTTCCATTGGAGGCATGAACCATTTAGGCTCCGGGCACGTCCTCATGAACAACCGGCAACCCGGCCGGGAGGACCGACACCGAAGACAGCGCGAACCCGTAAGCACACCAGACACGCAAACGGCACATTCGCCGCCAAACCGGCAGCAGACAGCCGACCTGGAAAGATTTTTTCGAGGAAAAGCCACGAGCGGGAACGTTTTCGGGCTGGTTGGATGTTGACCCTGGTACGACAGCTCGTCGAGCTAGAGAAGAGGCGACGTGACTACTGTTCTGACCCCCGCGAGCCCGCTGACGGCCGCCGATCGCTGCGACCGCTGCGGCGCCCAGGCATACCTGCGCGTCGTCCTGCTGAGCGGCGGAGAACTGCTCTTCTGCGCCCACCACGGTCGCAAGTTCGAGCCGGAACTCAAGAAGATCGCCGCTGAGATACAGGACGAGTCGGAGCGGCTGACCTCCACTTCGAACGCCGCTGTGGAAGAAGAGCGCTGAATCTCGCACACCACGACGAGCCAGCCCCGGCACAGGCCGGTGAACGGGCGGTCGTTCCACTCCAGGAACGGCCGCCCGCGCTCATGCCGACGGCGTCGAAGGGCCTCAGGGCCGCCTGCCGGCCTACGGGAGCAGCAGCGGCCGGCTCCCAGCGCCCGGACGTCCCGGCACGCGCGCACAGACGCCAGGGCCGCCTGCGCGCCCACAGCCGCCCCGGCCGCCGGTGGGTCGCCCCCGCCACCGCGGCGGGTGCGCGGTCCCCGCGCGCGCCCTCTGCGGCGCGGGGCCGGCCCGGCAGGTGCCGCCCCGCCCGGGCGGAGCGGGTGCGCAGGGCGTCGACCGGTACGCCACGCACACGTGGGCCACGTGCGGCCGATGCGCACAGGCGCCCCCGCCGGTCGTGTCGTGCCATCCGGACACCACGCGGACCGTGACCCGGTGCGCACGCCGGATCGTCGGCAGGTGCCCGGGGCACGGTGGAGCCCGCCGGCAGCGACTCGGCGAGCGTGAGCGCGACGGGCCACCGGAGGCGCTCCGCGGCCGGGGCCGACCCGTGACTCCCGGACGGCGATCCGCTGGCCCTCGGCCGTCGGCGGGGCCCGTACGGCCTGCGGTGGCCCGCGAACCCCGCACGCGGTTCGGCGTGACACACAGCCCGAAGGCCCGGCCCCCACGAGGGGAGCCGGGCCTTCGCCGTCGTACGACCGGGACCTAGTCGAGGTAGTCGCGCAGCACCTGGGAACGCGAAGGGTGACGCAGCTTCGACATCGTCTTGGACTCGATCTGTCGGATGCGCTCACGCGTCACGCCGTACACCTTGCCGATCTCGTCGAGGGTCTTCGGCTGACCGTCGGTGAGACCGAAGCGCATGGAGACGACGCCGGCCTCGCGCTCGGACAGGGTGTCGAGCACGGAGTGCAGCTGCTCCTGCAGGAGCGTGAAGCTGACGGCGTCGGCGGGGACGACGGCCTCGGAGTCCTCGATCAGGTCACCGAACTCGCTGTCGCCGTCCTCACCCAGCGGGGTGTGCAGCGAGATGGGCTCACGGCCGTACTTCTGGACCTCGATGACCTTTTCCGGGGTCATGTCGAGTTCCTTGGCCAGCTCCTCCGGAGTGGGCTCACGGCCCAGGTCCTGGAGCATCTGGCGCTGCACGCGGGCGAGCTTGTTGATGACCTCGACCATGTGCACCGGGATGCGGATGGTGCGGGCCTGGTCGGCCATGGCGCGGGTGATCGCCTGACGGATCCACCAGGTGGCGTAGGTGGAGAACTTGTAGCCCTTGGTGTAGTCGAACTTCTCCACCGCGCGGATCAGACCCAGGTTGCCCTCCTGGATGAGGTCCAGGAAGAGCATGCCGCGGCCGGTGTAGCGCTTGGCCAGGGAGACCACCAGACGGAGGTTGGCCTCCAGGAGGTGGTTCTTGGCGCGGCGGCCGTCCTCGGCGATGATCTCCAGCTCGCGCTTCAGCTTGGGAGCGAGCTTGTCGGAGTTGGCCAGCTTGTCCTCGGCGAACAGGCCCGCCTCGATGCGCTTGGCCAGCTCGACCTCCTGCTCCGCGTTGAGGAGGGGGACCTTGCCGATCTGCTTGAGGTAGTCCTTGACCGGGTCGGCGGTGGCGCCGGCCGCCGCGACCTGCTGGGCCGGCGCGTCGTCCTCGTCCTCGTCGGACAGGACGAAGCCCGCACTCTCGGTGCCCTCGGGCTCGTCGGCGACCTTCGCGTCCTCGAGGACCTCTTCCTCGAGGAGCTCGACGTCGTCCTTGCCGGCCGTCGTCTTCTTGGCCGCCGTCTTCTTGGCGACGGCCTTCTTCGCGACCGCCTTCTTGGCCGTCACCTTCTTGGCCGCGGCCTTCTTGGCGGGGGCGGCCTCTTCGGCGGGGCCGTCCGCGGCCGGAACGGCGGATGCCGCCGGGGCGGCCGTGGTGGCGGTGGCCTTCCTGGTGGTCACCGCCTTCGCCGCGACCGTCTTGGTGGTGGTGCGCTTCGCTGGGCTCTTCGCAGCGACGCTCTTTCGGGTGCGCTTGGGCTCTGCTGCACTGACCATCAGCGTCACACCCTCTTCCTCGAGGATCTGGTTGAGGCTGCGCAGTACGTTCTTCCACTGAGTGGCCGGAATCTGGTCAGCTTCGAAGGCCCGACGCACATCGTCGCCGGCGATCTGCCCCTCAGCCTTTCCCCGCTCAATGAGCGCCATGACAGAGACGGACTCGGCGATCTCCGGCGGGAGCGTACGGGATGTGCTGGCCGACACGAACAACCTCTCGGAACGTTGGAAAACGGCTTCCGGCCCCGTCCGCGTGGACGGGAACCGACCACCGGCCTGGGGACGGGCCGACGGCGCGGGCGGTGCCGGGGAAGATGCACAGCGCCTGCTATGGCGTCCGTATTCCCTCCGCGGCTGTCACCTCTTAGGTCATCGCGCTGCCCCCGCGAGCGTTACGCCCAATCTGCGTGGCCCGAGTCACACCCTGTAAGCGCTCAAAAACGGTCGAACATGAATAAAAGTGATCGCCGCCGTGTCGGCCGGGCGACCGCTGAGCGCGACGGTCCGCCGTACCGTCGGACCCCGTCGGAGCTCACCCTCCGACGGTGGCGGCGCCGCCGGCTCCCGGGCCCCGCGCCGCCACCGCGGGAGCCCCGGCACCAGGGCACACCGGCGACCGCACCGCCCCGGACGCGGTCAGTGCTCCCGCGGGGCGGGGACCACGCGCTCCGCCTCGGGGTGGACGGTGAGCAGCTGCCGCATGGCCGCCTCCGCCGCCGTGCCGTCGCCGGTGCCCAGCGCGTCGACGATCCGCGCGTGCTGCGCGAGGGATGCCTCGCTCGGCCGGTCACAGCCCGTGACCGGACCGCCGGAGACCTGGAGTGCGGAGGAGACGATCCCGAACAGGTGCTCCAGCATCCGGTTGCCCGCGAGCTGGATGAGCAGTGAGTGGAACTCGCTGTCGGCGCGCGCGAAGGTCAGCGCGTCGCCCTGGGCGACGGAGTGGCTCATGATCTCGACCATGTCGGAGATGCGCTGCTGCACCTCCTCGCGCCCGTGTCCGGCGGCGAGGCGGGCGGCGAGCGGCTCGATCGTCCAGCGCAGCTCGCTCAGCTCCCGGCGCTGGTCGTCGCGTTGCGGGCCGAAGGCCCGCCACTCGATGATGTCCGGGTCCAGGAGGTTCCAGTCACTGACGGGACGCACGCGCGTGCCGACATTGGGACGGGCGCTGACGAGCCCCTTGGCCTCCAGGACCCGGAGGGACTCCCGGACGACGGTGCGGGAGACCTCGAAGCGCTGGCCGATCTCCTCCGGCACGAGGGGGCGGTCCGCCCCCAGGTCGCCCGATACGATCATCTGACCGAGCTGCTGGACGAGTTGGCCGTGCAGTCCGCGTCCGCGGCTGCCTCCGGCACGTCGGCCCACGCGGCCCAGCTCGGGCTCCGCCCCCTCCCAGGCGGGCGTTCCGGCACGGTCGGTCGCCGGGCCGTCGGCGTAGGGGTGGCGGTCGAGTCCGCCCGGGCCGGCCAGACCGGAGTCTGCGGAGCGGGCGGCGGTCATCATGGTGTGCGCAAGGGTACTCACGGATCCTTTGTCGGCGTTGCTTCCAACTCCCTTGAGGTCTTTGGTGAAAAGCACACGAAAGGGTGATCGCTCACCTCGTCGCAATTGACGCCTTATCGGAAAGAAATGGGCGTTTCCTGGGGAGTTGTGCACACAGGGGGACCACAAGCGTGCGGGCGGTCGTCATCGAGCCCTGGTGCGCAGTGCCGTGAACACATACGCGCACAGCAGTGCGGTCAACGACAACGCCATTGCCACGCCGAGGGGTTGGGCGACGATCCGGATCAGGGCGATCAGGTAGCGCTCTCCCCCGAAGGACCACTGCAGCAGCAACAGCTGCCGCATGCGCAGCGGGAGGCCGGCCGCCATGGGCACGGCCGGGCCGCGCAACGCCTCGTGCACGAGCGGGACGATCACGACGGGCACGGCGAGGACGGTGGCGAGCCCCGCCGTGGTGGACCGGAACACCCCGGCCGCCAGGACGCCGACCCAGGCGCAGGCGACCACCAGTCCGAACCAGCTCGCGGTCAGGGCGAGCCAGTCCCCGGGAACCTGCGTCAGCTCCCGCCCGTAAACGAGGTAGAGCACTTCGGCGTCGCAGCCCACGGTGAGGAAGGCCAGCGTCACGGCAGTGACTGCGGCGACGAGGAGTTTGGCGGTGAGCAACCCCAGCCGGCGGGGCACGGTGCCGCCGTCCGCCGCCAGCGCGGGATGGCGGAACTCGTCCCCGAAGGCGAGCGCGCCGAGCAGCCCGGCCGCGAGCGCCGCGGGCGGCAGGGGCACCTGGCGCGGCCAGGCGGCGAACAGCCGCGCCTGCGGAGTGTGACCGAGCCGGGCCAGGAGGACGGCGGTGAGGGCGGACACCATCAGCGCGGCCCCGCAGGTGAGGAAACCGGTGGCGATTCCGGTGGCGCGCCTGAGTTCGTAGCGCAGGGGGCGGAGGGGACGGGGGGCGGGGCGGACGGAGATGGGGGGCGGGAGGGGGGACAGGAGGTCGAGGACGGGCACTTCGCCGGTGCGCGGCGGGTCGCCGGCCCGCGACCGGCCGGCGTCGGCAGCGCGCACGCCCGGGCTGCGGGCTCCGGGGACGGACGTTCCGGATGCCGGCGCGTCGACGGCGGTGCCCGTGGCGGGAGGCGGGGGGACGGCGGTCCCGGCCGTCGTGGCGGACGCGTCGGACGTCGTGCCGGCCACCGTCGCCCCGGCGCCGGGAGCGATGGCACCGCAGACGTCCTCCGACCCGGCCGCGGAGGCGGGGCCGGGTGCCGCTGTCCCGCCGGTCGGGACATCGGCGGTGGTCTCGGGCCGACCCTGCACGGCAGGGGAGCGCGGTGCTTCCCGGGGCCTTTCCCCCTGCGCAGTCGGCTCGGCACCGGGGCCGCGCCGCTCCGTCCGGCCCGACTCCCTCCCCTGCCCCTGCTCAACAGGTGTCCAGCCGAGCACGGTCTCCGTCCGGCACGCCGAGCGCACGGCTGCCGCCTGCTCGCGCCCAGTACCCTGTTCCGACGTCGCGGAGCCCGCCCCGGCCCGCACCCGCCAGTCCGGAGCGGGGACGGAGGTGACGTGCACCCACCTGTCCGGCACGGAGTCGGGCACGGCCCGCTCCCCGGCCGGCACGGCCCGCTCCCGACCGATCGCCGGCGCCCGGCCGGCCGGACCGGCTCCGCCCCCGGGTGCCGCCCCCGCGCCCGGCCCAGTGTCCCCCACCTCGTCGGCGAGTTGGTGGACGAGGATGCCGTGCCGGAAGGCGACCTCGCCGATCTCGGCGGTCGTGCTCCCGTACACCGACAGGCGGTTGCCGCCCTCCGGTACGACCTCCACGGAGCGCCGGGCGGTGCGGGCCTCCTTGGTGAGCAGGGCCGCGAGACGGGCGGCGTGGGGGCTGCGGACGGCCACACGCGGACGCAGCCGCGTGCGGGCGAACTCCCCGGCCTCCTGGTCGGCGACGAGCCGGCCGCCGTCGAGGGTGACGACCCGATCGGCCGCGCGGGCGGCCTCCTTGGGGTCGGCCGTGGTGTAGAGCACCGTGCCGCCCTGGGAGGCGTGTGCCCGCAGCATGCCGTGCAGCCAGCGCTCCTCCCGGACGGAGAGACCGTCGGTCGGTTCGTCCAGGACGAGCGTGTGCGGGTCGGGCAGCAGTGCGCAGGCCAGTCCCAGCCGGCGGTCCATGCCGCGTGACAGCGTGTCCAGGCGTTCCTCGCGCAGGCTGACGAGGCCGGTCACTTCGAGGACCTCGTCCGCGCGCCGGACGGGGACTCCCGCCGCCGCGCACAGCATGCGCAGGTGGCCGCGGACCGAGCGGGCCGGGTGCCCGGGTACGTCACCGAGGAGGGTTCCGACCTCCCGTGACGGATGGGCGATCCGGTGCAGGGGGCGGCCTCTGAAGTAGGTGATGCCGCGCCCCGGCCGGAGTTCGAGCATCAGCCCGAGCACCGTCGTCTTGCCCGCGCCCGTCACTCCGAGGAGCGCGGTGACATGGCCGGTCCGCGCCGCGAAGGAGACGTCGTCGACGGCGGGCGGGCGCGCCTTGCGGGTGTTGCTGGTCAGTCCGAAGGCCTCGATCACCTGCAGCAAGATAGCGCGCGATGTCGCCTTTCTTCGGGTATAAGCCGTTTCGCCTCTCCGGTGGTGCACCGGTCCGGCCGCTCCCCGTCCTCCATTCGACGCAGGGGGACCGGCGGACCGGGCCTCGGCACGGGCCCGCACCAGGACCTCGCAGCCCGGATCGCGCGTCAGACCTCGGGCCGGAGCATCGGGGGGTTGAGCAGAGTGGCGCCGCCGGCCCGGAAGAGCTGGGCGGGCCTGCCCCCCTGACGGGTGGTGGTACCGCCCGCCGGGACGAGGAACCCGGGCGTGCCGGTCACCTTGCGGTGGAAGTTGCGCGGGTCGAGGGCCACACCCCACACCGCCTCGTAGACCCGGCGCAACTCCCCGACGGTGAACTCGGGCGGGCAGAACGCGGTGGCCAGGGACGAGTACTCGATCTTGGAACGGGCTCGTTCGACGCCGTCGGCGAGGATCCGGGAGTGGTCGAAGGCGAGGGGCGCCACAGGTTCACCGTCACGGCCGCAACCGCCCTGTTGGAGCAGTTCCTCGACAGGTGCCCAGCGTGCGTTGCTCGCGTCGCCGCCCGCCCGGGGGGCGGGCAGGTCGGGGGCGAGCGCGAGGTGCGCGACACTGACGACCCGCATCCGCGGGTCCCGCTCCGGGTCGCCGTAGGTGGCGAGCTGTTCCAGGTGCGCGCCGTTGCCCTGGGCCGGGGCGGACGGGTCGTGCGCGCACAGTCCGGTCTCCTCGGCCAGCTCTCGAGCCGCCGCCTGGGAGAGGTCCTCGTCGGCCCGCACGAAGCCGCCGGGCAGCGCCCAGCGTCCCTGGAACGGCGGCTCGCCCCTGCGGACCGCCAGCGCGCACAGGGAGTGACGGCGCACGGTCAGCACGACCAGGTCCACGGTGACGGCGAAAGGCGGAAAGGCTGACGGGTCGTAGGGCATGGGGCGATCATAGTCGTCTCCTTGACGATAAACACTTCCTTCTCCGGTCACACCAGTGGCGGTTCTGCTTCGCCCGGTATGGGGGTGCGGGGCCGCTCGCCCGGCTCGCGCCGTGAGCGGTCATACGAGGTCAGGCAGGGGGTACGGCTTCCGCGCCCCGCGGTCGCCGCCCCTCGCCCCACCCCACCCCACCACCGTTCGACCGTCCTCTTCCACCCTCGTTCATCCGTTCCACCCGGTCTCGCGGCGTCCACCGTCCGCCGTCGTGCTACCGCTCGCAGCGCCGCCCGTACGAGCACGGGTGCCGGTGGGCCCGGCGCTGCCGGGACGTGAAGATCCAGCGGCCGGCGGCAGAGGGTGCGGACCGGCCGGCCGGCGCCGCCCGCCTTCGCCCCGGGACGGACGCGCGCCACCGCCGCCGTCCACCGGCCGCGTCCGGCGGCGGGGGTTCGCGCCCGGGGCCGGCGCGGTACCGCAGCCGTCCGTCCGGCCTCCTGCCGCCGCAGCGGCTACGGCCGAGGGTCCGGGCGCGGTGGTTTCCGAGGCCCCTTCCGAAACGGCTTCGGCTGCCGTTTCCGCTCCGTCAGCACCGTCCGGCCGCGCCCGCCCATCGCGTTCGGCGCGCAGGCACCTGCGGATCGACTCGGGGTCGAGTCCCTCGTTGCAGGCCTGGTGCAGCAGCCGGGCGAAGAGGTAGTCGGGGTCGGCGCCGAGCGCCATCGCCAGGGCTTCCCGGGCCTCCAGTTCGTCGCCGGTCGACCAGGCGACCCAGCCCGCCAGCGTCAGCGGGGCGGCGGCGTGTTCTCCGTACGGTCCGACGCAGCGGCGGGCCAGCGCGCGCCACAGCCGCAGGGCCGGACCCGCTTCGTCGCCCTCCATCCACGCGGCTGCCCGGTCGCGCGTCGTGCGGTCCTGGAGTCCGAGGACGAGCGCCGCCGCCTCGTCGTGCGTGAGCAGGCCGTCGTCGCGGACGTCCGCCGGGTGCGCGCCGGACACCGGTGGGGCGGCGGCGAACCGGTGCATGATCCGCTCGGCGAGGTCGAGGGTCTCCTCCGCCACCGCCGCGCGGGCCGTGTCGTCCAGGAGGCGGGGCACCAGGGACGCGCCTGCCGCGTCCAGCGCGATCTCCTGCTCCAGGGCGGCGGTCGTCTCCCGGGGCAGCAGCCTGGCCCGCAGCTCACGCAGTGTGCCGCGCACCTGGATGCCCGCGTAGGTGGCCGCGGCGGCCAGGACCGAGGTGCCGGGCAGGCCCATCGGCGATCCGTCCTCGGGGCAGCACCCCTCGGTCGGACAGCAGTACGACCAGAACCGGCCGTCCGAGATGCACAACGCCTCGACCACCGGCACGTCCAGGGTGCCGCACTGGGTGCGCAACAGGTGGACGAGCGGCTGGAGCCGGTGCCTGACGTCCCGGCCCGTCTCGCCGGGGCCCGGTTCCTGGCAGACGTAGGCGACCATCTGCTCGGGCCGGGTGCCGCGCCGCTCACTGCCGGCCACCAGGCCGTGGGTCAGCTGCCGCGCGGCCGCCTCCCAGTCGTCCTCGCTGGCGGGGATGGCCAGCCGGGCGCGGCCGCCGAACCGGCCGCGGCCCTCCCGGTCGTGGAGGGCGACCAGCACGACGCTGTCCTCGGGGCGGTAGCCGAGCAGGTAGGGCAGGGCGTCGGCCAGTTCGGCCGGGGTGCGCAGGGTCACCTGCGCCTCGTAGGCGGACCCGTGCGGTGATTCACGCCCCGCGGTGTCGCCGTTTTCGATGGGTCCGGTCGTTTCGCCGTGATTCGTCATGTGCAGACGATCTCGCGGATCGCGAGGTTCCGCTTGAGCCTGTGGACAACTCGAATCAGGGACACGACAAGATCGACACCGGCGTCCACGGGGAGCCCCTGTGATCACCGGCCGGCGGCGCCGGACTCGCCCGGTTGTCAGTCCCGTCCTGTTGTATGGGCACATGGAACACACGAGCAACGCGGACCTCCGGGCAGAGGCCGACACCGTCCTCGCCCGGCTCGTCGGGGACGCCACCGGCGCGGCCCGGCTGCGCGAGGACCAGTGGAGGGCGATCGAGGCACTGGTCGCGGACCGGCGCCGGGCCCTGGTCGTGCAGCGCACGGGGTGGGGCAAGTCCGCGGTGTACTTCGTGGCGACCTCACTGCTGCGGGCCGGGGGCAGCGGACCGACCGTGATCGTCTCGCCGCTGCTCGCGCTCATGCGGAACCAGGTCGAGGCCGCGGCCCGTGCCGGTATCCGCGCCCGCACCATCAACTCCTCCAACACCGAGGAGTGGGAGGCCGTCCAGGGCGAGATCGCGGCCGGCGAGGTCGACGTGCTGCTGGTCAGCCCGGAGCGCTTGAACAACCCCGACTTCCGCGACCACGTCCTGCCTCGGCTCTCCTCGGCGACCGGACTGCTCGTCGTGGACGAGGCCCACTGCATCTCGGACTGGGGCCACGACTTCCGCCCGGACTACCGCCGTCTGCGCACCATGCTCGGCGACCTGCCGTCCGGCGTTCCCGTGCTGGCCACCACCGCCACGGCCAACGCCCGCGTCACCGCCGACGTCGCCGAACAACTCGGCACCGGTGGCGCCTCGGACGCCCTCGTGCTGCGCGGCCCGCTGGACCGGGAGAGCCTGAGCCTCGGTGTGCTGCGGCTGCCGGACGCCGCGCACCGGATGGCCTGGCTCGCCGATCACCTCGACGACCTGCCGGGCTCGGGCATCGTCTACACCCTCACCGTGGCGGCCGCCGAGGAGGTCACGGCCTTCCTGCGGCAGCGCGGCCACACCGTCGCCGCCTACACGGGCAAGACGGAGAACGCCGACCGGCAGCAGGCCGAGGACGACCTGCTCGCCAACCGGGTCAAGGCGCTGGTCGCCACCTCGGCGCTCGGCATGGGCTTCGACAAGCCGGACCTCGGCTTCGTGGTGCACCTCGGTTCGCCCTCCTCCCCCATCGCCTACTACCAGCAGGTCGGCCGCGCCGGCCGCGGCGTCGAGCACGCCGAGGTGCTCCTGCTGCCGGGCAGGGAGGACGAGGCGATCTGGGAGTACTTCGCGTCGCTCGCCTTCCCCTCCGAGGAGCTCGTGCGCCGCACCCTGGACGTCCTCGCCCGGGCGGACGGGCCCCTGTCGCTGCCCGCGCTGGAGCCCCTGGTGGAGCTGCGCCGTTCCCGGCTGGAAACCATGCTGAAGGTCCTCGACGTGGACGGCGCGGTGAAGCGGGTCAAGGGAGGCTGGCTCGCGACCGGGCAGCCGTGGTCGTACGACAGCGAGCGGTACGACTGGGTGGCCCGGCAGCGCAGGGCCGAGCAGCAGGCCATGCGCGAGTACGTGTCCACCACCGAGTGCCGGATGGAGTTCCTCCAGCACCGCCTCGACGACGAGGGTGCGAAGCCCTGCGGGCGCTGTGACAACTGCGCGGGGCCCCGCTTCACCGCCGACACGTCCACGGCGGCCCTGGACGCCGCACGGGTCGACCTGGGCCGGGCCGGCGTGGAGGTGGAGCCCCGCCGCATGTGGCCGACCGGTCTCCCGGCCATCGGCATCGAACTCAAGGGACGCATTCCGGCGGGCGAACAAGCCTCGTCCGGCCGGGCTCTGGGCCGCCTGTCGGACATCGGCTGGGGCAACCGGCTGCGACCCCTGTTCGCGCCCCAGGCACCGGACGCGCCCGTGCCGGACGACGTGGCGCGAGCCGTGGTGGACGTGCTGGCCGACTGGGCGAAGGGCCCCGGCGGCTGGGCCTCGGGTGCGCCCGATGCCCCGTCCCGGCCGGTGGGCGTGGTCACCGTCGCCTCGCGCACCAGGCCGGTGCTGATCCGCTCCCTGGGCGCGCGGATCGCCGAGATCGGCCGGCTTCCCCTGCTGGGTTCGGTGGAGTACTCCGCCGACGCGCCCCGGATGCCGCGCAGCAACAGCGCGCAGCGCCTCAAGGCGCTGGACGGAGCCCTGACCGTGCCGCCCGCGCTCGCCGCCGCGCTGGCCGGAACGCCGGGTCCGGTACTGCTCGTGGACGACTTCACGGAGACCGGCTGGACCCTCGCCGTGGCGGCACGTCTGCTCAGGAGGGCCGGGGCCCGCGGGGCGCTGCCCCTGGTCCTGGCCGTACAGGGCTGACCACCCGCCGCGCCCGGCGCACCAACACCGGCCGCGGGGCACCAACGCACCGCGGCCGTTCCGCGGAATCACGGGTGGCTCCTGTGGGTAGGGATATAAGCCACGGACCGCCACACAACAGTCGGCGGTTCCAATTGCTCGTTGCCGCATCCAAGTTCGGCAGGAAGAATTGAGGTCCGCTCCCCGCACGGCTTGCCCATGATCCGGTAGGACTCCGCTGCGGTGCGCGCTCCCCGAATCCGACCTCGCCCGCAGTGTGGGCGCGTAGCCGAAGGGAGGAACGTGACCTTCGGATTCGCCTCGTCCTCGGCGTCGTTGTCGTCCTCCGCGTCCGCCGCTTCCGCCAGTCGCCTGCTCGAGCCCGCGGAGTGGGCCGCCGCCGGCATCCCCCTGCTGCGCAATCCGCGCGAGGTCGTCAGTGGGCTGCACACCCGCCATCGTCCGGGGCCGTCCACCGCAATCGTGGCGGTCCTCGATCCGGACGAGCGGCTGCGCGCGAGTGCCTCGTTCGTCCGCCGTCCCGCGTCGGCCGACGGCTGGATGTTCCGCAACGCGCTGCTCGCGCAGTTGCGCCGGGTCATCCCGCACGACCTGCGCCGTCGCACGCCGGTGCGTACCGCCGTGCTGCTCTACTGCCGTGAGGGCGATGCCCGCTGGACCGAGGAGGACGGCGCCTGGATGTGGGGGCTGCGCGATGCCTGCACCCTGCACGGGCTGCGCTGCGGGGCGTACATCACGCTGACCCGTGACGGCTGGCAGGTGCTCGGCGAGGGACGCGGCGGACGCCGCCCGAACGCCCACTCGGAGCCGGAACCCTTCGCCCTGTCCGAGACCCCGGCCCTGCCCCCGCGCACCGGCGGCCCGGTCTCCGAGGTGCTGCGCCGCGCCGCTGCCCGCTGAAGCGAGGCCCGCACCGGCCTCCGTCGCGAAACGCGCACGGGGCGACGCCGGCCGTCCGCGCGGCAGCCCCGTGCGGAGTCCTGCGCCGCCCCGCGACCCGGCCACGACGGCACCGCGGTGACGCGGGCGCCTCCGCTGCGGCGGCGGACGGTGCCTCCCGCCCCGGGACCCGTCCCGCGCGCCCGTACGACGCGCTGCACGGGTCCCGGGGCGGACCCGGCCCGCGGTCGGTCCGCCCCGATGCCCGCGATGCGGACCGACCGCGGGCGGGACGGCCGCCACCGGTCGTCCGGCCGTGGTGAAGGCCGCACCGCGCCGATGCCCAGGCGGGGCGCTCCCCGCGTCGCCCCGTGCGCGCAGGCGACGCGGGTGGTTTCAGACGCCCGTGCCCAGCACCGCGTTGGTCTGCTGCGGGTCGCCGCAGACGATCAGCAGGGCACCGGCCCGGGCGCGGGCCAGCGGCAGGGCGGTGGCGGCAGCGGAGGCGGGGCCCCCGTTGACGGCCACGACGACCACCGGACGGGTCGCGGCACGGGAGAGGGCGGCGGCGTCCGCGTAGAAGACGTCGTCACCGGTGTCGTGCTGCGCCCAGTAGGAGGCTTCGCCGAAGGACAGCTCGTGTTCGGCCCACGGGTGCTGGGCACCGGTGGTGACCACCAGCACGTCCCCGGGGGCGCGGCCCGAGTCCAGGAGCAGGTCCACGGCCTCCTCGGCGGCGTCGAGCGCACCCTCGGCCGAAGCCGGGACCAGCTGGATCTGGGGGGCCGCCACAGGGACGGCGGGAGCGGCCGGGCCCGCGGGGCCCGGCTTGGCCGGAACCACGTCACGCGGCGTGCGCTGCACCGGCGGCGCGGGCCGCGGGGGGCCGGGTCGACCGGGGCGGGCCGGAGCCGCGGGGCGGGGGCCGGGTACGGGGCGAGGGGTCGGCGCGGTACGGCCACTGGCCGGGGTGGCGCGGGGACCCTGGGCACTCTCGTGAATCTGAGGCTCCTCGGGAATGAGAGGCATGGGTTGATATCTATCAAACATTGGTGCGGTATGGATGGCCGGGCGGCACATCAGTGCGAGCGGAACCGTCAGAAATCGAAGCCGAGCTGGCCCTCGATCCCCGGAACGCCTCCGTCCGCCCAACTGCGGGCCTTCTTGAGGTGCCGCCACTGGGGCAGCGCATCAAGATACGCCCACGACAAGCGGTGGTACGGGGTGGGTCCCCGCTCCTCCAGTGCGGCCTTGTGCACGGGTGACGGATACCCGGCGTTGTCCGCGAATCCGAAGTCTGCATGGTGGTCGCCCAGTTCGGCCATCATTTTGTCGCGCTGAACCTTGGCGATCACCGACGCCGCCGCGACGGCCACGCACGACTGGTCGCCCTTGATCACCGTGCGCACCTTCCACGGGGCACCGAGGTAGTCGTGCTTCCCGTCGAGGATGACGGCTTCGGGGCGGACCGGCAGGGCGTCCAGGGCACGGACCGCGGCGAGCCGCAGCGCGGCCGTCATCCCCAGGGCGTCGATCTCCTCCGGGGAGGCATGGCCCAGGGCGTAGGCCGTCACCCACGACTGCAGGATCACGGCGAGTTCCGTGCGTCGCTTGACGGTCAGCAGTTTGGAGTCGGTCAGGCCCTCGGGCGGCCGGCGCAGTCCGGTGATCGCCGCGCAGACGGTGACGGGACCGGCCCAGGCACCCCGCCCCACCTCATCGACACCGGCTATGACCTTCGCTCCGGTCGTGGCACGCAGAGAGCGCTCGACGGTGTGAGTAGGCGGTTGGTACGGCATGGCGCCCATAGACTACGCCGCCGGACTCCTCCCGCGACACCCCGGTCCCCGGTCCCCGGTCCCGCGGCTGGACCGGGGCGGGGTCGGGGCGATCGGGTTCGGACCGCGCGGGGCCGAAGGCGGGGGACCGAAGGCGGGGGGGCTTCCAGGACGCCGTCCGGGACGTGCGGGAAGGCCAGGGCCCGTCATCGTGGCAGGGGTCGGGTGACCGCTTCCGCCCTCAGGGCGCGCCGGGTACCCAGTCGGGCAGCGCCTCGGTCCGTTCGGCCCATTCGGCGGGCGGGGCGCCCGTCCCGCCGGATGCGAGGACACCGCCCGTGATGGCGCAGGTCGTGTCCACATCGCCACCCGCCTGCGCCGTCGTCCAGAACGCCGTCTCGAAGTCGGTGAGGGACCGGGCCGCGGACCAGAGCGCGAAGGGGACGGTGTCATGGGCGGACGCGCGGCGCCCACAGCCCAGGACCGCGGCGACGGTGGCCGCGTCGCCGTAGTCGAGCATGTCCCGGGCGCGGCGCAGTCCCGCGCCGACGGCGCTCCTGGGTACGAGAGCGATGACACCGTCGAGGAGGGCCTCGGGCCCGGGCGGCCCGTCCGGTGAGGCGGCGAGGGCGGCGGCCGCGGCCACGGCCATGGCCCCCACCACGCCCTCCCGGTGCTGGTGCGTGGGGTAGGCCGAGATCTCGGCCTGATGGGTCGCCTGCTCCGGATCGTCCGCGTACCAGGCGCCCAGCGGTGCGATGCGCATGGCGGCGCCGTTGCCCCAGGATCCCTGGCCCCGGAAGAGCGCGGCGGCCAGTTCACGCCAGTCCCCGCCCTCCCGGACGAGGCACAGCAGCCGGCCCACCGCCGGGCCGTAGCCCCGGCCGAAGTCGTGGTGCTCGGCGAAGGAACGGGCCAGCGCGTCCTGGTCCACGCGGTGGTGGGCGGCCAGGACGGCCACCACGGAGCAGGCCATCTCCGTGTCGTCCGTCCACGGCCAGGGGCCCGCGGGCAGTTCGCGCCGCTTGAGCAGGGGGTGGTGGGCCGGGACGAAGAACTGCGAGCCCAGGGCGTCGCCCACGGCCAGTCCGCGCAGGCTGGCCAGGGCACGGCCCAGGCGGTCGGCGGAAGTCGGGTCGGCGGTCATCGCCCTGCCACTCTATCCGCCGACCCAGTACGGCACCGGGTCCCGCCAGCGGTCGAAGGGCCGGTCGAGCGCGTACTTGCCGTCCTCCCCGAGGACGAGCATCCGCATCTCGGCGTTCCCGGGGTTCGAGAGCGACTCGAACTCCGCCACCGTCCAGTGGAACCAGCGCATGCAGAACAGCCGCATCGCGAGTCCGTGCGTCACCAGGAGCACGTTCGGCGGGTGGTCGGGGGCCTCGAAGCTGCGGAACAGGCTCTCCAGGAAGCCGCCGACCCGGTCGTACACGTCGGCACCGGACTCGCCCTGCGGGAACCGGAAGAAGAAGTGACCGTAGGCGTCCCGGTACGCCTTCTGCACGCGCACGTCGTCGCGGTCCTGCCAGTTGCCCCAGTCCTGCTCCCGCAGCCTGGGCTCCTCCCGCACCCGTATCAGGCCGGGGTCGAGGTGGAAGGCGCGCAGTGTCTCGTGCGTGCGGCGGTACGGGGAGACGTACACGCTCACCTGTTCCCGGCCGAACAGCTCCCGCAGCGTCCTGCCGGTCTCCTCGGCCTGCCGCCGGCCGCGTTCGGTCAGCGCGAGGGCGTGGTCGGGCTCCCGCTCGTACACGGAGTCGTCGACATTGCCCGTTGACTCGCCGTGCCGGACAAGGACGATGCGCCGTGGTCGTGCCATGCCGAAACCCTAGATCGGGTCGGCGGCGGAAGAGCACCCGTGCGGGCTCCATACGGCATATGTCACACCATCACCGCCCTCAGACCGTCCAGGACGGCTCCATGTCCACGATGTCACCCGACAGGGCCGCGATGTCCGCCTCCGTCTGGGCGCGCAGGGCGAGCCGTTCCACGCGCTCGGTGCGGTACTTGCCGTGCTCGGCGGCCGACCGCCACATCGACAGGACCAGGAACTCCTGCTCGGGCGCCTGCCCGAACATGCCCCGGATCATGCCGGGCGAGCCGGCCATCGCGGGATTCCAGACCTTCTCCTGCATGAGGGTGAAGTGTTCGGCGCGTTCCTCGTGCACCCGGCACAGGGCCACGCGGATCAGGTCGGCGTCGGTGAACCGGGGCTCGAAGCCGGTCTTCACGTCGAAGCGGTACTCGAACAGCTTGGCCCGGTGGTCCTTGAAGGTGCCGGACTGGGAGGCGGCCAGACGGTCGTGGGAACGGGCCATGAAGGAGTCGTAGAAGGCGCGGCTCTCCCAGAAGGCGAAGATGTGCGCCACCCCGGGCCGCTGCCGGCTCCAGCCTCCGCCCTGTCCCCGAAACCCCGGCTCCCCCAGAAGCCCCGCCCATTTCCGCTGCCCGCGCTCGAAGCCGCGGCGGTCCACCACGGTGCAGCGAATCCACTTGACCAGCACCGCGCCATCGTAAGGCCACGGGGCGTGGCGCCGGTCACGCTCGGGCGGAGATGGTCCGCGCACGCTCTGCTCACACATGGCACGATGGACAAGCAAACCCGACTGCAAGGGAGTTGGGGAAGAGGGAGCTGCAGGGGGAAGGGTCAGCCTGTGAACGACGTCAGCAAGGGAATCCGCAAGGTCGAGATCGGGCTCCAGTGGGACCCCAGCCCGGCGGGGACGCCGCCGGCCGACCTCGATCTCGTCGCCGCGCCGTACGTGTCGGACGACGCGTACGGAGCTCCCGCCTACCTGGTGCACTTCGACAGCCGTTCCCCGGACGGCACGATCTTCCTGAACCGGGACAGCACGGACGGCCGGGGGTTCGGCTGGGACGAGGTCATGACGCTCGAACTGGAGCGTCTCGCCGACCGGTACGCGCGCGTGGTGGTCGGTGCCGTCATCCAGCAGCGCTCCGGGCACAGGACGTTCGCCCAGGTGCTGAATCCGGCCATGCGCGTTCGTGAGGGTTACACCGTCCTGGCCGAGGACGACTTCGGTTCGGTCCCCGGGGCGACGGCGGCCGCGATCGCCGAGTTCGTGCGGGACGAGTCGGGCAGCTGGACCTTCCATCCCGGTGTGCACGGCTTCGACGAGGACCCCGCGACCTTCACCCGGGTCATGGGCAGGGCGCACCGGTCCTGAGAGAGCGGTGGGGGGCGTCGGCCGCGGCCGACGCCCCCCACCGTTTCACCACCCGCGCGGCATCAGCTGCAGCCGCTGGTCGAACCGCAGCCCTCGCAGATGTAGCAGGAGCCGGCCCGCTGCATCTTCGTGCCGCAGGAGAAGCACAGCGGGGCGTCGGCCTGGATGCCCAGCTGCATCTCCACCAGTTCGGCGCTGGTGTGGGCCTGCTTCGGGGCGGGCTTCGCCGCCTCGGACTCGGCCTTCGGGGTCGCGACGGCCTTCAGGTCCGTCTGCCGCGGCGCCGACTGGGCCAGGCCCTCGACGTCGACCTCGTCGTCCTCGATGGACTGCTCGTAGGAGCCGGTCTCCAGGTGACGCTGACGCTCCTCGGCGGAGTGGATGCCGAGCGCGGAGCGGGTCTCGAAGGGCAGGAAGTCCAGCGCCAGGCGGCGGAAGATGTAGTCGACGATCGACTGCGCCATCCGCACGTCCGGGTCGTCCGTCATGCCGGCCGGCTCAAAGCGCATGTTGGTGAACTTGGAGACGTACGTCTCCAGGGGCACGCCGTACTGGAGGCCGACGGAGACGGCGATGGAGAAGGCGTCCATCATGCCGGCGAGGGTCGATCCCTGCTTGGACATCTTCAGGAAGACCTCGCCGAGACCGTCGTCCGGGTAGGAGTTGGCGGTCATGTAGCCCTCGGCGCCACCGACCGTGAAGGACGTGGTGATCCCGGGCCGGCCCTTGGGGAGGCGCTTGCGGACCGGGCGGTACTCGACGACCTTCTCGACCTTGGGCTCGACGGCGGCGGGCCTGTCGGCCTTCTCCTCCGTCGTCTCCTTCTTCTTGGCCGACAGCGGCTGGCCGACCTTGCAGTTGTCGCGGTAGATCGCGAGCGCCTTGACGCCCAGCTTCCAGGCCTCGAAGTAGATCTCCTCGACCTCTTCGACGGTCGCCGTCTCCGGCATGTTGACCGTCTTGGAGATGGCACCGGAGATCCACGGCTGGATCGCGGCCATCATGCGGACGTGGCCCATCGGGGAGATGGCGCGCTCGCCCATGGCGCAGTCGAACACCTCGTAGTGCTCGTGCTTGAGGCCGGGGGCGTCGATCACGTTGCCGTGCTCGGCGATGTGGGCGACGATCGCCTCGATCTGCTCCTCCTGGTAGCCCAGGCGGCGCAGGGCCTGCGGGACGGTGCCGTTGACGATCTGCATGGAGCCGCCGCCGACCAGCTTCTTGAACTTGACCAGGGCGAGGTCGGGCTCCACACCGGTGGTGTCGCAGGACATCGCCAGACCGATGGTGCCGGTCGGGGCGAGGACGGACGCCTGGGAGTTGCGGAAGCCGTTCTTCTCGCCGAGGCCCAGGACGTCCTGCCAGGCCTCCGTGGCGGCGGTCCACACCGGGGTGTCCAGGTCGTCCATGCGGACGGCGCCCGCGTTGGCGTCCGCGTGCTGCTTCATGACCCGCAGGTGCGGCTGGGCGTTGCGGGCGTAGCCGTCGTACGGGCCGACGACCGCGGCGAGTTCGGCGGAGCGCTTGTAGGCGGTGCCGGTCATCAGGGAGGTGATGGCGCCGGCGAGTGAGCGGCCGCCGTCGGAGTCGTAGGCGTGGCCGGTGGCCATCAGCAGGGCGCCGAGGTTGGCGTAGCCGATGCCGAGCTGGCGGAAGGCGCGGGTGTTCTCGCCGATCTTCTGGGTGGGGAAGTCGGCGAAGCAGATGGAGATGTCCATCGCGGTGATGACCAGCTCGACGACCTTCTGGAAGCGCTCGGTCTCGAAGGACTGGTGGCCCTTGCCGTCGTCCTGGAGGAACTTCATCAGGTTCAGCGAGGCGAGGTTGCAGGACGTGTTGTCCAGGTGCATGTACTCGCTGCAGGGGTTCGAACCGTTGATGCGGCCCGACTCCGGGCAAGTGTGCCAGTGGTTGATCGTGTCGTCGTACTGGATGCCCGGGTCGGCGCAGGCCCAGGCGGCCTCGGCCATCTTGCGGAAGAGGGACTTGGCCTCGATCTCCTCGATGACCTCGCCGGTCATGCGGGCCCGCAGGCCGAACTTGCCGCCCTGCTCGACCGCCTTCATGAACTCGTCGTTCACGCGGACCGAGTTGTTGGCGTTCTGGTACTGGACGGACGTGATGTCGTCGCCACCCAGGTCCATGTCGAAGCCCGCGTCGCGCAGGGCGCGGATCTTCTCCTCCTCCTTCACCTTGGTCTCGATGAAGTCCTCCACGTCGGGGTGGTCGACGTCGAGGATGACCATCTTGGCGGCGCGGCGGGTGGCGCCACCGGACTTGATGGTGCCGGCGGAGGCGTCGGCGCCGCGCATGAAGGAGACGGGGCCGGAGGCGTTGCCGCCGGAGGAGAGCAGCTCCTTGGAGGAGCGGATGCGGGAGAGGTTCAGGCCGGCGCCGGAGCCGCCCTTGAAGATCATGCCCTCTTCCTTGTACCAGTCGAGGATCGACTCCATGGAGTCGTCGACGGACAGGATGAAGCAGGCGGAGACCTGCTGGGGCTGCGGCGTGCCCACGTTGAACCAGACGGGGCTGTTGAAGCTGAAGATCTGGTGCAGGAGGGCGTACGCCAGCTCGTGCTCGAAGATCTCCGCGTCGGCGGGCGAGGCGAAGTACTTGTAGTCCTCACCGGCCTTGCGGTACGTCTTCACGATGCGGTCGATCAGCTGCTTCAGGCTGGTCTCGCGCTGGGGGGTGCCGACGGCACCGCGGAAGTACTTGCTGGTGACGATGTTGACCGCGTTCACCGACCAGAAGTCGGGGAACTCGACGCCACGCTGCTCGAAGTTGACCGAGCCGTCGCGCCAGTTGGTCATGACGACGTCACGGCGCTCCCACGTGACCTCCTCGTACGGGTGCACGCCGGGGGTGGTGTGGATGCGCTCGATCCGCAGCCCCTTGGTGACCTTGGCGCCCTTGGTTCGGGAACCTCGTGCCGGACCGCTCGCCGTCTCTGTCATGCCGCCTCCCTGTACGGGCGAAAACGCCCTGAAGTGCCCCGATGTTCCGTGGCACGGTGTTTCTGTCATATGTTGCGGGCACCCTCAGCCGCCGCCCGCAACAGGTCTTCGGTCGCCGCCTCCCGGCCGGGCCCCGGGTCCCGGCCCGGCCCTTCCGGCCCGCCGGTCAGTCGGCGGCGTGGGCGGGCGCGGGGATCTGGGTGGCCCCTGTGGGCCCGCGTTCGTCTTCCCGGCTCCCCGGTTCCGCGCCTTCGCCGTCCGCGGCGGGGTCCTGCGTCGCCTCCCTCAGTTCCGCGATGGCGGCCTCGAAGTCCTCGAGCGAGTCGAACGCCCGGTAGACGGAGGCGAACCGCAGAAAGGCGACGAGGTCGAGCTCCTGCAACGGGCCGAGTATGGCCAGGCCCACGTCGTGGGTGGTCAGCTCGGCACTTCCGGTGGCCCGCACCGCCTCCTCGACCCGCTGGCCGAGCTGGGCGAGGGCGTCCTCGGTGACGGGCCGTCCCTGGCACGCCTTGCGCACGCCGTTGATGATCTTGGTGCGGCTGAAGGGCTCGGTGACTCCGGACCGCTTGACCACCATGAGCGAGCACGTCTCCACGGTCGTGAAACGACGGGAGCAGTCAGGGCACTGGCGGCGCCTGCGGATCGACGTGCCGTCGTCGGTCGTACGGCTGTCGACCACACGGCTGTCGGGGTGCCTGCAGAAGGGGCAGTGCATGATCTCCAACCCTCCTCACAGCGGTCCCAATAGCCCCGCCGGGCCTCATGGGCCCCGCGAAGCAGCCCTAAGCATAGGCGATCGTAGAGGCTCTGGAGACCCGGGTCGATCACGGAAAACACAACTTCTGGGCTGCTGTAGCCATCCAACCACTACATGTAGGGATCGGCTCACTCAGGGGAAAGACGCGCGTGTCGCCGCGCGGGCAGGCCCCGGCCACGGATACCCGGTTGCGACGCGACCGAACACGCGGACGCGGGAGCGTGCCGCCGTGGCACGTGCGGAGATAGCGTGGGCGCCGCACGGAGGGCGCGTGGGACTCCCGGGCGGAAGGGGCCCGGACCCCGGACGAGGGGACTCCGGATGGCACACTGAGGCAACGGTCCACGAGGCCGTCGGCCCCGGCGGAGAAGAGTACAACAATGGATGCTTATGTCCGCCGGAGACCGTGTTAGCTATACACCCGGACACATGGTCACGTCGAGGGAATCGCACTTTTTCACTCGAACGTGTGTTTGGCGCAACCTTTCGAAAGCAACTACCGTTGTCCAGCAGGGAGACCATCGAGAGGGGCCGACGTGACCACCACCGCCGACAGTGCCAGCATCACCGCCCAGGACCGCTCCATGGGCCGGGTCGAGCCGGTACACGCGATGAACGAAGCCGCGAGTCCCGAGGGACACAAGCGCTCCCTGCCGGGCCGACCTCCAGGCATCCGGGCGGACAGCTCCGGACTCACCGACCGGCAGCGCCGGGTCATCGAGGTCATCAGGGACTCCGTGCAGCGGCGCGGCTACCCGCCGTCCATGCGGGAGATCGGCCAGGCCGTCGGCCTCTCCAGCACCTCGTCGGTGGCGCACCAGCTGATGGCACTGGAGCGCAAGGGCTTTCTGCGCCGTGACCCGCACCGCCCGCGCGCATACGAGGTGCGCGGTTCCGACCAGACCGTGACGGTGCAGCCCACGGACACCGCGGGCAAACCGGCCGCGTCGTACGTCCCGCTGGTCGGCCGCATCGCCGCCGGTGGCCCGATCCTCGCGGAGGAGTCGGTCGAGGACGTCTTCCCGCTCCCCCGGCAGCTGGTCGGCGACGGCGAGCTGTTCGTCCTCAAGGTCGTCGGCGACTCCATGATCGAGGCGGCGATCTGTGACGGCGACTGGGTGACCGTCCGCCGTCAGCCCGTCGCCGAGAACGGCGACATCGTGGCGGCCATGCTCGACGGAGAGGCCACGGTCAAGCGTTTCAAGCGCGAGGACGGCCACGTCTGGCTCCTGCCCCACAACTCGGCCTACGAGCCGATCCCCGGCGACGACGCGACGATCCTCGGCAAGGTCGTCGCCGTGCTGCGCCGCGTGTGACGGCCACGGCGAGCCGGACGGCCGCTCGCCCCCCAGACCGGGCCCCGGGACCCCTGCGCCGGTTCCGGGGTCCCGTGCTGTCCGGGGCACTCACATACGGAACCGACCGGGGCGGCCACGGACGCCCCCGCCCCGCGGGGGTGGCCTGCCCGGAGGCCGGGCAGGCCACCCCCGGTCACTTCGCCTCTTCCTGCCCGGCCTCGGCCTGCCTGGCCACCGCATCGATCGCCGCGAGCGACTTGCGGACCTGGTTGCGGTCCGTCGTGTAC
Organism: Streptomyces sp. TG1A-8; assembly: GCF_030499535.1. Classification (NCBI taxonomy): domain Bacteria; kingdom Bacillati; phylum Actinomycetota; class Actinomycetes; order Kitasatosporales; family Streptomycetaceae; genus Streptomyces; species Streptomyces sp. TG1A-8. The sequence continues at coordinate 1,984,339 of NZ_JASTLB010000001.1, forward strand.
CAGAAGTCCGGCAGGGAGGCCTTCAGGTAGGAGCCGTACCGCGCGGTGGCGAGCCGCTGGTCCAGTACGGCGACCACGCCGCGGTCCCCGGAGGCCCTCACGAGACGGCCGGCGCCCTGGGCCATGAGCAGGGCCGCGTGGGTGGCGGCCACCGCCATGAAGCCGTTGCCACCCGCGTCCTCCACGGCCTTCTGACGCGCGCTCATCAGCGGGTCGTCGGGGCGCGGGAACGGGATCTTGTCCATGACGACCAGCTGGCAGCTGGGGCCCGGGACGTCGACGCCCTGCCACAGCGACAGGGTGCCGAAGAGGCAGGTCCTCGGGTCGGCCGCGAAATTCTTGATCAGCTCGCCGAGCGTTTCCTCGCCCTGGAGCAGGATCGGGAACTCGGGGATGCGGGAACGCAGTTCCTCCGCGGCGAGCTGGGCGGCACGCATGGACGAGAACAGCCCGAGGGTGCGTCCCCCGGCTGCCTGGATCAGCTCGGTCAGCTCGTCGAACATGTCGGTCCGCTCGCCGTCCCGCGCCGGACGCGCCAGGTGCTTGGCGACGTACAGGATGCCTTGCTTGCGGTAGTCGAAGGGCGAGCCGACGTCGATGCCCTTCCACTTGGGGACGTCGTCGCCCTCGGTGCCCTCGGGGGCGAGTCCGAGGGAGGCCCCGACGCCGTTGAAGTCGCCCCCCAGCTTCAGGGTCGCCGAGGCGAGGACGACACTGCGGTCCGTGAAGAGCTTCTCCCTGAGCAGCCCGGAGACCGACATGGGGGCGACCCGCAGGGAGGCGCCGAAGCGGTCGTGGCGCTCGTACCAGACCACGTCCCACTCGGAACCGTTCACGATCCGTTCCGCCACGTCGTGCACCGTCTCCACCGAGGCCAGCGCCTGTTTGCGGACCGCATCCTCGTCCTGGACCGACTTGTCACGGGTCGCGCCGATCGCGGAGATCACCGTGCGGGCGGCGTCCCGCAGCGCCATCAAGGCATAGCCGAGGTCTTCCGGGATCTCCTCGAGCCGGCCCGGGAGGGCCAGTTCCATCAGCCGCTCGAAGCCCTCGGCGGCCGTCTGGAGCTGGTCGGCGGCCTTCTCGTTCACGAGCTTCGCGGCCCGGCGCACCGCCCGGTTGACCTGGCCGGGGGTGAGTTCGCCGGTGGCGACGCCCGTGACGCGGGAGACGAGTTCGTGGGCCTCGTCCACGATCAGCACCTCGTGCTGGGGCAGCACCGGGGCACCCTCGATGGCGTCGATCGCCAGCAGCGCGTGGTTCGTGACGACGACTTCGGCGAGCTTGGCGCGCTCGCGGGCCATCTCCGCGAAGCATTCGGCGCCGTACGCGCACTTCGACGCGCCCAGGCACTCCCGGGACGACACCGACACCTGCGCCCACGCACGATCGGAGACGCCCGGGGTGAGGTCGTCCCGGTCGCCCGTCTCGGTCTCGTCCGACCAGTCGCGCAGGCGCAGCAGGTCCTGACCGAGCTTGCTGGTGGGCGCGGCGGCCTCGAACTGGTCGAAGAGACCGTCCTCCTCGTCCTGCGGCATGCCCTCGTGCAGCCGGTGCAGGCACAGGTAGTTCGACCTGCCCTTGAGCATGGCGAACTCGGGGCGGCGACGCAGCAGCGGGTGCAGGGCGTCGACCGTGCGCGGCAGGTCGCGCTCCACGAGCTGGCGCTGCAGCGCGAGCGTGGCCGTGGCGACGACCACGGGCTCCCCGTGCGCGAGCGCGGGCACGAGATAGCCGAGCGACTTTCCGGTACCGGTGCCGGCCTGGACCAGCAGATGGGATCCGTCGTCGATCGCCTCGGCGACCGCTTCGGCCATGGCCACCTGACCGGGGCGCTCCGTGCCGCCGACGGCTGCGACGGCGGCGTGGAGGAGTTCGGGGAGTGAGGGCTTCGTCATAGCCCGACCACCCTACGGCCCGGCACCGACAAACGGGTGGTCAGCTCGGAGACGGGGGACGGGCTCACTGGCGGGACTCCTGGGGACGGGAGGTGGAAGGCGACGGTCCGGCGGGGTGGGGCAGAGGACGGCCGCCCCGGTGAGGGCCGGGGGCGGGCGCCGGCGGCCGGGCGGGACCGGGGTGGAGGCGGCGGGTTACGGGTTGTCTCAAGATCCTTGCCGTGACGGAACCGTTGCCGTTCCATCGGAAGTCCCCCACAGCGAGCGCATAGTGTGTGGTCCCGATCCCAGACGGCCGTGAGACCGGCGTGCGCTCCTGTGAGCCGGGCGCCGTCGTCAGGGCCGCAGCGCCGAGTTCCTTCACAGCAGGGGGAGTCACCACCATGCGATCCATACGGCCGTCGTCCACCGTTCGCCGCGGGAGGGGCGCGTCACGCAGGGGTTCCCCCGTGCCGGCGGCGGTCGCCCTCGTCTCGGTGCTGGCGCTGACCGCCACCGCCTGCGGCAGCGGCGGTGACGACAACGCCGGCGGCACGCCGACCGCCGGTGCGACCGGGGGCGGCACCGGCGACGGGAAGATCAGGATCCCGGACGACATCCGCGACAAGCTCAAAGAGCACGGCATCGACATCGACAAGTGGAAGAACGGCGCCTGGAAGAAATGGGACAGGGACGACTGGCTGCGCGAGGCCAACGACTTCATCAACCCGATCATCAAGGGCCTGTGGAACCCGGACCGGATGCGGGACGCCGACAACCCGGACAAGCGGGTCGACGGCGACGACCTCTCCGGTGACCGGGGGGTGACGGACCCCGCGCCCGCTCCCGTGCGGGCGCAGACGGTCCGGCCGCCCTACCACAGCAGCGCGGCCACGGCGGGAAAGCTGTTCTTCGACTCCCCCGAGGGCACCATGGTCTGCTCGGCGACGGTGGTGGAGGATCCGGCGCACCCGGGCAGGTCCAACCTCGTCTGGACGGCGGGCCACTGTGCGCACGCCGGCAGGAACGGCGGCTGGTACCGCAACATCGCCTTCGTGCCGTCGTACAACAACGCGGGCCAGTCGGCCGGCGAGCTGCAGGACGCCACCAGGGCCGAGGTCGCCCCGTACGGCGTCTGGTGGGCCGACGCGGCGAAGACCTCGCAGCAGTGGATCGACCAGGGCGGCGAGACCGGCGGCGACGGAGCCTCGTACGACTTCGCCGTCCTCCACGTGACACCGGAGCAGGGCAGCGGCGGCAAGTCGCTCCAGGAGACGGTGGGCGGCGCGCTTCCGGTGGACTTCGACGCCCCGGCGGTGCCGGAGGCGCAGAGCATCACGGCGACCGGTTACCCGGCGGCCAGGCCGTACGACGGGCAGCTGCTGTACCAGTGCCAGGACCGGCCGGGCCGGCTGTCGATCGCCGACGCGGATCCGACGATGTACCGCATCGGCTGCACGATGACCGGTGGGTCCTCCGGCGGCGGCTGGGTGGAGACGGGTGCGGACGGCAAGCCGGCCCTGGTGTCCAACACCTCCATCGGTCCGGTGTCCGCGGGCTGGCTGGCGGGTCCGCGCCTGGGCGAGGTGGCGAAGGGCGTGTACGAGTCGGTCAGCGAGGAGTTCGCCGGGCGGTGAGCCGGGGCGGGCACGACAAGGGCCCGCCACCCGGTACCGGGTGGCGGGCCCTTGTGCGAGCGGGGCGTCAGGCCGCGGGCGCCGGCGTGTACGGTGCCAGCTCCGCCGCCAGTTCCTCGTGCACCCGGGCCTTGAGCAGGGTGCCCTCCGCGGTGTGCTCCTCGGAGATCACCTCGCCCTCGGTGTGGGCGCGGGCGACCAGCTTGCCGTGCGTGTACGGGACGAGTGCCTCGATCTCGACCGAGGGACGGGGCAGCTCCTCGTCGATCAGCGCGAGCAGTTCCTCGATGCCCTGGCCGGTGCGGGCCGAGACGGCGAGGGAGCGCTTCTCCACCCGCAGCAGGCGCTGCAGGACCAGGGGGTCGGCCGCGTCCGCCTTGTTGATCACGACGATCTCGGGCACGCCGGTGGCGCCGACGTCCCGGATCACCTCGCGCACGGCGGCGAGCTGCTCCTCCGGGGCGGGGTGCGAGCCGTCCACCACGTGCAGGATCAGGTCGGAGTCGCCGACCTCCTCCATGGTGGAGCGGAACGCCTCGACCAGGTGGTGCGGCAGGTGCCGTACGAAACCGACGGTGTCGGCGAGCGTGTACAGCCGGCCGCTCGGGGTCTCCGCCCGGCGGACGGTCGGATCCAGGGTCGCGAACAGCGCGTTCTCGACCAGGACGCCCGCGCCGGTAAGGCGGTTGAGCAGGGAGGACTTGCCGGCGTTGGTGTAGCCGGCGATGGCGACGGACGGCACCTTGTGGCGCCGCCGCTCCTGGCGCTTGACCTCGCGGCCGGTCTTCATGTCCGCGATCTCCCGGCGCATCTTCGCCATCTTCTCGCGGATCCGCCGCCGGTCCGTCTCGATCTTGGTCTCACCGGGGCCGCGGGTGGCCAGGCCGCCGCGGCCACCGCCCATCTGGCGGGACAGTGACTGGCCCCAGCCGCGCAGCCTCGGCAGCATGTACTGCATCTGGGCGAGGGCGACCTGCGCCTTGCCCTCGCGGGACTTGGCGTGCTGGGCGAAGATGTCGAGGATCAGGGCCGTGCGGTCGATGACCTTGACCTTGACGACGTCTTCGAGCTGGATCAGCTGGCCGGGACTCAGCTCACCGTCGCAGATGACCGTGTCCGCGCTCGTTTCGAGGACGATGTCGCGCAGCTCGGCTGCCTTGCCGGAGCCGATGTAGGTGGCGGCGTCGGGCTTGTCGCGGCGCTGGATCACGCCGTCGAGCACGAGGGCACCGGCGGTCTCGGCGAGGGCGGCCAGCTCCGCGAGGGAGTTGTCGGCGTCCTGCGCGGTCCCGGTGGTCCACACCCCGACGAGCACGACCCGCTCCAGGCGGAGCTGCCGGTACTCGACCTCGGTGACGTCCTCCAGCTCGGTGGACAGCCCCACGACACGGCGCAGGGCCGCGCGCTCGGAGCGGTCGAACTGGTCACCGTCCCGCTCGCCGTCGATCTCGTGGCTCCAGGCGACGTCCTCTTCCATCAGGGCATCGGCCCGAAGACCGTCGGGGTAGGTGTGCGCGAGGCGCTTGGTGTCCTGGGAAGGGGAAGAAGAGGAGGTCATTGGATCCTTACGTCGGTGGGAGGGCCGATCCGGCGTCGGCGGGACCGGCTGTCACAAGGCACAACGCTCTGGTACCCCGGGAGATTCCCGGGTCCCGCGCCGGCCCGAAGATGGTCGCACGGCGCGGACCGTGTCGTCACCGAGTTATCCGCCGCTGTCCGTCCGGTCCGTCCGGTCCGTCCGGTCACCGCCGTCCGGCGGGCTTGGCCGGGGCCGCGGTGGGCTTCCAGTCCGGGTGGCCCGGCATCGGCGGGGTCTTCTCGCCGTAGAGCCAGGCCCGGAAGAAGCCGCTCAGGTCGCGGCCGGTGAGGTCGGAGGCGAGGCGGACGAAGTCGGCGGTGGCGGCGTTGGAGTCGCGGTGCTCCTGGACCCAGATCCGCTCCAGCCGCTCGAAGGCCGGCCGGCCGATCTCCTGGCGCAGGGCGTACAGGACGAGCGCGGCGCCGTCGTAGACGCTGGGCCGGAAGATGTCGATCTTCTGACCGGGGACCGGCGGCTTGGGCAGGGCGGGCGGTCCGCCGGAGGCGCGCCAGCGGTCGGAGGCGCCGTAGGCGGCCTTCATGCGGTTCTCCATGGGCCGGCCGGCCCTCTCCTCCGAGTACAGGGCCTCGTACCAGGTGGCGTGTCCCTCGTTCAGCCAGACGTCGGACCAGGTGCGGGGGCTGACGCTGTCGCCGAACCACTGGTGGGACAGTTCGTGCACCATGACCGATTCGAGGTACCACTTCGGATACGTGGCCTGGGTGAACAGGTCCTTCTCGAAGAGCGAGAGGGTCTGTGTCTCCAGTTCGAATCCGGTGGAGGCCTGGGCCATGAGCACGCCGTACGTCTCGAACGGGAACCGGCCGACCTTGCCCTCCATCCAGGTGATCTGGTCGGGCGTCCTCGCCAGCCAGGGTTCGAGGGCCTCGCGGTCGGCGCTGGGCACGACGTCGCGGACCGGCAGTCCGTGCGGGCCCTGGCGGTGCACCACGGCGGAACGGCCGATGGAGACCTGCGCGAGCTCGGTGGCCAGCGGGTGCCGGGAGCGGTAGGTCCAGGTGGTGGAGGGGCCGGACCGTTCCACGCCGGCCGGCAGACCGTTCGCGACGGCGGTGTAGGCGTTCGGGGCGGTGATGCGGAAGGTGAACACCGCCTTGTCGGACGGGTGGTCGTTGCACGGGAAGACCAGGTGGGCGGCGTCGGCCTGGTTGGCCATGACGAGGCCGTCGGAGGTGCGCACCCAGCCGCCGTCCCGGCCCTTGACGGCGCCGGGGTCGCTGGTGTGCCGCACGGTGATGCGCGTCCGGGCGGCCCGGGCCAGCGGGCGGTCCGGCGTGACGACCAGGTCCTCGCCCGCGCCGGTGAAGCGGGCCGGGCGGCCGTCGACGTCGACGGACTCGACCGTGCCGTGCGCGAAGTCGAGGTTGACGCGGTCCAGGGGGGCGGTCGTCCGGGCGTCGATCGTGGTGACCGCCCGCAGCGGCTTGTCGTTGCTGCCCGGATAGGTGAGGTCGAGGTCGTACGACACCACGTCGTAGCCGGGGTTGCCCAGGTGCGGGTAGAGCCGGTCGCCGATGCCCAGGGGCTCGGCCGGGGCGCCGGCGGCGAGAAGGCAGAAGGAGACGACGGAGGCCAGCAGGGCCGCGTTGCGGCGCAGGGAGGGCCGGGGGCGGGGGCGGGGGTTGTGCGGCATGCACCACCGCTACCAGCGCGCGCGTACGCCGTGGTCACGGCGCGCGCCCGGTCCACCCGAACGGATTGCGCCGGGCCGCCTTTTCCAGGAAGCGGGGGCGGGACGGGCCCCGGACGTGTTCTCAGCCGGCCGGACCGCGGTCCGGCCGTCCGGGCCGGGCGGCGCGCGCCTGCGGGATTCCCGCGCCGGCGGCCGGGCCCGTGCTCAGGGGGCCGGTGCCTGGTGCTGGGCGCGGTTGACGTCGTAGACGCCGGGCACGTCGCGCATCGCGCGCATCAGGGCCGGGAGGTGGGCCGCGTCGGGGAGCTGGAGGGTGTAGGTGTGGCGGACCCGCTGCTGGCTGGGCGGTTCGACGGTCGCGGAGACGATCTCGGCGTCCTGCAGGGCGATCGCCTCGGTGAGGTCCGCGAGCAGGTGGGGGCGGCCGAACGATTCGGCGACCAGCGTGACCCGACACCCGGTGGTGTCCCCCCAGCGCACGCCCACCTCCGCGCGCTCCCGGCTCTTCATGTGCGCCACCGTGGGGCAGCGCACGCGGTGCACGGTCACCACCCCCCCGCGTACGGCGAAGCCGGTGATCTCGTCGGGCGGCACGGGCGTGCAGCACCTGGCGAGGCGTACGGCGGCCCCGGGCCGGTCCGCCAGGACCTCGGCGCCCCGGGGCCGGGCGGCGCGGGTGCCGCTCGCGGGGCGCGGGGTGGGGGTGCCGTCCGAGGGGTGCGCGCCCCTGCCGGGGGCCGGGCCGTCCGGCGGGGGCGCGTCGGAGGAGGCGTGGCCCGGGTGCGTGGCCAGCCATCGCTGGATGGCGATCCGGGCGGCCGGGGTGTGGGCGTGCTCCAACCAGGCGCGGGAGGGCTCGGAGGCCGGGTCCTGGCCCATGAGGAGCTGGACGGTGTCGCCGTCCCTCAGCACGGTGCTGAGCGTGGCCAGGCGGCCGTTGACGCGGGCTCCGATGCAGGCGTGGGCGTCCTCGCCGTACTGCGCGTAGGCGGCGTCCACACAGGTGGCGCCGTCGGGCAGGCCCAGGGTGCCGCCGTCGGGGCGGAAGACGGTAATCTCGCGGTCCTGGGCGAGGTCCTCGCGCAGGGTGGACCAGAAGGTGTCCGGGTCGGGGGCGGCGCGCTGCCAGTCGAGCAGGCGGGAGAGCCAGCCGGGACGGGTGGGGTCGGCGCGCTCGCCGTCGGCCGCGGACTGCTCCTCGGCGGGAGCGGCGTAGGGGTTGCCGAGCGCGATGACGCCGGCCTCGGCGACCTTGTGCATCTGGTGGGTGCGGATGAGGACTTCCACCACCTGCGCGGCCCTGGGTGCCGCGCCGGACGAGTCGGTCCGGGGACCCCGCGGGAGGGCGACGGCGGTGTGCAGCGACTGGTACAGGTTGAACTTCGGTACGGCGATGAAGTCCTTGAACTCCGAGACGACCGGAGTCATGCACGTGTGCAGTTCCCCGAGGACGCCGTAGCAGTCGGCGTCCTCGTTGACGAGCACCAGCAGGCGGCCGAAGTCGGCGCTGCGCAGCGGTCCGCGTTTGCGGGCCACGCGGTGGACGGAGACGAAGTGCCGGGGACGGACGAGGACTTCCGCCTGGAGGCCGGCCTCGCGCAGTACCCCGCGGACCTCCTCGGCGACCTCCGCGAGGGTGTCGTCGGGGCGGGCGGCGTTCTCGGCGATCAGTTCCCGGGTGTGCTCGTACTCCCCGGGGCGGAGGATGGCGAAAACCAGGTCCTCCAGCTCGGTCTTCAGCGCCTGCACGCCGAGGCGTTCGGCGAGCGGGATGAGGACGTCGCGGGTGACCTTGGCGATCCGCGCCTGTTTCTCGGGGCGCATCACACCGAGGGTGCGCATGTTGTGCAGGCGGTCGGCGAGTTTGATCGACATCACGCGCACGTCGTTGCCCGTGGCGACGAGCATCTTGCGGAAGGTCTCCGGTTCGGCGGCGGCCCCGTAGTCGACCTTCTCCAGTTTCGTGACGCCGTCGACCAGGTAGGACACCTCCTCGCCGAACTGCTCCCGGACCTGGTCCAGCGTCACCTCGGTGTCCTCGACGGTGTCGTGGAGCAGTGAGGCGGTCAAGGTGGTGGTCTCGGCGCCGAGTTCGGCGAGGATCAGGGTCACGGCGAGCGGGTGCGTGATGTACGGCTCGCCGCTCTTGCGCATCTGGCCGCGGTGCGAGGACTCGGCCAGGACATAGGCGCGGCGCAGGGGTTCGAGGTTCGCGTCGGGGTGGTGGGTGCGGTGTGCCTCCACGACGTGGCCGATGGCGTCGGGCACTTTGCCGCGGGCGGTGGGGCCGAGCAGGGCGGCCCTGCCGAGGCGGCGCAGGTCGATCCGCGGCCGGGACTTCCGGCGGACCACCGCGGGCGCCGCGGGCGCTACCGGGCCAGCGGTCGCAGGGTTCGTGGCCTCTGCACTCATGGGCACCTCCGGCTCGTGGACCGGCGGACGGGGCCCCGAGGGCGTACGCGGCTCAGGGATGGCGGCGTTCCCCCGTCCGTGCCGGTGCTTGATGCTATCGAGCCCACCACGTGCGACCGACCGCCTCTCGCCGAGCGTGAAACGGATCACCTATTCGAGCGACGGCGAAGAGGTTTGGGATTTACGCCATCAGCTCCGCACTCGGCCGCGGTTTCGAACGGCCCCGGCCGCCGGGAAGCGTCGATCCGGCCGCGCAGAGCCGTCGCGACCACGGTTTCACCGGTCAACGGAGGGCGTTTTCCAGCCACTCACCGTCGATCTCGCCCTCGGCGACGATCACGGCGGGCCCGGTCATCTCGATCCCGCCGTCCGGCCGCTCGGTGATGACCAGGCGCCCGCCGGGCACGTCGACGGTGTACGTCGCCGGGACGCCGGTGACGGCCGGGTCGGCGCCGTCGCGCCGGGCGGCGGCCACGGCCACGGCGCACGCGCCCGTGCCGCACGAGCGGGTCTCGCCCGAACCGCGCTCGTGCACGCGCAGCGCGACGTGACGGGGGCCGCGGTCGACGACGAACTCGACGTTCACGCCGTCCGGGTAGGCGGCCGCCGGGCTGACGGGCGGTGCGGTGAGCAGGTCGCCGGCGTGCGCGAGGTCGTCGACGAAGGCCACCACGTGCGGGTTGCCCATGTTGACGTTGCGCGCGGGCCAGTTGCGCCCGCCGACGCTCACCGTGACGTCCCCCCGGGCAGGCGGGCGCTGCCCATGCCGACGGTGACGTCGCCGTCCTTGGCGATGTGAACGCTCCTCACGCCCGCGCGCGTGGCGATCGCGAGGTCCCCCTCGGCCGCGTGCCCGGCGTGCTGGAGGTAGCGCGCGAACACGCGCACCCCGTTGCCGCACATCTCGGCGACCGAGCCGTCGCCGTTGCGGTAGTCCATGAACCACTCCGCCTCGGCGGCCATCCGCACGGCCTCCGGGTGGGCGGCGGACCGCACCACGTGCAGCACCCCGTCGCCGCCGATGCCCGCGCGGCGGTCGCACAGGGCGGCGACGGCGGCCGGGGTCAGGTCGAGGGCGTTGTCGGGGTCCGGGACGATCACGAAGTCGTTCTCGGTGCCGTGCCCCTTGAGGAAGGCGATTCGCGTGCTCATTCCTCGATCGTACGGGCTGGGTACGGCACCCCGTGCGCGAGCGGGTCGCCGCAGGTCACGGACGAGCCGGTCGCGGCGGCGCGCACCCGGACCACCGCCTGCGCCGGCGCGGGCCGGCGGCCGGCTCAGCGCAGGCGGGCCACCCGCCACACGGCGAGGACGGCGACGACGGCCACCAGCAGCACGTAGGCGAGCACGACCCGCCAGTCGGGGCGGCGGCCGGAGCCGCGCGCGGGCAGGCCCGGCCAGGTATGGCCCACCCGGCGGGCGGCCGTCATGCCCCAGCCCGCGGCGCAGGAGCAGATCAGCAGCCCCAGCATGGCGATCACCGCGCCGCTGTCGCCGAAGTCGAAGGCGAGCGGGAAGGCGAACATCAGGGAGCCGCCCGCGGCCAGGGCGACGATGGGCGCGATCTGCCAGATGCGCAGCCGCCGCTGCGGGCGCAGCTCGACCTCGACCTCCGGACCGCCCGCGTACATCTCCTCGGGCTCCGGTCCGTCGGCCGTCACGCCACCGGGGGGCTCCTCGGGACCGTCGTCGGTCAGACGGTCCTCGCCCTGTTCCGGTTCGCCGCCGCCGGTGGTGGTGTGCTCGGCACTTTGTGCGGTGTCACGAGGGCCGGCCTCCATCGCCACGCGCCCTCCCCACTAGGACTCCACTTGGTCGATCGAAGCACGATGATGGCACGCTGTCACAGGCCGCGTTGACCGGCGGCGCATCCCGATGCCATGACGTGATCAGGCTGTAACCGGTCGTTCGACCAACGCGAGAGCCAGCGCCGGAAGGTCCCCGCGGTCCGCGGCCGCCCCGCTGAGCCACTGCACCCGCGGATCGCGCCTGAACCACGAATCCTGACGGCGCGCGAAGCGTTTGGTGGCACGGACGGTCTCGGCCTTCGCCTCCGCGTCGCTGCACTCCCCGGCGAGCGCCGCGAGCACCTGCTGGTAGCCCAGCGCACGCGACGCCGTGCGGCCCTCGCGCAGCCCGTGCGCCTCCAGGGCGCGCACCTCGTCCACCAGGCCCGCCTCCCACATCCGGTCGACCCGGAGGGCGATGCGCTCGTCGAGTTCCGGACGGGCGACGTCGACGCCGATCTGGAGGGTGTCGTAGACGGAGTCGTGGCCGGGGAGGTTGGCGGTGAAGGGCTGCCCGGTGATCTCGATCACCTCCAGGGCCCGGACGATGCGGCGGCCGTTGCCGGGCAGGATCGCGCGGGCCGCCTCGGGGTCGGCGGCGGCCAGGCGCGCGTGCAGCGCTCCGGGGCCGCGCAGCGTCAACTCCTCCTCCAGGCGGGCCCTGACCTCGGGGTCCGTGCCGGGGAACTCCAGGTTGTCGACGGCCCCGCGGACGTACAGGCCGGAGCCGCCGACCAGGATCGGCCAGCGCCCCTCGGCGAGCAGCGCGTCGATCCGGGCGCGGGCCAGTTTCTGGTACTCGGCGACGGAGGCGGCGACCGTCACGTCCCAGATGTCCAGCAGGTGGTGCGGGACGCCGCCGCGCTCCTCGGGGGTCAGCTTGGCGGTGCCGATGTCCATTCCCCGGTAGAGCTGCATGGAGTCGGCGTTGACGACCTCCCCACCGAGCCGCTGGGCCAGGAAGACGCCCAGATCGGACTTTCCGGCCGCGGTGGGGCCGACGACGGCGATGACGCGGGGGGTGGAGGGTGCGCTGCTCACCGCACCAGTCTCGCAAACCTCCCGAGGGCGCCTCGAACGGGTTACGTGACGGCGCGGGTCCCGGGTCGTTTCCCTCGGGGGGAGGTGCCGTCCGCCGGTCGCGGAAGACGGTGGCCCCGGGCGGTGCGAACGGACGCACCGTTCGGCGCGGGATTTCCCCGCACGAGTACCGTATGGAGTGGACATGGGCGTTATTGCACGGCTTTTCGGCAGGTCGAAGTCGGAGGCGTCGGAGGCGTCGGAAGTGTCGGAGGCGCAGCAGGCGCCGGACGGCGCCGGGGCGGGGGACGCCGGGACGGCGGAGGATCCGCAGCAGGCGCAGCAGGCGGAGGACGCGGCCGAGGACGGGCGCGTGGAGGAGGGGCGCGCGGGGGACGGGCGCGCGGACGGGGCGGCGGAGCCGGAGGGCGCCGCGTCCGGTGCGCCGGAGGGCGCCGAGATCCCCAAGCAGCAGTCCGCGGACGAGGCCGCCGACAGCGAGACCGGTGAGGGCGCCCGTACGTAGGTGCCGTGGGTGTCCCGCGGGAGGGGGGATCATGGGTCTCCCGGACGACACGGGGACCGGGCCCGCCCCGGACGGGGGTGAGGTGCCGGACCTCGCGCGCCGGCACGGCGACAGTGCCCGCACGGCCCCGACAAGGCGGCCGGGGCCCGTCGACGAGCGGACCTGGGGCGGAGTACACCGACACGATCCGCACGGGTACGGGCAAGGCCGGGGAGGCGATGGACCGCCTCGCGCACGAGGACGGTCCGAAGGCCGGCGGCCGCACGGCCCCGGCCCGGGGGCCCGCCGCCCCCGGCTCCCCGAACGGTGCGCGGACCGGCGGACGGCCGCGGAGCGCGGCGCTCCGCGGCCGTCTGCCGGTCCGCGTGCCGGGGTGCACGCGGGCGGGGCCGGTGCGTCCGGGCGCGGGCCGGGGACGTCGCGGCGCGGGCGGCGCCTCCGGGCGGCGGGGGCTAGGACCAGGTGGCCACCAGGTAGCCGACGCCGTAGGGGGCGTCCTCGTAGAGCAGCGCGCCGTCAAGCCCGGCACCCTCGGCCGCTCCGGCGAGGACCTGCCAGGGCGCGCGGCCGGAGGCCTTCAGCTCGTACGCCAGCTCGGCGTCCAGCGCCTCGACGGCGGCCACGTCCGCGGCGCCCAGCGCCCGGGCCACCGCCGCGTCGAAGGGCGCCGCGCGGTCGTCCAGGTATCCCGGTGCCTTGAGCGAGCGGCGGGCGCTGGCGTCGCCCATCACCAGCAGCGCCACGCGGTCGGCCCGGGCCGCGACGTCGCGGCCCACCCCGATGCACCGCGCGGGTTCCAGCGGTTCCCCGACGCCGAGTCCCTCGACCGGGGCGCCCGCCCAGCCGACCCGCTCCAGCAACCAGGCGGCCACGGCGAGCGACGGCGGCAGCTCGCGCTCGGCAGCGGTGTCCGTCGCCGTGCCGAGCCGTACGCCGAGGTCGACACCGAAGCCGCGGAAGGAGCCCGAAGCGCCCTGGGGGTGCCATCCGCGCCCGCTGCGTCCGGCGGGTCCGACGACCACGAGCCGGTCCGGGCGGGCGGCGGCGAGCACGCCCAGGGCGTCGGCGCAGGCCGCGCGCGCGGCGTCCAGTTCGGGTCCGGCGCCCGCGGCGACCTCGGGCACGAGCAGCGGCGGGCAGGGGCAGACGGCGGCGGCGACAAGCATGACCGGCAGCGTAACCCCGTACGGCGGCACCGTGGCATCCGTGCGGACGGACCGGCCCGCACCCCGGCCTCCGCCCGTGCTCCGGCCGCCGCCTTCACGACGGGGGCCGGGACGGCCGGCGCCGGGGGCGGGGCTCAGTCGCAGCCGCAGGCGGTCGCCGCGGCCGGCAGCGGCTCGGGGACGCCGATCCTCGGGAGTCCGAGCAGGACGCCGGCCGGCCTGGCGGCCTTTGCCGTGCTGCGCTCCTCCCACGCGTCCCCGGCGCGCGTGCGGCGCACGGCGAGGACCGGCCCCTCGGCGAGCAGGTGGTGCGGGGCGGCGTACGTCACCTCGACGGTGACCACGTCGCCGGGGCGCACCTCCTGCTCCGGCTTGGTGAAGTGGACGAGCCGGTTGTCCGGGGCGCGGCCGGACAGCCGGCGGGTGGCGCCGTCCTTGCGTCCCTCGCCCTCGGCGACCATCAGCTCCAGGGTGCGGCCGACCTGCTTCTTGTTCTCCTCCCAGGAGATCTCCTCCTGGAGGGCGACGAGCCGCTCGTAGCGCGCCTGGACGACCTCCTTGGGGATCTGGTTGTCCATGGTCGCGGCCGGGGTGCCGGGCCGCTTGGAGTACTGGAAGGTGAACGCCTGGGCGAACCGAGCCTCGCGCACCACGTGCAGCGTCTGCTCGAAGTCCTCCTCGGTCTCGCCGGGGAAGCCCACGATGATGTCGGTGGTGATCGCCGCGTGCGGGATGGCGGCCCGTACCTTCCCGATGATCCCGAGGTAGCGCTCCTGCCGGTAGGAGCGGCGCATCGCCTTGAGCACCGTGTCCGACCCGGACTGCAGCGGCATGTGCAGCTGCGGCATGACGTTGGGCGTCTGCGCCATCGCCTCGATCACGTCGTCGGTGAAGTCACGGGGGTGCGGGGAGGTGAAGCGGACGCGCTCCAGTCCCTCGACGGTGCCACAGGCCCGCAGCAGCTTGCTGAAGGCCTCGCGGTCGCCGATGTCGGAGCCGTAGGCGTTGACGTTCTGCCCGAGTAGCGTGATCTCGCTGACTCCCTCCGCGACCAGCGCCTCGACCTCGGCGAGGATGTCGCCGGGGCGGCGGTCCTTCTCCTTGCCGCGCAGGGCCGGGACGATGCAGAAGGTGCAGGTGTTGTTGCAGCCGACGGAGATCGACACCCAGGCGGCGTACGCGCTCTCGCGCCGGGTGGGCAGCGTGGAGGGGAAGGCCTCCAGCGACTCGGCGATCTCGACCTGGGCCTCCTCCTGGACGCGCGCGCGTTCCAGCAGCACCGGCAGCTTGCCGATGTTGTGCGTGCCGAAGACGACGTCCACCCAGGGCGCCTTCTTGACGATGCCGTCCCGGTCCTTCTGCGCGAGGCAGCCGCCGACCGCGATCTGCATCCCGGGCCGCCGGGCCTTCTTCGGTGCGAGGCGGCCGAGATTGCCGTACAGCCGGTTGTCGGCGTTCTCCCGTACGGCGCAGGTGTTGAAGACGACGACGTCCGCGTCCCCGTCCGCCCCCTCGGGCGCCCGCACGTACCCCGCCTCTTCGAGCAGCCCGGACAATCGTTCGGAGTCGTGGACGTTCATCTGGCACCCGTAGGTGCGGATCTCGTAGCTCTTGGGGGTGTGAACGTCCACTGCCGGACTCCGGTCGCTGCTGCTGGTCATGGCTCAAGAGTAGGCGAGCGCCACCCGCCCCCCGGCCCGGAGGCCCGCCCGGCCCCGGGCGGACGACGGCCGGGGCCGGTGGCCGGCGGCCCGTGTTCCCGCAGGCAGTCACGCTCGTCCGCACATCCACCGGTACGTTGGGATTGCTCACCACAGGCACCGGATCGGAGATTCGCCGCGATCACGCCGGTATTCAGTCGACGCATCCCCGTGAAGACCGCCGTCGCCGTCGTGTTCGTCGCCGCGAACTTCATGGCGATCATGGACACGACGATCGTCAACGTGGCCCTGCCCACCGTGGGCCGCGACTTCGGTGTGGACGCCTCCGGGCTGAGCGCCGTGAACGTCGGCTACCTGGTGGCGCTCGCGGTCTTCATCCCGGCCTCGGGCTGGCTGGGCAACCGCTTCGGCACCCGGCGCACCGTGCTGGCCGCGCTGCTGCTGTTCACCGTGGCCTCCGGGCTGTGCGCCACCGCCGGCTCGCTCGGCACGCTCACCGGGTACCGCATCCTGCAGGGCGTGGCCGGCGGTCTGCTCACCCCGGTCGGCATGACGATGATGCTGCGGGCGTTCCCGCTCGCCGAGCGGCTGCGGGCGCAGAAGTACATCATGCTGCCCACGGCCGTCGCCCCCGCGCTCGGGCCGGTACTGGGCGGCTGGCTGGTGGACTCCGTCTCGTGGCACTGGGTGTTCCTGGTCAACCTGCCGATCGGAGCGCTCGCCCTGCTCTTCGGAGTGCTGTTCCTGCCCGACTTCCCGGGCCGCGGCGCGCCCCGCTTCGACGGGCCCGGGTTCGTCCTGGCCGGCGGCGGACTGGCGGCCGTCCTCTACTCCCTGACCGAGGCCCCGGACCGGGGCTGGGGCAGCCCGGGCATCCTGGTCCCCCTGGCGGGCGGCCTGGTGCTGCTCGCCGCGATGGTGCGGTGGGAACTGCGCGCCGAGCACCCCATGATCGACCTGCGGATCACCCAGGACCAGTTGTTCCGCACCACCCAGCTCGCCCTGCTGCCCATCAACGCCGCGTTCATGGGCGTCCTGTACCTGTACCCGCTCTTCCTGCAGACCGCCCTCGGCTACGACGTCCTCCGGTCGGGCCTGGCCACCTTCCCGGAGGCGCTGGGCATGATGACGGCCTCGCAGATCGTCCCCCTCCTGTAGGGCAGGATCGGCCCGCGCCGGCTGATGGCCGCGGGCGGCACCGGGGCCGCACTGCTGATGGCCCTCATGGCCACCTTCACCGCGGACACCAGTCCCGTGGTCCTCCACGCGCTGCTGTACCTGCTCGGCGTCTGCGTCGGCCACCTCGTCATGAGCGCCCAGAACACCGCCTTCGCCACCATCCCGCCCGCCCGGACGGGCGATGCCACCACCGTGCTGAACGTGCAGCGCCAGGGCGCCGCCGCCTTCGGCACCGCCCTGGTCGGCACGCTGCTCGGCGCGCTCGGCACCACCACACGGGCGGGAGCGGTCGGCACCGCCGCGTACCACGCCGGCTTCCTCACGCTGGCCGCCCTCACCCTCTGCGCCGCCGCCCTCGCCCTGCGGATCAGCGACCGCCGCGTCCGGGCCGCCCTCAACGCCGCCGACGCGCACGCCGCCCGGGGGGAGGGCGCGCCCTCCGGGCCGGCCAAGCGGGGCTGACCCCGCCGGCGCGGCGGCTGCGGGAGCCTCCCGGCGGGGTCCGGCACGGGGCAGGCGCCCCGTGCCGCGCCCTCGGCGCGCGGGCGACGGCCGGGGCCGCGCCCCGGGGCGCGCGGGACGTCCGCGTCCGGGCCGCAAGGGCTCCTCGACGAGTACCGCGCCCGCGGTGGTGCGGGGCGGACCCGGGGTGACGACGCGGGCGTCGTCCACCGCCACGGCGGTGTCCGCGTGGCGACCGCCGGCCGTCGGGCCGTCGGGCCGTGCGGGACCACCGCGACGGCGCGGCCCGGGACGAGGGCGCCGGTGGGTTCGCGGAGCGGGACGACGGCGGTTTCCCGGGCGGGGCGAGCCGGCAGCGCCGGCGGCGGCCACCGGGGAACCGGCCGGGGCGTCCGGCGGCCGGGCCGGGCGCGCCGGCGGCGGCCGGGGCCCGGCGGTCCCGCCCTCGCGGGAGCACCGGCGCAGCAGCAGGACCCGACCGGGCGTCGGCGGCGAGGGGCGGACCCGGGGACCGGGAGGCGTGTCCTCAGACGGACGCCTGGTCGCTGTCCTTCAGGGCGCCCCAGCCGTGCCAGCGCTCCACCTCGATCCAGGCGCTGACCCGGGCGCGGACCCGGTCCGGGTAGGGCTCCCCGGTGTAGTGGCGGGCGATGCGGTCGATGTCGGCCAGGCCCTCGTCCCCGTGGGTCTCCACCACCCGGCCGATGAGGGTGACGTGGGTGTACCAGTCGTCCTCGGCCAGGACGGTGAGGGTCAGGCGCGGGTCGCGGCGCAGGTGTTTCAGGCGGACGCGGCCCTCGTCCAGGCTGATCAGCACCCGGCCGTCGTCCCACACGTACCAGGTGGGCGTGGAGACGGGGGCACCGTCCGAACGCACGGTGGCCATCACGCAGGGGTTGGGCCGGCTCAGCAGTTCCACGGCCTCGGGCGGCAGCGGCGGCTTGGACATGGCGGTCTCCTCGGTTCTCGGGCCGCCGGGTCGCGGCGGCGTGCGCGGCGGACGGTGGCCGGCACCTCGTCGGTGTGCCCCGGCCGACGGGGTGCACACGGGGAGGCTGCGGTCGGGACCGGGCCGTCCGGCGGTGCCCGGTGGCCGTCGGGCACCGGGTCCGGGCTCCGCCGGGCCGGCTCCGCGGGCGGCCGGCCCGGGCGGGACGTCAGGCGCCGCCCGGTGTCCAGCCCTGGCGGCGCAGGACGGCCGAGACGTCCGGCGGGCGGTAGTGCTCGCCCTTCATGACCTTGCCGTCGGCCCGGCGGACGGCCCGGCCGTCGGGGCCCAGCTTGCTCATGTTGGCGCGGTGGACCTCGGCGATCACCTCGTCGAGGTCGATGCCGTGCACCAGGGCCGTGCCGTACGCCACGTACACTACGTCCGCCAGCTCGTGCGCGAGCCGGTCCAGCGGGCCCCCGACGGCCACCTCGGCGGCCTCCGCGGCCTCCTCGGCGAGCAGCTCCCCGCGGTGCGCGGCCAGTTCCGGGGACACCTCGGCCGGTGTGCTGCGGGCGTCGAGGCCGAAGGAGCGGTGGAACTCGCGGACGAGACGGGCGGGCGAAGAGCTCATACGGCGACTGTAACGGCCGTCGCCGACAGCGCCCGCCGCGGCCGCACCCGCCGCCGTCCGCGCCCCGGGGTCCCCGGCTCCTGGTCAGTTCCCCGTGCCGGCTGGCAGGATCGCCCGCATGTCCCAGGTGATCCCCTCCCCCGGCAGGCGCCGGGCGCTCCAGGGCGCGGCCGCCGGTGCCGTGGTCCTCGGACTGCTGCTGTGGTGGCTGCTGCCCCTGGGCGAGAAACCGCCGACCGGGTCGATCGTCTTCAGCACGGGCACCCCCCGCGGGGTCTACCAGGAGTACGCCGAGCGGCTGCGCAACGAACTGGGCAGGGACATGCCCGGACTGCGCGTGAAGCTGCTGCAGAGCGCCGGTTCGCAGGAGAACGTGCAGCGGGTGGCGACCGGGCGGGCCGACTTCACCATCGCGGCGGCCGACGCCGTGGAGACGTACGCGCTGGCGCACCGGCCCGGCGCGGGCGGGCTGCGCGGGGTGGCCCGGCTCTACGACGACTACGTGCAGCTCGTCGTGGCGCGCGGCTCGACGATCGACAGCGTGGCCGACCTGCGGCACAAGCGGGTGGCGACCGGGCTGCCCGACTCCGGGGTGCGGCTGATCGCCCACCGGGTGCTCAGGGCCGCGGGCATCGACCCGGACCGGGACATCACCCCGGTGGCGGACGGCATCGACACCGGGCCCGCCCGGCTCGCACAGGGCAGGATCGACGCCTTCTTCTGGTCGGGCGGACTGCCCACGAAGGGGCTGGCGGGGCTCGCGCGGAAGTCCGCCTTCAGGTTCGTGCCGATCGGCGACGACCTCGTCGCCCGGCTGCACACGGGCGGGCGGGGCGCCCGCTACTACCGGGCCACCAACATGCCCGAGTCGGCGTACCCGGCCGTGCAGCACGGCTCGGCGGTGCCGACGATCGCGGTGTCCAACCTGCTGGTGACCCGCGAGGACGTCGACCCCCGGCTGACCGAGTGGGTGACCCACACCGTGATCAGGAGCCGTGACGGCATCGGCGCCCACGTCCACTCGGCGCAACTGGTCGACCTGCGCACCGCCATCTACACCGACCCCCTCGCGCTGCACGAGGGCGCCCGCCGGTACTACCGGTCGGTGAAGCCGTGAGCCCGCCCCGCCCCGCGTGCCGGTGCGGCCGCGGGCGCCGCCGTGCCGCGGCCGGCGGCGCCGTCGGCGGGCTCAGTCCGGTGCCGGACCCCGGCCCGTCTCCGCGTGCCGCGGCACCGTCACCGTCACCCGCAGCCCCTGCGGTTCGTGGTGGGCGTAGCAGATCGAGCCACCGCCCGCCGCGAGCAGCGCGCGGGTGATGGACAGGCCCAGCCCCGAGCCCTTCACGTTCTGGTGGCGGTTGCTGCGCCAGAACCGGTCGCCCACGCGCGCGAGTTCCTCCTCCGTCAGTCCCGGGCCGGTGTCGGTGACCACGACCGTGCAGCTGTCGCCGTCGGAGGCGACGGCGACCTCGACCGTGCCGCCCTCGGGGGTGAACTTCACGGCGTTGTCGATCACCGCGTCCAGCGCGCTCGACAGGGTGATGGGGTCGGCCCAGGCGGTGGTGGGCGGGCAGTCGCCGGCCAGCGTGACGCCCTGCGCGGCGGCGGCCGGTGACCAGGCGGCCACCCGCTCCCCGGTGAGCGCGCCGACGTCGGTGAGCCTCAGGTCGGCCTCGGCGTGCTCGGCCAGCGCCAGGTCGAGCAGGTCGTCCAGCACCTGCGCGAGGCGCTTGCCCTCGGTGCGCACCGAGGCGATCTCCTCACTGTCCTCGGGCAGTTCGAGGGCAAGCAGCTCGATGCGCAGCAGCAGCGCCGAGAGCGGGTTGCGCAACTGGTGCGAGGCGTCGGCGACGAAGGCGCGCTGCTGCTCCAGCACGTCCTCCACGTTGTCCGCCATCTCGTTGAACGACCGGGCCAGCCGCCTGAGTTCCGGCGGTCCGCCGGCCGCGGCGACCCGGGACTTCAGCCGGCCGGTCGCTATGTCGTGGGTGGTGGCGTCCAGGACGCGTACCGGCTTCAGGACCCAGCCGGTCAGCCGCAGCGCGGCGCCGACGGCGAGCAGCATCGCCGCCGCCTCGCCGGCCCCGATGAGCAGCCAGCCGCGCAGCGTGCGCGACCGCATCTGCCCGGTGGGCGACTCGGTGACCACGACCGCCACGACGTCACCGTCCCGGATCACCGGCGAGGCGACGACCAGCCGGCTGCGCCGCCAGGGCCACACCTGCTCCGGGTCGTGGCTGCGGCGGCTCAGCAGCGACTCGTCGAACGCCTCGCGCACCTCCCCGGTGCGCGGTACGAACCAGTCGACCGGCGCGTTGGCCATCGCCGATCCGTTGCGGTAGAAGACGCCCGCGCGAATGCCGTAGACGCCGTAGTAGCTGTCCAGTTCGCGGCGCAGGGTCTGCCTGCGCTCGTCCGTGGCGGCGGGCCGGGACCCGCCGGGCGCGTCGGTGACGAACTGCGCGAGCGCCGCGAAGCGCGCCGTGTCGTCGATCCGGTCGACGACGACCCTCTGCTGCTGGGCGGCCGCCACACTGACGGCCAGCGGCAGGCCCAGCGCCAGCAGGACGGCCGCCAGCAGGACGATCAGGAGCGGGAGGAGCCGTGTGCGCACCCGGCCCCGCTAACCGGCCGGGGCGACGAGCCGGTAGCCGACGCCGCGTACGGTCTCGATCAGCGCGGGCATGCGCAGCTTGGCGCGCAGGGAGGCGACGTGCACCTCCAGGGTGCGCCCGGTCCCCTCCCAGCTGGTGCGCCACACCTCGCTGATGATCTGTTCCCGCCGGAAGACGACCCCGGGCCGCTGGGCGAGCAGGGCGAGCAGGTCGAACTCCTTGCGGGTCAGCTGGACGGCCGCACCGTCCACGCTGACCTGCCGGGTGGGCAGCTCGATCCGCACCGGGCCGAGGTTCAGGGCGCTCCCGCCGCCGCTCGCGGCGTCCTCGTGCGCGGTGCGCCGGCTGACCGCGTGGATCCGGGCGAGCAGTTCCCCGGTGTCGTACGGCTTGACCACGTAGTCGTCGGCGCCCAGGTTGAGCCCGTGGATGCGGGAGCGGACGTCGGAGCGGGCGGTGACCATGATCACCGGGGTGCTGGTGCGCTTGCGGATCTTGCCGCACACCTCGTAGCCGTCCTGGTCGGGCAGGCCCAGGTCGAGCAGGACCACATCGAATCCGGCGCCCTCGGGGACGAGCGCCCGGAGGGCTTCCTCGCCGCTGCGGGCGTGGGTGACGTCGAAGCCGTGGCGCGCGAGGACGGCGGACAGGGCCGCGGCGACGTGGTTGTCGTCCTCGACGAGCAACAGCCTCATCCCGGCCCCCTTCGGTTCAGCGGTCGTACGGTCGTCGTTCCCGTCCTGCTGGCAGCAGTCACGCCGATGGGTCAGGACGGCGTCAAGGGGGTTCCGGTTGCCCGGCGCTTCCGTTACCCGGCCGATACGCGCGCCGGGAGCACGCGCTACGACCCGTGTCCGGCCGCTACCGGATCGTGATGCTCAGATTCACCTCAGATGTGATGACGCTGGTCACCGGGCCTCACTACTGTCCACCCAAACCGAGGAGGACGGAGCGCGAGAGCGATGACCGAAGTATCGGTGGCCAAGGAAGACGTGGCCGCATCCGGCGATCTGGTCGTCCTGAGGAGCGTCAACAAGCACTTCGGCGCGTTGCACGTGCTCCAGGACATCGACCTGACGATCACCCGCGGCGAGGTCGTGGTCGTCATCGGGCCCTCCGGGTCCGGGAAGTCGACCCTGTGCCGCACCATCAACCGCCTGGAGACCATCGACTCCGGCGCCATCACGATCGACGGCAGGCCCCTGCCCCAGGAGGGCAAGGAGCTGGCCCGGCTGCGCGCCGACGTCGGGATGGTCTTCCAGTCCTTCAACCTCTTCGCGCACAAGACCGTGCTCGAGAACGTCGTGCTGGGCCAGGTCAAGGTCCGCAGGACCGACAGGAAGCAGGCCGAGGAGAAGGCCCGCGCCCTGCTGGACCGCGTCGGCGTGGGCACCCAGGCCGACAAGTACCCCGCGCAGCTCTCCGGTGGCCAGCAGCAGCGCGTCGCGATCGCCCGGGCGCTGGCGATGGGCCCGAAGGTCATGCTCTTCGACGAGCCGACCTCCGCCCTCGACCCCGAGATGATCAACGAGGTCCTCGAGGTCATGCAGCAGCTCGCGCGCGAGGGCATGACGATGATCGTCGTCACCCACGAGATGGGCTTCGCACGATCGGCCGCCAACCGGGTGGTCTTCATGGCGGACGGCCGCATCGTCGAAGAGGCCGCGCCCGACCAGTTCTTCAGCAATCCGCGCAGCGACCGGGCCAAGGACTTCCTCTCGAAGATCCTTCACCACTGACGGCACGGCGCCCGCCGCCCCGCACGACCGGGGACCGCCCGTCCCGTCGCGCACGGACCGCTGCTCCCCACCACGAAAAGGATGTTCACCATGAAGCTCCGCAAGGTCACCGCCGCCTCGGCCGCCGTCCTCGCCCTCGCCGCGACCGCCACCGCCTGCGGCGGCGACAAGGACGGCGGCGGCTCCGCCGGTGGGGGCGAGAAGATCTCCATCGGCATCAAGTTCGACCAGCCCGGCATCGGCCAGAAGACCCCGCAGGGCTACTCGGGCTTCGACGTCGACGTGGCCACCTACGTCGCCAAGAAGCTCGGTTACGGCGCCGACCGGATCGAGTGGAAGGAGTCGAAGAGCGCCGACCGCGAGACCATGCTGCAGCGCGGCGACGTCGACTTCATCACCGCCTCCTACTCGATCACGCCGGAACGCGAGGACAAGGTCGACTTCGCCGGCCCGTACCTGCTGGCCCACCAGGACGTGCTGATCCGCGCCGACGACACGAGCATCAAGTCGCCGTCGGACCTGAACAAGAAGAAGCTGTGCTCGGTCACCAGCTCGACCTCGGCGCAGAACGTGCACGACAAGCTGGCCCCCAAGGCGCAGCTCCAGGAGTACCCCACGTACTCGGCGTGCCTGACCGGCGTGCAGAACAAGGCGATCGACGCGCTGACCACCGACGACTCGATCCTCGCCGGTTACGCCTCCCAGGCCCAGTTCAAGGGCAAGTTCAAGCTCGGCGGCCTGAAGATGACCAACGAGAACTACGGCATCGGCGTCAAGAAGGGCAGCGACCTCAAGGCGAAGATCAACAAGGCCCTGGAGGCGATGGTCTCCGACGGTTCCTGGCAGAAGGCCGTGGACAAGAACTTCGGCCCGGCCGGCTACAGGAACGAGCCCGCTCCGAAGATCGGCGACGTCAAGAGCTGAAGCAGCGCCCTTCGGGTGCGCCGCTGGTGAGGACGGCGCACCCGGGCATCCCTACACGCGGAAGCGCGGGAGATCGTGTTCGACTTTCTTGAGGGTTACGACGTACTGGGCGCCTTCTGGACGACGGTTCAGCTCGCGCTGCTGTCCGCCGTGGGCTCCCTGGTCTGGGGGACCGCGCTGGCCGCCATGCGGGTGGGCCCGGTGCCGCTGATGCGCGGTTTCGGCACCGCCTACGTGAACATCGTGCGGAACATCCCGCTGACGGTGATCATCCTGTTCACCTCGCTCGGCCTGAACCAGACCCTGGGCATCGGTCTCGGTTCGGACGACTTCAAGACGGTCAACTTCCGGCTGGCCGTGCTCGGCCTGACCGTCTACACCTCGGCCTTCGTGTGCGAGGCGATCCGTTCCGGCATCAACACGGTGCCGGTCGGCCAGGCGGAGGCGGCCCGGGCCATCGGCCTGAGCTTCACGCAGGTGCTGAACCTGGTCGTGCTGCCGCAGGCCTTCCGCGCCGCCGTCGGGCCCTTGACCAACGTGCTGATCGCGTTGACGAAGAACACGACGGTGGCGGCGGCGATCGGCGTGGCGGAGGCGGCGTACGTGATGAAGGAGATGGTGGAGAACGAGGCGCAGCTGCTGCTGATCTCCGCGGTCGTCGCCTTCGGGTTCTGCTGCCTGACGCTGCCGACCGGTCTGATCCTCGGCTGGGTGGGCAAGAAGGTGGCGGTGAAGCGATGAGTGCGGTCCTGTACGACGCCCAGGGGCCCCGGGCCAAGCGGCGCAACGTCCTGTACACGGTGGTCTTCCTGGTCGCTCTCGCGGCCCTGGTCTGGTGGGTGTACCAGGCCCTCGACGACAAGGACCAGCTCGCCTGGGAGAAGTGGAAGCCCTTCTTCAGCGGTACCGAGGCGTACTCGACGTACATCTGGCCCGGCCTGCGGAACACACTGGAGGCCGCCGCGGCGGCCATGGTCATCGCGCTGCCGCTGGGCGCGGTCCTCGGCATCGCCCGCCTTTCCGACCACGCGTGGGTACGCGTGCCGGCCTCGGTCCTGGTGGAGTTCTTCCGCGCCATCCCGGTGCTGGTCCTGATGATCTTCGGGCTCGCCCTGTACGCCGAGTACACCGGCGTGGGCTCCGACGACCGCCCGCTGTACGCGGTCGTCACCGGCCTGGTGCTGTACAACGCCTCGGTGCTCGCCGAGATCGCCCGCGCGGGCATCCTCTCCCTGCCGAAGGGCCAGTCCGAGGCGGCCATGGCGATCGGCCTGCGCAAGGGGCAGGTGATGCGGCTCATCCTGCTGCCGCAGGCGGTGACCGCGATGCTTCCGGCGATCGTCAGCCAGCTCGTCGTGATCGTGAAGGACACCGCGCTCGGCGGCGCGGTCCTCACCTTCTCCGAACTGCTCGCCTCGGCCAACACGATGAGCGGCTACTACGGCGCCAACACCATCGCCTCCTTCACGGTCGTGGCCGCGATCTACGTCGCCATCAACTTCTCGCTGACATCGTTCGCGAGCTGGCTGGAGAGGCGGCTGCGGCGGCGCAGGAAGTCGACCGGCGCGGTCGTCCCGCCCTCGGCGGTGACGGACATCGCGGGTACGGCGGCGACCGGGGCGGGCAGCGGAGTCTGACCCCCGTTCATGTCGTATGAGTGATCCTGGGGCGGTGGCATGATCGCCACCGCCCCAGGTCACTTGACGCATACTCTGCCAATGGGTTGCATACGTTGTGTGATCGTGCACCCCGCTTCACCTTGCTGTTCGCCCACGGCCGTCGGGACACCGCCGCGAGCAGGGGGCGCCGCGCCATGGACCCGGTGATCGTCGTGGGAGCGGGGCCCGTCGGGCTCACGCTCGCCCTGGCGCTGGCCCGCCAGGAGGTGCCGACCGTCCTCCTCGACGAGGGCTCCGGCCAGGACGAACCGCGCCCGGCGCGCACCGTCGTCCTGCGCGAGGACACCGCCGCCCTGATGGAGCGGCTGACCGGGGTGGCACTCGGTGACCACGGTCTGCGATGGGCCGGATGGCGGTCCGTGCGGCGCAGGCAGGTGATGGACGAGGTCGTCTTCGACGGCAGCGGTCCCGCGCCGCTGCACATCGCCCAGCACGTCCTGGCGGCCGCCCTGCGCGCGGCCGTCGCCGGCCACCCGCTCGTCGAGGTCGCCCGGGACGGCCGGCTCGACTCGGTCGAGCAGGACCGGTCCGGCGTCTCCGCGCACACCCGCGGGCCGAAGGGCATCTGGTGGCGGGGCAGTTATCTGGTCGGCTGCGACGGCCCCCGCTCCACCGTCCGCAAGCTGCAGGACATCCGCTTCCCGGGGCGCACGACGGTGGAGCGGCACGCGGTCGCCACACTGCGCGTGGAACTCCCCTGGGAGGGACGGGCGTTGCTCCACCGGATGCCGCCGTGGCGGCAGTCCGGACCCTCGGCCCGGGAGGTGACCGCCCGCCCCCTCCCGGACGGTGCCTGGCGCCTGGACTGGCTGCTGCCGCCGGGCAACGACCTGATCACGCCCGAGATCCTGGTGACCCGGATCCGCGAGACCCTCGCGGGCTGGACGGACGGCTCCACACCGGCGTACGACCTCCTCGACACCGGTGTCCACACCGTGCACCACCGGCTCGCCCGCCGCTGGCGGGCCGGCCGGGTCTTCCTCGCCGGGGACGCGGCCCACCTGCTCGGCGCGCTCGGCACCCACGGACTCGACGAGGGCCTGCGGGACGCCGACAACCTGGCCTGGAAGCTGGGCGCGGCCTGGCACCACGGCCCGCACGAGGCGCTGCTGGACAGCTACCAGACCGAGCGGCGCACGGTGATCGCCGCCCGGCTGCGCGCCGCCGACCAGGCGCTGCCGGTGCTGCGCGGCGGAGGCGGACTGCGCCAGATCGTCCCGGGCACGACCCGCGGTCACGACGCGCTCCTGGCCGACGGTCACCTGGGGCGCGGACCGCTGGGCGCGCCGGGCACGTACGCCGGCTCGCCGCTCTCGCCCGGGCCCCTGGAGGGGGAGATCCCGGTCGACACCCCGATCGGCGCCCCGGTCACCGACATACGGGTCACGGCGGAGGACGGTTCCTTCGTCCGGCTGCGCGACCGGCTCGGCCGGGGTGCGCTGCTGGTCGTCCTCATCGCGCCGGGCACGGGAGTGTGGGAGCGCAAGCACTGGATGTCCGCCGGGGTCATGCCCCGGCTCGCCGCCGCCGTCACCGCGCTGCCGCACCCGGCCGAGCTGCTGGTGGCGGAGGAGTATCCGGGCGCGCCGGCGCACAGCGTGCTGCTGGTGCGTCCCGACGGGCACCTGGTCACCGCGTTCGGCGGGGTGCGCCCGGCCGACCTGTACGCGGCGGCGGAGGCGACGCTGGGCGGTGCCGGCGCCGTGCGGGCGGAGGAGGCGGAGGCCGGTTCCGGAGCGCGCCGACCGTGAGCCCGTTCACCGTCCGTCCACATGATGACGACGGGTTGACCGGGATTCGCCGCCGTGCTGTACTCCCGATCATGACCGACACCTGCGTGCGCCTGTGGCGGAGGGTCCATATGGACCTCGTCCGCTACGCGGGCTGCGTGTGTCGTCCGTCCTGCTGACTTCGCGTCCCTCTTCTTCCCGGGCGCCCCCGCGCCCGTTCGGCGAACGTTCCTCAGGACGGTGCACGTGTCTGTCTCCCCCTCTGTCTCCCCCGCCGCCTTCGGTGGTGCCGCCGACGCGGCCCCCACCCAGGCGGACCTCCTCGACTTCGTGCGGCGCACGGCCGCCGACACCGAGCTGATCGCCTCCCTCCCGCTCGACCCGGAGGGCCGCACCTGGGTGCGGCTCGAAGGCCCCGGCGGCAGTGAGGCCTGGCTGATCGGCTGGCCGCCCGGCACCGGAACCGGCTGGCACGACCACGCCGACTCGGTCGGCGCCTTCCTCACCGCCGCGGGCGAGCTGAAGGAGAACGCGCTGGCCGTCCGGCTGCCCGGCGACGGCTGGAGGACCCTCGAACTCGCCGAGGGCGTCGACCGCGAGCGCCGGCTGCCCTCCGGACGGGGCCGGGCCTTCGGCCACCACCACGTGCACGAGGTGCTCAACGAGTCGCCCGACCGACACGCGATCTCCGTCCACGCCTACTACCCGCCGCTGCCGCTGATGCGTCGCTACAGTCGCACCGGCCAGGTGCTGCGCCTGGAGCAGGTCGAGCGCCCGGAGGACTGGCAGTGAGCGGCACGGTGGAGCGGCCCGTCGGCATCGACACGCTGCTGGAACGAGTACGCGAGGGCTACCGGCGCATCGGGGCGCGCGAGGCCCACGAGGCCGCGCGGGCGGGTGAGGCCCTGCTGGTCGACATCCGGTACGCGGCCCTGCGCGAGCGGGACGGGCTGATCCCCGGCGCCCTGGTCATCGAGCGCAACGAACTGGAGTGGCGCCTGGACCCGCAGGGCAGCCACCGGATCCCCGAGGCCACCGGCCACGACCTGCGCATCGTGGTCGTCTGCAACGAGGGCTACGCCTCCAGCCTGGCGGTGGCGTCCCTCCACCAACTGGGCCTGTACCGCGCCACCGACCTGACCGGCGGCTTTCAGGCGTGGCGCTCGGAGGGCCTGCCGGTGGAGCGGACCGGGGGCTGAGCGGACCGGGGGCGGGTGCGGCCGGCGTCCGCCTGCCCGGCCGTCCGGCCGGGCGGTACGCCGGAGCCGGTTGGAGGCCGCCTCTGTGCCGGGGCGGATCCGTGCCCCGGCGATCCCGGCGAGGCTGTGCCGGGCGGCGGTCGTCACGGACCGCTGCGGGCAAGGTGCACAACGCGGCGGAGCCGCTGTCGGCGGAGCGCTTCTCAGCGCCCGCTACCGGTGCCGGCGGTGTTCGGCCGGGCGACGGCCCCCAGGCACGGTCCGGTGGCGGGGAGGGCGGCGGCCCGGGCTCTTCGGGTTACGCGAGTACTGCGACGTGAAGGGTTTCCGTCCCGGGGCCCGGGAACCGGCCGACACCGCAGCCGGGAGAAACCTCACGGACCCTTCCGGGCGCGCACCAGGAGGGCGCCCCGACGGCCCGGCCCCTCGTCAGAAGCCCCCGTCCTCCAGGAACTCCGTGTCCTCGCCCTCTTCCTCCAGGGCCCGGCGGACCACGCGGAGGGCCATGCCCTCGGGGTAGCCCTTGCGGGCGAGCATGCCGGCGAGGCGGCGCAGCCGTTTGTCGCGGTCGAGGCCACGGGTGGTCCGCAGCTTGCGGTCGACCAGTTCCCGCGCGGTCGCCTCCTCCTGCTCGGAGTCGAGCCGGGCGACGGCCTCGTCGATCAGCGCCGCGTCGACGCCCTTGGTGCGCAGCTCCCGGGCGAGTGCGCGGCGGGCGAGTCCCCGGCCGTGGTGCCGGGACTCCACCCAGGCGTCCGCGAAGGCACCGTCGTCGATCAGCCCGACCTCCTCGAACCGCGACAGCACCTCCTCGGCCGCGTCCTCGGGGATCTCCCGCTCGCGCAGGGCGTCCGCGAGCTGTTTGCGGGTGCGCGGGGTCCCGGTGAGCAGGCGCAGGCAGATGGCCCTCGCCCGCTCAGCCGGGTCCCCTGAAGACTCCCCCCGCTCGGCCCTCGACGAGGAAGGGGTGCCTTCGTCCTCACCGGACGGTTCTCCGAAGCCGCCCCGACGGCGGCCACGGCCGCGCGCCCGGCCGCCGCGCGGTCCGCCGGCACTCCGGGAGCCTCGACCGGAAGCGCCTCCCCCGTGGGGCTCGCCACCCGGGTGCGCGCCGCCGCCCTCGTGTCCGGCACGCCCGCTGGGCTCGCCGTGTCCGTCGTAGCCCTCTTCCCCGGACCCGTCGCCACCGGCCGTGACGGAGCCGCCGTCGTCCCCGGTGCCCCTCCCCCCTGGAGCACCGTGGGTGGCGTACTCGTGTCCGACCCAGTCGGTTCGTCGTGTCACGGTCAGCTCTTGGCTGCGGCGGCCTTGGGCTTGGTGACCTTGGCGGCGACCGGGGCGGACGCCGCCTTGGCGGCGTCGTCGGCGGCCGAAGCGGTCACCGCCGCGTCCGCGCCCGGCTCGGCGACGGGCTCCTCCGGCCGGACGCCCACGCCCAGCTTCTCCTTGATCTTCCTCTCGATCTCGTTGGCCAGGTCGGGGTTGTCCTTGAGGAAGTTGCGCGCGTTCTCCTTGCCCTGGCCGAGCTGGTCGCCCTCGTACGTGTACCAGGCGCCGGCCTTGCGGACGAAGCCGTGCTCCACGCCCATGTCGATCAGACCGCCCTCGCGGCTGATGCCCTGGCCGTAGAGGATGTCGAACTCCGCCTGCTTGAAGGGCGGGGCGACCTTGTTCTTGACGACCTTGCAGCGGGTGCGGTTGCCGACCGCCTCCGTGCCGTCCTTCAGGGTCTCGATGCGGCGGATGTCGATGCGCACCGAAGCGTAGAACTTCAGCGCGCGGCCACCGGTCGTGGTCTCCGGGGAGCCGAACATCACGCCGATCTTCTCGCGGAGCTGGTTGATGAAGATGGCGGTGGTCTTCGACTGGTTGAGCGCGCTGGTGATCTTCCGCAGGGCCTGGCTCATCAGACGGGCCTGCAGACCGACGTGGCTGTCGCCCATCTCGCCCTCGATCTCCGCACGCGGGACGAGCGCGGCGACGGAGTCGATGACGATGAGGTCGAGGGCGCCGGAGCGGACCAGCATGTCCACGATCTCCAGGGCCTGCTCGCCGTTGTCGGGCTGGGAGAGGATCAGGTTGTCGATGTCGACGCCGAGCTTGCGCGCGTACTCGGGGTCGAGGGCGTGCTCCGCGTCCACGAAGGCGACCTGGCCGCCGGCCTTCTGGGCGTTGGCCACGGCGTGCAGGGTCAGGGTCGTCTTGCCGGACGATTCCGGGCCGTAGATCTCCACGACACGGCCGCGCGGCAGGCCGCCGACGCCGAGGGCGACGTCGAGGGCGGTCGATCCGGTCGGGATGACCTCGATGGGCTCCCTCGACCGCTCGCCCATGCGCATGACCGCGCCCTTGCCGAATTGCCGTTCAATCTGTGCGAGCGCGGCGTCGAGCGCCTTCTCGCGGTCGGTTCCTGCCATGGGTTCCACCCGGTTTGCTTGAGTCGATCGCTTCACGTCAAAGACGCTAACGCCTGCCACTGACAATGCGCCCCGACGTCGGCCCGGCCTGTGGACAACTGGGGACACGTCCTATCGAACCGTGCCCAAACACCCGTCCGGAGCCTCGCCCGAACCCTCATAAGAATAGATGTTCGATTTTAATGTCAAGCGCGCCACGCGGTCACCGGACACCCTCCCGCGCCAGGGATGCCCGTGTGCGCCGGCGGCGCCACCCGCCCGCCGGCGCCGTCGAACGAGTACGCAAAAATTCGCACACTCGAGTGGCCCATTCACCCGATCGTGAGTTCCCGTCCTCCCGCACCCGCCGCACCGCGATGCTCGGGGCACGGCTGGTGACCACCGCCGTCCGGACGTGCCGGAGGGAGAGGCGATGACACGGGGAGCGGAACACCGCGGAGGCACGGAGGAGCAGGTGGTGCTCCTCCTGGCGGGGACGGCCGATCTGGCCGTGGGCGTGCTGGGCTCGGCCGTGGCGGCGGTTCGGGGGCTGCTGCGCCGCTCGGACACCGTGGAGCTGGCGGCCCAGGCCCAGCAGGACCTGGTGGCGCGCGGCCGGCTGGCGCTGGACCGGTACGCGGCCGTCCCCCCGGCCCACCTGGAGGTCCTCGCCCGGCACACCCTGGCGCGGCGGACCGCCGATGACGCGTGAGCGGTGGGAGCCGGCCGCCTTCAGGACCCGGGTCGACCGGGTCCTGCACCGGTTCGTCACCGAGGAGGCCGAGCGGTTCGCCGCGGTCGACCCGGTGCTGGGACCGGTGGCCGCGGAACTGGAGGCGGCGGTCGCGGACGGCAAGCGCCTGCGGGCGGCGTTCTGCTACTGGGGCTGGCGGGCGGCCGGCCAGCCCGACAGCGAGGCGCTGCTGCGGGCGGCGGCCTCCATGGAGCTGGTGCACGCCGCCGCCGTCGTCCACGACGACCTCATCGACGACAGTCCCCTGCGGCACGGCCGGCCCACCGCCCACCGGGCCCTGCGCGGCGCCGTGCCCGGGCACCCGCGGACCGGTGCCGCCGCGAGATCGCTGGCGATGCTGGTCGGGGACCTGCTGATGGCACTGGCCGGAGAGCTGTTCGCCACCAGCGGGCTGCCCGCCGCCTACCTCGCCCGGGCCCGTCCGCTGTGGTCGGTGCTGGCCCGGGAGCTGATCGCGGGCGAATGCCTGGAGATCCTGCACACCGGAGCCGCCCCCGACACCGTGGCGTCGCTGAAGGTGATCCGGTACAAGACCGCCAAGTACACCGTCGAGCAGCCTCTGCTGATCGGCGGCACCCTGGCCGGAGCCGGCCGGCGGCTGCGCGAGGGGTACTCCGCCTACGGGCTGCCGCTGGGTGAGGCCTTCCAGTTGCGGGACGACCTGCTCGGCGTGTTCGGGGACCCGGAGCGCACCGGCAAGTCCGACGGCGACGACATACGCGGTCACCGGCCCACCGCCCTGCTGGCGGAGGCCTGGCGCATCTCGGACGAGGCCGGGCGGGAGCGGCTGGGCGCCCTGCTGGGCCGCGGCGACCTGGACCGGGACGGCCTGGACGACGTGCGCCGGGTGATGTCCCGGCTCGGGGCGCCCGGCCGCGTCGAGAACATGATCACCGCACGGGT
This sequence comes from Streptomyces sp. TG1A-8, assembly GCF_030499535.1. Classification (NCBI taxonomy): domain Bacteria; kingdom Bacillati; phylum Actinomycetota; class Actinomycetes; order Kitasatosporales; family Streptomycetaceae; genus Streptomyces; species Streptomyces sp. TG1A-8. The sequence goes on from NZ_JASTLB010000001.1 coordinate 2,016,800, forward strand.
CGAGGAGTCGCTCGACGCCCTCCACGAACTGGCCCTGCCCGTGGCCGCCGCCGACGCCCTGACCGCGCTGGCCCGTGCGGCGGCGGTCCGCCCGTCCTGACCTCACGGGGCGTACGCGCGCGTGCGCCCCGGCCATCCGCCCCGACCCGACGGCCGCGCACGGCCCGTGCCGGACAAGGAGCCCCGCCATGACCCGCAGTGAGGCATCGATGGACGCCCTGCGACAGGCCGGCGACGAACTCGCCGACGCCACCGTCGCCACCCTGTTCGAACGCGGGGAGGTCGGCACGTTCAACAGCCTGATGCGCTACGTCTCCACCGCCGGCGCCCCCCTGCCGGACGGGCTGCCCGAGGTCGCCCGCGAGTACCTGGAGGCGACGGGCGTCCCGCCGGCCTGGGTCGACTGGGAGGAGATGGAGAAGGCGCGCCTGTTCTTCATCGACAACAACGTGCACATCTCCACCGCGCTCTCCTTCGCCGCCATGCCCGCCTGCTACGTCGTCCCGCACGTGGCGAAGCTGCTGTCGGCCACCCACTCGCTGCAGTACCCGTCCAAGCGGATGGCGGAGACCGGCCAGTTCACCGTCTACCTGATGCAGCCCGACGCCTTCGAGGCCGGCGGCCGGTTCGTCCCCGCCGCCCAGAAGGTCCGCCTGCTGCACGCCTCCATCCGCCACCACCTCGCGCGCGAGAACCTCTGGGACACCGCGGCGCTCGGGACGCCGATCTGCCAGGAGGACATGATCGGCGGGCAGATGTTCTTCTCCTTGCTCGTGCTCGACAGCCTGCACCGCCTCGGCGTCCACATGTCCACGGAGGGGGCGCAGGCCTATTACTACGCCTGGCGCGTGGTCGGTGCCCTGCTCGGCGTCGACCAGGACGCCGTCCCGGCGACGCTCGACGAGGCCCGCCGGTTCCTGGACCTGTACATGATCCGGCACATGGGCCCGTCCGAAGAGGGCGCGCACCTGACACGGCAGCTCATCGAGCTCTACGAGGAGGTCGTGCCCGGTACCTTCTTCGACCCGGTCGTCTCCGCCCTCGTCCGCCACCTCGTCGGCGACACCTGCGCGGACTGGCTCGGGGTGCCCCGCACCCGGTGGGACACCGTCGTCAGGGCCGTCCCGCACCTCCTCGGCCTCCTGGAGTCCGTCGAGGACCGCTCCCCGCTCGGCGCCTGGGCCCTGGACCGCCTCGGCCACCTCACGACCGTCCTCGAGCTGTCGTCCCTCACCCGCGGCCGGGTCATGCACTACGCCATCCCCGAGCAGCTCAGGAAGGACTACGGCGTCGACGGCGCGGTGCCCCCACCCGCCGCTGGACCCCGCCCGCCCCCACGGTCTCCCCCTGAGGGGCGCCACCGGAGGCCGCCCGCGGCCGGCGCCCGGCGCGGCGCCCGGACCCGGATCCCCCCTCCTAGAAGGTCTCCCCGGTGCCGGGCCGCCGGTGCCACAGCCGTCGTACCCGGACGAGCGCCCCGGGGCCGCCCGGCCCGCGGGAGCGGTGGCCGTGCACCCGGGGGTCGTCCGTGACGGCGTACCGCTTCACGTACGCGCCCAGGAACGCCTGCAGGGTGGCGACCGCCGGAATGGCGATGAGCGCGCCGACCGCGCCCAGCAGCGCGGTGCCCGCGATCACCGAGCCGAAGGCGACGGCAGGGTGGATGTCGACGCTCCTGGACGTCAGCTTGGGCTGCAGCACGTAGTTCTCGAACTGCTGGTAGACCACGACGAACGCCAGGACCCACACCGCGTACCAGGGGTTGGTGGTGAAGGCGAGCAGCATCGGCAGTGCACCCGCGAGATAGGTGCCGATGGTGGGGATGAACTGCGAGACGAGGCCCACCCAGACGCCGAGCACGGACGCGTACGGCACGTCCAGCACCTGCAGCAGGACGTAGTGGGCCAGCCCGGAGATCAGCGCCATGAGACCGCGCGAGTAGAGGTAGCCGCCCGTCTTGTCGACGGCGATCTCCCAGGCGCGCAGCACCTCGGCCTGGCGCGCGGGCGGCAGGACGGAGCACAGGGCGCGGCGCAGCCGGGGGCCGTCGGCGGCGAAGTAGAACGAGAACAGCGCGACCGTCAGCAGTTGGAACAGCCCGCCGAGCACCTGGGCGGACACGTCGAGGACTCCGGCCGCGCTGTTCTGCGCGTACTTGCGCAGCCAGTCGGAGTGCAGCAGGCCCTCCTGGATGTCCACCCGTCTGAGGTGCGAGTGGAAGGTGTGGTTGACCCAGCGGATGACCGAGTCCAGGTAGTCCGGGAACCCCTCGACCATCTTGATGACCTGCCCGGCGAGCATGGAGCTGAGCAGGGTGACGAAGCCCGCCGCGAGGACGGTGAGGCCGAGGAAGACGAGGAAGGTGGCGAGTCCGCGGCGCAGGCCGTGGGCGGCCATCCAGCTGACCGCGGGCTCGACGGCGAGGGCCAGGAAGAACGCGATCAGCACGTTGATCAGCAGTCCGGTCAGCTGGTGGAAGGCCCAACTGCCCAGCTGGAAGGTGGCGAAGAGCGCGAGCGCCAGCACCATGGCGCGCGGCAGCCAGCGCGGCATGCGGCCGTTGGGGACGGCGGCGCCGTCGGCCGGGGGCCGGACGGGCGGCGTCGTGTCCAACGGGAGCGCTGCGGGCCGGTCGGCCGTCGGGTTGTCGTCAGTGGCTGCCACGGGCCAAGTGTCGCCCACGCCGGTGACGGCCCGTCGCCCGCCCCGGACCTCGTGGCCGCTCAGCGCTTCTCCCCCGGCACGTTCATGACCGAGCAGACCACGCGCCACACGTCCTTGGCCTCCCAGCCGGCGTCCAGTGCCTCGTTCACCGTCCGTTCGCCCAGCTCCGACATGACGTGGTCGCGCGCGAAGGTGTCGGCGTACCCCGGACCGAAGTGTTCCGCCATCCGCTGCCAGAAGACCGTCAACCGCATGGCCCCAGTATCCCGCCCCCGGAGGTGCGGCCCGCCCGGGGCCGTCCGCCGGGGCCGCTCCGCGTCCTACGGACTGTCGCATGTCCGACACAGGAGCTTCCCCGCACCCCTCTTCCACCCCTTCAGGCCCTTCGCACCCCTCGCCACTTTCACCCCCTCCGGACCTTCCGCACCCTTCACACCCTTCGTCCCCGCCTTCCGCGTGCTCCCCGCTCGCGCGCGCCGGGCAGTTCGTCTGGCTCGCCGCGCGCGTGCTGGAGCAGCACCTCTTCGCGTACCACTTCCTGAACGGCTCCCCCGCTCCGGTGGAGACCGCGCTGGACGCCTACCGCAGCGAGGACGGCGGTTACGGGTACGCCCTGGAGCCGGACCTGCGGGGTCCCCTGAGCCAGCCCCTGCACACCGGGTACGCACTGCGGGTGCTGGACGCGATCGGGCGCTGCGGCGCCCAGCGCGCCGAGCAGTGTGGTCAGGTTCCACAGCAGGTAGAGACTCGGACCGGTGACGGTGAAACCGATCCGCGCGGCGCGCCGGGCGGGCTGGGCCAGTGTCACGGCCGTGGTCTCGTCGATCACCCATCACCCACTGGGCCGCGAACGGCCGCACCGCGCGCGCAAGGGCCGGCAACTGCGACAGACGCAGCCCGTAGAAGGCGTTGCGCACCCCGAGGAAGAAGGCGCCGGCCGCGGCCGTGAACGGGCCGCCCCCGGCGGCGAGCGCGCCGACCAGGGCGAGCTGGGAGGCCCCGGTGAACACCAGGAGGCTGAGCGCACAGGTCTGGAGCAGTCCGAGCCCGCTGCCGGCCGAGGTTACTCCGAAGGCGAACCCGGACAGGCCCACGGCGATCCCGACCCCCTGGGCGTCCCGCACCACGGCGTCGGGCCTGGCCGCGTCCCCGGTGGCCCGATCGGTACGTGTTGTCCGCTGTCTCGCGCCCCGCACGGTACGGACGGCCGCCGGCCGGGGTCTTGGACGTTCTTGCGCTCCCGCCGGTAGGCGCCCGGTGGGACACCGACGATCCGGGTGAAGTGCCGGTTGAGGTGGGACTGGCCGGTGAACCCGACGGTGACGGCGGCCTGCGCGGGTGCGGTACCCGCGTCCAGCAGGAGCCGCGCGCGGCGCACCCCGGCGTCGGTCAGCCAGGTGTGCGGGGGCACGCCGTAGGTGTCGCGGAAGGCCCGCAGCAGCGCGAAGGGGCCGGTGCCGAGGTCGGTGGCCAGGCGCTGCAGGGTCGGCGGCCCGGCCATCCGCCCCTCCAGGACGGCACGCGCGCGTGCGGCGGTCCGGGCTCCGGCCGTCCGCGGCCGGCGCTGGGGCAGCGGGCCGACGCCGGGCAGGGCAGTTCCTCGTACCGCCAGTGCCGCGCCCGCTCGCCTGAACCCGTCATGCCCCCATTGTCCGCCGGTCCCGCCGGTCCCGCCGGTCCCGCCGGTCCCGCCGGCACCCACCGTCGGCACCCACCGCCGCGGGCCGCCCGGCAACGGGCTCCGCGTCCGGCCGGCCGCCCGGGTCGGGCCGATTGTCAGTGGCCGGGTGCAGGATGGACGCATGGTCAGCTCCGCACACCGGGCCCTCGACGGCTTCTCACCCGCGACCCGCGGCTGGTTCACGGGGGCGTTCTCCGCGCCCACCGCGGCCCAGGCCGGCGCGTGGCGGGCCATCGGGGAGGGCTCGGACGTGCTGGTGGTCGCCCCGACCGGCTCGGGCAAGACCCTGGCGGCGTTCCTCGCCGCCCTGGACCAGCTGGCCTCCACGCTCCCTCCGGCCGACCTGAAGAAGCGCTGCCGGGTGCTGTACGTGTCCCCGCTCAAGGCCCTGGCGGTCGACGTCGAGCGGAATCTGCGCAGCCCCCTGACCGGCATCCGCCAGGAGTCCGTGCGCCGGGGCCTGCCCGAGCCCGAGGTCAGGGTGGGCATCCGCTCCGGTGACACCCCGGCCGCCGAGCGGCGCGCGCTGTCCACGCGCCCGCCGGACATCCTGATCACCACGCCCGAGTCGCTGTTCCTCATGCTGACCTCGGCCACGCGCGAGGCGCTGACCGGGGTGGAGACGGTGATCCTGGACGAGGTGCACGCGGTGGCGGGCACCAAGCGCGGCGCGCACCTCGCGCTGTCCCTGGAACGGCTGGACGAGCTGCTGCCCCGGCCGGCCCGCCGGATCGGCCTGTCGGCGACGGTGCGGCCGGTGGACGAAGTGGCCCGGTACCTCTCGCCGCGCCGCAAGGTGGAGATCGTCCAGCCCGACTCGGGCAAGGAGTTCGACCTGTCGGTGGTCGTCCCGGTCGAGGACATGGGCGAGCTGGGCGGCTCCCCGGCGGCCGACGGCGACGAGGGGGCGGAACGGCCGTCGATCTGGCCGCACGTCGAGGAGCGCATCGCCGACCTGGTGCAGGCCCACCGGTCCACGATCGTGTTCGCCAACTCGCGGCGCCTGGCCGAGCGGCTGTGCAACCGGCTCAACGAGATCGCCCACGAGCGGGCCACGGGCGAGCCCCTGCAGGAGCATCACGCCCCGGCCGAGCTGATGGGCGGATCGGGCGCGGCCCAGGGCGCGCCCCAGGTGATCGCCCGCGCGCACCACGGCTCGGTCTCCAAGGAGCAGCGCGCCCTGGTCGAGGAGGACCTGAAGGCGGGCCGCCTGCCCGCCGTGGTGGCCACGTCCAGCCTGGAGCTGGGCATCGACATGGGCGCCGTCGACCTCGTCGTGCAGGTCGAGTCCCCGCCGTCGGTGGCCTCCGGCCTGCAGCGCGTCGGCCGCGCGGGACACCAGGTGGGTGCCGTCTCCACCGGCGTGGTCTTCCCCAAGTACCGGGGCGACCTGGTGCAGGCGGCCGTGGTCACCGAGCGGATGCGCTCGGGCGCCATCGAGTCCCTCAGGGTGCCCTCGAACCCCCTGGACGTGCTCGCCCAGCAGCTCGTCGCCATGACGGCGCTGGACACCTGGCAGTTCGACGACCTGCTCGCCGTCGTCCGGCGGGCCGCGCCCTTCGCCTCGCTGCCCGAGTCGGCGTTCACGGCCACCCTCGACATGCTCGCGGGCCGCTACCCCTCGGACGCGTTCGCGGAGCTGCGCCCGCGCGTGGTCTGGGACCGCGTGGCCGGCACGATCACCGGCCGCCCCGGGGCCCAGCGCCTCGCCGTCACCTCCGGCGGCACGATCCCCGACCGGGGCCTGTTCGGCGTGTTCCTGGCCGGCTCCGACCCCAAGAAGGGCGGCGGCCGGGTCGGTGAGCTGGACGAGGAGATGGTGTACGAGTCCCGGGTGGGCGACGTCTTCACCCTGGGGACGAGTTCCTGGCGCATCGAGGACATCACGCGCGACCGCGTCCTGGTCTCCCCCGCGCCGGGTGTGCCGGGCAGGCTGCCGTTCTGGAAGGGCGACCAGCTGGGCCGCCCCCTGGAACTGGGGCGCGCGGTGGGCGCATTCCTGCGCGAGGTGGGCTCGCTGCCCAAGGAGGACGCCCGGCTGCGGCTGCTCGCCGCGGGCCTGGACGCCTGGGCGGTGGACAACGTGCTGTCCTACCTGGACGAGCAGCGGGAGGCCTGCGGGCACGTCCCGGACGACCGCACGATCGTGGTCGAGCGCTTCCGCGACGAGCTGGGTGACTGGCGGGTCGTCGTCCACTCCCCGTTCGGCGCCCAGGTCCACGCTCCCTGGGCGCTCGCCCTGGGCGCCCGCCTCTCCGAGCGGTACGGCATGGACGCGCAGGTCATGCACGCCGACGACGGCATCGTGCTGCGCCTGCCCGACGCCGACGTGATGGGCCTGGACCTGCTCGACCAGGAGCCCGTGGGGGCCGGCGCCGAGTACGACGGCGAGCGGGAACCGGTGGGCGCGGCGGACGTCGCCTTCGACAAGGGCGAGGTCGACCGGATCGTCACCGACCAGGTCGGCGGCTCCGCGCTGTTCGCCTCCCGGTTCCGCGAATGCGCCGCGCGCGCACTGCTGTTGCCGCGCCGCAGGCCCGGCACCCGCACCCCGTTGTGGCAGCAGCGCCAGCGGGCGGCCCAACTGCTCCAGGTGGCGAGCGAGTTCGGTTCGTTCCCGATCGTCCTGGAAGCGGTCCGCGAATGCCTGCAGGACGTCTTCGACGTCCCCGGGCTGGTCGAGCTGATGGGTGACATCGAGTCCCGCAGGGTCCGCCTGGTCGAGGTCACCACCCCCGGGCCGTCCCCCTTCGCCCGCTCCCTGCTGTTCGGGTACGTCGCCCAGTTCCTGTACGAGGGCGACTCCCCGCTCGCCGAGCGCCGTGCCGCCGCGCTCTCCCTGGACTCCCGGCTGCTGGCCGAGCTGCTGGGCCAGGCGGAGCTGCGCGAACTGCTCGACGCGGAGGCGCTCACCGAGCTGGAGCGCGAACTGCAGTGGCTGACCGAGGACCGCCGGATCAAGGACGTCGAGGGCGTGGCCGACGTACTGCGTCTGCTCGGCCCGCTGACGGACGCCGAACTGGCCGAGCGGGGCGCCGAGCCGCAGTGGGGCCAGGAGCTGGCAGCCGCCCGCCGGGCCATCCGGGTCCGGATCGGCGGTACCGACCACTGGGCGGCCGTCGAGGACGCGGGCCGCCTGCGCGACGCGCTCGGCACGGCGCTGCCGGTCGGAGTGCCCGAGGCCTTCACCGAACCCGTCAAGGATCCCCTCGGTGACCTCCTCGCGCGCCACGCCCGCACCCACGGCCCGTTCACGTCGGCCACCGCGGCGGCCCGGTTCGGCCTGGGCGTGGCGGTCACCGAGGGCGCCCTGCACCGGCTCGCCGCGAACGGCCGTGTCGTGCAGGGCGAGTTCCATCCGGCGGGCATCGGCCAGGAGTGGTGCGACACCGCCGTACTGCGCCGGTTGCGCCGCCGTTCCCTGGCGGCCCTGCGCCAGGAACTGGAGCCCGTGGCGCCGGCCGCCCTCGCCCAGTTCCTGCCGCAGTGGCAGCACATCGGCAGGGGCCACGGCCTGCGCGGCGTCGACGGACTGGTGCGCGCCGTCGAGCAGGTGCAGGGCGCGTCCGTGCCCGCCTCCGCGCTGGAGAGGCTGGTGCTGCCCTCGCGGGTGGCCGGCTACACGCCCGCGATGCTCGACGAACTCACCGCCGCGGGCGAGGTGGTGTGGGCCGGCGCGGGTGCCCTGCCCGGCAAGGACGGCTGGGTCTCCCTCTACCTGGCGGACGCCGCCCCACTGCTGCTGCCGCCGCCGCACCCGCTGGAGCTGACCGCGCTCCACCAGTCCGTGCTGGACGCCCTCTCCGGCGGCTACGGCCTGTTCTTCCGGCAGATCGCCGACCGGGTCCGTGCCGGCGCGCACCCGGAGGTCACCGAGTCCCGGCTCGCGGACGCCCTGTGGGACCTGGCCTGGTCGGGACGGCTCACCAACGACACGCTGACGCCGATGCGTTCCCTCCTGGGATCGGGCCGTACCGCCGGCTCGACGGCCCACCGCGCCAAGCGCACGGTGCCGCGCGGGCGCTACGGCTCCCCGACGGCCGCGTCCCGCACCGGTCCGCCGACCGTGGCCGGCCGCTGGTCGCTGCTGCCCGCGCCGGAACCGGACGCCACCGTGCGGGTCCACGCCCTGGCCAGCACCCTCCTGGACCGGCACGGCGTGGTCACCCGGGGGGCGGTCGCCGCGGAGGGCGTCGAGGGCGGCTTCTCGGCGGTGTACCGCGTCCTGTCCGTCTTCGAGGAGAGCGGCCGGGCGCGCCGCGGTTACGTGGTCGAGGGGCTGGGCGCCGCCCAGTTCGCGATGGACGGCGCGGTCGACCGCCTCCGCGCGGTGTCCAACGCCCGCGAGCGCGGCGAGGGCCTGCCCGCCCCTGGCCCGCGGAACGGCTTCGCGCTCCCCCGCGCCCCCGGTGACGAAAGCACCCCGCCCCCCACGGACGGCGGCCACGCCACGCCCGGCGCCTTCGACCGGACCGACGGCGCACTCGCCCACCCGGACCCCGACGGCGGCTTCACCCGGCCGCCGGAGAACTCCGCCGTCCCGCAGGACCACCTCTCCCCGCGCGCCCCCACCCCCACCGGCCCCTTCGCCGCCCCCGGTCACGGCGGCCCGCGGGGCGGCGGCTCCGCCTCCCCGTACGGCCCGGGGGCCGGCCGGGGCTTCGGCGACCGCCGCACCCCCTCCCCGGCCCCCGACCCGCGCGCGGTGGTGCTCGCCGCGGCGGACCCGGCCAACGCCTACGGCGCCGCCCTGCCCTGGCCCGAACCGCCGGCGGGTGCCGGGCACAAACCGGGCCGCAAGGCGGGCTCACTGGTCGTCCTGGTGGAGGGCGAGCTGACGCTCTACGTGGAGCGCGGCGGCAGGACGCTGCTGGCCTGGCCCGCGGACCCGGACGCCGCCCCGGCCGACGACCCACGCCTGCGCTTGGCCGCCGAGGCCCTCGCGACAGCCGCCCGAGCGGGCTCCCTCGGCACGCTCATGGTCGAGCGGATCAACGGCGCCCAGGCCCTGACCTCCCCGGCCGGCGCCCTCCTGGAAGGAGCGGGCTTCGTCGCCACCCCGCGCGGCCTGCGCCTGAGAGCCTGAGCGCGGGCCGCCGGCCGGGGCAGGGACCGCCGTGCGCCGGCCCGCGTGGCACCCTTGAGCCATGCCCGAAGGTGACACGGTCTGGCAGGCCGCCCGGCGGCTCCACGAGGCCCTCGCGGGCGAGGTGCTGACCCGCAGCGACTTCCGGGTCCCCAGGTACGCCACGGTCGACCTCACCGGCCGTACGGTCGTGGACACGATCTCCCGGGGCAAACACCTGCTCACCCGTGTCGAGGGCGGTCTGACGCTGCACACCCACCTGCGCATGGAGGGCGCCTGGAAGGTGTTCGGGACGGACGAGCGCTGGCGGGGCGGCCCGGGCCACCAGATCCGCGCGGTCCTCGGCACCGCCGACCGCACGGCCGTCGGCTACCGCCTGCCGGTGGTGGAGTTGCTGCGCACCGGCGAGGAGGAGCGGGCCGTCGGCCACCTCGGTCCCGACCTGCTCGGCCCAGACTGGGACCCGGAGCGCGCCCTGGCCAACCTCCTCGCGGATCCCGCCCGTCCCCTCGGCGAGGCCCTGCTCGACCAGCGCGTCTTCGCCGGGATCGGCAACGTCTACAAGAGCGAGCTGTGCTTCCTGCTCGGTGTGACCCCCTGGCTGCCGGTCGGGGCGCTGCCCGCGGACCGCGCCGCGAACCTGCTCGCCCTGGCCAAGAAGCTGCTGGAGGCGAACCGCGAACGCCCGGTCCGGCAGACCACCACCGGCCTGCACCGGCAGAACCTGTTCGTCTACGGCTGCGCGTCCCGGCCCTGTCTGCGCTGCGGCACGCCCGTCCGCGTCACCGACCAGGGTGACGGCACACGGGAACGCCCCACCTACTGGTGTCCCACCTGCCAGCCGGGCCCCGCACCCGCGCCCGGAACGGCACAGAACCGGCGCCACCGCCATCCCCGCCCGGGCAGGTGACGCCCGGCACCGGGCACCGGCCCGCCCCGCCGCACGGCGCCGGGGAGTCGCAGGACGCCGGGCGAACCGGCGCTCACAGCCTGGCGGACTCCTCGCCCGCACGGGGCTCCGCCGCCGCACGGGCGGCCTGCCCCGCCCGCCAGGCGGCCGGCCACCGCCCCACCCCGAGGGCGCCCACGGCCCGCCGCTCGGGCACGCAGTGCACCGGCAGCACGCTCAGCCCCCACCCCCCGGCCGCGACGGCCCCTTCGAGAACGCCCGCTCCCTCCCCGAGGACGATCCGCAGCACGGCCCACCACCACGCGGCTCCCAGCGCCAGCACGACTCCCCAGCACATCGCCCGCCTCACCATGGCGCCACCTCCGGCCGGACGCTAGAACCGCTGCCTGCACGCAGGGGAGGGCGCACCGGCGGGTCACCGGTGCAGCGCCGGTGCCACGGGACAGGGCCCGTCCGGAATCCGGGGCCCGGGCCGGGGGCCGACGGCGCGGCCCCGGGAGCGGCGGGCCGCAGGACGGCCCCCGCGGGGGAGGGCGGCCCGGCACCGGGCGGGCGCCCGGGGTCCACGCGCTACGCGTTCTCCGCCTGGAACATCCAATGGTGCTTCTCGAGGTCCGCGGTGATGCCGATGAAGATGTCCTGGGAGACGGGGTCCGCCTCCGCGGTGCCCTCGACCCGGCCGCGCATCCGGGTGATCACCGCGCCGAGGGCGGCCACCATGGTCCCGACGGCGTCCGTGTCCTTGATCCAGCCGGCCGGGGTGGTCCCCAGGCCGCTGCCGGAAGCCACGGTGGCCGCACGGCCGTCCGGCGGGACGCCGAGCGTGGAGGCCCGCTCGGCCACCGTGTCGGAGTGGGTGCGGGCGGAGGTGACGACATCGTCCAGCTGGAGGTGTATGGACCGGAAGCGCGGTCCGACGATGTTCCAGTGGATCTGCTTGGCGACCAGCGAGAGGTCCACCAGATCCAGCAGGGCGCCCTGCAGCGCCTCGGCCACGGTCTTCAGGTCGTCGTCGGGCAGGGAGCTCTTCACGACGTACATCCGTTTCCTCCGATGCTGGGCGCCGGCACGTCCTTCCACCATGACCCGCCCACGGGACACCGGCAAACGGGCACCGAAGGGACATGGCACGGTGGAGGAGGCCGAAGAGAGCCCCGGCCGGGATCCCAGGTCTCCGCCTGGGCAGCCCGGCCGGGGCTTCACACGTATCGGGGGGTGTCGAGTCGCTAGGCCGCGCTCGCGCACGTCACGCGGCGACCACGTCCACCGCTTCGGCGGGCGCCTTGATGGTCACCCGTTCCGGTGGCACACCGGTCACCGAGACGGAGCCCAGCATCGGACGGACCGGCGCGGGCACGGGCTGGGTGGCCGCGGCGGACTGGGCCAGTTCGGCGAGCGCCAGTTCGTCGCTCACCTCTCGCATGAGTTCCGACATCCGTACGTCCAGCGCGTCGCAGATGGCGGAGAGCAGCTCGGAGGAAGCCTCCTTCTGCCCCCGCTCCACCTCGGAGAGATAGCCGAGTGAGACTCGGGCGGACGAGGAGACTTCGCGCAGAGTACGGCCCTGGCGTTGGCGCTGCCGACGCAGCACGTCACCCAGCAGGCGACGGAGCAGGATCATCGGTGGCTCCCTCCTCGGACCGCGTAGCCGCATCCTTCTCGCCCCACCGTACCGCCTCGCGCCGCGGCCGTGCGGGGAGCGATGTCGTGTTCACTCAGGGCTGCAAACATCAAAACCCCCCGTTCCGTTCCGTATCCTGTGCCCGCTCATTCCCAGTCTGTTCGCCCACGAGCTCCTTCAGGAGCACTGCGAGTACGCTCCGTACACTCTCCATACGAATTTCCGCACGGTCGCCGTTCAACCGCAGGGCCTCGACTTTTCCGCCACCGGCGGAACCGGAGCCGGCGGCGGGCGGCCCGTCGACGGCGACGAACACCGTCCCGACGGGCTTGCCGTCCTGCGGGTCGGGCCCGGCGACCCCGGTCGTCGCGATGCCCCAGTCGGCCCCCAGGACCGTGCGCACACCGGCCGCCATCTGACCCGCGACCTGCGGGTCCACCGCCCCGTGCCGTGCCAGGAGGGCGGCGTCGACGCCCAGCAGTGCGTGCTTCAGCCCGGTGGCGTAGGCGGTGACCGAGCCCCGGAAGACCTTGGACGCCCCCGGGACGGCCGTGATCTCCGCCGCCACCAGCCCACCGGTGAGCGACTCGGCGACGGCAAGGGTCTCGCCCCTCACGGTCAGTAGTCGCACCAGTTCAGTGGCCGGGGAATTCACGCTTCCGTCTCCTCCAACGCCGCCGCGCGCTCGGCGATTCCCCGCCGGCGCAGCACAATGGCCTGTCTCACGTAGTCCAGACCCGTGGCGACCGTGAGAACGACCGCCAGCGCCATCACCCAGAACCTCAGACTGGCCAGCCACCCCGTCAGCGCCAGGACGTACATGCCCACGGCCACGCCCTGGGTGAGCGTCTTGAGCTTGCCGCCCCGGCTCGCCGGGATCACGCCGTAGCGGATGACCAGGAAACGCAGCAGCGTGATGCCCAGCTCCCGGCCGAGGATGACCGCGGTCACCCACCACGGCAGGTCGCCCAGGGCGGACAGGCAGACGAGCGCCGCCCCCATGATCGCCTTGTCGGCGATGGGGTCGGCGATCTTGCCGAAGTCGGTGACCAGGTTGTAGGTGCGCGCCAGGTGCCCGTCGAACAGGTCGGTGATCATGGCGATCGCGAAGGCCGCCCAGGCGAGCGAGCGCCAGGCCGGGTCGTAGCCGCCGCCCGCCAGCATCAGCGCCACGAAGCCGGGGACGAGCAGCAGCCGCACCATCGTCAGCAGGTTGGCGACGTTCCACACGCTGGCCTGGTTGACGGCCGCCGCCGCCAGCTTCCCGCCGCGCGCGGTCCGTACGCCGTCCTCCGGCCCGGGAGCGGGACCGGCGGGACCGGGAGTGCCCCCGGATGCCCCGGACGCGGTGCCGTCGGCAGCGGTGGCCGGCCCACGGGCGCCCGGTGCGCCGGAGGAGCCGCCCGCGGCGGATGCCGGGACTCCGGTCATCTGCCCGCCTCCTCGCTGCACGCCTGCGAGCCGGTCACCGGCTCGGCCACCAGGTCGACACCTTCCGTACCGACCACCTTCGCCTCGACCATACGTCCGACGCCCAGTCCCCCGCCGCTCGTGAGCAGCACCTGGCCGTCCGTCTCGGGCGCCTGGTGCGCGGCCCGGCCGTGGACGCCGTCCTCCCCGTCCAGGGACTCCACGAGGACGTGCACGCTCTCTCCGACGCGCTCCTCCGCGCGCTGCGAGACGAGTTCCTCGGCGAGCCGGGAGATGTGGGCGAGCCGCTCGGCGACGACGTCCTCGTCCAGCTTGTCGCCGTACGTCGCCGCTTCCGTGCCCTCCTCGTCGGAGTAGCCGAAGACGCCGATGGCGTCCAGACGGGCGCCGTTGAGGAAGCGCTCCAGCTCGGCCAGGTCGGACTCGCTCTCCCCGGGGAACCCGACGATGAAGTTGGAGCGCACACCGGCCTCGGGGGCCTTGGTCCGGATGGTGTCCAGCAGTTCCAGGAAGCGGTCCGTGTCGCCGAAGCGGCGCATGGCGCGCAGCACGCCGGGCGCGGAGTGCTGGAAGGACAGGTCGAAGTAGGGGGCGACCTTCGGGGTGGAGGTCAGCACGTCGATCAGGCCGGGCCGCATCTCGGCCGGCTGGAGGTAGCTGACGCGCACCCGTTCGATGCCGTCGACCCCGGCCAGTTCGGGCAGCAGGGACTCCAGCAGGCGGATGTCGCCCAGGTCCTTGCCGTAGGAGGTGTTGTTCTCGGAGACCAGCATGATCTCCTTCACGCCCTGCCCGGCCAGCCAGCGGGTCTCGTTCAGCACGTCGGCGGGGCGGCGGGAGACGAAGGAGCCGCGGAAGGACGGGATGGCGCAGAAGGAGCAGCGCCGGTCGCAGCCGGAGGCGAGCTTGACGGAGGCCACCGGGGAACCGTCCAGGCGGCGGCGCAGGGGCGCGCGGGGGCCGGAGGCGGGCGCGACGCCCTCCGGCAGGTCGGCGGGGCCGTGGCCGGGCAGCGCGACCGAGGCGGCCGACTCCTGGCGCTCGGCGGGACTGATCGGCAGCAGCTTGCGGCGGTCGCGCGGGGTGTGGGCGGCGTGGATGCCGCCGGACAGGATGGTCCGCAGCCGGTCGGAGATGTCGGCGTAGTCGTCGAAGCCGAGCACGCCGTCGGCCTCGGGCAGCGCCTCGGCCAGCTCCTTGCCGTAGCGCTCGGCCATGCAGCCCACCGCCACGACGGCCTGGGTTCTGCCGTGGTCCTTCAGGTCGTTGGCCTCCAGCAGGGCGTCGACGGAGTCCTTCTTGGCGGCTTCGACGAAGCCGCAGGTGTTGACCACGGCGACGTCGGCGTCCGCGGCGTCCTCGACGAGCTGCCAGCCGTCCGCCTCCAAACGGCCTGCGAGCTCCTCCGAGTCCACCTCGTTACGGGCGCAGCCAAGAGTGACGAGTGCGACGGTGCGGCGTTCAGGCATGCGCTCAAGACTACTTCGTCCGGCCGACGGCCCACGTCGACGGGGTTGGCCGATCCGGGCCGACCCCGTCACGCCCCGCCCGCGGGCCCCTAGCCGACCTCGGGGTCGCCCTTGGTGTACGTGAGGCGCTCGACGGCGCCCGCCCGGAAGTCGTCCTCGATCTTCTTGCCGTTGACGTAGAGCTGGATGGCGCCGGCGTCGCCGAGGATCAGGTTGATCCTGGAGCTGTCCTGGAAGGTCTTGGAGGCGCCCTTCTGGAGCAGTCCGTCGAAGAGCATGCGGCCGTTGTGGTCCTTGGCGGAGATCCAGCTGCGCCCGTTCGCCGCGCTGACCCGGACGGTCACCTTGTCCTGCGGCGCGGCCGCGATGGCGCTGTCGGAGGGTTCGGGCTTCGGCGGGGCGGGCTCGTGCTTCTGGGGGGTGGGCGAGGCGGCCGTGCTGGCGGCCTGCTCGGCACCGTCGGCGAGCTGCGACTTGGCGTCGCTGCCGCCGTCGCCGCCCTTGACCGCGGTGAACCCGACGAAGCCGATGACGACGACGATGGCGGCGACCATGGCGGCGGTCCAGTTCGGTCCGCGCCGTTCGGGCCTGATGCGCTCCGCTTCGAACAGGGGCGCGGCGGGGGTGGGCGCGGGCCGCCCGCCGTGCTCGGCGTCGTACTGCGCGATCAGCGGTTCGGGATCGAGGTGTACGGCCCTGGCCAGGGTGCGGATGTGCCCGCGGGCGTAGACGTCGCCGCCGCAGGGGGTGAAGTCGTCCGCCTCGATGGCGTGCACGATGGCGGTCCGGACACGCGTGGCGCTGCTGACGCCGTCGACGGTGAGCCCGGCCGCGATGCGCGCCTGGTTCAGGGCGCGTCCCACGGAGGGACGGGCTTCCTCGGACACGTCGGGGAAGGGACGCTCGTCTTCAGGAAAGTTGCCGATGGACACGGGGGCGCCTTTCAGCGTGTGAGCCACCTGTGCTGGGGGTTCAGTCTAGGGCGGGTTCGAAGAAGTGGGGCAACCGGACGGTACGACTTTGTACGCCATCGGAGGGCCGGTCATTCCGACGGCGGGACGGGCCCGGGATCCGGGGACGGTTTCCCGGCCTGTCCGTTCGCTCAACTTGACGTGCGGTGGGGGGAAACGGTTGCCCGCCGCCCGCTAACGGGTGGATCACGGCGGCGCCGCCACCCGGAGTAGACCCGACACGCCGGGTGGCCCGTTGCCCTACCCCTCAGACTCCCCGCGAATCACCGCCAGCACGCCGTCCAGCTCGTCAGGCTTCACAAGAACGTCACGGGCCTTGGATCCCTCGCTGGGTCCGACGATGTTCCGGGACTCCATGAGGTCCATCAGCCGACCCGCCTTGGCGAAGCCGACGCGCAGCTTGCGCTGGAGCATCGACGTCGACCCGAACTGGGTGGAGACCACCAGCTCGGCCGCCTGGCACAGCAGGTCGAGGTCGTCGCCGATGTCCTCGTCGATCTCCTTCTTCTGCTTGGTGCCCACGGTGACGTCGTCACGGAAGACCGGCGCCATCTGATCCTTGCAGTGCTGGACGACGAGCGCGACCTCGGCCTCGGTCACGAACGCGCCCTGCATGCGGGTCGGTTTGTTCGCCCCCATCGGCAGGAACAGGCCGTCGCCCTTGCCGATCAGCTTCTCGGCACCGGGCTGGTCGAGGATGACCCGGGAGTCGGCGAGCGAGGAGGTGGCGAAGGCGAGCCGGGAGGGCACGTTCGCCTTGATCAGACCGGTGACGACGTCGACCGACGGACGCTGGGTGGCGAGCACCAGGTGGATGCCGGCCGCGCGCGCGAGCTGCGTGATGCGCACGATGGCGTCCTCGACGTCGCGCGGGGCGACCATCATCAGGTCGGCCAGCTCGTCCACGATCACCAGCAGGTAGGGGTACGGCTGCAGCTCGCGCTCACTGCCCTCCGGCGGCTTGACCCGGCCCTCGCGGACGGCCCGGTTGAAGTCGTCGATGTGCCGGTAGCCGTACGCCGCGAGGTCGTCGTAGCGCAGGTCCATCTCGCGCACCACCCACTGCAGGGCCTCGGCGGCCCGCTTGGGGTTGGTGATGATCGGCGTGATCAGGTGCGGGATGCCCTCGTAGGCGGTCAGCTCCACGCGCTTGGGGTCGACCAGGATCATCCGGACGTCCTCCGGGGTCGCCCGCATCATGACCGAGGTGATCAGGCAGTTGATGCAGGACGACTTGCCGGAGCCGGTGGCGCCGGCGACCAGCATGTGCGGCATCTTCGCCAGCGAGTGCATCACGTATCCGCCCTCGACGTCCTTGCCGAAGGCGACCAGCATCGGGTCGTCGTCCTCGGCGGACTCCGCGAGGCGCAGCACGTCACCGAGGTTGACCATCTCCCGGTCGGTGTTCGGGATCTCGATGCCGACCGCGGACTTGCCGGGGATGGGGCTGATGATGCGCACGTCGGGGCTGGCGACGGCGTACGCGATGTTCTTGGTCAGCGCGGTGATCCGCTCCACCTTCACGGCGGGGCCGAGCTCGACCTCGTAGCGGGTGACCGTCGGGCCGCGGGTGAAGCCGGTGACGGCCGCGTCGACCTTGAACTCGGAGAAGACCTGGGTGAGCGAGGCGACGACCGCGTCGTTGGCCGCGCTGCGCGCCTTGCCGGGGCCGCCGCGCGTGAGCAGGTCCAGCGAGGGCAGCGCGTAGGTGATGTCCCCGGACAACTGGAGCTGTTCCGCGCGCGCGGGCAGCTCGCGGGGCACCTCGGGGGCCTTCTTGGTGAGGTCGGGAACGCTCCCGCCGCGCGGTTGCCCCGGTTTCGGGCGGGCGGCCGGGACCGGCGCCGCCGGGGGCGTGGGGACGGCCGCGGACGCGGGCACCGGGGCGGTGTCCTCGCGGTCGCCCGCGCCCACTCCCTGGGTGAGGCCGGCGACGACCGGGGACGGCGGCATCCCGTGCAGGACGGCACCGTCGAGCGCGGCCGCGGCGGCCGCCGCGACGTCCACGGCGTCCATCCGCCGCTGCGGATCGGGCTGCGGCACCGCGGAGCGCCGGGGGCGGCCGCGGCGCTGCGAGAGTGCCTCCGCCTCGGCTCCCTCGGGGTCGTGACCCCGGGGGCGCTCCGGCGCTTGCCCGGGCGGGCGGGCAGTGCCTCGCGCCACTGCTCGTCGTAGCGCTCGTCGTCCTCGCCGAAGTAGTCCTCCTCGCGGTCGGGCACTACGCCCAGGTGCACACCGAGCGTCCGCAGGCGCTGGGGGACGGCGTTCACCGGGGTGGCGGTGACCACGAGCAGACCGAAGACCGTCACCAGCACCAGCATCGGTACGGCGAGCACCTCGGTCATCGTGTACGTCAGCGGGGTCGCCGCCGCCCAGCCGATGAGACCGCCGGCGTCCCTTATGGCCTGCATGCCGCCGCTGCGGGCGGGCGAGCCGCAGGCGATGTGGACCTGGCCGAGCACGCCGATGACGAGCGCGGACAGGCCGATCACGATCCGGCCGTTGGCCTCCGGCTGCTCCGGGTGCCGGATGAACCGCACGGCGATCACCGCGAGCAGTATCGGCACGAGCAGGTCCAGTCGGCCGAAGGCGCCGGTGACGAGGATCTCCACCAGGTCACCGACGGGGCCGCGCAGGTCGGCCCAGGTGCCGGCGGCGACGATCAGCGCGATCCCGAACAGCAGCAGCGCGACGCCGTCCTTGCGGTGGGCCGGGTCGAGGTTCTTCGCGCCCTGTCCGATGCCCCGGAAGACGGCGCCGACGGCGTGCGCGAGGCCCAGCCACAGGGCGCGCACCACCCGGTACACGCCCCCCGTGGGGCTCGCCGCCGGCCTGGGGGCGGCCCTGCGCACCGGAGCCTTCCCGACGGGCGCCCGCTTGGCCGGAACCCTCTTCGCGGCGGCCTTCCTCGCCGGAGCCTTCGCGGGAGCGGCCGGCCTCTTCGCGGGCGGCTTCTTGGCTGCGGAGGGACGTGAGGCCATGGTGTGAGGTTACCGGGGGAGGCGCCGAGGGACACGTGTGCCCACTGCTTCACCCGTTCGTGTCGCCCCTGGTACGGCGCGGAACTGACGCGTTCCCACGGCCGACCCGGCTCCCGGCGCGCGTCAGTTCTGGGCCGGCAGCGGCGCCCCGCCGCCGCCCGTGCCCGGCTCCAGGGCGTCCAGCGCGCGGCGCAGACCGGTGAGTTTGCGCTCCAGGTGCGCGGCGGTGGCCACCGCGGCGGCGTCCGCGGACTCGTCGTCCAACTGCTTGGACAGCGCCTCGGCCTGCTCCTCGACGGCCGCGAGCCGCGCGGAGAGTTCGGCGAGCAGCCCCGCGGACTCCGTGCCGCCGACCGCGCCCCTGCCGCCGCCCTCCAGCTGGAGCCGCAACAGCGCCGCCTGCTCCCGGAGCTGGCAGTTCTTCATGTACAGCTCGACGAAGACGGACACCTTCGCGCGCAACACCCACGGGTCGAACGGCTTGGAGATGTAGTCCACCGCGCCCGCCGCGTAGCCCCGGAAGGTGTGGTGCGGGCCGTGGTTGATCGCGGTGAGGAAGATGATCGGGATGTCCCGGGTCCGCTCCCGCCGCTTGATGTGCGCGGCCGTCTCGAAACCGTCCATGCCGGGCATCTGGACGTCCAGCAGGATGACCGCGAAATCGTCCGTGAGCAGCGCTTTGAGCGCTTCCTCCCCGGACGATGCCCGCACCAGCGTCTGATCGAGCGCGGAGAGGATGGCCTCCAGCGCCAGCAGATTCTCCGGCCGGTCATCGACCAGGAGGATCTTGGCCTTCTGCACCATGGCCCGCCCTCCTCGCCCCGGCCCTACGCCGGGCGCCGCCCCAGGGGACGACTCCCTTTCGCCGCCCGTCCTTGTGCCGGTCATCGTAGCCGCACCCCGCTCGTCGCCACACCCTGTCACCGTGATGTCACCGTGCACGCAAGGGAAACGCCACAGGCCACCCGAGAGTTCCCGGGATCCGGGGTCCCCACACGTCACGGAGCCGTCCCGTCGGGGAACTCCGCGCACGCCCGCGAAGTTCCCGTGCCGCCCGGCCGCCCGCCGGCCGTGCCGTCACCCGCCGCTCATCCACTCCCGCATGACCGTCAGCAGGTGGTCGGGATCGACCGGTTTGGTCACGTAGTCGGACGCCCCCGACTCGATCGCCTTCTCCCGGTCGCCCTTCATCGCCTTCGCGGTCAGCGCGATGATCGGCAGGCCCGCGAACTGCGGCATCCTGCGGATCGCCGTGGTCGTCGCGTACCCGTCCATCTCCGGCATCATGATGTCCATCAGCACGACCGCCACGTCGTCGTGCTGTTCCAGCACCTCGACGCCCTCGCGGCCGTTCTCGGCGTACAGCACCGACAGCCCGTGCTGCTCCAGGACGCTGGTGAGCGCGAACACGTTGCGGATGTCGTCGTCCACGATCAGCACCTTCTCACCGCCGAACCGCACCGCGCGCAGCGGCTGCTGCGCGCCGTCCTGTTCGGCGGCCGCCGACCGCTGTTCGAGCAGCTGCTCGATGCGCTGATCCATCCGGTGCTCGGCCTGCGGCAGGCCGCGCCGGCGCCGCCGGAAGAGCGCGGCGACGCCGTTCTGCGTCTCCCGGTAGGACTCCACCTCGGCCGGCGTCTCGACCTCCGCGGCGGACAGCTCCGAGGACAGGTGGGCCTCGGAGGCGACCAGGTCGCCGGCCTCCAGCGGGATCACGGACTGCTGGTAGCCCTGGGGCGGCAGCTCGCTCGGGTGCAGCGGCAGGTACAGCGTGAACGTCGAACCGCGGCCCGGTTCGCTCTGGGCGTGGATCTCACCGCCGAGCAGCTGCGCGATCTCCCGCGAGATCGACAGGCCGAGCCCGGTGCCGCCGTACTTGCGGCTGGTCGTGCCGTCGGCCTGCTTGAACGCCTCGAAGATCACCCGCATCTTGCTGGCGGCGATGCCGATGCCGGTGTCGGTCACCGAGAACGCGATCAGCGGGGCGTCCGCATCGGCGAGCGAGCCGGCCTCCAGCAGCTGCTCGCGGATGCCGGCCGGCACGTCCGCGCCGGCCGGGCGGATCACCAGCTCCACCGAGCCGGAGTCGGTGAACTTCACCGCGTTGGACAGCAGGTTGCGCAGCACCTGCAGCAGCCGCTGCTCGTCGGTGTGCAGGGTCGCGGGCAGCTCCGGGGAGACCCGGACGGACAGGTCCAGGCCCTTCTCCGCGGTCAGCGGCCGGAAGGTGGCCTCCACGTAGTCCACGAGCTGGACGAGGGCGATGCGCGTCGGGGAGACGTCCATCTTGCCCGCCTCGACCTTCGACAGGTCGAGGATGTCGTTGATCAGCTGGAGCAGGTCGGAACCCGCGCCGTGGATGGTCTCGGCGAACTCCACCTGCTTCGGGGAGAGGTTGCCCTCCGCGTTGTCGGCGAGCAGCTTGGCCAGGATCAGCAGCGAGTTCAGCGGTGTGCGCAGCTCGTGCGACATGTTGGCGAGGAACTCGCTCTTGTAGCGCATCGACACCGCGAGCTGCTCGGCGCGTTCCTCCAGGACCTGGCGCGCCTCCTCGATCTCGGTGTTCTTCACCTCGATGTCGCGGTTCTGCCGGGCCAGCAACTCGGCCTTCTCCTCCAGTTCGGCGTTGGAGGCCTGCAGCGCCTTCTGCCGGTTCTCCAGCTCCGCCGAGCGCTCCCGCAGCTGCTCGGTCAGCTCCTGGGACTGCTTCAGCAACTGCTCGGTCTTGGTGTTGACCGAGATGGTGTTGACGCTGGTCGCGATCATCTCGGCGATCTGGTTGAGGAAGTCCTTCTGGATCTGCGTGAACGGCGTGAAGGAGGCCAGCTCGATCACCCCGAGCACATTGCCCTCGAACAGCACCGGCAGCACGATCACCTGCGCGGGCGGGGCCTCACCGAGCCCGGAGGAGATCTTCAGGTAGCCGCTCGGCGCGCTCTCCACCAGGATCGTGCGCTTCTCCTGGGCGGCCGTCCCGATCAGCGCCTCACCGGGCCGGAACGAGGTCGGCATGGAACCCATCGAGTAGCCGTACGAGCCGAGCATCCGCAGCTCGTAAGGGTCCTCGCCGTCGGCACCGGGGCCCTGCCCCTCCACCAGCGGCATCGTCACGAAGAACGCCCCGTGCTGCGCGGAGACCACCGGCGTCAGCTCGCTCATGATCAACGAGGCCACGTCCTCCAGGTCCCGGCGGCCCTGCATCAGCCCGGAGATGCGGGCCAGGTTGCCCTTGAGCCAGTCCTGCTCCTTGTTGGCGATCGTGGTGTCGCGCAGGTTGGCGATCATCTTGTTGATGTAGTCCTGCAGCTCCTGGATCTCGCCGGAGGCGTCGACGTCGATCTTCAGGTTCAAGTCGCCGCGGGTCACCGCGGTCGCCACCCGCGCGATGGCGCGCACCTGCCGGGTCAGGTTCCCGGCCATCTCGTTCACCGACTCGGTCAGGTCCCGCCAGGTGCCGTCGACGTCGCGCACGCGCGCCTGTCCGCCGAGCTGCCCCTCGGTGCCCACCTCGCGGGCCACCCGGGTGACCTCCTCGGCGAAGCTGGACAGCTGGTCGACCATCGTGTTGATCGTCGTCTTCAGCTCCAGGATCTCCCCGCGGGCATCAATGTCGATCTTCTTGGTCAAGTCGCCCTTGGCGATCGCCGTGGTGACCATGGCGATGTTGCGCACCTGACCGGTCAGGTTGGACGCCATCTGGTTCACCGACTCGGTGAGGTCCTTCCAGGTGCCGGCCACACCGGGTACGTGCGCCTGGCCGCCCAGGATGCCGTCCGTGCCCACCTCACGGGCCACCTTGGTGACCTGGTCGGCGAACGAACTCAGTGTCTTCACCATCGTGTTGATGGTGTCGGCGAGCTGCGCCACCTCGCCGCGCGCCTCGATGGTCACCTGCCGGGTCAGATCGCCGTTGGCGACCGCCGCCGCCACCTGGGAGATGTTGCGCACCTGCATGGTCAGGTTGTTGGCCATCAGGTTGACGTTGTTGCTGAGGTCCTTCCAGATGCCCGTGACGCCCGGCACGTGCGCCTGGCCGCCCAGGATGCCCTCGGTGCCCACCTCACGGGCCACCCGGGTCACCTGCTCGGCGAAGCTGGACAGCTGGTCGACCATCGTGTTGACCGTGGTGACGAGCTCGAGGATCTCGCCCCTGGCGTCGACGGTGATCTTCTTGGACAGGTCGCCCTTGGCGACCGCCGTCGTGACCTCGGCGATGTTGCGCACCTGGATCGTCAGGTTGTTCGCCATGAAGTTCACCGACTGCGTGAGGTCCTTCCAGGTGCCGGAGACGCCCTGCACCTCGGCCTGGCCGCCGAGGATGCCCTCCGTGCCCACCTCACGGGCCACCCGCGTGACCTCCTGGGCGAACGACGACAGCTGGTCCACCATCGTGTTCAGCGTGTTCTTCAGCTCCAGGATCTCCCCGCGCGCGTCCACGGTGATCTTCTGGGAGAGGTCACCGCGCGCCACGGCGGTGGCGACCTGGGCGATGTTGCGGACCTGCGCGGTGAGGTTGCCGGCCATGCCGTTCACGGAGTCCGTGAGGTCCCGCCACACTCCGGCGACGCCCGGCACCTGCGCCTGACCGCCGAGCCGGCCCTCGGTGCCCACGTCCCGGGCCACCCGGGTCACCTGGTCGGCGAACGCGGAGAGCTGGTCGACCATCGTGTTGATGGTGTTCTTCAGCTCCAGGATCTCCCCGCGCGCGTCCACGTCGATCTTCTGCGACAGGTCACCGCGCGCCACGGCCGTCGTCACCTGGGCGATCTGCCGCACCTGGTCGGTCAGGTTGCCCGCCATGAAGTTGACGGAGTCCGTCAGCTCCTTCCAGGTGCCCGAGACGCCGTCCACCCGCGCCTGGCCGCCCAGCCGGCCCTCCGTGCCCACGTCCCGGGCCATCCGCGTCACCTGGTCGGCGAACGACGACAGCTGGTCCACCATCGTGTTCACGGTGTTCTTCAGCTGCAGCATCTCGCCGGAGACGTCGACCGTGACCTTCTGCGAGAGGTCGCCGTTGGCCACCGCCGTGGTGACCTGGGCGATGTTGCGCACCTGCCCGGTCAGGTTGCGGAACGCGGTGTTGACGGAGTCCGTCAGGTCCTTCCACGTGCCCGCCGCCCCCGGCACCTGCGCCTGGCCGCCCAGCTCACCCTCGACACCGATCTCCCGGGCCACCCGGGTCACCTCGGCACCGAACGCCGACAGCTGGTCGACCATGCCGTTGACGGTGTTCTTCAGCTCCAGCATCTCGCCGGCCACGTCCACCGTGACCTTCTGCGACAGGTCGCCGCTGGCCACGGCGGTCGTCACGGCGGCGATGTCGCGCACCTGCGTGGTCAGGTTCCGGAACACCGTGTTGACGGAGTCGGTGAGGTCCTTCCAGGTACCGGCGACCCCGGGCACCGTCGCCTGACCGCCCAGCCGGCCCTCGGCACCGACCTCGTTGGCCACGCGCGTGACCTCGTCCGCGAAGATCCGCAGCGTCTCGGTCATCTGGTTGATCGTTTCGGCCAGCTGCGCGACCTCGCCGCGCGCCGGGACGGTCACCTTCTGCGACAGGTCGCCGTTGGCCACCGCGGTCGTCACCTGGGCGATGCCCCGCACCTGGGCCGTCAGGTTGCCGGCCATCAGGTTCACCGAGTCGGTGAGTTCCTTCCAGGTGCCGTCGACACCCGGGACGTGCGCCTGGCCGCCCAGGATGCCGTCGGTGCCGACCTCGCGCGCGACCCGCGTCACCTCCGAGGAGAAGGCCGAGAGCTGGTCCACCATCGTGTTGACGGTGTTCTTCAGCTCCAGCATCTCGCCGGCCACGTGGACGGTGACCTTCCGGGACAGGTCGCCCTTGGCGACCGCGGTGGTCACCAGCGCGATGTCGCGCACCTGCGCCGTGAGCCGGGACGCCATCGTGTTGACGGAGTCCGTGAGGTCCTTCCACGAGCCGGAGAGCCCGCGCACCCGGGCCTGCCCGCCGAGCTTGCCCTCCGTGCCGACCTCGCTGGCCACGCGCGTGACCTCGTCGGTGAACGTGGACAGCTGGTCGACCAGGTTGTTGACCGTACGGCCGACCTTCAGGAACTCCCCCCGCAGCGGATGTCCCGTGCCGTCCGGCGCCTGCGTGCGCAGGTCCATGCGCGGCGAGAGGTCGCCCTCCGCCACGGCCGACAGCACCCGACCGACCTCCGAGACGGGCCACGCGAGGTCGTCGACCAGCGCGTTGGAGGCGTCGATGGCGGCCGCCCAGGAGCCCTCGCAGGTCCCCGTCTCCAGCCGCTCCGTGAGTTTGCCCTCGCGCCCCACCATGCGCCGCACGCGCGACAGCTCGCCCGTCAGGTGCATGTTCCGGTCGGCGACCTCGTTGAAGACCGCCGCGATCTCGGACATCACGCCGTCGCCGGAGACCGTGAGCCGCTTGCGGAAGTTCCCGTCGCGCATCGACTGCAGAGCCGCCAGCAGCCGGTTCAGGGCAGCCGTGTCCACGGCGGTGGTGCCGCCGCTCCTGCCCAGGGACGGCCCGCCCTTCGCGCGCGCCTTCGCGCCCCGCGTCGCTGCGCCAGACTCCACTGTGTCCCTCCCGGAGGGGTAGACCATCACTGCCGTGCCCGGCCGCCTCGGCCCGGCGGGCCGGTTCCGGCCCACCCGGACGCCTCCGCGCACCGGTTGCTGCTGCGTGTTCCCGCCGGAGGCGATACGGCCGCACCAAGGGCTGCTGCCCGTCCCACCCGGGACGCAGTCGGCCTGACCGGATCTCCGTCAGAAGCCTGCCCAGTGTTTCACCCCGGCTGAACCAGGCCATAACAGTTCGGCAGCTTCGCACGTCGTCCGCACCTTGGCGGTGTAAACACCGGCGACCGGCATCCGCTCGGACGGCGAAGGTAAGTAACCTTGCATGCGGCTGTCCAGCCGCACCGGTCCCACCGGTCTGGGCGGTGGCACGAGAACGAGCGGGCACGGGAGGGGCGGCCGCGGACCATGACCACCGGACTGATCCCCGGGGGACCTCCCCCGGAACGAGGGCCGACGGGCGAGCGGGTGCCGCAGCGGCGGCGCGAGCCGGCCGGCCCCGCAGCCCTCCACGTAGACAACCGGTCAAGGAGTTCTGTGATCACCGCGCGCGCGGCCGCCAGCTTCGAGCCCGTCGGACGATCGGTCGCGACCGCCCGTTCCTTCGTCCGCGACACCCTGCAGGGCTGGGGCTGCGCCGACATCGTCGACGACGCCGTGGTCCTGACCAGCGAGCTGGTGACCAACGCGGTGGTGCACGCGGGCACCCAGGCGGACGTGCTGTGCCTGCGCGCCGAGGACGGCGTGCGCGTCGAGGTGTCGGACCGCTACCCGGAGCGCGAGGTGCCCCTCCAGGGCTCGCTCGCCACCATGGGCAGCCTCGACCGCGAGGGCGGCCGCGGGCTCCAGCTGTGCGCCGCCCTGGCCGCCCGCTGGGGCGTGGACTACACGCCCACGCACAAGAACGTCTGGTTCCAGCTCGACCTGCCCGAACGCCCGGTCGGCACCCGCACCGCCGGCCCCGTCCTGCCGATCGACCTGCTCCCGCTGGCCGACGGCCGGGTCCGCGTCGCGGTCCTGCAGATCGACCGCAAGGGCACCATCAGCGCCTGGAACGAGGACGCCGAGGAACTCTTCGGCTACAGCGCGGCCGAGGCCACCGGCAGGCCCCTGACGGACTTCGCGGCCTGGCCGCACACCCCGGGCACCGGCACCGGTATCGCCGAGGCGCTCCGGCTCTCCCGCTGGGAGGGCACCTACGGCATCCGCGGCGCCGACGGCCGGGTGGCGTCGGTGTACGCCTCCCACCTGCGCGTGCGTGACACGGGCGGTGAGCCCTCCACCGTCTGCCTGCTGGTACGGGACCACGAGCGCGCCGTCCTGCAGACCCCCTCGCGCGTCCCCTCCGGCGACCAGGCCACCGCCTCCGACGGCAAGAACGCCGACCCCTTCGAGGTGTTCATCGGCTCCCCGGCCCCGGACGACCTCGACGGCCTGCTGCAGCGCACGGTGGAGCGCGCCCGCGACATGCTCGACGCGGACTCGGCGTTCCTGCTCCTGGCCACCGACGACGAGACGGAGCTGGAGGTGCGGGCCTCCACCGGCCTGCCCTCCGCCCGCCAGCGCTTCGCCCGCGTCCCCGTCGAGGCGGGCCCCGGCCGCTACGGCTCGGCGCGCATGCCGGCCGTCCACGACGACCTCAGCGCGGTCCCCGGGGCCGTTCCGCTGCTGGCCGGCACCGGCATGCGCTCGGTGGTCACGGTCCCGCTGAAGGTCGAGGGCCGCCTCACCGGCTCCCTGGGCGTCGCCGCCGAGGCCCCCGGCAGGTACTCCAACGAGGAGGCGCTGCGCCTGCAGTTCGCCGCCGACCGGATCGCCCTGGCCGTCGAATCGGCCCGCCTGGGCGAGCTGGAGCGGTTGCGCCGCGGCTCGCTGAGCTTCCTCGTCGAGGCCTCCGACCTGCTGGCCGGCACCCTGGACCGCGACCAGACCCTGGCCCTGATGGCCCAGATGACGGTTCCCACCCTCGCGACCTGGTGCGCCGTCTACACCATCGCCGACCAGGCCTCCGAGCCGTACCTGTCCTACGTCCTGCACGAGGACGAGGAGCTGATCGACGGCATCAAGTCGCTGCTGTCGAAGATCTCGCCCCCCGACCCGGTGCCGACGCCCGGAGCCCGCGTCTGGAGCACTCCCGGCGAGGTCGCCCACCAGGCCGCCCTGCGCAGCTCGATGCGCAGCCTCGGCCTGTCCGGCGGCCCCTCCCACCGGATCGCCCCGGGCATCGGCCCGACCCTCGCGACGGCCTCCGCGGTCGGTGGCGAAACGGTCGTCCTGCCGCTCGTCGCCCGCAACCGCGTCATCGGCATGCTGACCCTGGGCAAGCCCACCGACGAGCACTTCCGGCAGGAGATCCTGGAGCTGGCCGAGGACCTGTCCCGCCGCGCCGCCCTGGCCCTGGACAACGCCCGCCTGTACTCCGAGCGCACGGCCATCAGCCAGGCCCTGCAGCGCAGCCTCCTGCCCCCGGGCCTGCCCCAGATCGACGGCGTCGAGGTGGAGGTCATCTACCGCGCGGCCGGCGAGGGCAACGAGGTCGGCGGCGACTTCTACGACCTCTTCCCCATCGGCGACGGCGCCTACGGCTTCGCCATCGGCGACGTCTGCGGCACGGGCCCGAACGCGGCGGCGGTGACGGGCCTGGCCCGGCACGCGCTGCGCCTGCTGGCCCGCGAGGGCCTGAGCGGCCCGGCGGTGCTGGAGCGCCTGAACTCGGCGATCCTCGACGAGGGCGACCGAAGCCGCTTCCTGACGCTGCTGTACGGCGAGCTGCGCCCGCAGCAGGACGGCAGCGCCGAGCTGAAGGTGGTCTGCGCCGGGCACCCGCTCCCCCTGCGTCTGCGCCAGGACGGCACGGTGCTGCCTGCGGCCGAGCCCCAGCCGCTGCTCGGCGTCATGGAGGACTTGGAGCTGTACGAGGAGAGGGTGACACTCGACCCGGGCGACGTGCTGCTGTGCGTCACGGACGGCGTCACCGAACGCCGCGAGGGCACCCGCATGCTGGGCGACGACGGTCTCGCCGACGTCCTCACCACCTGCACCGGCCTCACGGCGGGCGCGGTCGCGGCCCGCATCATGCGCGCGGTGGAACGCTTCGCTTCGGATGCCCCGTCCGACGACATGGCGATCCTGGCGATGCGGGTTCCGGGACTTCAGAAGGACTGAGGTCCCGGGCCCGTCCGCGGGCATGCGAA
The DNA here is from genome assembly GCF_030499535.1 of Streptomyces sp. TG1A-8. Lineage (NCBI taxonomy): Bacteria > Bacillati > Actinomycetota > Actinomycetes > Kitasatosporales > Streptomycetaceae > Streptomyces > Streptomyces sp. TG1A-8. The sequence continues at coordinate 2,045,369 of NZ_JASTLB010000001.1, forward strand.
AGGCCCCGCCCTGATGGGCGAGGCCTTTTCTTCCGAGCCCCCAAACGGAATCGAACCGTTGACCTTCTCCTTACCATGGAGACGCTCTACCGACTGAGCTATAGGGGCCTGTCGCTTTTCGGGGTTTCCCTCGCGGCGACAGGAAGATCATACCCCGTGCGGGGCCGACTTCCCAAATGCGTTCGGGAATGCTCAGAAGGCGGGCTGGAGCAGTCCGCCCAAGGCGTTGCAGGCCGACACGATCCGCTGCATCTCCCGTTTGGTGAGCGAGGCGTCGACGGGCAGCGCAAGCGTTTCGTCGGCCGCCAGCTCGGTCTCCGGCAGCACTGCGCAACGACGGAACCCCGGCAGCCGGTGCACGGGCGTCTTCACCGGCACCCGGCAGTCGACGCCCTTGGCACGCAGCACCCGGGCGAAGGCGTCCCGGTCCGGCCGGCCGTTGCCCGGCACCCGCACCACGTACTGCTGGTAGGTGTGCCCGTCACCGCCGTCGGGCGTGCGCACCCCCTTGAGCTTGGCATCGAGGTACGCGGCCCGCTCCCTGCGCTGCGCCACCTCGTCGTACGGCGCCCCGGACTCGCCCTGTTCCAGCACCAGCAGCCCGTGCCGCCGGCCGACCTCGTGCAACCGCCCGATGTCGGCCCGTCGTCCGAAGCGGTGCACGGCGACGACCGCGGCCGTGCGCGCGGTCACGGCCGCTTCCACGGTGGAGGCGTCCAGGCAGTAGGTGACCGGGTCTATGTCGGCGAACACCGGGAGCGCGCCGGCCCGGATCACGGCCTCGGCGACCTCGGCGTTCCCGAAGGCCGGTACGACGACCTCGTCGCCGGGCCCGACGCCGGCGGCCCTGAGCATTGCAGCAGTACCCATGTGCTGGATGCTGGGGGCGCAACGTGAACGACACGTTACGGACAACGGAAAAGGGCGGACCCTGAACCGAAGTTCAGGGTCCGCCCTCTCAATGATTGTTCGGCGGTGTCCTACTCTCCCACAGGGTCCCCCCTGCAGTACCATCGGCGCTGTGAGGCTTAGCTTCCGGGTTCGGAATGTAACCGGGCGTTTCCCTCACGCTATGACCACCGAAACACTATGAAACTGAACGCCGCACCATGTGCGAGCACACGGGGCTGTTCGTGGTTTCAGAACCAACACAGTGGACGCGAGCAACTGAGGACAAGCCCTCGGCCTATTAGTACCGGTCACCTCCACACGTTACCGTGCTTCCAGATCCGGCCTATCAACCCAGTCGTCTACTGGGAGCCTTACCCCATCAAGTGGGTGGGAGTCCTCATCTCGAAGCAGGCTTCCCGCTTAGATGCTTTCAGCGGTTATCCCTCCCGAACGTAGCCAACCAGCCATGCCCTTGGCAGGACAACTGGCACACCAGAGGTTCGTCCGTCCCGGTCCTCTCGTACTAGGGACAGCCCTTCTCAAGACTCCTACGCGCACAGCGGATAGGGACCGAACTGTCTCACGACGTTCTAAACCCAGCTCGCGTACCGCTTTAATGGGCGAACAGCCCAACCCTTGGGACCGACTCCAGCCCCAGGATGCGACGAGCCGACATCGAGGTGCCAAACCATCCCGTCGATATGGACTCTTGGGGAAGATCAGCCTGTTATCCCCGGGGTACCTTTTATCCGTTGAGCGACGGCGCTTCCACAAGCCACCGCCGGATCACTAGTCCCGACTTTCGTCCCTGCTCGACCCGTCGGTCTCACAGTCAAGCTCCCTTGTGCACTTACACTCAACACCTGATTGCCAACCAGGCTGAGGGAACCTTTGGGCGCCTCCGTTACTCTTTAGGAGGCAACCGCCCCAGTTAAACTACCCATCAGACACTGTCCCTGATCCGGATCACGGACCCAGGTTAGACATCCAGCACGACCAGACTGGTATTTCAACGACGACTCCACACACACTGGCGTGCCTGCTTCACAGTCTCCCAGCTATCCTACACAAGCCGAACCGAACACCAATATCAAACTGTAGTAAAGGTCCCGGGGTCTTTCCGTCCTGCTGCGCGAAACGAGCATCTTTACTCGTAGTGCAATTTCACCGGGCCTATGGTTGAGACAGTCGAGAAGTCGTTACGCCATTCGTGCAGGTCGGAACTTACCCGACAAGGAATTTCGCTACCTTAGGATGGTTATAGTTACCACCGCCGTTTACTGGCGCTTAAGTTCTCAGCTTCGCCCCACCGAAATGGAGCTAACCGGTCCCCTTAACGTTCCAGCACCGGGCAGGCGTCAGTCCGTATACATCGCCTTACGGCTTCGCACGGACCTGTGTTTTTAGTAAACAGTCGCTTCTCGCTGGTCTCTGCGGCCACCCCCAGCTCAAGCAGCACATGCTCTCACCAGACGTGGCCCCCCTTCTCCCGAAGTTACGGGGGCATTTTGCCGAGTTCCTTAACCATAGTTCACCCGAACGCCTCGGTATTCTCTACCTGACCACCTGAGTCGGTTTAGGGTACGGGCCGCCATGAAACTCGCTAGAGGCTTTTCTCGACAGCATAGGATCATCCACTTCACCACAATCGGCTCGGCATCAGGTCTCACCCTGCATGAGCGGCGGATTTACCTACCACTCGGGCTACACCCTTACCCCGGGACAACCACCGCCCGGGATGGACTACCTTCCTGCGTCACCCCATCACTCACCTACTAACCGCTTGGTCCGGCGGCTCCACCACTTTCCATTCCCCGAAGGGTCCGGAACGGCTTCACGGCCTTAGCATCACGATGCTCGATGTTTGACGCTTCACAGCGGGTACCGGAATATCAACCGGTTATCCATCGACTACGCCTGTCGGCCTCGCCTTAGGTCCCGACTTACCCTGGGCAGATCAGCTTGACCCAGGAACCCTTAGTCAATCGGCGCAAACGTTTCTCACGTTTGTATCGCTACTCATGCCTGCATTCTCACTCGTCAACCGTCCACAACTACCTTCCGGTGCTGCTTCACCCGGCAGACGACGCTCCCCTACCCATCAACACACCCGTTGGGGCTATATATGTCAATGACACGACTTCGGCGGTACGCTTGAGCCCCGCTACATTGTCGGCGCGGAATCACTAGACCAGTGAGCTATTACGCACTCTTTCAAGGGTGGCTGCTTCTAAGCCAACCTCCTGGTTGTCTGTGCGACTCCACATCCTTTCCCACTTAGCGTACGCTTAGGGGCCTTAGTCGATGCTCTGGGCTGTTTCCCTCTCGACCATGGAGCTTATCCCCCACAGTCTCACTGCCGCGCTCTCACTTACCGGCATTCGGAGTTTGGCTAAGGTCAGTAACCCGGTAGGGCCCATCGCCTATCCAGTGCTCTACCTCCGGCAAGAAACACACGACGCTGCACCTAAATGCATTTCGGGGAGAACCAGCTATCACGGAGTTTGATTGGCCTTTCACCCCTAACCACAGGTCATCCCCCAGGTTTTCAACCCTGGTGGGTTCGGTCCTCCACGAAGTCTTACCTCCGCTTCAACCTGCCCATGGCTAGATCACTCCGCTTCGGGTCTTGAGCGTGCTACTAAAACGCCCTCTTCGGACTCGCTTTCGCTACGGCTTCCCCACCCGGGTTAACCTCGCAACACACCGCAAACTCGCAGGCTCATTCTTCAAAAGGCACGCAGTCACGAGAATGAAGAAAACTCCACTCCGACGCTCCCACGGCTTGTAGGCACACGGTTTCAGGTACTATTTCACTCCCCTCCCGGGGTACTTTTCACCATTCCCTCACGGTACTATCCGCTATCGGTCACCAGGGAATATTTAGGCTTAGCGGGTGGTCCCGCCAGATTCACACGGGATTTCTCGGGCCCCGTGCTACTTGGGTGTCTCTCCAACGAGCCGCTGACGTTTCGACTACGGGGGTCTTACCCTCTACGCCGGACCTTTCGCATGTCCTTCGCCTACATCAACGGTTTCTGACTCGTCCCACGGCCGGCAGACCGTGAAAGAGAGATCCCACAACCCCGCACACGCAACCCCTGCCGGGTCTCACACGTATACGGTTTAGCCTCATCCGGTTTCGCTCGCCACTACTCCCGGAATCACGGTTGTTTTCTCTTCCTGCGGGTACTGAGATGTTTCACTTCCCCGCGTTCCCTCCACACTGCCTATGTGTTCAGCAGCGGGTGACAGCCCATGACGACTGCCGGGTTTCCCCATTCGGAAACCCCCGGATCAAAGCCTGGTTGACGACTCCCCGGGGACTATCGTGGCCTCCCACGTCCTTCATCGGTTCCTGGTGCCAAGGCATCCACCGTGCGCCCTTAAAAACTTGGCCACAGATGCTCGCGTCCACTGTGCAGTTCTCAAACAACGACCAGCCACCCATCACCCCGGACCACCGTCCGAGTACACTGGGGCCGGCACCTGAGGAAAAAAACCCATTCCCTCAGACACCCAACAGCGTGCCCGACACGACCAGCCGACCAGATCAGCGTTCCACACCCCCAAGGGCAGTACTAGCGCCTGATCCATCCTGGACCCTGCCGAATAGTCAACGTTCCACCCATGAGCAACCGGCATCGGACACTCGCCGATGCACCGGCCTCTGACCGGGCCAGGCCCGGTAAGAAGTGCTCCTTAGAAAGGAGGTGATCCAGCCGCACCTTCCGGTACGGCTACCTTGTTACGACTTCGTCCCAATCGCCAGTCCCACCTTCGACAGCTCCCTCCCACAAGGGGTTGGGCCACCGGCTTCGGGTGTTACCGACTTTCGTGACGTGACGGGCGGTGTGTACAAGGCCCGGGAACGTATTCACCGCAGCAATGCTGATCTGCGATTACTAGCGACTCCGACTTCATGGGGTCGAGTTGCAGACCCCAATCCGAACTGAGACCGGCTTTTTGAGATTCGCTCCACCTCACGGTATCGCAGCTCTTTGTACCGGCCATTGTAGCACGTGTGCAGCCCAAGACATAAGGGGCATGATGACTTGACGTCGTCCCCACCTTCCTCCGAGTTGACCCCGGCGGTCTCCCGTGAGTCCCCAGCACCACAAGGGCCTGCTGGCAACACGGGACAAGGGTTGCGCTCGTTGCGGGACTTAACCCAACATCTCACGACACGAGCTGACGACAGCCATGCACCACCTGTACACCGACCACAAGGGGGACCCTGTCTCCAGGGTTTTCCGGCGTATGTCAAGCCTTGGTAAGGTTCTTCGCGTTGCGTCGAATTAAGCCACATGCTCCGCCGCTTGTGCGGGCCCCCGTCAATTCCTTTGAGTTTTAGCCTTGCGGCCGTACTCCCCAGGCGGGGCACTTAATGCGTTAGCTGCGGCACGGACAACGTGGAATGTTGCCCACACCTAGTGCCCACCGTTTACGGCGTGGACTACCAGGGTATCTAATCCTGTTCGCTCCCCACGCTTTCGCTCCTCAGCGTCAGTATCGGCCCAGAGATCCGCCTTCGCCACCGGTGTTCCTCCTGATATCTGCGCATTTCACCGCTACACCAGGAATTCCGATCTCCCCTACCGAACTCTAGCCTGCCCGTATCGACTGCAGACCCGGGGTTAAGCCCCGGGCTTTCACAACCGACGCGACAAGCCGCCTACGAGCTCTTTACGCCCAATAATTCCGGACAACGCTCGCGCCCTACGTATTACCGCGGCTGCTGGCACGTAGTTAGCCGGCGCTTCTTCTGCAGGTACCGTCACTTTCGCTTCTTCCCTGCTGAAAGAGGTTTACAACCCGAAGGCCGTCATCCCTCACGCGGCGTCGCTGCATCAGGCTTTCGCCCATTGTGCAATATTCCCCACTGCTGCCTCCCGTAGGAGTCTGGGCCGTGTCTCAGTCCCAGTGTGGCCGGTCGCCCTCTCAGGCCGGCTACCCGTCGTCGCCTTGGTGAGCCATTACCTCACCAACAAGCTGATAGGCCGCGGGCCCATCCTGCACCGCCGGAGCTTTCCAGAACCACAGATGCCCATGATCCTCATATCCGGTATTAGACCCCGTTTCCAGGGCTTGTCCCAGAGTGCAGGGCAGATTGCCCACGTGTTACTCACCCGTTCGCCACTAATCCCCTCCCGAAAGAGGTTCATCGTTCGACTTGCATGTGTTAAGCACGCCGCCAGCGTTCGTCCTGAGCCAGGATCAAACTCTCCGTGAATGCTCACCCCGGACCATGCAACCAGCACATCCGGTGCACACATCACGAGAGCGGAACAGCCGGGCGGAATAAGCCCAGCCGTTCACAGCGTCCTCGCTGTGTCTACTTCAAAGGAACCTCGACCATCGGAAAACAACCTCCGACGGACGGGGTATCAACATATCTGGCGTTGACTTTTGGCACGCTGTTGAGTTCTCAAGGAACGGACGCTTCCTTCGTACTCACCCTCACGGGCTTTCCTCCGGGCGCTTCCCTTCGGTCCTGCGTCTCCGACTCTACCAGATCCTTTTCCGATCCGATTTCCTCGGTGCTTTCCAGGTTCCCGCTCCCGCGTTTCCCTTTCCGGCGGTTCCGACTTTATCAGAACTTCTGAGTCGGATTTTCCACCCGGCCCGGAGAACCTGCGTCCAGTCCATGGAGCACTGGGGTTCCCCGCCGGAGGAGTGGCAAACGTACTGGAGCGGGGCGGCCCGATGCAAATCGAGGTGCCCCGCTCCCTGTTGGCGCGGAGGAGGGGTCAGACCTCCACCACGACCGGCAGGATCATCGGTCTGCGGCGATAGGTGTCCGAGACCCACTTACCGAGGGTGCGGCGGATGAGCTGCTGGAGCTGGTGGAGCTCCACGACGCCGTCCTGGGCGGACCGCTCCAGGACCTCCGTGATCTTCGGAAGGACGCCGGCGAAGGCCGAGTCCTCGATGCCCGAGCCACGGGCCTGGACGTGCGGACCGCCCGTGATCTTTCCGGTGGAGGCGTCCAGGACGACGAAGACCGAGATGATGCCCTCGTCGCCGAGGATCTTGCGGTCCTTCAGGGCCGGCTCACCGACGTCCCCGACGGAGAGCCCGTCGACGTAGACGTACCCCGCCTGGACCTTGCCGGAGATCCTGGCCTTCCCTCCGACCAGGTCGACCACCACGCCGTCCTCGGCGATGACGACCCGGTCGTGCGGGACACCCGTCAGTGCGCCCAGCTCGGCGTTGGCGCGCAGGTGGCGCCACTCGCCGTGGACCGGCATCAGGTTCCGCGGGCGGCAGATGTTGTAGAAGTACAGCAGCTCGCCGGCGGAGGCGTGGCCGGAGACGTGCACCTTGGCGTTGCCCTTGTGGACGACGTTGGCGCCCCAGCGGGTCAGGCCGTTGATCACGCGGTAGACCGCGTTCTCGTTGCCGGGGATGAGCGACGAGGCCAGGATGACCGTGTCGCCCTCCACGATCCGGATCTGGTGGTCGCGGTTGGCCATGCGGGACAGGGCCGCCATGGGCTCGCCCTGGGAGCCCGTGCACACCAGGACCACCTTGTGGTCCGGGAGGTCGTCCAGCGTCTTCACGTCCACGACCAGGCCCGGCGGGACCTTCAGGTACCCGAGGTCCCGGGCGATGCCCATGTTGCGGACCATGGAGCGGCCGACGAAGGCGACCCGGCGGCCGTGCTCGTGCGCCGCGTCCAGGATCTGCTGGATGCGGTGGACGTGGCTGGCGAAGCTCGCCACGATGATCCGCTTGCCGGCGCCGGCGAAGACCTGGCGCAGGACGTTGGAGATGTCGCGCTCGGGCGGGACGAAACCCGGGACCTCGGCGTTCGTCGAGTCGGCGAGGAGGAGGTCGATGCCTTCCTCGCTCAGCCGCGCGAACGCGTGCAGGTCGGTCAGGCGGTTGTCCAGCGGGAGCTGGTCCATCTTGAAGTCGCCGGTGTGGACCACCATGCCGGCGGGCGTGCGGATGGCGACGGCCAGGGCGTCGGGGATGGAGTGGTTGACGGCGACGAACTCGCAGTCGAAGGGGCCGATGCGCTCGCGGTTGCCCTCCGCCACCTCGAGGGTGTAGGGGCGGATGCGGTGCTCCTGGAGCTTGGCCTCGATGAGGGCGAGGGTCAGCTTGGAGCCGATCAGCGGGATGTCCGGCTTCTCGCGGAGCAGGAAGGGCACACCGCCGATGTGGTCCTCGTGGCCGTGCGTGAGGACGATGCCCTCGATGTCGTCGAGGCGGTCCCTGATGGACGTGAAGTCCGGCAGGATCAGGTCGATCCCGGGCTGCTCCTCCTCGGGGAAGAGCACTCCGCAGTCGACGATCAGCAGGCGGCCGCCGTATTCGAAGACCGTCATGTTCCGGCCGATCTCACCGAGGCCGCCGAGCGGGGTGACGCGCAGGCCGTCCTTCGGCAGCGGCGGGGGCGGGCCGAGTTCAGGATGCGGATGACTCAAAAGACTCTCCTCACCACGCGCGCCACGTACCGGTCGGGCACGTGGCGCGCATGACGTTCGTGCAGAAGCAGTTGTGTTGTGGAATGCGGGCACCGGTGGCCCGCCTGTGCTGTTGTGTGTTCAGTTGTGAAGCTCGGGTGGTGCCAAGTCTGTTGTCAGAGCTGTACCCCGCCGGCGGCCAGATCGAGCTTGAGCCGGGCCACCTCTTCGGGCGAGCACTCGACCATGGGGGCGCGCAGGGGGCCTGCGGGCAGCCCCAGGAGGGTGAGCGCGGCCTTGGTGGTCATGACGCCCTGGGTACGGAACATACCGGTGTAGACCGGCAGCAGCTTCTGGTGGATCTCGGTGGCCTTGACGACGTCGCCCGAGGTGTACGCGTCGACGAGGGCGCGCAGGTCGGGGGTGACGACGTGGCCGGCGACCGACACGAAGCCGACCGCGCCCACGGAGAGCAGGGGCAGGTTCAGCATGTCGTCGCCGGAGTACCAGGCGAGGCCGGACCGGGCGATGGCCCAGCCGGCGCGGCCGAGGTCGCCCTTGGCGTCCTTGTTGGCGACGATCCGGGGGTGCTCGGCGAGGCGGACCAGCGTCTCGGTGCCGATCGGGACGCCGCTGCGGCCGGGGATGTCGTAGAGCATCACCGGCAGGCCGGTGGCGTCGGCGACGGCCGTGAAGTGCCGGTACAGGCCCTCCTGCGGGGGCTTGTTGTAGTACGGCGTGACGACCAGGAGGCCGTGGGCGCCGGCCTGCTCCGCCGCGCGGGCCAGTTCGATGCTGTGGCGGGTGTCGTTGGTGCCGACACCGGCCACGACGTGGGCGCGGTCGCCGACCGCCTCCCGCACGGCTCGCACGAGGTCCGCTTTCTCCGCGTCGCTGGTGGTGGGGGACTCGCCGGTGGTGCCGCTGACGACCAACCCGTCGTTGCCTGCGTCCACCAGGTGGGCGGCGAGCCGCTGCGCGCCGTCGAGGTCGAGTGCGCCGTCCGCCGTGAAGGGCGTGACCATGGCGGTGAGGACCCGCCCGAAGGGGGTCTGCGGAGTCGAGGTCGGAGCCATGGGTGACACGCTACTCGGTGCGCATTGTGTGGTCTGCCTGCGGGGGCCGGGAAAGTAAGGACAAATGCGGAGCCCGGCACTGCCTGCTCGGGGGTTCAAGCAGTGCCGGGCCCGTCCGATCAGGCTAGATGAACTTCCACAAATGCCGCAATACGGACACCTCACCGGGCTGACCCGTACATCCGTTCCGCGCGGGAGGGCGGGGTCCCGTCACGGCGCCACCCGCCCGTTGGCGTTGAAGGCGGCGTGCGTGAGGGGCATCAGCCGTGCCCACTCGGCCTCCAGCTTCTCGCCGACCATCTCGATCTCCCGCTGCGGGAAGGACGGCACCCTGGCCAGTTCGTGCTGGGTGCGCAGGCCGAGGAAGTGCATCAGCGAGCGGGCGTTGCAGGTGGCGTACATCGAGGAGTAGAGGCCGACGGGCAGGACCGAACGGGCGACCTCGCGGGCGACGCCCTCGGCGAGCAGCTTCTGGTAGGCCGTGTACGCCTGCTCGTAGGACTCCCGCAGGACGCCGCGCACCGCCTCGTGCTGGGCCGGGGTGCCCTCGACGAAGACGTACTTGCCCGGGCGGCCCTGCTGGACGAGCTTGCGGGAGGCGCCGGGGACGTAGAAGACCGGCTGGAGCTCGCGGTAGCGGCCGGACTCCTCGTTGTACGACCAGCCGACGCGGTGCCGCATGAACTCGCGGAAGACGAAGATCGGGGCGCTGATGAGGAACGTCATCGAGTTGTGCTCGAACGGGCTGCCGTGCCGGTCGCGCATCAGGTAGTTGATCAGGCCCTTGGAGCGCTCGGGGTCCTTCTTCAGTTCGTCCAGGGACTGCTCGCCGGCCGTGGAGACGCGGGCGGCGAAGAGGACGTCGGCGTCCGACGCGCTGGACTTCACCAGTTCGACGGTGACGTCGCTGCGGAACGTGAGCGACTCGGGGGTGGTCACGGGGCTCGGGGTCCTTCCCATCACTGCTGAGGTTCGCGCCCACCTTACGGGGCACCCGCCTGGGCGGAGGCAGTGCCTCGGCCCGAATGCCGCGCCGTCGGCCCCCCGGACACGGGCACCTTTCGCACCGCTGGATCGTCTGTCCGGATGAGGCCTGTCCGTCCGTCCCCCGAAAGGAGACACCACCGCGATGTTCCGTCGGCACGAGCCCGTCCCCTTCACCCCCCCGGCCGAGGCCGACACGTTCCGCAGCAACGTCACCCCGCCGCCCCGCCCCCGCCCGTCGGCCGGCCAGTTGGCCGGGCGCTGGCTGCTGGGCCTCACCATCGTCGCCGGGATCGTCGGCTCCCTCATCATCGCAACGCCCGCCCTGTCCACGCCGTCCAGCAGTACGCCGGTCCAGCAGTCCCAGGCGTCGCAGGGGCACGCACCGGGGCGCTGACCCTTCCGGACGTCCATGGGTGGTGAGCGGGAACACGGCCGGATAGCCTCACCGGGCACAGCCCACGCGAGGACCGAGTGAGGACCAGCCGTGCCCCTGCCCTTCCTGACGGCCGACCGCACCTTCGAGACGGCGTCCGAGAGCGCGCTGCCGTACGAGGACCGCGACCGCTGGCGGCGCCCCTACCGGCCCGGGCCGTGGCGGGTGGGCACAGCCGCCGTGGGGCTGCTGCTCTCCTCGTTCGTGCTGTTCGGGGCGGTTCTCGTCGCCCTCGCCGGCTCGGCGGCCCCCGCCGCGGCGATCCTGGCCGCGGCCCTGGCGGTCATCGGCGGCGCGCTGCGGCTGCTGCGCATGGGCGTGTGGGTGAGCGGGCGCGGCCTGCGTCAGGTGCGCTTCCTGGCGACGCGTACGGTGCCGTGGCGGCGCGTCGTCTCGGTGCGGACGGCGCAGCAGCCGGTGCGCTGGCTGGGGCTGCCGCGCACGGTGCAGGGGCAGGCGCTCACCCTCGTGCGCGCGGACCGGCCGGCCGAGGACGCGGCTCCGCTGCTGACCACGCACGGCCTGGACTTCCGGGGGCGGCCCGCGGCCTTCGACCGGGCCGCCGACGCGGTGGAGGCCTGGGCCGCGGAGCACCGCAGGGACTGACCGGGCACGGGGAAGGGCCGGTCCGCACCATCGGCGGACCGGCCCTTCCCCGTGCCCGGGGCGTTGCTGCGGTTCAGGCCCGGGTGTGCGCGCCGTCGTGGAGGGCTATGGCGCGTTGCATCGCCTTGCGGGCGCGCGGGGTGTCGCGGGCGTCGTGGTAGGCGACGGCGAGCCGGAACCAGTTGCGCCAGTCGTCGGGGGCCGCCTCGGTCTCGGCCTTGCGCCGGGTGAACACCTCGTCGGCCGAATCGCGGTCGATGCGACCGCTGGGGGTGCGCCTCAGCTCGTCGACGGGCAGACCGCCCTCGGCGTCGAGTTCGGCGGCGAGCTGGTTGGCCCTGCGGACGAACCGGGTGTTCTTCCACAGGAACCACAGGCCGATGACCGGCAGGATCAGCACCGCCACGCCGAAGGTGACGGTCAGCAGGGTGCCGGACTGGATGAGCATGACGCCGCGGCTGCCGACCAGGACGAAGTAGAAGACGAGGACGGCGGCCGTGACGGCGTAGGAGATCTTCGCGCGCATGTGGGGTCTCGGATCAGCCCAGGTCCAGGAAGTGTTCCAGGCCGAAGGTCAGGCCCGGGGTGCTCACCACGCGGCGCGCGCCGAGCAGGATGCCCGGCATGAAGCTGCTGTGGTGCAGGGAGTCGTGGCGGACGGTGAGGGTCTCGCCGTCGGCGCCGAGCAGCACCTCCTGGTGGGCCAGCAGACCGCGCAGCCGTACGGAGTGCACGGGGACCCCGTCGACGCTCGCGCCGCGGGCGCCGTCCAGGGCGGTGACCGTGGCGTCCGGCGCCGGGGCGGTGCCGGACCGGCGCCGGGCCCCGGCGATGAGCTGGGCGGTGCGCGTGGCGGTGCCGGAGGGGGCGTCCGCCTTGCCCGGGTGGTGCAGCTCGACCACCTCGACCGACTCGAAGTAGGGCGCGGCGATCTGCGCGAATCTCATCGTCAGGACGGCGCCGATGGAGAAGTTCGGCGCGATGAGCACGCCCGTCCGCGGGGACTGGGCGAGCCAGCCCGTCAGCTGCGCCAGGCGCTCGTCGGTCCAGCCGGTCGTGCCGACGACCGCGTGGATGCCGTGGCGCACGCAGAAGTCGAGGTTGCCCATGACCGAGGCGGGGGTGGTCAGCTCGACGGCGACCTGGGCGCCGGCCTCCGCCAGGGTCTCCAGCCTGTCGCCCCGGCCGAGGGCGGCGACCAGCTCCATGTCCTCGGCGGCCTCGACCGCCCGGACCGCCTCGGACCCGATACGGCCCCCGGCCCCGAGAACCGCCACGCGCAGTTTGCTCATCTTGCTTCCTTACGGGAGGTGATCAGGCGACGGCGTCGTGCAGCCGCGCGGCCTGCTTGTCCTTCAGCGGACCGATGACCGACAGCGACGGGCGCTGCCCCAGGATGTCGTGGGCGACCGACCGGACCTCGTCCGGGGTGACCTCGGCTATCCGGGCCAGCATGTCGTCGACGGACATCTGCTCGCCCCAGCACAGCTCGCTCTTGCCGATACGGTTCATCAGCGCGCCGGTGTCCTCCAGGCCGAGGACCGTGGAGCCCTTGAGCTGGCCGACGGCGCGGCTGATCTCGTCGTCGCTCAGGCCGTTCTCGGCGACGTGGTCGAGTTCTTCGCGGCAGATCCGCAGCACCTCGTGCACCTGGCTCGGGCGGCAGCCGGCGTACACGCCGAACAGCCCGCAGTCGGCGAAGCCGGAGGTGTACGAGTACACGCTGTAGGCCAGTCCGCGCTTCTCCCGGACCTCCTGGAACAGCCTGGACGACATGCCGCCGCCGAGGGCCGTGTTGAGGACGCCCATCGCCCAGCGGCGGTCGTCGGTGCGGGCCAGGCCCGGCATGCCGAGGACGACGTGCGCCTGCTCGGTCCTGCGGCCGATCAGTTCGACGCGGCCGGCCGTGCGGATGGCGCGGCGGCCGGAGCGCGGGGCGATCGGCTGCGCGTCGGGGTCCTTCAGGACGCCGTCCCTCTCGAAGGCGGCGCGGACCTGCCGCACGACCTTGTGGTGGTCGACGTTGCCGGCGCAGGCGACGACCAGGTGGGTGGGGTCGTAGTGCTTCTTGTAGAAGCGGCGGATGCGGTCGGCGGTGAGGGCGTTGACCGTGTCGACCGTGCCGAGGACCGGGCGGCCGAGGGGGTTGTCGCCGAACATGGTGTGCGCGAACAGGTCGTGCACGCAGTCGCCCGGGTCGTCCTCGGTCATCGCGATCTCCTCGAGGATCGCGCCGCGCTCGACGTCGACGTCCTCCTCGGCGATGAGCGAGCCGGTGAGCATGTCGCAGACGACGTCGATGGCCAGGGGCAGGTCGGTGTCGAGCACGCGCGCGTAGTAGCACGTGTACTCCTTGGCCGTGAACGCGTTCATCTCGCCGCCGACGGCGTCGACGGCGGAGGAGATGTCCAGGGCGGACCTGCGGCCGGTGCCCTTGAAGAGCAGGTGCTCCAGGTAGTGCGTGGCGCCGTTCAGGGACGGGGACTCGTCGCGGGAGCCGACGTGCGCCCAGATGCCGAAGGTCGCCGAGCGTACGGAGGGCAGGGTCTCGGTGACGATGCGCAGGCCGCCGGGGAGGGTGGTCCTGCGGACGGTGCCGATGCCGTTGGAGCCCTTGATGAGGGTTTGGGTACGGGCGACGGCCCGCGCCTCCGGGGAGGTGCGGGCCGTCGCCTTGGAGCTACGGGACGTCACTGGTCGGCGTCGTCCTTCTTGTCGTCGCTGGAGTCTTCCTCGCCCTCGATCACGGGGATCAGGGAGAGCTTGCCGCGGGAGTCGATCTCGGCGATCTCGACCTGGACCTTGTGGCCCACGCCGAGGACGTCCTCGACGTTCTCCACGCGCTTGCCGCCGGCGAGCTTGCGGATCTGCGAGATGTGCAGCAGACCGTCCTTGCCGGGCAGCAGGGAGACGAACGCGCCGAAGGTGGTCGTCTTCACGACCGTGCCCAGGTAGCGCTCGCCGACCTCGGGCATCGTCGGGTTGGCGATGCCGTTGATCGTGGCGCGGGCGGCCTCGGCCGAGGGACCGTCGGCGGCACCGATGTAGATCGTGCCGTCGTCCTCGATGGTGATCTCGGCGCCCGTGTCCTCCTGGATCTGGTTGATCATCTTGCCCTTGGGGCCGATGACCTCACCGATCTTGTCGACCGGGATCTTGACGGTGATGATCCGCGGGGCGTTCGGGCTCATCTCGTCGGGCCGGTCGATGGCCTCCATCATCACGTCGAGGATGTGGAGGCGGGCGTCGCGGGCCTGCTTGAGGGCCGCGGCCAGGACGGAGGCGGGGATGCCGTCCAGCTTGGTGTCGAGCTGGAGGGCGGTCACGAACTCCTTGGTGCCGGCGACCTTGAAGTCCATGTCGCCGAAGGCGTCCTCCGCACCGAGGATGTCGGTAAGGGTGACGTAGTGCGTCTCGCCCTCGATCTCCTGGGAGATCAGGCCCATGGCGATACCGGCGACGGGGGCCTTCAGCGGCACACCGGCGTTCAGCAGCGACATGGTGGAGGCGCAGACCGAGCCCATGGACGTCGAGCCGTTGGAGCCGAGGGCCTCGGACACCTGGCGGATCGCGTAGGGGAAGTCCTCGCGCGCGGGCAGCACCGGGACGAGCGCGCGCTCGGCGAGGGCGCCGTGGCCGATCTCGCGGCGCTTGGGGGAGCCGACGCGGCCGGTCTCGCCGGTGGAGTACGGCGGGAAGTTGTAGTTGTGCATGTAGCGCTTGCGGGTCACCGGCGAGAGGGTGTCCAGCTGCTGCTCCATGCGGAGCATGTTGAGGGTGGTGACGCCCAGGATCTGGGTCTCGCCCCGCTCGAACAGCGCGGAACCGTGCACCCGCGGGATGGCCTCGACCTCGGCGGCCAGCGTGCGGATGTCGGTGACACCGCGGCCGTCGATGCGCTTCTTCTCCTTGATCACGCGCTCGCGGACCAGCTGCTTGGTGAGCGAGCGGTACGCGGCGGAGATCTCCTTCTCGCGGCCCTCGAACTCCGGCAGGAGCTTCTCGGCGGCGAGCTGCTTGACGCGGTCCAGCTCGGCCTCGCGGTCCTGCTTGCCGGCGATGGTGAGCGCCTGGGCCAGCTCGGGGCGGACGGCGGCCGTCAGCGCCTCGAACACGTCGTCCTGGTAGTCCAGGAAGATCGGGAACTCGGCGGTCGGCTTGGCGGCCTTCGAGGCGAGGTCGGCCTGGGCCCGGCACAGGACCTTGATGAACGGCTTGGCGGCGTCCAGACCGGCGGCGACGACCTCCTCGGTCGGCGCCTCGGCACCGCCCTCGACCAGCTTGATGGTCTTCTCGGTGGCCTCGGCCTCGACCATCATGATCGCGACGTCGCCGTCCTCCAGGACGCGGCCCGCGACGACCATGTCGAAGACGGCGTCCTCGAGCTCGGTGTGCGTCGGGAAGGCGACCCACTGGCCGCGGATCAGCGCGACGCGGACGCCGCCGATCGGGCCGGAGAAGGGCAGGCCGGCCAGCTGCGTGGAGGCGGACGCGGCGTTGATCGCCACGACGTCGTACAGGTGGTCGGGGTTGAGCGCCATGATCGTGGCGACGACCTGGATCTCGTTGCGCAGGCCCTTCTTGAAGGACGGGCGCAGCGGGCGGTCGATGAGGCGGCAGGTGAGGATCGCGTCCTCGCTCGGCCGGCCCTCGCGGCGGAAGAAGCTGCCGGGGATCTTGCCGGCGGCGTACATCCGCTCCTCGACGTCCACCGTGAGCGGGAAGAAGTCGAGCTGGTCCTTGGGGTTCTTGGAGGCGGTGGTGGCCGACAGCACCATGGTGTCGTCGTCCAGGTACGCCACGGCGGAGCCGGCGGCCTGCTTGGCCAGGCGGCCCGTCTCGAAGCGGATGGTGCGGGTGCCGAAGGCGCCGTTGTCGATGACGGCCTCGGCGTAGTGGGTCTCGTTCTCCACTAGCGATTTCTCCGTTACTTGTCGTCTTTCGTCCCTCCTCACCCGTGTGGCGGGGGGACGGTGGCGGAGAAGCGCTCCTGCGGTGCGGGCCGGTCTTCGATCGAAGCACCCGGGATTCGCTTCCCCCGGGGGCCACTACCGAGGACCGGCGGCGGCGTGGTGCGCTTCCCCTCGTTCTGTGTCGTACGTGATGCGTTGTGCTACCACACTACAAAGCGTCGGTGACACCGCGCACGTCCGCACCTACGGCAAAGGGAGCGGTTCCCGGATCCTTCCGGGAACCGCTCCCTTCACGGCGTCCTACTTGGCGCCCGCCGCACCGCGGCGGATGCCCAGGCGGTCGACCAGCGCACGGAAGCGCTGGATGTCCTTCTTCGCCAGGTACTGCAGCAGGCGACGGCGCTGACCGACCAGGATCAGCAGACCACGGCGGGAGTGGTGGTCGTGCTTGTGGGTCTTGAGGTGCTCCGTCAGGTCGGAGATCCGACGGGACAGCAGGGCGACCTGGACCTCGGGGGAGCCGGTGTCACCTTCCTTGGTACCGAACTCGCCGATGATCTGCTTCTTCGTTGCGGCGTCGAGCGACACGCGTACTCCTCTTGGTCTGTGAGTGCCACCGAGTGCCCCCGGTCTTCATCGCGGGGGAGCTTCCTCTACTCGGAGGGCGGGGATCCGCTGGGCGCGGCCTCCAGGGCGCAGGTTGCCTGCGGGCTCCGGGGGTGCGTACACATACGGCCGTCACCCAGGGTACCAGTGCCCCGGGGCGGCTCCGGCCGGCCGCCTAGCCGGTCATCGAGCGCACCTGCGTCAGGACGCCCAGGACGGCGAGGCAGAGCGGGACCAGGACGAGCAGGACGGCGCCCTCGGCGAGGTCGAGGGCGCGTTCGCCGTCGAGGGTGCGGGCGCCGTCGAGGACGCGGCCGTCGCGGCGCACGAGGTGGTACCCGGTGGGGGCGCCGACGGGCTGCGACTGACCGGTCAGGCGGAGGATCTCGGGGTAGATGTCGGCCAGCGCGATGTCCACCGGGAGCGCCACGTCGACCCGGCTGTCGGGGGCCACGACGGTGACCCTGCAGAATCCCGTCGCCGCGGTCGTACTCACTTTCACTGCCCCCTGTTCGCGGACGCACACGCTGCGGGCGTCACCCTACCGGGACCCGCCGTCAGCGGCGGCACGTAGGATCGCCGGCGAGCGGAGGACAGCCGTCGCCACGGGGGTGCCGGTCATCAACGGATCGTCCGTGCGGGGGATTGGTGCTCCGGTGAGCCAGATCGTCATCAAGCGTCCGCCACGCGCGCTGCCGCCCGAAGTGCCCTCGCACGAACTGCGGTCGGAGGCTCCGCCCGAGCTGCCGCGCGGGCAGCAGGAGGGCATGCTGATGCAGGTCCTGCCGACGCTCGGCATGGGCTCGTCGGTGGTGTTCTACTTCGCGTCCCCCAACGCCCATCCGTTCATGCGGATCATGGGTGTGGTGATGCTCGTGTCGACGGCCGCGATGGTGGTCTCGCAGGTCGTCCGCCACCGGCGCGGTACGCAAGGGCAAATGGCCGACGTTCGCCGGGACTACCTCCGTTACCTCGCGCAGACCCGGCGCACGGTCCGCGGGACGGCGCTGCGCCAGCGGGACGCGCAGCTGTACCTGCACCCCGCTCCGGAGCAGCTGTGGTCGGTGGTCGCCGAGGGCAGCCGGGTGTGGGAGCGGCGCGTGGGGGACGAGGACTTCGGCCAGGTGCGGATCGGCCTGGGCCCGCAGCAGCTGGCCACCCCCCCTGGTGACACCGCAGACCGCGCCCGTGGACGAGCTGGAACCGCTGTGCGCCGGTGCCATGCAGCGGTTCCTGGCCGTGCACGGCCAATTGGACGGCCTGCCGGTGGCGCTGTCCCTGCGGGCCTTCTACCACCTGACGGTCTCCGGTGACCCGGAGTGCACCCAGTCGGCGGCGCGCGCGCTGGTGGCCCAGGCCGCCACCCTGCACTCCCCCGACGACCTGGTCGTGGCCGTGGTGGCCTCGCCGGGCGCCGTCGCCCGCTGGGACTGGACGAAGTGGCTGCCGCACTGCCAGTTGCCGGGGCGGTTCGACGGAGCGGGCACGCGCCGTCTGTTCGGCGACGACCTCGGCGAGCTGGAGCAGTTGCTCGCGGCCCGCCTGGAGGGCCGGCCCCGGTTCGCCCGGGACGACCGGCCGCTGCTGGACCAGCCGCACGTCCTGGTGGTGCTGGACGGCGGCATGGTGCCTCCCACCTCGGTGTTCGCGACCGCGGAGGGCCTGCAGGGGGGCGACCGCCGTGGAGGTCGTCCCCGGGGAGCTCGACCAGCCGCGCGGCGGCCTGTCGGTCGTCGTGCGCCCGGAGCGGCTGTGGCTGGACTCCGGTGGCGGGGTCGCGTTCGAGGGCGTGCCCGACGGCCTGTCGCTGCCGGCCGCGGAGGCGCTGGCCCGGCAGCTGGCGCCGTTGCGCACGGGCGGCGGGGACGACGACGAGCCGCTGCTGGCCAACTTGGACTTCACCGACCTGCTGGGTCTCGGTGACGCGGCGTCCGTGGACGTCACGCGCACCTGGCGGCCGCGTTCCGTGCCGGAGCGGCTGCGCGTGTCGATCGGTGTCGGGGTGGACGGCCGGCCCGTGATGCTGGACCTCAAGGAGGCCGCGCAGGACGGCATGGGCCCGCACGGCCTGTGCGTGGGCGCGACCGGTTCCGGCAAGTCGGAGCTGCTGCGCACCCTGGTGCTGGGGCTCGCGGTCACCCACTCCTCGGAGACGCTGAACTTCGTGCTCTCCGACTTCAAGGGCGGCGCGACCTTCGCCGGCATGTCGCACCTGTCGCACGTGGCCGCCGTGATCACCAACCTCGCCGACGACCTCACGCTGGTCGACCGCATGGGCGACGCGATCCGGGGCGAGCTGCAGCGGCGCCGGGAGCTGCTGCGCGCGGCCGGCAACTACGCCAACGTGCACGACTACGAGAGGGCGCGCGCGGCCGGCGCTCCCCTGGAGCCGCTCGCCTCGCTGGTCCTCGTGATCGACGAGTTCAGCGAACTGCTCACGGCCAAGCCGGACTTCATCGACATGTTCATCCAGATCGGCCGCATCGGCCGCTCCCTGGGCGTGCACCTGCTGCTCGCCTCGCAGCGCCTGGAGGAGGGCCGCCTGCGCGGTCTGGACACCTACCTGTCGTACCGGAGGCAAGCGCACACGGTGGCTCCTGTCATCGGCCTCGGCGGTAATCGGCCTGCTCCTCGTGGGCGTCGCCGCCACTCCCGCCCACGCGGAATCGGTCCGGGCACGTCAGTGGCACCTCGATGCCATGCACGCCGATGAGATGTGGAAGACCAGTACCGGGCGAGGCGTCACAGTGGCCGTGATCGACTCGGGGGTCGACGACTCCCTGGCCGACCTGAAAGGTCGGGTGCTGGACGGCAAGGACTACTCGGACCAGCGGGGCGACGCGCACACCGACATCGCCGCCCACGGTACCGACATGGCAGTACTCATCGCGGCCACGGGTGCGCGGGGGGCGGTGAACGGCTCGTACGGACTCGCCCCTGGAGCGAAGATCCTGCCCATCCGCATGCGTTACGCCGCTGAGGAGGACGGACAGGCCGACAACAAGGCCGAGTTCTCCCACACCCTGAGCCGGGCGATTCGCTACGCCGCGGACAGCCCGGCGCGCATCATCAACATGTCGCTGGGCAGTTCCAACTCACCCGGCAGGCGCAACGTCGGCACTCCCGAACTCGCGTCAGCGGTGACGTACGCCCTCGTCAAGGGCGAACTGCTGTTCGCCGCGGCGGGGAACAGCGGGGACAAGTCCAATCTGCCTGAGTATCCGGCCTGAAGCTCATGGTGTGTGTCTCCTCGTGGGTGCGGCCGGGCTCAGGCGAGGTCCGTGATGCGGCTCTTGACCTCGTAGGAGTTGTCCACCTTGCGGATGTCGGAGATGCGTTCCTGCTCCTGGTCGGTGAAGCCGCCGACGCTCGCCCGCATCGCCTCCTCGAGGTCGACGAGGTCGTCCTGGAGCTTCTTCAGGTTGTGGTTGACACCCTACTGAACGGTGTCGAACTCCTTGCCCGCCGCGCCCTGCCAGCCGGCCTGGACCATGTCCACGACCCGGTTGAGGGAAGTCACCCGCTCGCTCACCTGGTGGTGGAAGTCGCGGATGTCGTTCGCGAGCTTCGTCAGTTCGTGCGCACTGTGCGCCTGCCCCTGCGCCATACCTTCCTGCCCTCCTGCGGAAGTGGCGGTGGCCTTCACCACCGCGACGGGTCCGCCCGGACGCTGTCCCGGCTCTCCCGGCGGGCAAGACCTGCTGCGCCCCCGCGCGACGCGTGGTCGCAGCGTCGCACCGCCCCCGTGCGGTACCACACGCGTGGCACCGGCTGCCACTCTGGTCACTGGACCTGGTCCTTCCAACTGCAAAGACGGGACAGGGGAGTTCCGCCGGCCAGTACCGTGACCGGTAGCTGTGACGAGCACACAGCGTCCGTACGTCGGAAGGGATCGCTGCGGTATGACGGAAACGGCTGAGGAGATCAGGGCGCGCAAGGAACGCGAGCGGGACGAGCTGTACGCCCTCGACATCTCCGGCGTGGAGTGGCACTGCGCCCCCGGCACGGAGGAGCACGAGGAGCGGGTCGAGATCGCCCACCTCCCCGAGGGCGCCGTGGCCATGCGCTCGTCCCTCGACCCGGACACCGTGCTGCGGTACACGGCGGCCGAGTGGCGGGCGTTCGTCCTGGGCGCGCGGGACGGCGAGTTCGACCTGAAGCCCACGGAGCGCAACGGAGACCTGGCGGCGGCCGGGGGAACCGGGGACGGGGCACCGGCCGGACAGTGAGGGCCGGGCGGGGGCGGAGTGCGTGCCGCCGTCCCCCCGGCGGGGGCGGCGCCTACCCGGAGCGGTCCTCGTGGCGGCGGCGCAGGTCGCGGGTGACGACGGCCGTGCCGGCGATGGCCGCCACCAGGACGACGGTGATGCCGAGGGCGTAGACGGCGTACCGCCGGTCGCGTTCGCGCGGCGTCTCCGCCAGGGAGAACGGTGCCACGTCGGGGGCGGCCGCCCCGGCCGGACCGGGGTCGGGACTCGGGGAGGCGGGCGGGTCGGCGATGTCCGACTCCTGTACGGCGCGCACCGGGTCGACGACGCCCCAGCCGACGAAGTCGTCATGGCCGTTCACCACACGCTCGGCCGTCTGTTCGATCTGGGTGACGATCTGGGCGGTGCTCCAGTCGGGGTGCTTCTCCTTCAGGAGGGCCGCGACCCCGGCGACGAACGGGGCGGAGAAGCTGGTGCCGTCGTCCGTGCACTGGCCGCCGCCGGGAACGGTGGAGGCGATCTCCACACCGGGTGCCGCCACCCCGACGAAGGGGCCCGCCTGGGAGAAGGGGGCCCGTTCGTTGTCGCGGTCGGAGGAGGCCACGGCCAGGACGCCCCGGAAGGCGGCCGGGTAGGTGTCCTTCACCTTGCCGTCCAGGCCGTCGTTGCCCGCGGAGGCGACCACGACGACGTGGCGGGCGATCGCCCCGCGCACGGCCTCGGCGAGGGCGGAGGTGCCCGACAGGGGCCTGGTCGTGTCCTGGGAGATGTTGATGACGTCGGTACCCCGGGAGACGGCGTAGGTGATCGCCCGGGCCATGGTGTCCGAGTCGCCGCTGTTGTCGGCGTCGTTCTGCCGGATCGGGATGATGGTGGCGTTCGGGGCGAGGCCCACGAAACCGGTTCCCGCGCGGGGGCGGGCCGCGATGATGCCCGCGACCTTGGTGCCGTGCCCCACCTGGTCGTTCGTCGGGTCACCGCCCCTGCCGTCCGACAGGTAGTCGCGGCCGGCCGCCTCGTCGACGACCGGGGCGAGCTGCGGGTTCCCGTCGTCCACGCCCGTGTCGATGACCGCGACCCGTACGCCCCTGCCCTTGCCGGTGCCCTGCCACAGCTCGTCCAGCAGGACGCGCTGCAGGGACCAGGGCGTCCCCTTGATCTGCGGGGCGGGAAAGGTGCAGGCGCCGCTGCCGTCCAGCCGGAGGGCGGGCGCGGGCGGGGCGGCGCCGAGGGCGGCGAGCAGGACGGCGGCGGTCAGCGGGGCCGCCTTGGTCGGCAGCACTCGGGGGCACTCCTCTTCGTCATGTCCGTGGGCGGGTCACGAGCCCTGCGGCCGGCGGGCGCTGTTGGTGTCGAGCCGGGGTCCCTTGGCGAGGAGCTCCGACCAGGCCGCGGGGACCCTGGCGGGGCGGACGTTCTGGTAGCCAAGCTTGACCTGGGCCTCGCTGGACTCGGGACTGCCGTCGGACGTCTTGCTGCCGTCGGCGCCGATGTCCGAGGGCGGGAGGCGCCCGAAGTGGACGGCATCCGGCTGGAGTCGGCGCAGGTCGTCCTGCACACGCAGCCGGCGCCCGCACTGCACCTGCCCCGGGAGTCCGTGGCCGTCGCCAACTACCTCCCGCTGCAGCAGCAGACCGGCGCCCCGGCCGTGCGGATCACCTGGATCGCGCTGAAGCTCGACCCGGAACTGTGCGCGGAGGCCGTGGCCGCGCGCGGGGGCGGGCTGCTCGGCGCGCAGAAGTGCGTCGTGCGGGCGGCGGACCAGCTGGCCAGCCGGCTGACCGGGGCGGGGTTCTCGGCCACGGTCCTCGACGAGGAGGAGCTGATCACCGCGCTGGCCACCTCTGCCTGCGCCAACCCGCTGGTCACCGCCGAGGCGGGGCGCAGCGAGGCGCGGGAGCGGCGCACCCGGGAGTCCGCACGGAGCTGGCGGTGCGACAACCGCAGGCACACGACGTACTGGGTCCGGCGCTGGCCCGCGCTGGACGCGGGCCGGGGCGCGTCGCTGCCGCGGTTCGCCGCCGCGCTCACCGCGGTACCGGCACTCGCCACCACCTTCAGTCTCACCCTGGCACGGGGTGAGCGGCAGGAGGTGTCGTTGTGCGGCCACCTGCGGGTGACCGGGCGCAGCGACGACGAACTGGTCGCGGCCAGACGCGCGCTGGAGGATGCCGCGCGGCGGGCCGGGGCCGGACTCGCCCGGCTGGACCGTGAACAGCTGCCGGGAATGCTGGCCACGCTGCCGCTCGGAGGTGCCCGGTGACGACGGTCCCGACGACGGCTTCCGCGTCCCCGGGGCCGCCCGGCGCCCCGGCGGACGGGGCGCGGCGGTGGGCCGGCCGACTGCGGTACGGACTCGGGCTGATCGGCCCCCGGCACGGACGGCACGCCCTGCCCGTGCCGCAGCTGGACGCGCTCGCCCTGCCCATCGGCGACGACGGGGTGGTCGCCGGGGTCGGCCCCGGGGGACAGCCGGCCGTGCTGGGCATCAACCGGCCGACGCCGTACGACGTCGTGCTGATCGGCGGACTGTGGACGGAGCAGGTACTGGCGCTGCGCACCGCGGCCACGGGTGCCCGGGTCGCCGTCGAGACCGGCCGGCCGCAGGCCTGGGTCCGGATGGTGCACGCCATGGGCGGCGGGCAGAACGGACTCGCCGTGTACGACGTGGGGCGGGTGCCGCCGCAGGGCGCCTCGGCCGGGACGCCCGTCCTGGTCGTGCGGGACTGCGGCATGCGGCCGCCGCGCGGGCGGGTGGTGTCCGGTCCGTGGCAGTCCGTGCTGACGCTGCTGCCGTACCTCAGTCCGGTCGCGCCCCGGCTGCTGCGGCAGGCGCGGCTCGCCGGCATCCAGCGGGTCTCGCCGGACGAGGCCGCGGAACCGGGGCGCACCATGGGCCTGTCCCGGGCCGAGGTCGAGTCGCTGCCCGCGCTGCCCGACGGCGTGACGCTGTGGTGCACCGAGCGCGACCGGCAGTACGTGCTGACCCAACCCACCGACGCCGAGACCGGATTGCTGGGCACACCGCGGCGGATGGACTGAACCGGCCCCGTCGCCCCGATTGTTCGATGCGTATCCGTTGCTTGTCCGCGGGTTTGTCCGTGGTTCGCACGGGCGAGCGTGGCTGAGAGGCGGCCGGGCCTGCCGAGGGGCGGCTCGTGGTGATTAGGCTGGGAGCGGGCGCGATGCCGGACCCCGTGGAGCAGGCGTCGCCGCCCGGGGGAGAGCCGGTGGATCGGACTGCCTCGAACGACTACGGACGACTCGAACGACACGACATGGTCGCCCCGGCACGGCATGAGGGTGCTCGACCACACCAGGAGGAACTGTGAGCAGCGATCGGGACGGGATCCGCGGGGGCTGGGCCACACCCGGCGATGACCAGCCCGACGCGGAGTCGGCCGTCGAGACCACCGGCGAGTTCACCATCGACTACGCGCCGCCCGCCTGGTACACGCAGAACGCGTCCGGGGCGTCGCAGGGCTCCGGTGGCGGCGCGGGCGGTCCGGGGCCCGCCGCCCCGGGGCCGGGGGACGCGGACGGCTCCGCCGGTCCGGGCGCGGACGGCGCCGGGGGCGACGGTGGCCCGCGGTCTTCCGGCACGCCGGGTGCGCCGGGCGGTCCCGGCGCGGCCGGGATCCCCTCGCTTCCGCCGTTCGCCGCGGGAGCGCCCCTTCCGGGGCTGACCCCGCCGCCGCACGCGACCCGGTCGGCCGGCACCGCGGCCCCCGGTGCCCCGTTCACTCCCCCGGCTCCGCCGGCTCCCGCACCGGGCGCCCCCTTCACGCCGCCCGCTCCTCCCGCTCCCGCACCGGGCGCCCCCTTCACGCCGCCCGCTCCTCCCGCTCCCGGGGCGCCGTTCACCCCACCGGCCCCGGCCGCCGGGCCGGGGGCACCGTTCACCCCGCCCGCGCCGCCGGTCGGGAGTCCGCCCGTGCCGCCGGCAGGGGATCCGGTCGCGGTGCCGAAGCTGCCGGTCGGGTTCGAGCCGCAGCAGCCGGCGGGCTCCGAGGACTCCCCGCAGCCGGCGGACGCTCCGTCCGCCGCCGCCTCGTCGGAGCCGGAGCCGGACAACGGGGACCTGGAGAGCGGGGCGACCCTGCGGTTCTCCGCCGTCGCCCTGAGGCGTGAGATCGCCGAGATCGCCGAGCGCGTCGCTGCCGGCGAGAAGGCCGCCGAGGCGGCACGCCGGAGCGCCGCGCAGGGTTCCGGACCCGCTGAACGCGCCGGCTCGTCCGACGAGGACACGGGCGACGAGGGGAACGAGGCGGACGAGGACGGCAGGGACGGCAGGGACGGCGGAAACGTCACCGGGGCCGGGAGCGCGGCGGCCGGAGGGACGGAGGCCGGAGGGACGGAGGCCGGGCGGGAGGCGCCGGTGCGGGACGAGTCCGCCCGGGACGGCTCCGCTGCCGTTGACTCCCCCGACGGTGACTCCACCGCGGTCGGCTCCCGGGTGAGTGCCGGGGCGGACAGCCCCGGCGAGGAGATCCCGGACGGGGCTGCCGCGACTGAGGCGGCGGCCGAGGACGCCGGCGGGACCGCCCGGGACGAACCCGCCGTTCGCCCGGAAACTGTCCGGGCCGGAACCGATCAGAGCGGGGGCGGGGACGAGGGCGGGGCCCTTGCCGACGCCCCGGGCCGGGCCGCGGAGGAGAACGGCACCGCCTCCGACGCCGAGCCCGCCGCACCGGACGCACCGGACGCACCGGACGCACCGGATGCGACGGGCACGACGGATGCGGCGGACACGACGGACGGCGCGCCGCAGGGCGACCGGTTCGAGGAGACGGAGCCCGGAGGCAACTCGTCCCAGGACAGCGCCGCCGAAAGCCGCACCCCGGAGGAGGGCGCGTCCGACCACGGTGCGTCCCCGGCGGACGCCCCGCACGGCACGGTTCCGGCCGCCCCCGCCGAGCCGCGGGACGCCGCGCCGGTCGCTCCCCCGGCCCCGCGGGACGCACCGCCCCCCGCTGCGCCCGCTCCTCAGGACGCACCGCCCGCCTGGACTCCGCCGCCCGCACCGCAGAGCGGAGTGCCGCCGCTGCCGCCGGCGTATCAGCCCGCCGCACCCGTCACGGCGGCCCAGTGGCCCGTGCAGCAGCCCGGTCCGGCACCGGACGGGCCGCAGCCCGCGGTCGCGCCGGGTCCCGCGGGCGTGCCCGGGCAGCAGCCGCCGTTCCAGCCGCAGGCGCCGCAGCCCGCGCCCGCCGCGTGGGCACAGCCCGGCACGCGGACGCCCCCCGCCCCCGTGCAGCCCGCACCGCCGCCGGGCCGGCCCCACGCGCCCGGGGGCCCCGGCCCGGCGCCCGGGCAACCCCCCGGCCCCGGACAGGCACAGCCGCACATCCCCGCACAGCAACAGCGGCCCGCTCCCGCCGGCCCCGTCCCGCCGAACGGTCACGGCTTCGCGCAGCCTCCGGCGCCCCAGCCGGCCCCGGCCGGTCCGGACCCGCAGGCCGGCTACGGCTTCCCGCAGCCGCCGACTCCGAACGGCCCCGGCTCCCAGCCGGGTTACGGCTTCCCCCAGCCCGGCGCCCCGACCCCCCCGGCACCACCGGCCGGTTACGGCTTCCCCCAGCCCGGACAGCAGCCCGCGGCCGACACCCCCGGCCCGCAGCCGGGGCAACAGCCGACCCCCAACGGTCCCGGCCCCGCCCCCCAACCGGGTTACGGCTTCCCCCAGCCCGGCGCCCCGACCCCCCCGGCACCACCGGCCGGTTACGGCTTCCCCCAGCCCGGACAGCAGCCTCCGTACCCGCAGGGCCCGGACGCCGGACAGGGACCCCAGGGCCACCAGGCCGGCCAGGTTCCGCAGGGTGTGCAGGGTGATCCGGCCGCACGGGTTCCGCAGGGTCCCGTCGACCCGCGGGCCGGGGCCGCCTGGCCGCAGCCCATGCGGCACGACCAGCGGCAGCCGACCGACCCCGGTGCGGCACCGCTGGGTTACACCGCGGCCGTGGAGCTGTCCTCGGACCGGTTGCTCAACAACAAGCGGCAGAAGGCCAAGAGTGGTCGGCCGGGCGCGGCGGCCTCCCGGTTCAGGCTGGGCGGGAAGAAGGAGGAGGCCGAACGGCAGCGGAAGCTGGAGCTGATCCGCACGCCGGTGCTGTCCTGCTACCGGATCGCGGTCATCAGCCTCAAGGGCGGCGTCGGCAAGACGACCACGACCACCGCCCTCGGCTCCACCCTCGCCTCCGAGCGGCAGGACAAGATCCTCGCCATCGACGCGAACCCGGACGCCGGCACGCTCGGCCGGCGCGTGCGCCGGGAGACCGGGGCGACCATCCGCGACCTGGTCCAGGCGATCCCGTACCTCAACTCGTACATGGACATCCGGCGGTTCACGTCCCAGGCACCCTCCGGACTGGAGATCATCGCCAACGACGTCGACCCGGCCGTGTCCACCACGTTCAACGACGAGGACTACCGGCGCGCGATCGACGTGCTCGGCAAGCAGTACCCGGTCATCCTGACCGACTCGGGCACCGGTCTGCTGTACAGCGCCATGCGGGGGGTGCTCGACCTCGCCGACCAGCTCATCATCATCTCCACCCCGTCGGTGGACGGCGCGAGCAGCGCCAGCACGACGCTGGACTGGCTGTCCGCGCACGGGTACGCCGACCTCGTCTCGCGGTCGATCACCGTCATCTCCGGAGTCCGCGAGACCGGGAAGATGATCAAGGTCGAGGACATCGTGGCGCACTTCGAGACCCGCTGCCGGGGTGTGGTCGTGGTGCCGTTCGACGAGCACCTGGCCGCCGGTGCCGAGGTCGACCTCGACATGATGCGGCCGAAGGTGCGGGAGGCGTACTTCAACCTCGCGGCCATGGTCGCCGAGGACTTCGTACGGCACCAGCAGTCGCACGGGCTGTGGACCAGCGACGGCAACCCGCCGCCGGTGGCCGCACCACCGCTCCCGGGCCAGCCGCTGCCCGGCCAGGCCTTCCCCGGTCAGCCGTACCCTCCGGGTGCGCCGTACGCCCCGGATCAGCCGTACGGTCCGGGTCAGCCGTACGGTCCGGGTCAGCCGTACGCCCCCGCCCAGCAGCCGTACCCGCCGCAGCAGCCCCAGCCCGGGCCGGTGCAGCCGGGACAGCCGTACCCGCAGGCGGCGCCGGGGCAGGCGTACCCGCCGCAGGGCGCGCCCGCCCGGCCCAGTCCGCCCCACCCCGGGTACCCGCAGCCCGGCCGGGCCCAGCCGGAGCCTCCGCAGGGTCCGCCGCCGCAGCAGTAGGCGCGCGGCAGCCGTGCGCGAGGCACGGCACGCGGGGGCGGCCGGTGCTCACCGCACCGGCCGCCCCCGCGTGCCGCGTTCGCGCGCGGTTACGCGTCCGCCGCCACGATCTCCCGGCAGCGCTGCACGTCCCCGGCCATCTGCTCCAGCAGGGCGTCGAGCGACTCGAACCTGGCCTGGCCGCGGACGTACGCCAGGAAGTCGACGGCGACGTGCAGCCCGTACAGGTCGAGGCCCACGCGGTCGATGGCGTACGCCTCCACCGTGCGTTCGGTGCCGTCGAACTGCGGGTTCGTGCCCACGGAGATGGCGGCCGGCATGGCCTCGCCCTGCGTGTGCAGGTAGCCGGCGTAGACGCCGTCGGCGGGGACGGCCGTGTGGGGCAGCGTCTCCACGTTCGCCGTGGGGAAGCCCAGTTCGCGTCCGCGCTGGGCGCCGCGGACGACCACGCCCTCCACCCGGTGCGGCCGGCCCAGGATCTCGCGGGCCCCGGCCACGTCGCCCTCGGCGACCAGGCGCCGGGTCAGGGTGGAGGAGAACGGCAGGCCGCCGCCCGCCTCACCGGAGAGGTACAGGTCCACGACCTCGACCTCGAAGTCGTAGACCTTGCCCTGCTCGGTGAGGAACTCCACGTTGCCGGCGGCCTTGTGGCCGAAACGGAAGTTCGGGCCCTCGACGACCGCCTTGGCGTGCAGCTTGTCGACCAGGACCTTGACCACGAAGTCGGCCGGGGACAGCTTCGAGAACTCGGTGGTGAACGGCAGGACCAGCACCGCGTCCACGCCCAGCCCGCCCATCAGCTCCGCCCGGCGGTGGTGCGCGGCGAGCAGGGGCGGGTGGCTGCCGGGGCGGACGACCTCGCTGGGGTGCGGGTCGAAGGTGACGACGACGGCCGGTACGCCCAGCTGGCGGGCGCGGTCGACGGCGTGCCGGATGATCAGCTGGTGGCCGCGGTGGACGCCGTCGTAGGAACCGATGGTGACGACGCTGCGCCCCCAGTCCTGGGGGATGTCCTCCAAGCCACGCCAGCGTTGCACTGTGACCGCTCCTCGAACCCGTGTCCGTGTCTACCGTTGACTTCTGTGCAGGTCTAAGGGTGCCATGCCGGGCGCTCCCGGCCCGCACCGGCATGGGCGCTGTGATCGGGCGCACGTTCATGGCAGCAGGTCAGACCGGTACGCGCGCGCCTGCCAGGCTCTCGACCACGCGGCGGGTGCCCGGCCCACCGCCCGCGTCCCCGTGCGCCCGCCGGGGCCGCACGCCCGCCCCCCGGCTCCCCCGGGCCCCGGTGACTTTCGCGCCGCTCGCCTCACCGGGTGCCGCGTCCGCCAGGACCAGCCGGTGCAGGAGGGCGAAGCGCTCGAGGGCCGGGAGGGGGAGCGCGGTCCAGGACGCGGGGCCGAACTCCTCGGGAACTGGCCGGTGTTCGCGGTACCAGGCGACGACGCGGTCGGCGAGGAGGCGCGGGGTCCCGGTGTGGGGCGAGGCGTCCGGCACCTGGAGCAGGGTGTGGGCGAGCAGGCGGGCCGCCCACCGGGAAGTGGGGTCGAGGCCGAGGGCGTCCGCCGGTTCCCGCAGGCGGAAGGGGAGCAGGCGCGGGCCCCGCTGGCGGGCGAGGAGCAGCAGGGACTGCACGACCGGGCCGACGCGGTGGTGCGGTACCGGCGGGGGTGGGCGCCGTCGGGTGCGCGGGGCGGGAGAGGGCCCGTGCCGCCCGCCGGCAGGTGCGGCAGGTCCGCCGGGAACCCGGCGCCGGCCTGCTCCCCGTGCTCCTCCCGGCAGGCCACGACCAGTCGCGCTCCGGCCCGGCGCGGCCACTCGGCCGCCCCCCCGGTCCACTCGGCCAGCCGGTGGGCGAGGAGGGGCGGCATCTCCTCGGGGCCGTCCAGGATGAGCAGCAGGGACGGCCGGCCCGGGCGGCGACGCGGGACACGCGTTCGGGGTGAGGTCACCGAGGTCGGCGGGGCACGGCGCGGGAGGCGGCGACGGCAGGACCCGGTCGCCGCTCCGCGGGCGGCCGCCCGCGGGGCGGCGGGTGGCAGGACCCCGTGCGACCGGCTCAGCCGAACACGGCCAGGCTCTTCGCCTTGCCCTTGTGCGCCTCGACGAGCGCCAGGAAGCGCCCCTCGGGGTCGAACACGGCGACGGGGCCGGCGCCCGCGTACTCGTCGGGCATCTCCAGCCGGACGCCGTTGGCGAGCAGCCGGGAGCGCCTGGCGTCGACGTCCCAGCGCGGGAACGCGGCCGTCGCGGCCTCGGCGACCGGCATCACGGCCAGCTCCTCCTGGAGCTGCTCCAGCGTCCTGGCGGAGTCGAGCTTGTACGGCCCGACGCGCGTGCGGCGCAGCGCGGTGAGGTGGCCGCCGACGCCCAGACCGGCGCCCAGGTCCCGGGCGAGGGCGCGGATGTAGGTGCCGGAGGAGCAGACCACCGAGACGATCAGGTCGAGCACCGGGGTGCCGTCGGCGGCGACGGCGTCCCGGACGTCGTAGACCGTGAAGGAGGAGACGGTCACCGGCCGGGCGGGAATCTCGAAGTCCTCGCCCTCGCGGGCCCGCTTGTACGACCGCACGCCGTCGATCTTGATGGCGCTGACCTTGGACGGCACCTGCATGATGTCGCCGGTCAGCTTGGCGATGCCGGTGTCGATGGCGTCCCGGGTCACCCCGGACGCGTCGGCGCGGGAGGTGGTCTCCCCCTCGGCGTCGTCGGTGAGGGTGTTCTGGCCGAGCCGGATGGTGCCCAGGTACTCCTTCTCGGTCAGGGCGAGGTGCCCGAGGAGCTTGGTGGCGCGCTCCACGCCGAGGACCAGGACACCGGTCGCCATCGGGTCGAGGGTGCCGGCGTGGCCGACGCGGCGCGTCCTGGCGATGCCGCGCATCTTGGCGACCACGTCGTGCGAAGTGAAGCCCGACGGCTTGTCGACGATGACGAGGCCGTCGGGCGGGGTGGGCTTGCTGGTCATTCGGCGGTGTCGTCCGTCTCGTCGTCGTCCGCGTCCGGCTTGCGGTACGGGTCGGCGTCGCCTGCGTAGACGGCGCCCGCGGAGGCCTCGCGGACCTTCTCGTCGGACTGCCGCGCCTTGTCGAGGAGGTCCTCGATGGTCCGGGCGGTGTCCGGCAGGGCGTCCGCGACGAAGGTGAGGGTGGGCGTGAACTTCACGCCGGCCGCGCGGCCGACCTCGGAGCGCAGGACGCCCTTGGCGCTCT
Organism: Streptomyces sp. TG1A-8; assembly: GCF_030499535.1. NCBI lineage: Bacteria > Bacillati > Actinomycetota > Actinomycetes > Kitasatosporales > Streptomycetaceae > Streptomyces > Streptomyces sp. TG1A-8. The sequence continues at coordinate 2,076,950 of NZ_JASTLB010000001.1, forward strand.
CCAGTCCCGCCGCCGCGGCCTTGCGCTGCTCGTCGTCGCCGTAGACCGTGTAGAAGACGGTCGCCTCCCGCAGGTCGCCCGTGACCCGGGTGTCCGTGATGGTGACGTGCGAGCCGAGCCGCGGGTCCTTGATCCCGCGCTGCAGCTTCTGGGCCACCACCTCCCGGATGAGGTCCGCCAGCCTTTTCGCCCGCGCGTTGTCGGCCACTGGTCCGTCTCCCGTTCTTTCTTCTTCTTGCGTTCTGTGGTCAGTCGTCGTCGCCGTGGAAGCGCCGCCGTACCGACAGCAGTTCCACCTCGGGGCGGGCGGCGACCAGGCGTTCGCACCGGTCCAGCACGTCGGTGAGGTGCGCCGCGTCGCCGGAGACCACGGCCAGGCCGATGATCGCTCGCCGGTGGAGGTCCACGTGGTCCACCTCGGCGGCGCTCACGGCGTACTTCCGCTGGAGTTCGGCGACGATCGGGCGGACGACGGAGCGCTTCTCCTTCAGCGAGTGGACGTCGCCGAGGAGGAGGTCGAAGGACAGAGTCCCCACGTACATGTGTGCAACCGGTTCACCCGCCGGTACGGGATCGACGGCCCCGGGTCCGTGTGGCCGGGGACATCAAGAACGGTACCCCGTACCCGCCGCCGGCTCGACAGGGTTTCCCGGTCCCCCTCGCCCTCGGCGGGGGGTCGGCCGGCACGGCGGGGAAAGGCGCGCTGGCCGACGGAACCCGTGTTCCGTCGGCCAGCGCCGGTCACCGTCGGCCGTCAGGCCCGCGGCTTCTCCCGCATCTCGTACGTCGCGATGACGTCGTCCACCTTGATGTCGTTGAAGTTTCCGAGGTTGATACCGCCCTCGTAGCCTTCGCGGATCTCGGTGACGTCGTCCTTGAAGCGACGCAGACCCTCGATGTTGAGGTTCTCCGCGATGACCTTGCCGTCGCGGATGAGGCGCGCCTTGGTGTTGCGGCGGACCTCGCCGGAGCGGATGAGGACACCCGCGATGTTGCCGAGCTTGGACGAGCGGAAGACCTCGCGGATCTCCGCGGTGCCGAGCTCGACCTCCTCGTACTCCGGCTTGAGCATGCCCTTCAGGGCCGCCTCGATCTCCTCGATCGCCTGGTAGATGACCGAGTAGTACCGGACGTCCACACCCTCGCGCTCGGCCATCTGCGCCGCGCGGCCGGCCGCGCGGACGTTGAAGCCGATCACGATGGCGTCGGAGCCCATCGCCAGGTCGATGTCGGACTCCGTGACCGCACCGACGCCGCGGTGCAGGACGCGGATGTCGACCTCTTCGCCGACGTCCAGCTGGAGCAGGGAGGACTCCAGCGCCTCGACCGATCCGGACGCGTCGCCCTTGATGATCAGGTTCAGCTGCTGGATCTCGCCGGCCTTCAGCACCTTGTCCAGGTCCTCCAGCGACACGCGGCGCGTGCGCTTGGCGAAGGCCGCGTTGCGCTCGCGGGCGGCGCGCTTCTCCGCGATCTGACGGGCCGTACGGTCCTCGTCGACCACCAGGAAGTTGTCGCCCGCACCCGGGACGTTGGTCAGGCCCAGGACCTGGACCGGCGTCGACGGGCCGGCCTCGGCGACGTTGTTGCCGTTGTCGTCGAGCATGGCGCGGACCCGGCCGTAGGCGTCGCCCACGACCATCGTGTCGCCGACCCGCAGGGTGCCCCGCTGGACGAGGACCGTCGCCACGGCACCACGGCCGCGGTCGAGGCGGGACTCGATCGAGATGCCCTGCGCGTCCTGGCTCGGGTTGGCCCGCAGGTCGAGCGAGGCGTCGGCCGTGAGGATCACGGCCTCCAGCAGCGAGTCGATGTGCAGACCCTGCTTGGCGGAGATGTCGACGAACATGGTGTCGCCGCCGTACTCCTCGGCCACCAGGCCGTACTCGGTCAGCTGACCGCGCACCTTGGTCGGGTCGGCGCCCTCGACGTCGATCTTGTTGACCGCGACGACGATCGGCACGTCGGCCGCCTTGGCGTGGTTGAGCGCCTCGACCGTCTGCGGCATGACGCCGTCGTTGGCCGCGACGACCAGGATCGCGATGTCGGTCGACTTCGCACCGCGGGCACGCATGGCGGTGAACGCCTCGTGACCGGGGGTGTCGATGAAGGTGATCTTGCGCTCTTCGTCGTTGACCTCGGTCGCGACCTGGTAGGCACCGATGTGCTGGGTGATGCCGCCGGCCTCGCCCGCGATGACGTTCGTCTTGCGGATCGCGTCGAGCAGCCGGGTCTTGCCGTGGTCGACGTGACCCATGACGGTGACGACCGGCGGGCGGACCACCAGGTCCTCCTCGTCGCCCTCGTCCTCGCCGAACTCGATGTCGAAGGACTCGAGCAGCTCGCGGTCCTCCTCCTCGGGGCTGACGATCTGAACCGTGTAGTTCATCTCGTCGGCGAGGAGCTGCAGGGTCTCGTCGGAGACGGACTGCGTGGCCGTGACCATCTCGCCGAGGTTCATCATGACCGCGACGAGGGAGGCCGGGTTGGCGTTGATCTTCTCCGCGAAGTCCGTGAGCGACGCGCCGCGGGAGAGACGGATGGTCTCGCCGTTGCCGCGCGGCAGCATCACGCCGCCGACGCTCGGGGCCTGCATGGCCTCGTACTCCTGGCGCCTCTGCCGCTTCGACTTGCGGCCGCGACGCGCGGGACCGCCGGGACGGCCGAAGGCGCCCTGCGTGCCACCGCGGCCACCGGGACCACCGGGACGGCCACCGAAGCCGGGACGGCCGCCGCCGCCACCACCGGGACCGCCCGGACGGCCGGCGAAACCGCCGCCACCGCCACCGGGAGCACCGGGACGACCGGCGAAGCCACCGCCGCCGCCACCACCACCGGGACGACCGGCGAAGCCGCCGCCGCCCGGACGACCGCCGCCGCCACCGGGACGACCGCCGCCACCGGGACCGCGGCCACCGGGGCCACCGCCGGGACGGGGGCCGGCAGCCGGACGCTGCGGCATCATGCCGGGGTTCGGACGCGGACCGGCCGGGCCGGGACGCGGACCGCCCTGCGGGCGGGGCATGCCCGCCGGCGACGGACGGGGACCGCCCGGAGCCTGCGGACGCGGGCCGCCGCCCTGGGCGCCGGGCGCCTGCGGGCGGGGACCGGCGCCGGGGGCACCGGGACCGCCCGGACGCGGGCCGCCCTGCGGGCGCGGGGCCTGCGGACGGGTCATGCCGGTGGAGCCACCGGAGGTGAAGGGGTTGTTGCCCGGGCGCGGACCGGCCGGACGGGCGCCCGAACGCGGGGCCTGGCCGCCGGAACGCTGTCCGCCCTGGCCCGGGCGGGACGCCTGGCCCTGACCGGGGGCCGGACGGCCGCCGGGCTTCGGGGCGCCCGGACGGGCGCCACCGGGACGCGGACCCTGGGCGGCCGGAGCCTGCGGGGTCTGCGGGGTCTGCGCGGCCGGAGCGGCCGGCGGAGCGGTGAACTCCGGGGCGGCCGGGGCCGGGCGCGGCGCGGGCTTCGGGCCCGGACGCGGGCCGGGTGCGGGGGCCGAAGAAGCCGCCGGGGCGGGCTGCTGGGCAGCGGGCGCCGCCGGGGGCCTGGGAGCCGCCGGCCGCGGCGCGGCCGGACGGGCCGCCTGCGCCGGAGAGGGCGCGGGGGCGGGCTTGGGGGCAGCCTTGCGCGGGGCGGGCTTGCCGGCGGACCTGCCGTTGCCACCGCCCTGGAAGGCGTCGGTCAGCTTGCGTACCACCGGCGCTTCGATCGTCGAAGACGCCGAACGGACGAATTCACCGAGTTCCTGGAGCTTGGCCATGACGACCTTGCTCTCGACACCGAACTCCTTGGCGAGTTCGTAGACCCGGACCTTAGCCACTTCGCTCCTTTGAGGTCCGGGTGAAGCCGGACCGTCGCTAGTTCATGGGCGTACTCATCGCGTACTCATCGAGTGCTCATCGCAATCTCGACCTGCTTTCGACTCGCGAGGTACCAGGGCCGCGCGGATGGCTCCGCACGGCACTTCTTACGGTGTTGCCTGCTCAGCAACTGTCTGTCTGCTCGACGTACCGGCGCAACGCCTTTGTGTCGAGCGGTCCCGGGACGCGCAGCGCCCGTGGGAACGCCCGGCGGCGCACCGCCTGGTCGAGACAGACGGGGTCGGGGTGGACGTACGCACCCCGGCCGGGCAGCGTACCGCGAGGATCGGGAACGCACTGTTCCCCATCCGCCACGGCCCGCAGCAGATCGTCCTTGGCCGTTCGCCGCCTGCACCCCACACAGGTGCGTTCAGGGCATGCACGGTCACGCGTCCGGCCAGACACTTCTAAGTCTACCTCCCCGCGCCGGCCTCATCCCTCCCGGGGAGAAGTCGGAGCAGTCATTCGCAGCAGGCTGTCGTGATCTCAGCGCCCTGAGGCCGAGATCTATTCCCCGGCGCGCTCCCCGGCCTGCTCGGTGTCCGGCCGGATGTCGATGCGCCAGCCGGTGAGCCGGGCCGCGAGCCGGGCGTTCTGCCCTTCCTTGCCGATCGCCAGCGACAGCTGGTAGTCCGGCACGGTCACGCGGGCGGAGCGCGCGGCCATGTCCACGACCTCGACCCTGGACACCCGGGCGGGTGACAGCGCGTTCGCCACCATCTCGGCCGGGTCGTCCGACCAGTCGACGATGTCGATCTTCTCACCGTTGAGCTCGCCCATCACGTTGCGGACCCGGCCGCCCATGGGGCCGATGCAGGCGCCCTTGGCGTTCAGGCCCGAACGGGTGGACCGTACGGCGATCTTGGTGCGGTGGCCGGCCTCGCGGGCGATCGCGGCGATCTCGACGGAGCCGTCGGCGATCTCCGGCACCTCCAGGGCGAAGAGCTTCTTCACCAGGCTGGGGTGCGTGCGCGAAAGGGTGACCGACGGGCCGCGGACGCCCTTCGCCACCCGGACGACGTACGACCGCAGCCGCGTGCCGTGCCGGTACGTCTCGCCGGGCACCTGCTCCTGCACCGGCAGGATGGCCTCCAGCTTGCCGATGTCGACGAGCACGTTCTTCGGGTCGCGGCCCTGCTGGACCACTCCGGTGACGATGTCGCCCTCGCGGCCGACGTACTCGCCGAGCGTCGCGTCGTCCTCGGCGTCGCGCAGCCGCTGCAGGATGACCTGCTTGGCGGTGGTGGCGGCGATGCGGCCGAAGCCGGACGGGGTGTCGTCGAACTCGCGGGACTCCTGGCCCTCTTCGAGGTCCTCGGGGTCCTCCTTCGCCCACACGGTCACGTGCCCGGTCTCCCGGTTGAGCTCCACGCGCGCGCGCCGGCGGCTTCCCTCGGTGCGGTGGTAGGCGATGAGGAGGGCCGACTCGATCGCCTCGACCAGCAGGTCGAAGGAGATCTCCTTCTCCCGGACCAGACCCCGCAGGGCGCTCATGTCGATGTCCACGGCTACGCCTCCTCCTCTTCCTTCATGTCCTTCTTGTCCTTGCGGTTGAACTCGACCTGCACGCGAGCCCTGGCGATCTCCGGGAAGCCGAGTCTGCGGGTGGTCGCCCTGCGGCCCTTCACCCCGGGGACCTCGACGTCCAGACCCGCGTCGTCGACCGCCAGGATCCGTGCGACCAGTTCCCCGCCCTCGGCCAGTTGGAACTTCACGAGCCGGTCGGTGGCGCGCACGAAGTGCCGGTGCTCGGTGAGGAGGCGCTCCGCGCCGGGGGTTCCGACCTCCAGGTCGTACGCGTCGTCACCCATCGCGTTGGTCTCGTCGAGCTTCGCCGAGAGCGCGCGGCTCACATCGGCGATCCGGTCCAGGTCCGCTCCGGTGTCGGAGTCGACGACGACGCGCAGCACCCGCTTGCGTCCGACGGAGTCCACGGCGATCTCCTCGAGGTCCAGCCCCTGGGAGGTGACGAGCGGTTCGAGCAGCTCTCGCAGCCTCTCGCTCTGGGTGGTGCTCATCCGGGTGACTCCTCGGCCGCGTGTGCTGTTGTGGGATGGGTCGCGTGTCTGGTCAAAGGGTATCCGGTCGCAAGGGGTGTTGCCGTCCACCCGTGTACGCACGGTGGCGGCGACGGTGCCGGTGAGCGGTGCCGGTCGGGTGCGCGGGTACGGTGATCACGGCGTACCGCCCGTCGCCGGTCTTTCTTTCGTACGAGTGCCCCGAGGACGTCTGCAGTGCCGTACCCCCCGCCGCCGCGCGCCCCCTTGGGGCCGCGCAGAAGATCCCTGCTGGCCTCGGCCGCCGGGGCCGCCCTGCTCGTGGGCTGCTCGGCGGACCCCGACGACGGGGGCAGCGGCGGCGGTCCGTCGGCGTCCGCCCGGGCCCGCGCGCGAGCGGCCCGGGACAGCGCGGAGTTGCTGGCGCGCTACGACGCCGTGCTCGCCGCGCACCCGGTCCTGGCGGAGCGGCTGCGTCCGCTGCGGGCGCAGGTGGCGGCGCACGCGGCGGCGTTCGGCGGCGCCACGGCCGCGCCCTCCCCCACCTCCCCCACCGCGGCCACGGCCGCCGCGCCGTCCGCGCCGTCCGCGGCACCCGTGCCCACCGACGGGAACGACGCCCTCGCCGCGCTGGCCGCCGCCGAGCGGTCCCTCGCCGACCGGCGGGCGAAGGCCCTGCTGGACGCGGAGGGCGAGCTGGCCCGGCTGCTGGCCTCGGTGGCGGCGTCCGGGGCGGCTCACGCGTACCTGCTGGCCGAGGGGGCGAAGTGAGCGACGGGACGGACAACGGGGAGCTGACGGCCCTGCAGGCGGCGCTGGCGGCGGAGCACGCCGCGGTGTACGGCTACGGCGTGGTCGGCGGGCGGATCGGCGGGCCCCGCCGGTCCGAGGCGCGGGCGGCGTACGACGCCCACCGGGCCCGCCGGGACGCGCTGGTGCGCGAGGTGCGCGACCTGGGCGGACGGCCGGTCGCCGCGAGCGCCGCGTACGCGCTGCCGTACCCGGTGCCGGATGCGGCGGCCGCGACGCGGCTGGCCGCGGAACTGGAGGAGCGGGTGGCCGGGGTCTACTCGGACCTGGTGCGGGCGACGACCGGGGCGCGGCGCGGCTTCGCCGCCTCGGCGCTGCGCGAGGCGGCGGTGCGGGCGGTGCGCTGGAGCGGGGAGAGCGTAGCCTTCCCTGGGCTCGCCGAGCGGGCCGGTGAGGCCGCCGGCCGGGCCGGCACGTCCGGGACGACCGCCCCCTCGGGCATCGCGTCCCCGGCGGGCTGACACCGGCGGGGAACGGCACGGCGGCGCCCGTGCGGCGGGCCCGGAAGAGCCGGCGGGACCGGACGGACCAGGAGGAAGGGAGCGGCTCGCGCATGGCTTTCGAACCGCCGAGGCGCCTGTTGCGGGCGCTCGGTGAGACGGCACCGGCCGGGGGCGACTGGCTGGCCGGGCTGCCCGGGACGGCCGAACGGGCGCTCGCCCGGCGCGCGTTGACCGTGGAGCGGGTCCAGGTGCCGGGCGGGCGCAGCAGCCTGGTGGTGCTGGTGCGGCGGGCGGACGGCGCTCCGGCGGTGCTGAAGCTGGCGCCGGCCCGGGCGCGGCCGGAGGCCGAGCGGGCGGCGCTGGCGCACTGGGGCGGCCTGGGCGCCGTCCAGTTGCTGGAGGCGGACGGCCCGGACGCCGCCGAGGGGGTGCTGCTGCTGGAGCGGCTGCACCCGGACGTGTCGGTGCGGTCGCTGCCGGAGGCGAAGGCGCTGCTGGAGGCGGCGGGGACGCTGCGCCGGCTGTGGGTGGAGCCGCCGGGCGACCGGGAGTTCGAGACGGTGGCGGAGCGGACCGGTCGGCAGGCGGCGGCGATGCGGGCGGATGCCGAGGCCTTCGCGGAGGCGGCGGCGCTGGTGGACGCGGCCCTCGCGGCCCGCGCGGAGCTGCTGGCCGCGCCGCCCGAACACCTTCTGCTGCACGGCACGTTCCGGCAGAGCAAGGTGCTGGCCGGGGATCGGATGCCGTGGCTCGCGGTGGGCCCGGACCCGGTGGTCGGCGAGTGCGCGTTCGATCTGGCGCGGCTGGTGCGGGACCGGGTGGAGGACCTGATCGCCACGGCGTCCGGAGCGGCGACCACGCGGCGCCGGATCAAGCGGCTCGCGGAGTCGCTGGAGGTGGACCAGGAGCGGCTGCGGGGCTGGACGTTGTTCCGGGCGGTGGAGTCCGGCGTGCGGGCGCTGCGCGTGGGGCGGCCGGGGGACGCGGAGTTGCTGCTGGAGTTCGCCGGGTGGCTCTAGGCCGGGCCAGGGGCCGGGTTCGGGGGGAGGCAGCAGGGCGTGGTTCGCCGCGGGTGAGCGTGCGGGCCCGGCGCACCGTCCTGCCGCGCCCCTGCGGGCGCGTCCTGCCGGTCCGGGCACGGGAGCCGCACCACCGGGACGGGCCGCACGGCGGCGGCGACGCGGCCACCGGGCCGATGTCGCCCCCCGGCGGCCGCCGGGGGGCGTGGCGGGGCGAGGCCCGGGCCGCGCCCCCCGGTGAGCCTTCCTCAGGCGGTGAGACGGGCGACGGCCTCCTCGACGGTCAGCTCCTCGCGCTCGCCGGTCCTGCGGTCCTTCAGCTCCAGCACGCCCTCGCCCGAGCGGCGGCCGGCCACCAGGATCTGCGGGACGCCGATCAGCTCGGCATCGGTGAACTTCACCCCCGGGGAGACGCCGGACCGGTCGTCCACCAGGACGCGGACGCCCGCGGCGGCCAGCTTCCCGGCCACGTCGAGCGCCACCTCGGTCTGCAGGGCCTTGCCGGCGGCGACCACGTGCACGTCGGCCGGGGCGATTTCCCTGGGCCAGCACAGACCCTGCTCGTCGGCGGTCTGCTCGGCGAGGGCGGCGACGGCGCGGGAGACGCCGACGCCGTAGGAGCCCATGGTGACGCGGACGGGCTTGCCGTTGTGGCCGAGGACGTCGAGCTTGAGCGCGTCGGCGTACTTGCGGCCCAGCTGGAAGATGTGGCCGATCTCGATGGCGCGGTCCAGCCGCAGGGCGGCGCCGCACTTCGGGCAGGGGTCGCCCTCCTGCACGACGACCACGTCCACGTAGGCGTCGACCTCGAAGTCGCGGCCGGCGACGACGTTCCTGGCGTGCGTGTGCTCCTTGTTGGCGCCCGTGATCCAGGAGGTGCCGGGGGCCACGCGCGGGTCGGCGATGTAGGTGACCTTCTCGCCCAGGCCCTGCGGGCCGACGTAGCCGCGGACCAGGTCGGCGCGGCCGGCGAAGTCCTCGGCGGTGACCAGTTCCACGACGGCCGGGGCGAAGTGGGCCTCGACCTTGTCCATGTCGACCTCGCGGTCGCCGGGCACCCCGACGGCCACGATTTCGCCGTCGACCTTGACCAGCAGGTTCTTCAGCGTGGCGGCGGCCGGGACGCCGAGGGCGGCGGCCAGGGTCTCGATGGTCGGGGTGTCGGGGGTGGGGATCTCCTCGAGCGCGGGGACGGCCGAGCCGTCGACGGGCTGCGGCTCGTAGGTGACCGCCTCGGTGTTGGCGGCGAAGTCGCAGTTCGGGCAGTCCGCGAAGACGTCCTCGCCCGCCTCGGCCGGGGCCAGGAACTCCTCGGACCTGGAGCCGCCCATCGCGCCGGCGGTGGCCGCGCAGATGCGGTAGTCCAGACCCAGGCGCTGGAAGATGCGCTGGTAGGCCTCGCGGTGCAGGGCGTAGGACCGGTCGAGGCCCTCGTCGGCCAGGTCGAAGGAGTACGAGTCCTTCATGAGGAACTCGCGGCCGCGCAGGATGCCGGCCCGGGGGCGGGCCTCGTCCCGGTACTTGTTCTGGATCTGGTAGAGGATCACCGGCAGGTCCTTGTAGGAGGACGCCTGGTCCTTGACCAGCAGGGTGAAGATCTCCTCGTGGGTCGGGCCGAGGAGGTAGTCGCCGCCCTTGCGGTCCTTCAGGCGGAACAGCTCGCCGCCGTACTCGTCCCAGCGGCCGGTCGCGTCGTAGGGCTCGCGCGGCAGCAGGGCGGGGAGCAGCACCTCCTGGGCGCCGATGGCGTCCATCTCCTCGCGGACGACGCGCTCGACGTTGGCGAGGACCTTCCTGCCCAGGGGCAGCCAGGACCAGAGGCCGGCGGCGGTGCGGCGGACGTAACCGGCGCGGACGAGGAGCTTGTGGCTGAGGACCTCGGCGTCCGCCGGGTCGTCACGCAGTGTCTTCACCAGCAACTGGGACATGCGCTGGACCGGTGCGTTCGCCATGGTTTCCTACTCCTGCCGGACAAGGGTGATGTCACCGGAGGTTAACCGGGCGGGCTGTTGCGGAGGAAATCGGCCGGGGCCCGGCGCAGCGGCAGGGGGGCGCCCATCACGGCGTACGGCCTGGGGGCGCTCGGGAAGTGCACCTGGCGGGCCAGGTCGACGTAGCCGAGGGAGTGGTAGAGGCCGCGGGCCGGGCTGTCGGTGTCGATCGCGGAGAGGATCGAGCGGGGTTCGCTCGCGTCGTCCGTGATGGTGGTGATCAGGCGCCGGCCGATGCCCCGGTTCTGGTGGTCGGGGTGGACGTGCAACTCGGTGATGACGAAGGAGTCGTCCAGCCAGGAGTCGTTGTCCCGGGCGCGGAGGTAGGGCTCCACGACCGTGGACCACCAGTGGGTGCGGGAGTTGGGCATGCCGTAGACGAACCCGGCCAGGCGCCCCCGGACGGTGGCGCCGAGGGCTCTCGCGCCGGGGTACTGCATGTGGCGCTGGACGATCTGTCGGCGCACGGCGACTTCGTCGGGGCCCAGCCCGAAGGCCACCGCTTGTACCGCCAAGGCCTCGTCCACGTGGGCTGAGAGGTCCAGGGGGCCGATCACGAGGTCCATGCTGGGGAGCGTACAGGGCCGTTGCGGGCGACGGCGGGGGCGGGACGGTCATGGCCGCCCCGCGCCCGCGCGGGGCGGCGGCACAGCTAACCGTTCGCGCGCGCCTTCGGGCCGGCCGTCCGCGCGGTGGTCCCCGCGGTGGTCAGAAGAGGACGCTCATGAAGGCCCCGACCTCCTGGAAGCCCACGCGCCGGTAGGTGCGCCGCGCCGCCGTGTTGAAGTCGTTGACGTACAGGCTCACCACCGGGGCCACGTCCGCGAGCGCGTAGCGGATCACCGCCGCCATGCCCGGCGCCGCCAGGCCCCTGCCCCGGTACTCGGGCGCGACCCACACGCCCTGGATCTGGCAGGCGTGGGCCGTGGCCGCGCCGATCTCCGCCTTGAAGGCGACCTTGCCGCGTTCGTCGATGCGGGCGAAGGAGCGGCCGGAGCCGATGAGTTCGGCGACGCGGGCCTGGTACAGCAGGCCGCCGTCGCCGGCCAGCGGGGAGACGCCGACCTCCTCGGTGAACATCGCCACGCAGGCCGGCATGATCGTCTCCATCTCGTCCTTGCGGACGCGGCGGACGTAGGGGTCCGGGGCGATGTCGGCGGGCACGCGGTCGGTGACCATCAGGGGCTGGCGGGCGCGGACCTCGCGGGCCGGTCCCCAGTGCGGTTCGAGCAGGCGCCACAGCTCGGCGGTGGCCTCGGCGGGGCCGACGATGGAGGAGCAGCGGCGGCCGGCCCGGCGGGCCCGGTCGGCGAAGGCGCGGACGGCGCGCGCAGTGGCGCAGATGGGCACGAGGTTGGCGCCCGCGTAGCACAGGGAGGTGAGCATGCCGTCCTCGTACCAGCCCCACATCTCGCCGCCCAGACGCCAGGGGTCGAGGCCGGCCACCAGGATCCGGGAGGCCACGAAGGCGTTGACGACCGGCTCGCGGTCGAGGACGGCGAGCGCGGCGCCGAGGTCGCTCGGTTCGAGCACCCGGGAGGTTGTCTGGGTCAACACGTGCGGGGCCTCACCCTGGGGTTCTGCTGATCCCCGCACTGTACCCGGCGAACGTGTGCGGCGCCGCCCCCGTGGGGGCGGCGGCGCGGAAGGGACCGGACTCAGCCGGCGACGGAGACGGACGGCTCGCCGGAGGTGACGCCGTCGGCCTCCATCTGCTCGGCGAGCTTCATGGCCTCCTCGATCAGGGTCTCGACGATCTTCGACTCGGGGACGGTCTTGATGACCTCGCCCTTGACGAAGATCTGGCCCTTGCCGTTGCCGGAGGCGACGCCGAGGTCGGCCTCGCGGGCCTCGCCGGGGCCGTTGACGACGCAGCCCATGACGGCCACGCGCAGCGGGACCTCCATGCCGGTCAGGCCCGCGGTGACCTCTTCGGCGAGCTTGTAGACGTCGACCTGGGCCCGGCCGCAGGAGGGGCAGGAGACGATCTCCAGGCCGCGCTGGCGCAGGCCCAGCGACTGCAGGATCTGCAGGCCGACCTTGACCTCCTCGGCGGGCGGGGCCGACAGGGAGACGCGGATGGTGTCGCCGATGCCCTGGGAGAGCAGGGCGCCGAAGGCGACGGCCGACTTGATCGTGCCCTGGAAGGCGGGGCCGGCCTCGGTGACGCCCAGGTGCAGCGGGTAGTCGCACTGCTCGGCGAGCTGCCGGTAGGCCTCGATCATCACGACCGGGTCGTTGTGCTTGACGGAGATCTTGATGTCCCGGAAGCCGTGCTCCTCGAACAGGGACGCCTCCCACAGGGCCGACTCGACCAGCGCCTCCGGGGTGGCCCTGCCGTACTTCTGCAGCAGGCGCTTGTCCAGCGAACCGGCGTTGACACCGATGCGGATCGGGGTGCCGTGGTCCTTGGCGGCCTGGGCGATCTCCTTGACCTTGTCGTCGAACTGCTTGATGTTGCCCGGGTTGACGCGCACGGCCGCGCAGCCGGCCTCGATGGCGGCGAAGACGTACTTCGGCTGGAAGTGGATGTCCGCGATGACCGGGATCTGCGACTTGCGGGCGATGGTCGCGAGGGCGTCGGCGTCGTCCTGGGTGGGGCAGGCGACGCGGACGATCTGGCAGCCGGAGGCGGTCAGCTCGGCGATCTGCTGGAGGGTCGCACCGATGTCGGACGTGCGGGTCGTGGTCATCGACTGGACCGAGACCGGGGCGTCGCCGCCGACCGCCACGGACCCGACCTGGATCTGCCGGCTCTTGCGGCGCTCGGCGAGTTTGGTCGGAACGGACGGCATGCCGAGAGAAATCGCAGTCATCTGCTGTGCAACCCCAAGTCGTGGATCAAGGTCCGGTCCCGTGGACGCCGGGCTCCAGGCTTCGAGATTACGGCACCGGCCGGTGCCCGGGCACTTCCCACCCGGCGGACCCACCCGATGGGAGGCGGCCCGGAACGCACGGGTTCCGGGCCGCCTCGGACACCGGGCGGCTAGGAGATCTTCACCGGGTTGACGACGTCCGCGACGAGCACCAGGAGCGTGAAGCAGACGAAGATCCCGGCCACCACGTAGGCCACCGGCATCAGCTTGGCCACGTCGAACGGACCGGGGTCCGGTCGGCGCAGCACCCGGGCCACACCGCGCCGCAGCGACTCCCACAGGGCGCCCGCGATGTGCCCGCCGTCCAGCGGGAGCAGCGGGAGCATGTTGAACAGGAACAGGGAGAGGTTGAAGCCGGCGAGCAGCATCACGAACATCGCCACCTGCTGGGAGGCGGGGATGTCCAGGGTGGCGATCTCGCCGGTGACGCGGGCCGCGCCGACGATGCCCATCGGGGAGTCCGGCTCGCGCGGGCCGTCGCCGAAGGCCGCGTCCCACAGGGCGGGGATCTTGCCGGGCAGGGCGGCGAGGGAGTCGACGGCGTCGCCGACCCGCTCGGTCATCCAGGTCACCGAGTCGCCGAGGTCCAGCCTGGTGACGCCGGTGGCGGCGCTGAAGCCGAGGAAGCCGGCCTTGACGTAGCCCTTGACGTAGTTGCCGCTGGAGTCCTTCCTGGTGACCAGGTTGGTGGCGATCGTCGCGTGCAGGGTGAGCCGCCGTCCGTCCCGGTCGACGACGATCGGGACGGTCTTGCCGGCGCTGTCGCGGATGAGGTCGGACAGCGTGTTCCAGTCCCCGGTCGGCCGGCCGTCGAAGGAGACGATCCTGTCGCGCCTGCGGATGCCGGCGTCCGCGGCGGGGGACGCGGGGTCGGACTTCCTGCAGGTGTCCCGGTTCTGGCTCTGCGCGATGACACAGGGCGAGACGGAGGCGACGGTGGTGGTCTGCTGCTGGATGCCGAAGCCCATGAGCACGGTGAGGAACAGGGCGACCGCGAGGACCAGGTTCATGAAGGGGCCCGCGAACATGACGATGACGCGCTTCCAGGGCTTGCGCGTGTAGAACATGCGCGTCTCGTCACCCGGTTTCAGCTCCTCGTAGGCGGCCGTGCGGGCGTCCTCGATCATGCCGCGCCACGGGGAGGTGGAGCGGGCGGTGACCCGGCCCGAGCCGTCGGGCGGGAACATGCCGATCATGCGGATGTAGCCGCCGAGCGGGACGGCCTTGACGCCGTACTCGGTGTCGCCCTTGGTGCGCGACCAGACGGTCGGGCCGAAGCCGACCATGTACTGCGGGACACGGATGCCGAAGAGCTTGGCCGTGGACAGGTGTCCCAGCTCGTGCCACGCGATGGAGACGAGCAGGCCGACCGCGAAGACCACTATGCCGAGGATGAACATCAGGGTCGTCATGCACGCGCCTCCGCGGTCGCCGTCGTGGCTGTCAGTTCGCGGGCCCGGGCCCGGGCCCAGGTCTCCGCTTCGAGGACGTCCGACACGGTCAGCGAAGTTCCCGTGACCGGGGTGCCGTGCTCCTCCACGACCCGGGTGACGGTCTCCATGATGCCGTTGAAGGGCAGCGCACCGCTGCGGAAGGCCTCGACGCACTCCTCGTTGGCGGCATTGAACACCGCCGGGGCCGTGCCCGCGAGCCGCCCCACGTGCCGGGCGAGGTTCACCGAGGGGAAGGCCTCGTTGTCCAGGGGGAGGAACTCCCAGGTCGAGGCCTTGCTCCAGTCGAAGGCGGGCGCCGCGTCCGGAACCCGTTCGGGCCAGCCCAGACCGATGGCGATCGGCCCGCGCATGTCGGGGGGCGTCGCCTGGGCGATCGTGGACCCGTCGGTGAACTCGACCATCGAGTGCACGTACGACTGGGGGTGGACGACGACCTCGATGCGTTCGAAGGGAAGGTCGTAGAGCAGGTGGGCCTCGATGACCTCCAGCCCCTTGTTGACCAGGGTCGCCGAGTTGATCGTGATCACCGGGCCCATCGCCCAGGTGGGGTGGGCCAGGGCGTCCTCGACGGTGACGTCCGCCAGCTCCTGCCGGGTGCGCCCGCGGAAGGGGCCGCCGGAGGCGGTGACGACCAGCTTGCGCACGTCGGCGCGGGCGCCGGCGGCGAGTGCCTGGAAGAGCGCGGCGTGCTCGGAGTCGACCGGGATGATCTGCCCGGGCTTGGCGAGCGCCTTGACCAGGGGGCCGCCGACGATCAGCGACTCCTTGTTGGCGAGCGCGAGGGTGCGGCCCGCCTCCAGCGCGGCGAGGGTGGGGGCGAGGCCGATGGAACCGGTGATGCCGTTGAGCACCGTGTGGCAGTCGGAGGCGGCGACCTGGCGGGCCGCGTCCGGCCCGGCGAGTATGTCGGGCAGCGGCTCCCCGGCGCCGTACCGCTCGGCCAGGGCCTCGCGCAGCGCCGGCACGGCGTCCTCGCGGGCGACCGCGACGGTCCGCACCCGCAACCGGTGGGCCTGCTCGGCGAGGAGGGCCGTGCGACCGCCGTTCGCGGAGAGGGCGGTGACCCGGAAACGGCCGGGGTTGCGCAGCACCAGGTCGATGGCCTGGGTGCCGATGGACCCGGTGGAGCCGAGGATCACCACGTCCTTCGGGCCGTCGCCCGTGAGGGGGTCGTACACGAGGTGCGGGTCGGCGAGAGGTGCGGGGCTGACGGGACTGTCGGTCATCCCCCCATTGTGGCGGCACGCGGCGGCCACCAGAACAGCGCGTCCCCCGGGCGGGTGCCCCGGCGGCCGCGCGCTGCCGGGGCACCCGCCCGGACACGCACGCGCGGACGACGTCCCGGGGGGATTTCCCCGTGCGGGATCCGCACGACCCGTACCGCTAAGTGCCGTAGGGGCGGCGGGCGTTCTCGTGCGCGGAGGGCCCGGGGGTCGCGTCCGCGATCCACGGACCCTCCCCCGAGGGGTCGACGATGCCCTCCTCCAGCCAGGTGTAGGCCCCGCCGAGGACGTCCCGGACCACCGTGCGGTCGAGGTCGTCGGTGTTGGTCCACAGGCGGCCGAAGAGCTCCTCGACGCGGATGCGGGCCTGGCGGCAGAAGGCGTCGGCGAGTTGGTAGGCCTCGCGGCCGTGCTCGCCCTCGCTCCGCAGCCGTTCGGCCCGGACGCAGGCCGCGCTCATCGCGAACAGCTCCGCGCCGATGTCCACGATCCGTCCGAGGAAGCCCTGCCTGGTCTCCATCCGACCCTGCCAGCGGGACATGCCGTAGAAGGTGCAGCGGGCCAGTCTGCGGGCGCTCCGCTCGACGTGGCGCAGGTGCCGGGACAGGTCCCTGCCGTGCCGGAACCCGGAGTACGAGGAGGGCAGCTGGCCCGGTCCGGCGACCAGCCGGGGCAGCCATCCGGCGTAGAAGACACCCGCGTGCGCACCCGCCCTCGCCTTCTCCCGCAGGGAGGTGCGGGGGTCGATGAGGTCGCCGGCGACCGCGAGGTGGGTGTCGACCGCCTCGCGGGCGATGAGGAGGTGCATGATCTCCGTGGAGCCCTCGAAGATGCGGTTGATGCGCAGGTCCCGCAGCAGCTGCTCGGCCGGGACCGCCCGTTCGCCGCGCGCCCGCAGGGACTCGGCGGTCTCGTAGCCGCGTCCGCCGCGGATCTGGACCAGTTCGTCGGCCATGCGCCAGGCCGCCTCCGAGCCGTAGAGCTTGGCGAGGGCGGCCTCGATGCGGATGTCGTTGCGGTCCTCGTCGGCCAGCTGCGAGGATAGGTCGAGCACGGCCTCCAGCGCGAACGTCGTCGCGGCGATGAAGCTGATCTTGGAGCCGACCGCCTCGTGCAGCGCGATCGGCTTGCCCCACTGCTCACGCTCGGCCGCCCATTCGCGGGCGATCCTCAGGCACCACTTGCCGGCGCCGGCGCACATGGCGGGCAGGGACAGCCGGCCGGTGTTGAGGGTGGTGAGCGCGATCTTCAGGCCCGCGCCCTCGGGGCCGATGCGGTGGGCGGCCGGGACCCGCACCCGGTGGAGGCGGGTGACGCCGTTCTCCAGGCCCCGCAGTCCCATGAAGGCGTTGCGGTGCTCCACGGTGACGCCCTCGGAGCCGGCCTCCACCACGAACGCGGTGATGCCGCCCCGGTGCCCCTCGGACCGCGGCACGCGCGCCATGACGACGAGCAGGTCGGCGACCACGCCGTTGGTGGTCCACAGTTTCACCCCGTCGAGGACGTAGTCGTCGCCGTCGGGCACGGCCGTGGTGGCCAGGCGGGCCGGGTCGGAGCCGACGTCCGGCTCGGTGAGGAGGAAGGCTGAGATGTCGGTGCGGGCGCAGCGCGGCAGGAAGGCGGCCTTCTGCTCCCGGGTGCCGAAGAGCTTCAGCGGCTGCGGCACGCCGATCGACTGGTGGGCGGAGAGCAGCGCGCCGACGGCGGGGCTGACGGAGCCGACCAGCGCGAGGGCCTTGTTGTAGTAGAGCTGGCTCAGGCCGAGGCCGCCGTACTCCGGGTCGATCTTCATGCCGAGGGCGCCGAGTTCCTTCAGGCCCGCGACCACCTCGTCGGGGATGCGGGCCTCGCGCTCGATGCGGGCGGGGTCGACGGCCGTCTCGCAGAAGGCCCGCAGCCGGGCGAGGAACTCCTCGCCGCGGCGCACGGACTCGGGGTCCGGGAGCGGATGGGGGTGGATGAGGTCGAGCCGGAAGCGCCCGAGGAACAGTTCCCTGGCGAAGCTGGGCTTGCGCCAGTTCCGTTCCCGGGCGGCCTCCGCCACCTCGCGCGCCTCGCGCTCGGTGACGGTGGTGCGTGGGGTGGTGGGGGCGGACATGGGGGCTCACCTCGCCGCGGGGAGGGACGAACGAGGACCGTTCCGTACCGACCGGTGCTCTGGTTCGTTGGTACCCGGGACGGGCCGGCCCCGCCACCGCGGGCGCCCGATCGGCCGAGGGCCCGCCGCCGCGGGCCGCGGGTGTGTGCTGCCGCTCGGCGGGGGTGCGGGTGGACGGGAGGAGTGTCGAAGCGCTTCGACGGACTATGGACACCCACTGCGGCTGAAGCTACTGTCAGTACCCCCCCCCACTCGCCGTTGTCGGTCATGCGCCTGGTCGAAGCGCTTCACGAACCTGGAGGGCCGGATGGTCACCCTCGCCGAGGTCGCCCAGCACGCCGGAGTCTCGGCGAGCACGGTGAGCTACGTCCTCAGCGGCAAGCGGTCCATCTCCACCACCACCCGGCAGCGGGTCGAGCGGAGCATCCGGGAACTGGGCTACCACCCGAACGCGGGCGCCCGCGCCCTGGCCAGCAGCCGGTCGAACATCATCGCGCTGATGATCCCCCTGCGCACCGACCTCTACGTGCCGGTGATGATGGAGATCGCCATCGCGGTGGCCACCACGGCCCGCGCGCACGGGTACGACGTGCTGCTGCTCACCGGCGAGGAGGGCCCCGACGCGGTCCGCCGGGTCACCGGCAGCGGTCTCGCCGACGGGATGATCGTGATGGACGTCGGCCTGGAGGACGAGCGGCTGCCGCTGCTGCGCGGCACGGACCGGCCCTCCGTCCTGATCGGTCTGCCCGCCGAGACCGGCGCCCTCACCTGCGTCGACCTGGACTGGACGGCGACGGGCGCGCTGTGCGTGGAGCACCTGGCGGGGCTCGGCCACCGTGACATCGCTGTCATCGGGGAGGCCCCGGCCGTCTACGAGCGGCACACCGGCTTCGCCGAGCGCACCCTGGACGGGCTGCGCTCCCGGGCCCGGGAAGCGGGCGTCCGGGTGCTGCACCGGCCGTGCGAGGGCGGGTACGACGCGCTGGCGGTGACCCTGGCCCGGATCGCGGACGAGCGCCCGGGCACGACCGGGCTCGTCGTGCAGAACGAGTCGGCGGTGGAACCGCTGCTCGCGCTGCTGCGCCAGCAGGGCCGGGCGGTGCCCGAGGACGTGTCCGTGGTGGCGGTCTGCCCGGACCAGGTCGCCGTGCAGGCCTCCGTGCGACTGACCTCGGTCGCCATCCCCGCCCAGGAGATGGGCCGGCACGCCGTGGAGCACCTGGTGGCCAAGCTGGACGGGCGCGACGGCGACGAGATCGTGCTGATCGCGCCCGAGCTGACGGTGCGGGCGAGTTCGGGGCCGGCGCCCGCGGCGTCCTGACACCCGCTCCCCCTGCCCGCCCGCGCCGCGCGCCCACGGGGCACTCCTCCGCCTGCTCTCCCCGTCCGCACTCCCCCCGACAGGAGCACGCCGTGAACCAGCCCGAGGAAGTCCAGCCCGCCGTCGCGCCGCCCGGGGTCTCCCTCGCGCACTCCTCCCCCACCGTCGGCGTCTTCCGGGAGCGGGAGGGGGCGCTGGAGTGGAGCGGCCGCCAGGAGACGGTACGGATCGAGCCGTGGGGTCCGGACGCGGTCCGGGTGCGGGCCCGGCTCGGCGGCCCGGTGCTCGAAGGGCTGCCGGGCGCCCTGCTCGACGGGCGGCCGCCGGCCGCCGGCACCGTCGAGAGGGGTGCGGACCGGGCCCGCGTGACGGTCGGCGCGCTGACCGCCGAGGTCAGCGCCGAGGGCCTGGTCCGGTTCCTGCGCACCGCCGACGGCTCGGAGCTGCTCGCCGAGGAGCGCGCCCACTTCTGGTGGCCCGGTCCGCGCCTGTACACGGCCGTCGGCGGCGGCCACCACCGCCTGGAGCAGCGTTTCGCCGCCTACGACGGCGAGAGGTTGTACGGACTGGGCCAGCACCAGCACGGACGGCTGGACCAGAAGGGCCTGGTGCTGGACCTGGTGCAGCGCAACGCCGAGGTGAGCGTGCCGGTGCTGGTGTCCAGCCGGGGCTACACCCTGCTGTGGAACAACCCGGCGATCGGCCGGGTGGAGCTGGCGGCCAACGGCACCCGGTGGGTGGCCGACTCGGCCCGGCAGCTCGACTACTGGATCACCGCGGGCGGTCCGGCCGACGGGCAGCGCGCCTACAGCGCGGTGACCGGGCGTGCGCCGATGCTCCCCGAGTGGGCGGCGGGTTTCTGGCAGTGCAAGCTGCGCTACCGCACGCAGGACGAACTCCTGCGGGTGGCCCGGGAGTACCGGCGCCGGGGGCTGCCCCTGTCCGCGATCGTCTGCGACTTCTTCCACTGGACGCACCTCGGTGAGTGGAAGTTCGACCCCGCGCAGTGGCCGGACCCGGCGGCGATGGTCCGGGAGCTGGAGGAGATGGGCGTCAGACTGGTGGTGTCGGTGTGGCCGTCGGTGTCGCCGCTGTCCGAGAACCACGCGCTCATGGAGCAGCGCGGCTACTTCATCGGCACCCAGTACGGCCCCACGGCGCACGCCGACTGGCCGGACAAGGGGGTCGCCTCGGCCGTCCAGGTGGCCTTCTACGACGCCACCAACCCCGGGGCCCGGGAGTTCGTGTGGTCCCGGGTCCGGGACCACTACCTGGCCCCGTACGGCATCACGGCCTTCTGGCTGGACGCGTGCGAACCGGAGCTGAAGCCGGGCTTCCCGGAGAACCTGCGCTACTGGGCGGGCCCCGGCCCGGAGGTCGGCAACCTCTACCCGCGCGAGAACGCCCGCACCTTCCACGAGGGCCTGCTGGCCGCCGGGGAGCCGGAGGTGATCACCCTCAACCGCTCGGCGTGGGCGGGCAGTCAGCGCTACGGCGCCGCCCTGTGGTCCGGTGACGTCGGCACCGACTTCGCCACCCTGCGCCGGCAGATCGCGGCCGGTCTGAACACCGCGCTGTCGGGCATCCCGTGGTGGAACACGGACATCGGCGGCTTCCACGGCGGCGACCCGGACGACCCGGCGTACCGGGAGGTGATGGTCCGCTGGTTCCAGTTCGGCGCGCTGTCCCCGCTGATGCGGCTGCACGGTTTCCGCGATCCGGGCATGCCGCTGGGCCCGGAGATGACCGGCGGTCCGAACGAGGTGTGGTCCTACGGCCCGGAGGCCGGCGCGATCCTGGAGAAGTACCTGCGGCTGCGCGAGCGGCTGAAGCCGTACGTCCTGCGCGTCATGCGGGAGGCGCACGAGGAGGGGCTGCCGGTGCTGCGCCCGCTGTTCCTGGAGTTCCCGGACGACCAGGCGGCCTGGTCGGTCGACGACGCCTACCTCTTCGGCCGCGACCTGCTGGTGGCCCCGGTGCTGACGGCCGGGGCCACGGCCCGCACGACGTACCTGCCGGCGGGGGCGCGGTGGACGGACGCCTGGACGGGGGGGACGTACGAGGGCGGTGCGGCGGTGACGGTGGACGCCCCGCTGGACCGTATCCCGCTGTTCCTGCGGGACGGCGCGGAGCTGCCGGTGGCCGGGTAGCGCGGGAGGGGCCGGTCCCGGACGGGGCCGGCCCCCGGCGCGGCTCAGCCGCCGCTGACGCCGTAGCTGTTGGTGGTGAAGTCCAGTCCGCCGGACGCCGAGGTGATCTCGAAGCCGAACTGGAGGTCGCCGACGGTCACGTTGCCGAACCAGCCCTTGGTGTCCTTGATCCACTTCAGGATCGGCAGGACGTTGACCGTGCCGGAGCTGGAGTTGGAGCTGCGGATGAAGGAGAAGACGTCGTTGGCGCCGTTGTTGCCCTTGTAGACGGTCCAGGTGGACCCGCCGAGGGTGACCGTGCCCTGCGAGGTGCCGAGCGGGCCGACGGCCCCGGTCTTGTTGACCCAGAGCATGATCTCGTACCGGTAGCCGGTGTCCCAGATGTCGTACGAGGTGTTGTACGCGCCGGACGACGGGACGGTGACGTTGTAGCTGCTGGTGAGCGAGGAGAGGGAGGCGATCGACTTGTTGATCACCTTCTTGGCGTTGGGGTACGACTTGATGCCGCCGGTGTTCGGGTGGTTGGCGTTGACGCCCCAGTTGGTGCCGGAGTTGGCCCAGACGCACTGGCTCCCGGCCCCGGAGCCCCAGATGTTGTTGTAGAGGGTGTAGCCGTCCAGGGTGGTGTTGCCCCACTGGTCGCAGGAGCTCCAGACGGCGGCGGAGGCGGGCGCCGAGGCCAGGGCGACGGTGGCGGTGAGGGCGAGGGCGGGTGCCAGCAGGGCCGTCGCGACCCGGCCCGTGATGGTGTGTGCCATGGTGTCCCTTTCCATGGGTGGGGGGAGTTTCCCGGGTTGCCGCGCCCCCGGGGTGAGGACGCGGTGCTCTCCGGCGACCAGGTCGGGCGGTGCGGTACCGGAGCGGGTCCGCGGTTCGACGCGCGTGGTGCGGCTCGGCTTCAGGACGGCCCGGGCACCGTCCTGACGCCGGGTGAGGCCGATCCCGGCGCCGAACCGGGTGCGCCCGCCCCGCAGCCGCTCCCGGCGGAGGGCGTCCGGGACGGCGGGCGGCCCGTCCGGCTCACCGCCCGGGTAGGGCACGGTCCCGGCGGGCTCCGGTTCGATCTCCTGCGACCACGGGGTGCCGCGGAAGCCGTCGCACCGCACGGTCCCCCCCTCCCCGCCTCCGGCGGCCACCGCGCGTGCAGCGTGCGGATGCCGAACAGCTCGGGTGGAGGCGGAGGAGTCCCTCCGGCCGGGACCGGAGGGGGCGGGGGCGACGTTCGGCGTCATTGCGTCAACCCTTCGTGGCGCACCAGGACACCCGGCGGTGGCCGTCGGCTGCGGTGTCTTGAGTGGATCCGGCTGAGCGGGCCTGGCTGAGCGGGGTGCGGCCGGGACGTCGCCGGGCGGAGGTGCCCCGGGAGTCCGGCGGCAGGGCGAGTCGCGTCGAAGCGCTTCGATACTGCTGCGAGGTTAGGTGAACGCCTGGAGGCGCACAAGGGCCACCTCCAAGGTTCCTCGACCGCAACCCGCTCCCTTCGCCCCTGCCGCCTCTTGCCGATCAGTCACGGAATCGGCCTCCGTGCGGTCGGCGCCTTGGCGCCCCGCCCTGTCTCGACCGAGCATCGAAGCGCTTCGAAAGAGCCGTGCCACTCGCTGCCGGGGGAAACCGCCCGTGACCGCTCACCCGCCCTCGGCCCCGCCCTTCCGCGATCCCCGCCCGCCGTTCGCGAAGCGCGTCGAGATCCTCGGCGCGGGCGGGAAGACCGACGGCCGGAGCCCCCGCACAGCGGGCTCCGGCCGTTGCCGTCCGACCTGTCCGTGGCAGGTCAGAGCGCGAGGCCCGTGAGGACCAGGACGCGCTCGTAGGTGTAGTCCTCCATCGCGAACCGGACGCCCTCGCGGCCCACGCCGGACTTCTTGACGCCGCCGTACGGCATCTGGTCGGCGCGGTAGGACGGGACGTCGCCGATGACCACGCCGCCGACCTCCAGGGCGCGGTGGGCGCGGAAGGCGGCCTGCAGGTCGTGGGTGAACACACCCGCCTGGAGGCCGTACTTGGAGTCGTTGACGGCGGCGAAGGCCGCGTCCTCGCCGTCGGCCCGCTGCACGGTGAGGACGGGGCCGAAGACCTCCTCGCAGGAGATCGTGGTGTCCGCCGGTACGTCGGCGAGGACCGTCGGCGCGTAGGAGGCGCCCTCGCGCTTGCCACCGGTGAGGAGCCGGGCGCCCGCCGCGACCGCCTCGTCCACCCACGACTCGACGCGCCGGGCGGCCTCCTCGCTGACCAGCGGGCCGACGTCGGTCCCCTCGTCGCTCGGGTCGCCGGTGACCTGGGCCTCCACGGCGGCGACGATGCGCGGGAGCAGACGGTCGTACACGGACGCGTCCGCGATGACCCGCTGCACCGAGATGCAGGACTGGCCGCCCTGGTAGTTGGAGAACGTCGCGATGCGGGTGGCCGCCCAGTCCAGGTCGGCGTCGCTCGCGTAGTCGCCGAGGACCACGGCCGCGCCGTTGCCGCCCAGCTCCAGCGTGCAGTGCTTGCGCGGCACCGAATCCATGATCGCGTAGCCGACCTTCTCCGAACCGGTGAAGGAGATCACGGGCAGGCGCTCGTCCTGGACGAGGGCGGGCATGCGGTCGTTGGAGACCGGCAGGATCGACCAGGAGCCGGCGGGCAGGTCGGTCTCGGCGAGCAGGTCACCGATGATCAGGCCGGACAGGGGGGTGGCGGGCGCCGGCTTCAGGATGATGGGGGCACCGGCGGCGACGGCCGGGGCGACCTTGTGGGCGCACAGGTTCAGCGGGAAGTTGAACGGCGCGATGCCGAGGACGGCGCCCTTCGGGAAGCGGCGGGTCAGCGCCAGGCGGCCCTGGCCACCGGCGTCCGTGTCGAGGCGCTGGGCCTCGCCGCCGTTGAAGCGGCGGGCCTCCTCGGCGGCGAGCCGGAACACGGAGACGGCCCGGCCGACCTCGCCGCGGGCCCACTTGACCGGCTTGCCGTTCTCGGCGGAGATCAGCCGGGCGATCTCCTCGGTGCGCTCGGCCAGGCGCCGGCTGACGTGGTCGAGGGCGGCGGCGCGCACGTGCGCCGGGGTGGCGGCGAACTCGTCGCGGACGGCGTGCGCGGCGGCCACGGCCTCCTCCACCTGGGCGTCGGTGGGCACGCTGACCCTGCCGACGAGCCGGCCGTCCCATGGCGAGGTGACGTCGAAGGCGTCCTCGCCGGTGACCTGGCGGCCGGCGAGCCAGAAGGCGTGGGTGGAAGTCATGTTCGGGATCCCGGCCCTTCCGCGTTGAGGTGTGCTGTCGGTTGCGTGGTCCACGGTAGGCCGCGCGGCGGTGGGATGCGCTTGTCCGAGTCGTAGTGGTGGGCGGCGGGGATGTGCCGGATTGGCGTGGTGGGGGCGGGGCCGTCCCCGGGCCGGTCACTCCTGCGACGTCGCCTTCAGGGCCAGCCACAGTTCCATCCGGACGTCCGGGTCGTCCAGGGAGCGCCCCAGGATCTCCTCGACCCGGCGCATCCGGTAGCGCAGCGTGTGCCGGTGGACGCCCAGGTCGGCCGCGGCGGCGTCCCACTGGCCGTGCCGGGACAGCCACGCCCGCAGCGAGGCGACCAGGTCGCCGCGGCCCGTCGCGTCGTGCTCGCGCAGCGCGCACAGCAGACCGTCGGCGAAGGCCCTCACCGCGTCGTCGGCGAGCAGCGGCAGCACGGACCCCGCGGCCAGCCGCTCGTGCTCCACGAGCACCCGACCGCGCCGCCGCGCCACCGACAGCGCCTGCTCGGCCTGCTTGTAGGCCGCCGCCGCGGCGATCGGGCCGGAGGGCGCCGAGAGGCCGACGACCAGCCCGTCCTGGTGCTCCGCGCCCTGCTCGGGCATGGACCGGGCCTGTTCCAGCACCGCCGCGTGCGCGGTGCAGGCGGCCACCACCGCGCCCCTGTCGGCGGCCAGCACCACCAGCCGCTCCCCCTCCGGCACGGCCAGCACCGCCTCGCCGGAGCGGGCCGCGGCGGCCTCGGCCTCCTCCGCGAGGCCGCCCAGGGGATTGGCGCCGGACACCGACTCGGCCACGATCACCCGGAACGGCGCGTCGAGCAGCCCGCCGTACAGGTCCCCGGCGACGGTCCGGGCGTGGTCCGGTTCCCCGGCGAGCAGCATGCGCAGCACGGCCGCGCCGATCCGCTGCTCGGCCGCGTGCAGGGAACGGGAGCGCTCGGTGGTGAGGGTCAGCAGGGCGATGGCGGAGTGGACGGCGTACCGCTCGGCGGTGCCGGGGGCGGACGCGGTGCCGACGGCGAGTGCCGCGCGGGGGCGCCGGCCCGCCCCCAGGGAGTGCAGTTCGATCCGGTCGTCGTCGTCCGGTCCGCCGACCACGGAGGAGGCGGGCGCCGGGCGTTCGCGCAGCCGTTGGACCTCGGGGGTGAGCCGGGCGGCCCGGCGGTGGGCCCACTCCGGCGCGGCGGCGACGACGGCGCCCGAGGCGTCGTACAGCGCCGCCCACCCGTCGACCTGGGCGGCGAGCGCGGCCAGCAGCCCTTCGGGGCCGGCGGTCAGGGTCTGCCGGGTCAGCTCGCGCTGGGCGGCGAAGCCCGCCGTCACGGCCCGGTACTGGTCGGCGGCGATCGCCGCGGAGACGGCCTTGCTGATGGCGAGGAAGGGAGTGCGGCGGGGCACCTCCAGCAGCGGCAGCCCCTCCTGTTCGGCGGCCTCGACGAGGGCCCGGGGGATCTGCTCGTAGTTGACGCCGACCGCGAAGCCCAGCCCGACCACCCCGGCGCCGACCAGCCGCTTCACGTAGCGGCGCATCGCCTGGGGGTCCTCCGCGTCCAGCTTGAGGGCGGTGATCAGCAGCAGCTCGCCGCCCTCCATGTAGGGGACGGGGTCGGCCAGCTCGCTCACGTGCGCCCAGCGGACGGGCACGTCGAGGCGGTCCTCGCCCGCGCGCACGGTCAGCCTGAGCGCGGAGTGGTGGACGAGCGAGGCGAGGGTCGGGGGCATGGGACCTTCAGGGCTGGGTGGACCGGGAGGCTTCGGCGATCATCGTGATCATTTCGCCGTCGCGTACGAACGGCCTGTGCCGATTCTGCCTCACCGTACGATCGGGCGGACCCGACGGCCGTGCCTCAGCCCCGCAGGTCCACCAGCAGCGGCGGTGCGTGCTCGCCCTGCACGCTCGTCAGCGACAGCACCGCGTGCCCCGGCGGGACGGCGTGCGCCAGTTCGGAGGCCGACCAGCGCTCGCGTTCCACCTGGCGGACGGTGACGGCCCGGGCGGTGGGCGCCTGGCCGGTGATGACCCGGCGCAGCATGTGCACGGCCTTGCCGGCCGGGGTCTCGGCGATGATCTGCCGGTCGGTGACGTCCCGGGTCTCGGTCCACTCCTTGCCCCACACCTCGGCGAAGTCCTGCCCGTCCCAGGGGGTGAGCCCGGACAGCGCCATCCGGCAGCCGGTGGCGCCGAGCAGCGGGCCGCGCAGCGGCCGGGCCACGTCGTCCAGGGTGCGCAGGGTCAGCACGGCACCGGCGCCCGCGGAGCGCAGCCGCTGGATGCCGCGCACGGCCTCGGGGGTGACGACGCCGGCGGCGTCGTCCAGCAGCAGGCAGGCGAACAGCGAACGGTCCTCCCGCACGGTCACACCGGCCGTGAACTGGGCGAGCACCAGCCGGGCCAGGATCCGGGAGGCGTCGGCGTGCCCGCGCGGGGGCAGGTCGATGCGGACGCGGACCGGGTGGTCCAGGGCCCTGAGGGAGAACGGCCGGGTCCGGCCGGAGGTGTCGAAGAAGGCGGCGAAGGCGGGCCGGTCGAGCAGCGCGATCCGGTCGGCGAGGACCGTGCCGACGTCGCCGGGGTGGGCCATCTGCCGTTCGCGGGCGTCGAGCTCCCTGAGCAGCGGTTCCTGCCCGGTGTCCGTCAGCGCCCTGCGCAGCGCGGCCAGCGGGCCGGGCGCGCCGTCGAGGAGACCGCGCAGCTCGGGGACGGACGGGAAGCGGCCGTGGACGGCGTGGAAGGGACCGAGCAGCTGGGCGAGGACGGTGGTGGAGCGGCGACTGTCGCTGCCGGGGTGCGGGTCGACGAGGTCGCCGACGAGGGCCTCGGCGAGTATGGCGGCGGCCTCGTCCGGGTCGGTGGTGCCGCCGTACAGGTCGAGGTCGTGGACGGACTCGGGGTGCCCGACGCGGACGACGACGTCGTACGACTCGGCCGGCCCCAGGCCCGCGCCCGCCGCGCCGACGACGACCACGGCGGCGCGTCCGGCGAGGGCGTGCAGGCAGAGCGACTCGGCCAGCGGCCGGATCACCGTGCCGGTCTTGCCGGAGCCGGCCGGGCCGACGGCGAGCAGCGAGGTGCCGAGCAGCTCGGGGTCGAGGGCGAGCCCGGCGCCCCGGTACTGGTAGGGGTTGCGCGGGTCGTCGGCGGTGGTGCCGAGGCGGACCTGTCCGGTGAGCAGGTCGTGCCGGGCGTTGCGGACGGGCAGGTCGCGTGCCCCGGAGGGGTGCGGGCAGGCGGCGGAGCCGTCCCTCAGCACGGCGGCGGTGAAGGCGGCGATGCTGTGCCGTCCGGAGCGCACCGCCTGCCAGGCCCGGCCGATGCGCGCGTGGTCGACGTCGCGCATGAGGCCGGCCCGCGCCTCGGCGGCCAGCCGTTCGGCGGCCTCGTGCGCGCCGGCCTGCCGCAGCTGGGGCCACTCGGCGGCGTCCTCCTCGGGCGCGGGCGGCCGTTCGGCCACCGGTGCGGCCGGGCGCCAGGCGGGCGGGCCGTAGCGGCGCCACACCTCGCCCCAGCGGCCGATGCGGCCGACGGCGAGCGCGATGGCGGCGGCGATGAGGGTGTAGTACGAGTACCACAGGACGGCGTTGCCGACGCGGTCGTTGCCCTCCCGCCAGGAGTCGGGGGTGAACAGCTCCAGGGGCAGCACCCACCAGCCGCCGAGGTAGCCGTTCCACAGCAGGGACCACACCAGCCAGCCCACGAGGAAGGCGATCAGGGCACCGCTCAGCAGCTGCCGGGCCGGGATCAGCTCGGGCTCCTGCTCGGGCCGGGGCCGGTGGCCGAAGCGCCACACACCGGGTGCCGCCTGCGGCCGGGGGGCCCGCAGCCAGGCCAGGAAGGCGGAGCCGTCCGGCCGGGGCGGCGCCCCGGGCGGCACCGGGGGCATGGGCGGCAAGGCGGAACCCTCCCGGGGCGCCGCTGGGCGCGGCACCGGATCCGCCTGCGTGCCGCGCGCGTCGCGCGTCCCGTCTCCGTCCATCGCCCTTGCCCCCTGACCAGCCGTTCCGTCCACCGTCAGCGAGCCAATCTAACGCCCCAGCAAGGGGAGTTCACCGCTTACGCGGCCGAGAGGGGTCCCACGGACCCGTTCGTGCCCCGTGCGGGCCGCCACCACGCTATGTCCACCGCGGACAACCGTGGCTGCCGACAACGCCCACATGGAGCATGCCCACTCCCCGGCGGCCGTCCTAGCCTGCGGGAAGAGGAACAGAAGGAACCCGGCAACACCCCAGGAGCCCCGCATGACCGCACTTCCGCAGGAGCGCCGCGTCGTCACCGCCATCCCCGGCCCGAAGTCGCAGGAGCTGCAGGCCCGCCGCACCGCGGCGGTCGCGCAGGGCGTGGGCTCCACGCTGCCCGTGTTCGTCACGCGCGCGGGCGGCGGCGTGATCGAGGACGTCGACGGCAACAGCCTCATCGACTTCGGCTCCGGCATCGCCGTGACCTCCGTCGGCGCCTCCGCCGAGGCCGTGGTGCGCCGGGCGAGCGCGCAGCTGGCCGACTTCACCCACACCTGTTTCATGGTCACCCCCTACGAGGGCTACGTGGCCGTCGCCGAGGCGCTGGCCGAGCTGACCCCGGGCGACCACGCCAAGAAGTCCGCGCTGTTCAACTCCGGCGCCGAGGCCGTCGAGAACGCCGTCAAGATCGCCCGCGCGTACACCGGGCGGCAGGCGGTCGTCGTGTTCGACCACGGCTACCACGGCCGCACGAACCTCACCATGGCGCTGACCGCGAAGAACATGCCGTACAAGCACGGCTTCGGACCGTTCGCGCCCGAGGTCTACCGCGTCCCGGTCGCCTACGGCTACCGCTGGCCGACCGGCCCGCAGAACGCCGGCCCCGAGGCCGCCGCGCAGGCCATCGACCAGATCACCAAGCAGGTCGGCCCGGACAACGTGGCCGCGATCATCATCGAGCCGGTGCTCGGCGAGGGCGGCTTCATCGAGCCGGCCAAGGGCTTCCTGCCCGCGATCCGCCGCTTCGCCGCCGACAACGGCATCGTCTTCGTCGCCGACGAGATCCAGTCCGGCTTCTGCCGCACCGGCCAGTGGTTCGCCTGCGAGGACGAGGGCATCGTCCCGGACCTGATCACCACCGCCAAGGGCATCGCCGGTGGTCTGCCGCTGGCAGCCGTCACCGGCCGCGCCGAGATCATGGACGCCGCGCACGCGGGCGGCCTCGGCGGCACCTACGGCGGCAACCCGGTGGCCTGCGCCGGTGCGCTCGGCGCCATCGAGACGATGAAGGAGCTGGACCTCAACGCCAGGGCGAGGAGCATCGAGGCGGTGATGAAGCCCCGCCTCGCCGCCATGGCCGAGAAGTTCGACGTGATCGGTGACGTCCGCGGCCGCGGCGCCATGATCGCCATCGAGCTGGTCAAGGACCGCGCGACCAAGGAGCCGAACCCGGAGGCGACCGCCGCGCTGGCCAAAGCCTGCCACCAGGAGGGCCTGCTGGTCCTCACCTGCGGCACCTACGGCAACGTGGTGCGCTTCCTGCCGCCGCTGGTCATCGGCGAGGACCTGCTGAACGAGGGCCTGGACATCGTCGAGCAGGCTCTTTCGCGCATCTGAGCAGGGGGTCCGCACCCCTGGAGGCTCGCTGCGGCAGGCCGTGTGAAGAAGGTGTGCGGGGTGGATGACGGGTCGCGGTTCCGTCTGCCCAAGCGCCGCGGGCTGCCGTAGGTTCTTCCCGGATGAGAGATACACCCCGCCCACAGGGGACTGTGGGCGGCTTCAGGCCGGGGCCTCCCCAGCTTCGACCTGGCCGTGCCCTCGCGCACACGACCGGGGCCTGACGGCTCCGGGATCTCCTCACCGATCGGACGGTCGCCGCCCCAAACCCCCCGGGGCGCGCGGCGTCCCGGTCCGGGCGGCCGCCCCGGAATCACCCCCCCTGTTCCGGGGCGGCCGGCCTCCTTCCCGCACCCTCGCGGCCGGACCTGCGAAGCTGGGCCCCGTGTCGACCTCAGCCCGCCGTCTCCCGCTCTTCGGTGTCCCGGCCGTCCTCTTCGCGCTGATCACCTGGCAGGTCCTCGTCCACGGCCCGCTCCTGCGCCTGGACGCCCGCCTCAGCCGGGCCCTCGTCCGTCCGGACGGGTTCTCCGCACTGCTCTCCGACCTCGGTGACGTCCGGGTCGCGCTCCCCGTGACGGCCGCGGCCGCCTGGTACGCCGCCCGGCGGGGCCGTGCCGACGGTGCGGACCGGTGGTGGCTGCCGCCCGCCGCGGCGGCCGTGCTGATGGCCCTGGTCCCGGCGGTCGTCGTGCCGCTGAAGGAGTGGACCGCGCGGCCGGGGACCCCCGTGGTGCCCCCGGCGGTCGGCTACTTCCCCTCCGGCCACACGGCGACGGCGGCCGTGGCCTACGGCTCGGCGGCCCTGCTCCTGCTGCCGTGGCTGCGCTCCCCTGCGGCCCGCGGGTCGCTGGCCGGGGGCTGCGCCGCCCTCGTGCTCGGGGTGTCCTACGGCCTGGTCCGCCACGGCTACCACTGGCCGCTGGACGTGGTGGCCAGCTGGTGCCTGGGCACGGTGCTGCTGGCCACCCTGTCGCTCGTGGCGGACCTCAGCCGAAGTAGCCGCCGAACGTCTTCCGGAACTCCCAGTTCGCGAAGCGGTCCCAGTTCACCGACCACGTCATCAGGCCCCGCAGACCGGGCCAGGTCCCGTGGGTCGCGTACGAACCGCAGTTCGTCCTCTTCGTCAGGCAGTCCAGCGTCTTCGTGACCTCCGAGGGGGGCACGTAGCCGTTGCCCGCGTTGGTGGACGCCGGCATGCCGATGGCGACCCGGTCGGGGGGCAGCGGCGGGAAGACGCTGCCCGGGTCGCCGGCCACCGGGAAGCCGGTGAGCAGCATGCCGGTCATGGCGATGTGGAAGTCGGCGCCGCCCATGGAGTGGTACTGGTTGTCCAGGCCCATGACCGGGCCGGAGTTGTGGTCCTGGACGTGCGGCAGGGTGAGGTCGTCGCGCAGGGCGTGGATCACCGGGAGGTACGCCCCGCAGCGGGGGTCCTGGCCGCCCCACTTGCCGGTGCCGTAATACTGGTAGCCGTTCCGCACGAAGAAGGTCTCCGGGGCCGTCGACAGCACGAACTTCGCCCGCACCGGCCCCGAGCCCGCCCGGGGCGGCGGGCGGCTGTCCGGCGCCCGTGCCGCCGGGGCCGACGAGCGAGAGGTCGTCGGCGTAGTAGGCGCCCGTGCCGTACCAGCCGTGGGTGTAGATCGTGACCTCGGTGGTGGCGGCGCCCGTGGTGAAGGTGGTGCTCAGCTTCTGCCAGTCGGGGGCGGGCTGGGTCCAGGCGGAGGCGTCGGTGGTGCCGGTGCCGCTCGCGCCGAGGTAGACGTAGGAGCCGCGGACGTAGCCGGACAGCGTGTACCGGGCGTTCGGCTGGACGGTCACCGTCTGCGCGCACCGGGCGTTGTCGCTGCCGGCCGGGGTCGCCTGCAGCGCGGGGCTGCCGCCGTGCACGGGTGAGCCGACCGCGGTGCCGGCGGAACAGGTCCAGCCGGACAGGCCGGACTCGAAGCCGCCGTTCCGCGCGAGGTCCGCGTCGCCGCGCGGGCGGCCGACGCGAGCGCGGTCATCCCGGGCACGGTCAGCAGCGCGGCCGTGAGCAGGGCGAGGACGGATCCGGGGCGCCGGCTGCGCCGGCTGCGCCGGACGCGTGGGGCGCGTGGGGCGCGTTCCACAAGGGCCTCCGGGGAGGGGGAGTCGGGGGAGGAAGCGCACTCCATTTGGTCCAGACCAATTCCCTTGTCAAGGTGTCCGGGGCGCTACCCGGCCGCGCCCGCCTCGTGGGCGGGCCCCGCCGCCTCGTGCATCGCCAGTTCCAGCAGGACCGGGTCGGTCAGCGTGCCCGCCCCGTCCGGCGGCACCAGCCAGCGCGCCGGCCGGGTCGCCCGGTCCGGGTGCGGCACCACGATCCAGGTGCCGCGACCGGCGCCGCGGATGCCGGTGCCCAGCCAGCGGGCCGCGGTGCCGGGCGGCACGAAGAACCCCACCCGGCCGTCGCCGAAGCCGGCCAGCACCGGGCCGGGCCGGTCGAGGAGCCGGCTGAGCACGTCCAGGGTGAGGTGGCCGAGGTCGCCCGGCAGGATCAGTACGTCCCAGGCCTTGCCGGCGGGCAGCAGGGCGACCCCGGAGGGGCTGCGCTCCCACTCCCGGCGGCAGGCCCCGGGGTCCGGTGCGACGGCCGCCAGCCATGCGGCGGCCGTCCTGGCCCCAGTCGTCACGGGACCTCCTTCCGTCGTGGACGCGTCCGCGTCACGGGGAGGAGGCAGGTCCCGGGCGGGCGTTACGCGGGTTCCGGCTCCCCGGTCGCGTGAGCCCGGTCACACCCGTCGGCCGCCCGGGCGCCGCCCGTCCGGTCCCGCCCGTGGGCGGGGGCCGGTTCAGCTGTCGAAACCCAGTCCCAGCCGGTCCATCGTCCGCAGCCACAGGTTGCGCCGACCGGCGTGGGCGTCCGCGCGGGCCAGGGACCACTTGGTCAGGGCGATGCCCGTCCAGGCGAACGGCTCCGGCGGGAACGGCAGCGGCTTCCTGCGGACCATCTCCAGCTCGGTGCGCTCGGTCCGCTCCCCGTCCAGCAGGTCCAGCATCACGTCGGCGCCGAAGCGGGTCGCGCCGACGCCGAGCCCGGTGAAGCCGGCCGCGTACGCGACCCGCCCCCGGTGGGCGGTGCCGAAGAACGCCGAGAAGCGGGAGCAGGTGTCGATCGCGCCGCCCCAGGCGTGGGTGAAGCGGACGCCCTCCAGCTGCGGGAAGCAGGTGAAGAAGTGCCCGGCGAGCTTGGCGTAGGTCTGCGGCCGGTCGTCGTACTCGGCACGCACCCGGCCGCCGTACGGGTAGATCGCGTCGTAGCCGCCCCACAGGATGCGGTTGTCGGCGGACAGCCGGAAGTAGTGGAACTGGTTCGCCGAGTCACCGAGGCCCTGCCTGTTCCTCCAGCCGATCGCGGCCAGCCGGTCGGCGCTCAGCGGCTCGGTCATCAGCGCGTAGTCGTAGACCGGCACGGTGTACGACCGCACGCGCCGCAGCAGGCTGGGGAAGACGTTGGTGCCGAGCGCGACCCTGCGGGCGCGGACGGAGCCGTACGGGGTGCCGACGGCCATGCCGGCGCCGTACTGCTTCAGCGTGAGCGCGGGCGTGTGCTCGTGGACGCGGACGCCGAGCCGGACGCACGCCTGCTTCAGGCCCCAGGCCAGCTTCGCCGGGTGCAGCATGGCCACGCCCCGGCGGTCGAACAGGCCGGCTTGGAAGGTGGGCGAGTCGACCTGCTCGCGCACGGCGTCCGCGTCCAGGAAGTCGATGCCGTCGGCGAGGCCCTCGTCCTGCAGCGCGCGGTGCCAGTCGCGCAGCTCCCGGGCCTGGTAGGTCTCGGTGGCGACGTCGATCCCGCCGGTGCGCTCGAAGTCGCAGTCGATGCCGTGCCGGGCGATCGCGGCCTCGATCCCGTCGAGGTTGCGCCTGCCCAGTTCCTCCAGCCGGTGGATCTCGTCCGGCCAGCGGGCGAGGCCGTTGGGCAGGCCGTGGGTGAGGGAGGCGGCGCAGAAGCCGCCGTTGCGGCCCGAGGCGGCCCAGCCCACCTCGCGGGCCTCCAGCAGCACCACGTCGCGCCGCGGGTCGCGCTCCTTGGCGTTCAGCGCGGTCCACAGTCCGCTGTAGCCGCCGCCGACGACGAGCAGGTCGCAGGTGTCGGTGCCGGTGAGGGCGGGCTCGGGGTGGGGCTTGCCGGGGTCTTCCAGCCAGTACGGGACCGGCCGTGCTTCGGAGAGAGAGGCGGTCCAGTTGTCCTTGCCACGGCTCATGGCGCTCGGGGCCATGATTTCAACTCCCTACGGGGTGTTACGCCTTGTGTTTGGTCCGGCGGTTGGTGATCAGCATGGAGACCAGGACGAGCAGCACGGCGACGAGGAACATCGCCGTGCCGATGACGTTGATCTGCACGGGCGTCCCGCGCTGTGCCGACCCCCACACGAACATGGGGAAGGTCACGGTCGAGCCCGCGTTGAAGTTGGTGATGACGAAATCGTCGAAGGAGAGCGCGAACGACAGCAGCGCGCCCGCCGCGATCCCGGGTGCCGCGATCGGCAGGGTGACCCGCAGGAAGGTCTGCGCCGGCCCGGCGTACAGGTCCCGGGCGGCCTCCTCCAGGCGCGGGTCCATCGACATCACGCGCGCCTTGACGGCGGTGACGACGAAGCTGAGGCAGAACATGACGTGCGCGATCAGGATGGTCCAGAAGCCGAGCCGGGCACCCATGTTGAGGAACAGGGTGAGCAGCGAGGCCGCCATGACGACCTCGGGCATCGCCATCGGCAGGAAGATCAGCGAGTTGACGGCACCGCGGGCGCGGAAGCGGTAGCGGACCAGTGCGAAGGCGATCATCGTGCCCAGGACGGTGGCGCCGATGGTCGCCCACACGGCGATCCGGAGGCTGACGGACAGCGCGCCGCACATGCCGGAGACGCCGCACGGGTCCTGCCAGGCGTCCGTGGAGAACCGCTGCCACGCGTAGTTGAAGCGGCCCTGCGGCTTGTTGAAGGAGAACACCGTCACGACGACGTTCGGCAGCAGCAGGTAGGCGAGCGTCAGGAGTCCCGCGATGACGACGAGACGGCGCTTGAGCCAGGTGGCGAAGGGCATTTAGACCAGGTCCTCCGTCCCGGAGCGGCGGATGTAGACCGTGACCGCGAGCAGGATCCCGGCCATGAGGATGAAGGAGAGGGCGGCCGCCGTCGGGTAGTCCAGGATGGTCAGGAACTGCGTCTGGATGACGTTGCCGATCATGCGGGTGTCGGTGGAGCCGAGGAGCTGGGCGTTGACGTAGTCGCCGGCCGCCGGGATGAAGGTCAGCAGCGTGCCGGAGACCACGCCCGGCATCGACAGCGGGAAGGTGACCTTGCGGAAGGTGGTCGACGGCCTGGCGTACAGGTCGCCGGCCGCCTCGTGCAGCCGCCCGTCGATCCGCTCCAGCGAGGTGTACAGCGGCAGGATCATGAACGGCAGGAAGTTGTACGTCAGTCCGCACACCACGGCGAGCGGGGTGGCCAGCACCCGGTCGCCGGCCGTCCAGCCGAGCCAGGCGGTGAGGTCGAGCAGGTGCAGCGAGTTCAGGGTGTGCACGACGACACCGTTGTCGGCGAGGATCGTCTTCCAGGCCAGGGTGCGGATCAGGAAGCTGGTGAAGAACGGTGCGATCACCAGGATCATGATCAGGTTCCGCCAGCGGCCGGCACGGAAGGCGATCAGGTAGGCCAGCGGGTAGCCGAGCAGCAGGCACAGGACGGTGGCGGCCGCCGCGTAGAGGACGGAGCGCAGGAACTGCGGCCAGTACGCGGTCAGGGCGTTCCAGTAGGTCGCGAAGTGCCAGGTGACCTTGTAGCCCTGTTCCAGGGAGCCCGTCTGCACGGAGGTGGAGGCCTGGTAGATCATCGGCAGCGCGAAGAAGACGACCAGCCACAGCAGGCCGGGCAGCAGCAGCCAGTACGGCGTGAGCCGGCCGCGCCCGCGCGGGGTCCTCGGCCCGGGTGCGGCGGGGGCGGGGGCGGGGGGCGGGGGTGCCCCGGTGGGTATCGACATGTCTACGCGGCCTCTTCCTCGACGCTTCGCACGCCGGCGTCGATCGCCTGGGCCGCGTCCAGCCCGAAGGTGTGGGCCGGGCTCCAGTGCAGGACCACGTCGGCGCCGGGGACGAGCCGGCCGTCGCGTTCGACGTTCTGGACGTACACCGCGAGCGCGTCGCAGGCCGGGCTGTCGACGACGTACTGCGTGGAGACGCCGATGAAGCTGGCGTCGGCGATCCTGCCGGCGAGGCGGTTGCGGCCCGCCGGGATCTCCCCCGCGTCGTCGGCGTGGGTCAGCGCGATCTTCTCCGGGCGGACGCCGGCCAGCACCCTGCCGCCGGCCGTCGCCGGCGCCGCACAGCGCGCCCGGGGCAGGAGCAGCGTGCCGCCGCCGGTCCGGAGCACGATGTCGCCGCCGCTCACGGAGTCGACCTCGGCCTCGACCAGGTTGGAGGTGCCGAGGAAGTTCGCGACGAAGGTGGTGCCCGGGTTCTCGTAGAGGTCGGTGGGCGGGCCGAGCTGCTCCACGCGGCCCGCGTTCATCACGGCCACCGTGTCGGCCATGGTCATGGCCTCCTCCTGGTCGTGCGTGACGTGGATGAAGGTGATGCCGACCTCGGTCTGGATGCGCTTGAGCTCCAGCTGCATCCGGCGGCGCAGCTTCAGGTCGAGGGCGCCGAGCGGCTCGTCGAGCAGGAGCACCTTGGGGTGGTTGATCAGCGCGCGGGCCACGGCGACGCGCTGCTGCTGGCCGCCGGAGAGCTGGTGCGGCTTCTTGCGCGCCTGCTCGCCGAGCTGGACCAGCTCCAGCATCTCCCCGACCTGCTTCTTCACGCTCTTGATGCCGCGCCGGCGCAGGCCGAAGGCGACGTTCTCGAAGATGTCCAGGTGCGGGAAGAGGGCGTAGGACTGGAACACCGTGTTGACGGGCCGCTTGTACGGCGGCAGGCGGGTGACGTCCTGGTCGCCGAGGTGCACGGTGCCGCTGGTGGGCTCCTCCAGGCCGGCGATCATGCGCAGGGTGGTGGTCTTGCCGCAGCCGGAGGCGCCGAGCAGGGCGAAGAAGGAGCCCTGCGGCACGGTCAGGTCCAGCGGGTGGACGGCGGTGAAGGAGCCGTACGTCTTGCCGATGCCGGTGAGGCGGACGTCGCCGCCCGGGTCCGTCGTCGTCTTCATCGTCCTCACGCCCCTGTCAGCTTCGCGAACTTCTCTTCGTAGGCCGTCTCTTCCTTCTGGCTCAGGGAGCGGAAGGCGTGGGAGCGGGCCTGCATGGCCTTGTCGGGGACGATCAGCGGGTTGTCCGCCGCGTCCTTGTCGATCTTCGCGAGGTGGGGCTTCACGCCGTCGACCGGGGACACGTAGTTGATGTAGGCGGCGAGCGCGGCGGCCTGTGCGGGCTCGTAGTAGAAGTCGATCAGCCGTTCGGCGTTCGTCTTGTGACGCGCCCTGTTGGGGACCAGCAGGTTGTCGGTCGACGTCATGTAGCCGCTGTCGGGGATGACGAAGTCGACGTCCGGGCTGTCCGCCTTGAGCTGGACCACGTCACCGGCCCAGGCGATGCAGGCCGCGAAGTCGCCCTTGGTGAGGTCCGAGGTGTAGTCGTTGCCGGTGAAGCGGCGGATCTGTCCCCTGTCGACGGCCTTCTGCAGGCGGGCGATCACCGCGTCGAAGTCGTCGTCGGTGAACTTCTCCGGGTCCTTGCCCATGTCCAGCAGGGTCATCCCGATGCTGTCGCGCATCTCCGACAGGAAGCCGACGCGCCCCTTCAGCCTGGGGTTGTCGAGCAGGTCGGAGACCGACTTGACCTCGATGCCGTCGAGCGCCTTCCTGTTGTAGGCGATGACCGTCGAGATGCCCTGCCAGGGGTAGGAGTAGGCGCGGCCGGGGTCCCAGTCGGGGTTGCGGAACTGGGACGACAGGTTGGT
This sequence comes from Streptomyces sp. TG1A-8, assembly GCF_030499535.1. Classification (NCBI taxonomy): domain Bacteria; kingdom Bacillati; phylum Actinomycetota; class Actinomycetes; order Kitasatosporales; family Streptomycetaceae; genus Streptomyces; species Streptomyces sp. TG1A-8. Next base: position 2,114,904 of record NZ_JASTLB010000001.1, read on the forward strand.
GTAGGCGTGCGGCAGGTTGGCGGGGTCGAGTTTTTGGACCCATCCGAGGCGGATCAGCCGGGCGGCCAGCCAGTCGGTGAGGACGATGACGTCGCGGCCCGTGTCCTGGCCGGCGGCGAGCTGCGGTTTGATCTTGCCAAAGAACTCGTTGTTGTCGTTGATGTCCTCCGTGTACCTGACCGCGATGCCGGTCCGCCGGCGGAAGGCGTCGAGCGTCGGGTGGTGCTTGCCGCTGTCGTCGGTGTCGATGTACTCGGTCCAGTTGGAGAAGTTCACCTCCTTCTCCGTGGCCGAGTGGTCCTCGGCGGAGGTGCCGCCCCGGGCCTTGCCCGCCGCGGGGATCCCGCAGCCGCTCAGCGCCCCGAGCCCGCCCGTCGCGAGCGCGCCGCCCGCGGAGGCGCGCAGCAGCGACCGGCGTGTCAGGGCCGCCCGGCCGTTGCGCAGGCTGCGCCGCATGGCGGCCGCTCGGGCCGGGGTCGGGCGGTCGGGCTGGTACTGCTCCATGCGCGTGGTGCCCTTTCGGGAGGAGTCGGCCTGGTCGGCGGCCGGATCGTCTCTAGCGGTCCCCGAAGATCGTGCGGTGCCAGTCCTTCCGGGCCACCGCCGTGTTGTCGAACATTACGTGCTTGACCTGGGTGTACTCATCGAATGAGTACATCGACATGTCCTTGCCGAAGCCGGAGGCCTTGGAGCCGCCGTGCGGCATCTCGCTGACGATCGGGATGTGGTCGTTGATCCACACGCAGCCCGCCCCGATCTCGCGGGTGGCGCGGTTGGCGCGGTAGACGTCACGGGTCCACGCGGAGGCGGCCAGGCCGTAGGGGGTGTCGTTGGCCAGCCGGATGCCCTCGTCATCGCTGTCGAACGGCAGGACGACCAGTACCGGACCGAAGATCTCGGACTGGACGATCTCGCTGTCCTGGGCCGCGCCGGTGATCAGGGTGGGCCGGTAGTAGGCGCCGTCCTCGAGGTCCCCCCGGGGGGCCTCGCCGCCGGTGACCACGCGCGCGTGGCCGCGGGCCCGCTCCACGAAGGCCGCGACGCGGTCGCGCTGGGCGTGCGAGACGAGGGGCCCGAGGTCGGTGCCGGGAGCGAACGGGTCGCCCAGCCGGACGGTCTCCATCAGCGCCGCGGTCCGCTCCACGAACGCGTCGTACAGCGGCCGCTGCACGTACGCGCGCGTGGCGGCCGTGCAGTCCTGCCCGGTGTTGATGAGGGCGCCCGCGACCGCGCCGTGGACCGCCGCCTCCGGGTCGGCGTCGTCGAAGACGACGAAGGGGGCCTTGCCGCCCAGTTCCAGGTGCAGGCGCTTGACGGTGGCGGTGGCCACCTCGGCGACCCGTTTGCCGACGGCGGTGGAGCCGGTGAAGGAGGTCATGGCCACGCCGGGGTGTCCCACGAGGTGTTCGCCGGCCTGCGCACCGGTCCCGGTGACGACGTTGACGACACCGTCCGGGATGCCGGCGTCCGAGGCGGCCTGCGCGAACAGCAGCGAGGTCAGCGGGGTCGGTTCGGCGGGCTTGAGCACGACGGTGTTGCCCGCGGCGACGGCCGGGAGGATCTTCCAGGCGGCCATCTGGAGCGGGTAGTTCCAGGGGGCGACCGACCCGACCACCCCGATGGGCTCGCGCCGGACGTACGAGGTGTGGTCGCCGGAGTACTCGGCGGCGGACTGGCCCTGCAGGTGCCGGGCCGCGCCCGCGAAGAAGGCCGTGTTGTCGACGGTGCCCGGCACGTCGAACCCGCGGGTCAGCTTCAGCGGCTTGCCGCACTGCAGGGACTCGGCGCGGGCGAAGTCCTCGGCGCGGTCGGCGAGCAGGGCGGCGAGCCGGTGCAGGGCGTCGGACCGCTCGCCCGGCGTGGCGCGGGCCCAGTCCGGGAAGGCCTCGCGCGCGGCGGCGACGGCCGCGTCGACGTCGTGCGTGCCGGCCCGCTCGTAGGTGTACACCTCCTCGCCGGTGGCCGGGTCGACCACGGCGTGCGTGTGTCCCGAGGTGCCCCTGGTCAACCGGCCGGCGATGAACTGCGCGCCGTCCGCGAAGCGGTCCCGCGCGGGAAATCGGTCCGGGGCGGCGGTGCCCGGGTTGTGCATGTCGCTCTCCTCGCCGTTCACCCCGCCCGAAGGGGCGGGTGGCGTAGCTCCAGCTCGATTTGAGTGCCGATCCTGACAGAGCAATAGGACTCCAACAAGTGATTCCGTTGTTGCCTTTTGGTTAAGCGACGGAATCTGTCGACCAGATGTCGAGTCGGCGGGGAAAAGGACGGACGGAGTGTCCGTGGTGCGTGCCACACTCGCGTGCATGGGGAGGATCGACGGGGTGGAAGCCCTGATCAGGGAGGTCCGGGCCGGAACCCGGATCAGGTACCTGTACTTCTGGGGGCACCGGGCGCGGCCCGACGGCGGGATCGGCGCGAGCTGTCTGAGCCAGTGGTGGCCGTCGCCGTTCGTGGTGGACGGGGTGGGGTACCGGACGGCCGAGCACTGGATGATGGCGTCGAAGGCACGGCTCTTCGGCGACGCGGAGGCCGAACAGGAGGCGCTGCGGGCGCCCGGCCCGGCACTGGCCAAGAGGGCCGGACGGCTGGTCCGGGGCTTCGACGAGGCGACGTGGGAGCGGGAGCGGTTCCGGATCGTCGTCGAGGGCAGCGTGCACAAGTTCGCGGCGGACGACGCCCTGCGGCGGTACCTGCTCGGCACGGGCGACCGGGTGCTGGTGGAGGCGAGTCCCCTGGACCGCGTGTGGGGCATCGGTCTCGCCGCGGGCGACGGGGCCGCGTCGGATCCCGGGCGCTGGCGGGGACTCAACCTGCTGGGCTTCGCGCTGATGGAGGCGCGGGAGGCACTGGCGGGGACCGGAGCCTGATCCCGGGACCCAGGGGCGGTCCGGGGCGTGTCCGCCCGTACCGGGCCCCGGCTCAGCCCCCGGCCGGGAAGGGCGCGGAGACGCCGGGGGCGGAGTCGTAGGAGGGCTCGTAGCCCGAGTCGTCCTCCTGGTCGTGGACGGCGGCGACGATGAGGACGATCATCAGGACCAGCGTGGCGACGCCGATGACCGTCCCGACGATGCCCGTGACGAAACCGGCCTGGGCCTGCCCCCGGTTGGTGGCCTCGCCCCGGTCGGCCCGCTTCTTCCCCTTGACCCCGAGGACCACGGCGACGACGCCGAGCACGATGGAGACCACGCCGTAGAGGCAGAACAGGCAGCAGGACAGGATGCCCAGCACCATCGCCGCGGTGCCCATGCCGTTCTGCGGGACCGCCGGCACACCGGGCCAGCCGTAGCCCTGGGGGTGGGCGGGGTGGGCGGGGTACCCGTAGCCGCCGGGCACCGCCGGGCCCTGCGCGCCGGGACCGTAGGGCGCGACCGGCGGGGGCGGGAGGGTGGATCCGCTCCAGGACTGGGCCGGGGGCACACCGGCCGGGCCGTGACCGGGCGCGCCGGCGGCACCGGCCGGCAGGGAGGTCACGGTGGCCTGGTCGTGCACGCCCGGGGGCGGCACCGGAGGCTGCCGGGGGACGGGGGGCGGGTCCTGCGGCCCGTACGCGGGGGGCTGCTGCTCGGGCGCCGGCGGCCGGTACTGCGGCGGAAGCGGGTGTCCGGGTGCGGGCGGGCGCGGCCCCTTCTCCAGGGACGGTCCGCTTCCGGGCGGTGCCCAGGGGTCGAAGCCCGCTCCCCCGCCCCCGCCGGGCTGCGTCTGGTCCGTCACGTCCCCGCCCCCCTCGCTTGATCGTCATGTCATCGTAAAGCCTCGTTCGCGCCGCTCCGCGGCCCGGGTGCCGCCGCCGGGGCCGCACCGGCGCCACGCGCGGCGCCGGGTCCGGCCTACGATGCTCCCCAGTCACCGATCAGCCGATCACCGCGCCCGGGCACGGACCCTGTCCCGCGGGCGCCGTTCCCGGGGAGGAACCTTGACCGACCGCAGCACCGCGTCCAGTGCCGAAGCCGGCGCCGAAGCCGGCGCCGAAGCCGCCGACCGCGATCTGCGCGGCTTCATCGCCGGCCTGCCCAAGGCCGAACTGCACGTCCACCACGTCGGCTCCGCCTCCCCCCGCATCGTCGCGGAACTGGCCGCCCGCCACCCCGACTCCAAGGTCCCCACGGACCCCGAGGCCCTGGCCGACTACTTCACGTTCACGGACTTCGCGCACTTCATCGAGGTGTACCTGTCGGTGGTCGAGCTGATCCGCACGCCGGAGGACGTGCGGCTGCTGACCTTCGAGGTGGCCCGCGAACTGGCCAGGCAGCAGGTGCGCTACGCCGAGCTGACCATCACCCCGTTCTCCTCGACCCGGCGCGGCATCGAGGAGAGGGCCTTCATGGACGCGATCGAGGACGCCCGCAAGGCGGCCGAGTCCGAGTTGGGCACCGTCCTGCGCTGGTGCTTCGACATCCCGGGCGAGGCCGGGCCGGAGGCCGCCGAGGAGACGCTGCGGCTGGCCACCGAGGACCGGATCCGCCCGGAGGGACTGGTGTCCTTCGGGCTCGGAGGACCCGAAATAGGCGTCCCCCGGCCGCAGTTCAAGCCGTACTTCGACCGGGCGATCGCTGCCGGACTGCACTCGGTGCCGCACGCCGGCGAGACCACCGGCCCGCAGACGGTGTGGGACGCGCTGACCGAGCTGCGCGCCGAGCGCATCGGGCACGGCACCAGTTCCGCGCAGGACCCCAAGCTGCTGGCCCACCTCGCCGAGCACCGCATCCCGCTGGAGGTGTGCCCGACCTCCAACACCGCCACCCGCGCGGTCCGCACCCTGGACGAGCACCCGGTCGGGGAGTTCGTCCGGGCCGGCGTGCTGGTCACGATCAACTCCGACGACCCGCCGATGTTCGGCACCGACCTCAACAACGAGTACGCGGTCGCCGCCCGCCTCCTCGGCCTGGACGAGCGCGGCCTGGCCGACCTCGCCAGGAACGCCGTCGAGGCGTCGTTCCTGGACGCGGCGGGCAAGGCGCGGATCGCGGCGGAGATCGATTCCTACACCGACGCCTGGCTCAGCCGCTGACCTGCGCCACGGCGGTCACAATGGGAGCCATGCAGACCGTGACCGCCGTGGCCCACCGCGGCGACCCCTACCGTTTCCGCGAGAACACCGTCGACTCCCTGCGCTCCGCGCTCGACCGGGGCGCGGACGCGGTCGAGATCGACGTACGGCTCACCCGCGACGGTGTCCCCGTGCTGCTGCACGACGAGACGCTGAAGCGGCTGTGGGGGATCGACCGTCCGCTGCGGGCACTGTCGGCGCAGGAGGTGCGCGGGCTCACGGCGGGGGGCGTGCCCACGCTGGAGCAGGCGCTGGCGGCGACGGAGGGCAGCCGGGTCATGCTGGACCTCTGCGGACGGGTCGACCGCCGGACCGTCCAGCGGGTGATGGACGCCGTCCGCCGGGCGGGGGCCCGGGACCGCGTCCACTACTGCGCGGGCGCCGAGTCGATGCTGGCGGTCCGCGCCGCCGACACGTCCGCCGAGATCGCCCTGACCTGGACGTCCCTCGCCCCGCCCCGGCCGGTGCTGCTGGCGGCGATCCGCCCCCGCTGGCTCAACTACCGCTTCTCCCTGGTCGACCGCGACCTCGCGGCCCGCGTCCACCGCGCCGGCCACCTGCTCTCCGTGTGGACCCCCGACACCCGCCGGTCCCAGCGCCGCCTCCTGGACCTGGGCGTCGACTCGATCACCACCAACCGCGTCGACCTCCTCCACGCGCTGCGCAGCGGCGCCCGGTAGCGCCTCCCCCGGGCACCGCTGCGGAACCTCAGCCGCCGCCCGTGTCGCCGCCGCGGACGCCGAGGACGGTGTCCGCGCCGGTGGTCGCCAGCAGCCGCCGCATCTGGGCGGGGACGGCGGTCAGCGTCAGGGTGGTGTCGTTGATCTGCGCCTGCCGGAGCAGGAGCAGCAGGGTGTTGAGGCCGGAGGAGTCGCAGAAGGTGACCTGGGACATGTCCAGCACCATGTGACGGCGGGCGGTCATCAGGGCGGCCGTCTGCTGGTGGAAGCCGGCGGTCGTGCGGTGGTCCAGGGAACCGGTCACCGCGACCACGACCTGGTGGACGCGGGTTTCACGAACGGTGACCTGCAGGTCGGTGCTCACGGGGAAATCCTCCTGCGTTCACGACGCGGTCCGGTGGGGGCGGGGGACGGCAGACCGGCCAGCGCGGCCGCCCGGTCCGTGCGGGTCGCGACGGGTCCGAGCCATTCGCAGAACAGCACGGTGGCGTCGTCCTGCAGCCGGCCGTCGTGGTACTCGAGTACCGCGTGCACGAGGCGGCGCAGGGTCTCGGGCACGGGCAGGCCGTCCGCGTGGTGGCGGATGAGGAAGTCGGTGAAGCGGTCGAGGCCGAACTCCTCGTCGCCGGCGCCGCGGGCTTCGGTGATGCCGTCGGTGTACAGCACGAGCCGGTCCCCGGGCTCCAGTTGGTCGTGGCACAGCGCGACGGGCAGGTCCAGGCCGGTGCCCATGGGGTGGGCGGGACGGCAGCTCAGGTGGGTGCTCCACCGGCCGCCGCGGATGACCACCGGCGGCTGCTGGCCCCGGTTGACCCAGGTCAGCGCCCCGGTGCGGGTGTCCAGGTCGGCGAGGATGCCGGTGGCGTAGCGCTGCTGGCCGAACTGCTCGATCAGCGCCCCCTCGATCCGTTCGGTGATCTCGACGAGGCCGGCGCCCCGGCGGCGGGAATTGCGGCAGGTCCCCAGGGCCAGGTGGGCGGTCAGGCCGGCGGCGGTGTCGTGGCCCATCGCGTCGAACAGCGACAGGTGCACCACGTGATCGGCGGTGGCGTAGTCGTAGGCGTCGCCGCTGATGGCGTAGGCGGGCTCCATCGCGGCGGAGATCACCACCCGGCCGTCGGCGTAGGTGCGCGGCGGCATCAGGTGCCACTGCATCTCGGCCGCGATGTTCAGCGGCTGGGTCCGGGTCAGCCGGGCGTGGGAGTCGCTGCTGCGCCGTCTGCTGTCGATGATCAGGGCGAGCACGGAGGCCAGCAGGATCATGTCCTCCCGTGCCCGCGCGTCGTCGTCGGCGGTGGTGATCCGCAGCATCCCGAGGCGTTCGGTGCCGTCCAGCAGCGGAACCCACCAGTGGTTTCCCTGCGGGCCCGCCGATCCGCCGAGGAGGATCTCCCCGTGCTGGTAGGCGCGCCCCGCCACGGTGCCCTCGATCTTCAGCTCGCTCTCCTCGCCGACGGCTCCCCGGCCGGCGTCCAGGCCCTCGCCGGTCAGCAGCCGCAGCACCTCCCGCCGGAGGTCCCCCAGGTAGATGAGCACGTGGGAGAAACCCACCGCCGCCGCGTGCTCGGCCGTCCTGGCCGGCAGGAGTTCCAGCGGCATCAGGTGACTGGCGGTCAGCAGACCCGCCAGCATCCGCCGGCCGTTCGCGTCCCGGTGCTGATCGTTCACTGGCAGCGTCCCGTCGTCGCCGAGCCAGCACACTGCTGACGCACAGAGTGCCCTCGGGTCCAGTGTCCTCCTGCCCGGGCCCCGGCGGTATCAGAGCGCCGGGACCCGGGCGCGGGACGGACGGAAGCGGCCGGACGGACGGAAGCGGCCGGACGGACGGAAGCGGCCGGACGGACGGAAGCGGCCGGACGGACGGAAGCGGCCCCTGGCCGGGACACCGTCCCGGCCAGGGGCCGCTTCCGTCACGCCGGCGGAGCGCCTACGCGTCCAGGGACGTCATCACGTGCTTGATGCGGGTGTAGTCCTCGAAGCCGTACGCCGACAGGTCCTTGCCGTAACCGGACTTCTTGAAGCCGCCGTGCGGCATCTCCGCGACCAGCGGGATGTGGGTGTTGATCCACACGCAGCCGAAGTCGAGCTTCTTGGACATGCGCATCGCGCGGCCGTGGTCCCTGGTCCACACCGAGGAGGCGAGGGCGTACTCGACGCCGTTGGCCCACTCGACGGCCTGCTCCTCGTCCGCGAAGGACTGGACGGTGATGACGGGGCCGAAGACCTCGTTCTGGACGATCTCGTCGTCCTGCTTCAGCCCCGACACCACGGTCGGCGCGTAGAAGTAGCCCCGGTCGCCGACCTGCTGGCCGCCCGCCTCGACCTTGGCGTGGGCGGGCAGCCGCTCGATGAAGCCGGCGACCTGCTTGAGCTGGTGGGGGTTGTTCAGGGGGCCGTACAGCACGTCCTCGTCGTCCGGCAGGCCGGTCTTCGTCTCCGACGCGGCCTTGGCGAGCGCCGAGACGAACTCGTCGTGGATGGACTCGTGGACCAGGACGCGGGTGGCGGCGGTGCAGTCCTGGCCGGCGTTGAAGAAGCCCGCGACCGAGATGTCCTCGACGGCCTTGGCGATGTCGGTGTCCTCGAAGACGACGACCGGCGCCTTGCCCCCCAGCTCCAGGTGGACCCGCTTGACGTCCTTGGCGGCCGATCCGGCGACCGAGACGCCCGCGCGGACGGAACCGGTGATGGAGGCCATCGCCGGGACCGGGTGCTCGACCATCAGCCGGCCGGTGTCGCGGTCGCCGCAGATGACGTTGAAGACGCCCTTGGGCAGGATCGAGCCGAGGATGTCCGCGATCAGGACGGTGGAGGCCGGGGTGGTGTCCGAGGGCTTCAGGACGACCGTGTTGCCCGCGGCGATGGCCGGGGCGAACTTCCACACCGCCATCATCATCGGGTAGTTCCAGGGGGCGACCTGCGCGCAGACGCCCACCGGCTCACGGCGGACGATCGACGTCAGGCCCTCCATGTACTCGCCGGCCGAGCGGCCCTCCAGCATCCGCGCCGCGCCCGCGAAGAAGCGGATCTGGTCGACCATGGGCGGGATCTCCTCGGAGCGGGTCAGCCCGACCGGCTTGCCCGTGTTCTCCACCTCGGCCGCGATCAGTTCCTCGGCACGCTCCTCGAAGGCGTCGGCGATCTTCAGGAGCGCCTTCTGCCGCTCGGCGGGCGTGGTGTCGCGCCACACCGGGAAGGCCGCGGCGGCGGCGGCCATGGCGGCGTCCACGTCCGCCTGCCCGGACAGCGGCGCGGTCGCGTACGCCTCACCGGTCGCGGGGTTGACCACCTCGGTGGTCCGTCCGTCGGCGGCGTCCCGGAACTCACCGTCGATGTAGTTGCGCAGACGACGCAGCTCGGTGCTCACTGCCGGCCTCCTGATCTGGTTCGAGGGTTCAAGCCGTCCAGCCCGCCCGGCCCCGCTGGGGTGTCCGGTGGCTGAGACACCCCACCCTAATCGGCACGCCCACGTTTTCAACACCCCTACCGCCATCGGTTCTGCGAAATCCGCACGTCCCGGACTCGTAAACAACGAATTTCATCGCTGGAAGCTTGCGAAACTGTCGATACGTCGTGCACAGTGAGTTCGTGGCCAGTCGAAGCGCAGACCAGAGGGACTCCTCCCGCGAGTCCAGGAACGGCACCCCCCAGCTGGATGCCGTCTCACTCGCCATCATCCAGCAGCTGCAGGAGGACGGCCGCAGGCCGTACGCGGCGATCGGCAAGGCCGTCGGCCTGTCCGAGGCGGCCGTGCGCCAGCGTGTGCAGAAGCTGCTGGACCAGGGCGTGATGCAGATCGTCGCCGTCACGGACCCGCTCACCGTGGGCTTCCGCCGGCAGGCGATGGTCGGGATCCACGTCGAGGGCGACGTCGAGTCGATCGCGGACGCGCTGACCGGCATGTCGGAAGTCGAGTACGTGGTGATGACCGCGGGCTCGTTCGACATCCTCGCCGAGATCGTCTGCGAGGACGACGACCACCTGCTGGACGTCATCAACCGACGCATCCGGGCCCTGCCCGGCGTGCGCTCCACCGAGAGCTTCGTCTACCTCAGGCTCAAGAAGCAGACCTACATGTGGGGAACCCGATAACCGTGACCCAGAAGGACCTCAGCCGCACCGCGTACGACCACCTGTGGATGCACTTCACCCGCATGTCCTCGTACGAGAACTCCCCCGTCCCGACCATCGTCCGGGGTGAGGGCACCTACATCTACGACGACAAGGGCAAGCGCTACCTGGACGGTCTCGCGGGTCTGTTCGTGGTCCAGGCCGGTCACGGCCGCACGGAACTCGCCGAGACCGCGTTCAAGCAGGCCCGGGAACTGGCCTTCTTCCCGGTGTGGTCCTACGCCCACCCCACGGCCGTGGAGCTGGCCGAGCGCCTGGCCGGCCACGCGCCGGGCGACCTGAACAAGGTCTTCTTCACCACCGGCGGCGGCGAGGCCGTCGAGACCGCCTGGAAGCTCGCCAAGCAGTACTTCAAGCTGACCGGCAAGCCCACCAAGTACAAGGTCATCTCCCGCGCGGTCGCCTATCACGGCACCCCGCAGGGCGCCCTGTCCATCACCGGCCTGCCGGCCCTCAAGGCCCCCTTCGAGCCGCTGGTGCCGGGCGCGCACAAGGTGCCGAACACCAACATCTACCGCGCCCCGATCCACGGCGACGACCCGGAGGCCTTCGGCCGCTGGGCCGCCGACCAGATCGAGCAGCAGATCCTCTTCGAGGGCCCGGACACCGTCGCCGCGGTCTTCCTGGAGCCGGTGCAGAACGCCGGCGGCTGCTTCCCGCCGCCCCCCGGCTACTTCCGGCGGGTGCGCGAGATCTGCGACCAGTACGACGTGCTGCTCGTCTCCGACGAGGTCATCTGCGCCTTCGGCCGCCTCGGCACGATGTTCGCGTGCGACAAGTTCGACTACGTCCCGGACATGATCACCTGCGCCAAGGGGATGACCTCGGGCTACTCCCCGATAGGCGCCTGCATCATCTCCGACCGGCTGGCCGAGCCGTTCTACCGGGGCGACAACACCTTCCTGCACGGCTACACCTTCGGCGGCCACCCGGTGTCGGCCGCGGTGGGCCTGGCCAACCTCGACCTGTTCGAGCGCGAGAACCTCAACCAGCACGTGCTGGACAACGAGGGCGCCTTCCTGTCGACCCTGCAGAAGCTGCACGACCTGCCGATCGTCGGCGACGTCCGCGGCAACGGCTTCTTCTACGGCATCGAACTGGTGAAGGACAAGAACACCAAGGAGTCCTTCGACGAGGAGGAGACCGAGCGCGTCCTGTACGGCTTCCTCTCCAAGGCGCTGTTCGACAACGGCCTGTACTGCCGGGCCGACGACCGCGGCGACCCGGTCGTCCAGCTCGCCCCGCCGCTGATCTCCCACCAGGGGACCTTCGACGAGATCGAGCAGATCCTGCGCGCCACCCTCACGGAGGCGTGGACGAAGCTCTGAGCCCTCGACGGGCGACCCGATCATCCGACTGGATGATCGGATCTGGCCCCGGCGCCCTCCGTTCGAGTGAGAACGGCGGCCCGGGGCCGTGTGCTGTCCGGCCTCCCCCCGGCGGCTGCCTAGCGTTCCAGTGACCGATAGGCCCGGCCTTCGTTCCCCCGGACGGGGGACCAGGCACGGGAAGACGGATCAGAACCGAGGTGTACGCCCATGGAGGCTCCGCCGGACAACGACGTGCTCTGGGCACGCTCCCTGCATTTCAGACACCCCGACGGCTCACCGGGCCTGGCCGGAGTCACGCTCGCCGTCCGGGAGGGCGAGATCCTCGCCGTCGGCGGCCCGCGCGGCAGCGGCAAGACCACCCTGCTGCGGTGCCTGTCCGGGCTGGTCAGGGCGGAGAGCGGCGAGATCTGGTTCAACAGCGCCCCCGTGCACACCCTGGGGCCGGTGGCCCGCGAGCGACTGCGCCGCAAGCGGTTCGGCTGGATCGACCCCGCCCCCGCCCTGGTGCCGGAGCTGAACGTCTGGGAGAACGCCGCCCTGCCCCTGATGCTGCGCGGCACCGGCCGCCGCCGGGCCAAGGCGACCGCCCTGGAATGGCTGGAGCGGCTGGACGTCGGCGACCGGGCCCGCCGGCGCCCGCACGAGCTGCGGCAGGCCGAACGCCAGCGCGTCTGCATCGCCCGCGCGCTCGCCCCCGGGCCCACGGTCCTGTTCGCGGACGAACCGACGGCACCGCTGCACCGCGCCGAGCGCGCGCACGTCCTGCGCACGCTCACCACGGCGGCCCGCTCGCACGGCATCACGGTGGTCCTCGCCACCCACGACGCCGGGACCGCCGCCCTCGCCGACCGCACGGTCGCGCTGCTGGACGGGCGGCGCGTGAAGACCGTGCACCTGCCGGAGACCGCGGAGACGGAAGGCCGGGCGGCGTGCTCGCTCTCCGTCTGACCCGTGCGGCCCGCCCCGCCGTCCAACTGCGCCGGCTGCTGGTGGCCGCGGCCTCGGCGGGCACCGGCTTCCTGCTGCTCGGCGCCCTCGGCTACGCGCTGGGCCACCCCGGGACGCCGGGCGCGGCCGTGCTCCGCCTGGCCTGGTGCGCGGTTCCGCTCACCGCCACGGTGCACCTCGCGCTCGCCGTGGCCCGCACGGACCCCGGCACCCGGCCCCGTCCCGGCCTGTCGGCCGTGGGTCTGGGCCCCGCCCGGCTCATGGCGGTCTCCGCCCTGACCACGGCCCTGTCGTGCACCCTCGGCTCACTGCTGGCCCTGCTGTCCTTCCTGCACCTGCGCGGCGACCTGACGGGCCTGCCCCTCGACGGCGCGGGGGCACAGTTCCTGGCGGTGCGCCGGCCCCTGCCAGTGCCGGCCACCCTGACCCTGCTGGCCGTCGTCCCGGCGACCGCCTCGGCGGTGGTGGCGGCCGCCCTGCGCCCCGGGGACCCCCGGCCGCTCACCGAACGGGCGGGCGGGCGCGGCCGGTTCGGGGCGTACGGCCGCACGGCGGCCCGCGAGGCGTCCGGGGTGCGCGGCGGGTCCGGGACGCGGTCGGGCACGCCGGCGCGGCGGAGGGGGGCCGCTGCGCGGTCCGCGAGCGGGTCCGGGGCCGGGCGCAGCTCGGGGTGTGCCGCCGCGCCGTCCGTCGGCCTGGGGTTCGCGGCCCGGTCCGGCGGTCCCGGGTCCGCCGCCCGGGACACCGGGGGAACCGGCACCCGCCCCGACACCCCCGACATCCCCGATATCCCCGGCACCTCCGGCACGCGTGACACCCGCGACGTCCCGGCCGGCACCCCGGCGCCCCGCGAGGCCCCGGCCGGTCTGCCCTGGGGCGTCGCCACCCTGGCCGCCGCCCTGGCCGTGCAGGCCTACGGGGGCCGCTCCTCCGCCGCCCCGTCGCTCGCCTCACTGCCCGGCGGGGACTCCGCGGTGCTGGCCGGCTGGATCCTCACCGCCCTCGGGCTGGTCCTGGCCTCCCCCGGCCTCACCCACCTGTGCGGCCGGCTGCTGCAGTCCGCGCGGCCCGGTGCGCTCCGGCTGCTGGCCGGCCGGGGCCTCATGGCGGAGGCCACCCGGATCGGCCGTCCGCTCGGCGTGGTGTGCGCGGTGGTGTCGGCCGCGTACACGATGACCGCCCTGTACGACCGCCCCGCGCCCTCCTTCGGCCCGTTGAGCACGCTGGGCGCGCTCGTGGTGGCCGGCTGCGCGCTGGCGGCGCTGCTCACCACGGCCGTCGAGGCCCGCCAGTGCCGCGCCGACACCACCGCCGCCCTGCTCCGTCTCGGCGCACCCGCCACGACGCTGCGCGGTGCCGCGGCCCTGCGCGCGGCGGTCCTGCTGGCCGTCTTCGGCCCGCTCATCCTGGTGATCGCCCACCTGGCGGCGCTTTTCCTGAACCGCTGAGGCCCCGTCCCCGCAGCCGTGCGCAGGGGCGTGCCGGAGGCCCGGCGGAGAACGGCGGAAAAACCTTCCGGCCACCGATGACTTTCACGGCGGCCCGGCGTCCATCCCCCTGAGGCGGCACACGCACCGATCCGAGGGAGAGACCCCATGTACCAGCAGATGATCTTCGTGAACCTGGTCACCCAGGACGTCCCGGCCACGAAGAAGTTCTTCACGGAGCTGGGCTACCGCATCAACCCGCAGTTCAGCAACGACGACTGCGCCTGCGTCGAGATCAGCGACACCATCATCGCGATGCTGATGACGAGGCAGCACTACTCCCGGTTCACCCACAAGGAGATCGTCGACTCCGCCGAGGCCAGCGAGGTGCTGCTGTGCCTGAGCGCCGAGAGTCGCGAGAAGGTGGACGAACTGGTGGAGAAGGCGATCGCGGCCGGCGGCAGCGCCCACGGCGAGCCCCAGGACCACGGGTTCATGTACGGCCGCGCCTTCGACGACCTCGACGGCCACACCTGGGAGATCGCGTGGATGGACCCGGCCGCGGTCCGGGGCTGACCCCCGCGGGCCGAACGTCCGTGCCTAGCATGGGCGGGTGCATCCGACACCCGCCCGGCCCCACCGGGCCGCCCACGACCGTGAGATCGAGTCCCTCGCCGAGTTCGACGAGGTCGCCCGGCAGGGCTCACTGGCCCAGTACCGCGTGCAGGCCGTCGATCTGACGGCCCGTACGCAGGAGTTGCTCGCCCTCGACACGACGGGTGCCGTGTTCCTCGGCTGCCCGATGGACCCCGAGGCCGCCGCGCACGTCCGGTCGGCCGGGGCCCTGGTGTTCCCGCCGGTCCCGGGTCTGCCCTTCGACCCGTACCGGGGTTTCGTCTACACGCCCGGCGAACTGTTCGAGTCGCTCGACGAGGACTACGGGGCGACGCCGGACGCGCGGGCCTACGCCTGGTTCCGGCGGACCAGGGCCGACGGCGACGTGTTCGCCTCGATGCTGCGCGCGATCCACGACGACGCCGTCTCCGACGCCCTGGACGAACTCCTCGCCAACGCCCGGGTGGTGGGCGTCATGGGCGGCCACGCGATGGCCCGCGGCACGGCCGAGTACGCCGGCGCCGCCCGGCTGGGCCGCGACCTGACGCGCGCCGGGTTCACGGTCGCCACCGGCGGCGGGCCGGGCGCGATGGAGGCGGCGAACCTCGGCGCGTACGCCGCCCCCTTCGAGGACGGCATGCTGGACGACGCGCTGCGGCTGCTCGCCAAGGCGCCCTCGTTCCGGCCCTCCGTCACCGACTGGGCGCGCGCCGCCTTCGAGGTGCGCGAACGCTGGCCCGGCGGCGGGGAGTCGGTGGGCATCCCCACCTGGTTCTACGGCCACGAACCGCCGAACGCCTTCGCCGCGCACCTCGCCAAGTACTTCGCCAACGCCACCCGCGAGGACGGCCTGCTGGCCCGCTCCACCGCCGGGGTGATATTCCTGCCGGGCGCCGCCGGCACCGTGCAGGAGATCTTCGACAACGCCACGCCGAACTACTACGAGTCGCGGGGCGAGCCCACGCCCATGGTGCTCGTGGACGAGGAGCACTGGACGCGGCGGCTGCCCGCCTGGCCCCTGCTGGGGGCGCTGGCGCGGGAACGGTCGATGGAGTCCCGTATCGCCCTGGTCGACCGGATCGAGCAGGCCCCGGACGCGATCAAACGTCTCGGCGGTTCATGCGGAAGCAAAGCCAACAACCGTTGACGGCATACGCGTTGACACTTCCGCCGGGGCGCTTATAGACCTTTGAGTCCTCGGGGGCGCCGGGGCCCGTCCCGGACCCTGCTCCGGACACCGTCCCGGCTCCCCGTTCCACCCCCCTCAGTCATGCATCCGCAAAGGACAAACGTGTCCATGAATCGCCGTGACGTACGTCGTTCCGTGCGTCTTCTGGGTGTTGCCTCCGCTTCGGCCGCGCTGGCGCTCGGCGCCGCCGGGACCGCGCTCGCGTGCAACATCGACGAGTTCTCCGCCGCAGCCGCTTGCCACGGCGGCGACGGCGTCATCGTCGTCACCGACAAGGACGCCTCCGGCACCCCGGCCACCATCACCGTGTTCCGGAAGAACGACGGTGGCGTCGAGAAGCAGGTGGGCGAGCCGCAGGGCATCAAGGGTTCCGAGGAGGGCACCACGGTGACCTTCCCGGAGGACTGGAAGCCCGACGCCACCTACCGCATCCACGTCAAGGCCGGCGACATCGTCGACGCGGACATCGAGCAGGACCTGGTGACCCCGGCCACGGCCTGCGCGAAGGAGGAGTCCCCGGCCCCGACGCCCTCCCCGTCCGCCCCGTCCGCCGGGGCCTCGGCCCCGGCCCCGGCGGCCTCCGGGAGCAGCTCCGCCCCGGCGGGCACCTCGGACAACGCGCCCTCCCCGGCGGCCGGTGACTCGAACCTCGCCGAGACCGGCGCGAACTCCGACATCGGCCTGATCGCCGGCATCGCCGGCGTGCTGGTCGTCGTCGGCGGCGGCGCGGTCTTCCTCGGCATGCGCCGCCGCGGGACCGGCAGCGGTCGCTGACGCCTCGCTGCGCCCCCCCGCCCGACGTCCGCCGCGGCCCGCCCCTCGTCCCGGTGCCCCCGGGGGCGGGCCGCGGTGGTGTGCCGTACGCGGGCGGGGGCGGGGGCCGCCCGGGAGGCCGCGCCGGTCAGTCCAGCACGACGACGTCGCCCACGTCGAACGCGACGTCCACGCCGGCCCCGGTCTCCGGCGCGTCCCCGAGCGTGCAGGCCGCCTCCAGGTGCGGGCCGCCGTCATGGGGCCGGAGGCGGACGGCCACGTGGGTGCCCCTGAAGGTACGGGCCGTCACCGTGCAGGGCAGGCCCTGGCCGGCCGGCACCAGCCGTACTCCGGCGGGCCGGACCAGCAGCGGACGGCTGCCCTGCGGGGAACCGCCGGGCACCGGCAGCTTGCCCCACGGGGTGTCCGCGGCCGTGCCGGCGACGTTCGCCGCGACCACGTTGTCGAAGCCGAGGAAACGGGCCACGAACTCGTCCGCCGGGCGCTGCCACACCTCCAGGGGCGTGCCGGACTGGGCGATCCGCCCCTCCCGCATCACCACCACCCGGTCGGCCAGGGCGAACGCCTCGCCCTGGTCGTGCGTGACGGCGAGCACGGTGGTGCCCAGCCGGCCGAACAGCTCGCGGAGTTCGACCACCAGCCGCTCCCGCAGCGAGCGGTCGAGCTGGCCCAGCGGCTCGTCCAGCATCAGCAGCCGCGGCCGGGGCGCGAGCGCCCGGGCGAGGGCCACCCGCTGCTGCTCGCCGCCGGACAGCGCGGCCACGGCGCGCCGGGCGGCGCCGGGCAGCCCGACCAGCTCCAGCAGCCGGCCGGTCTCCGCGTCCCGTTCGTCCCTCGGCACCCCGCGCATCCGCAGCCCGAACGCCACGTTGCCCCCCACGTCCCGCTGCGGGAAGAGCTGGTGGTCCTGGAACATCAGCCCCACCTCCCGCCGGTGCGCGGGCACGCCCGCCTGGTCCCGGCCGTCCAGCAGCACCCGCCCGCGCTCCAGCGGCTGGAGTCCGGCCACCACCCTGAGCAGGGTCGACTTGCCACTGCCGCTGGGCCCGAGCACGCACACCACCTCGTGCTCGGCCACGTCGAGGCCGACCGCGTCGAGCGCGGGCCGTCCGCCGAACCGCACGGTCGCCGCCTCCAGGCTCAGCAGCATCAGAACTCCCCCGCCCGGTCGGTGCGCAGCCGCTCCAGGACGAGCAGGGCGAGCGCGCACACCACCATGAGGATCGTGGACAGGGCCATCGCCTGCCCGTAGTTGAGGTCCCCGGGCCGGCTCAGCAGCCGGGCCACGGCGACCGGGAGCGTCGGGTCGTCCGGGCGCGCGATGAACACCGTCGCCCCGAACTCGCCGAGGGAGACGGCGAACGCGAACCCGGCCGCGACCAGCAGCGCCCTGCGCACCAGCGGCAGGTCGACCTCCCGCCACACCCGCCGGGGCGACGCCCCGAGCACGGCCGCCGCCTCCCGCAGCCGCCCGTCCACCGCCCGCAGCACGGGCAGCATGGTCCGCACCACGAAGGGGACACCGACCAGCGCCTGGGCGAGCGGGACGAGGACCCACGACTGGCGCAGGTCCAGCGGCGGCCTGTCCAGCGCGATCAGGAAGCCGAAGCCGACGGTCACGGCGGAGACGCCGAGCGGCAGCATCAGCAGCGCGTCGAAGCCGCGCACCAGCCGTCCGGCGTCCCGGCGGGCCAGTGCGGCGGCGGCGAGGCCGCCGATCAGCACGGCGATGGCCGTGGCGGCGGCGGCGTACTGGAGCGAGGTCCACACGGCGTGCAGCGGAGCCACCAGGAAGGTGCCGCCGTCGGTGCGCGTCAGCGCCCGGTAGTAGCCGAAGCCGGACGCGTCGAGGGAGCGCCCGACGAGCACGGCCAGCGGCAGCACCAGCAGCAGCGCGACGGTGGCGAGGACCGAGACGAGCAGCGTCCACTGTCCGGCCCCGCGCGGCCGGCGCGCGGTCACCGAGGCGTCGACCAGGTGCAGCGCGCTCTCGCGCCGGCGGACGGTCCGGGCGTGCACGACCAGGACGGCGCCCACCGCGGCGAACTGCACGACGGTGAGCACCGCGGCCGTGGTCAGGTCGAAGACCTCGGAGGTCTGCCGGTAGATCTCCACTTCGAGCGTGGCGAAGGTGGGGCCGCCGAGGATCTGCACCACGCCGAAGGAGGTGAAGGTGAACAGGAAGACCATCAGTGCGGCGGCGGCCACGGCGGGCGCCAGGGCGGGCAGGACCACCTGCCGCCAGGCCTTGGCCGCGGACGCGCCGAGCATCCGGGCGGCCTCCTCCTGCCGGGGGTCGAGCTGGGCCCACAGCCCGCCGACGGTGCGGACGACGACCGCGTAGTTGAAGAAGACGTGGGCCAGCAGGATCGCCCACACCGTGGTGTCCAGCCGTACCCCCCACAGCTCGTCCAGCAGCCCGCCGCGCCCGACCAGGGCCAGGAAGGCGGTGCCGACGACGACGGTCGGCAGCACGAACGGGACCGTGACGACGGCCCGCAGCAGTTGTCTGCCGGGGAAGTCGAGGCGGGCGAAGACGTAGGCGGCGGGCAGGGCGGCCAGCAGGGTGAGGGCGGTGGAGGCGAGCGCCTGCCAGCCGGTGAACCACAGCACGTGCCGGATGTCCGGCCGGGTGACCACGTCCGCCATCCGCCCGAACTGCCAGGCGCCGTCGGCCCTCAGCCCGCGTGCCACGATCGCGGCCACGGGCCAGGCGAAGAACACCGCGAAGAACGCGACGGGCGGGGCCATGAGGCCGAGCCGCGCCGCGCTCCCCGTGCGGCCGCCCCTGCGGGGGGCCGCGCCGGGCGCCGCTCCGGCTACTTCAGTACGAGCGACGTCCACGACTTGACCCACTGATCGCGGTTGGCGGCGATGGTGCCGGGGGACATGGTCTCGGGGTCCTCGGCGGCGGGCCCGTACCGCGTGAAGTCGGCGGGCACCGCGGTGCCCTCCACCACCGGGTAGACGAACATGTTCAGCGGCATGTCCCGCTGGAACTCCCCGGACAGCAGGAAGTCGAGGAACGCCTTGCCGCCCTTGGGGTTCCCCGCGTGGCTCAGCAGCCCGGCGAACTCGACCTGCCGGAAGCAGGTGCCGGCCGCCACGCCGGTCGGGGCGGTGCGGGGCCGCTTCGCGGCGTAGATCACCTCGGCGGGCGGGGAGGAGGCGTACGACACCACCAGCGGCCGGTCGCCGCCGGCCTTGCGGCCTCCGGCCGAGCCGGAGAACTCCTGGTCGTAGGCCTGTTCCCAGCCGTCGACCACTTTGACGCCGTTGGCCTTGAGCTTCTGCCAGTACTCCGGCCAGCCGGTCCCGCCGAACCGTGCGGCGCTGCCGAGCAGGAAGCCGAGGCCGGGCGAGGAGGTGGCGGCGTTCTCGGTGACGAGGAGGTTCTTGTACGCGGGCTTCGCGAGGTCGGCGAAGGTCTGCGGCGGGGCCAGCTTGTGCTCGTTGAAGTACGCCTTGTCGTAGTTGACGCAGATGTCGCCGTAGTCGACGGGCGTGACGCGGTGCCGGGCCCGGTCGAGCTGGTAGGCGGCGCCGACCCGGTCGAGGCCCTTCGCCTCGTACGGCTGGAACAGGCCGTTGTCGAGGGCGCGGGACAGCAGTGTGTTGTCGACGCCGAAGAAGACGTCGCCCTGCGGGTGGTCCTTGGTCAGGATCGCCTTGTTGACGGCCTGCCCGGCGTCGCCGTCCTTCAGGACCCGGACCGTGTACCCGGACCGCTTCTCGAAGTCCTTGAGGACGCTCTTGGAGACGGCCCACGAGTCGTGGCTGACCAGGGTGACGGTCTTGGAACCGCCCGCTCCGCCGGCGTCCGCGCTGCCGCAGCCGGCCAGTGCCGGCAGCGCGATCAGCCCGAGC
Organism: Streptomyces sp. TG1A-8; assembly: GCF_030499535.1. Taxonomy (NCBI): domain Bacteria; kingdom Bacillati; phylum Actinomycetota; class Actinomycetes; order Kitasatosporales; family Streptomycetaceae; genus Streptomyces; species Streptomyces sp. TG1A-8. Next base: position 2,134,910 of record NZ_JASTLB010000001.1, read on the forward strand.
CCGGCGGCCACGGCCACGAAGGTCTTGGTGTGCACTGGATGTCCTCCTGGGGTTGGCCAGGAAGAGACGCGGCCCCGTCCGGCCTCGGCGGAGGCCGGACGGGGCGCAACAGCTTGAGTGGTGACCGAACTTCCTACCCAGAATGACCTGGGCGAGGTTCAGAGGGTCTGCGGCCGGTTGCCGCACTCTCAGCGCTGTGGCGCTCCCCTGTCGGAATATGCAGATGTACGGCTGGTATGAAGTTGTGGTGACGGGCTCAGGTTACCGCTCGGTGGCCGCCAGCTGACCACAGGCCCCGTCGATCTCCTGTCCCCGGGTGTCCCGGATGGTCACCGGCACCCCGTGGGCCGCGACGGCCTCCACGAACGCCTTCTCGTCCTCGGGCCGCGAGGCGGTCCACCGGGAGCCCGGCGTCGGGTTGAGCGGGATGAGGTTGACGTGCACGGGCCTGCCCCTGAGCAGTCGTCCGAGCCGGTCGCCGCGCCAGGCCTGGTCGTTGATGTCCCGAATGAGCGCGTACTCGATCGACAGCCGGCGGCCCGTCTTCTCCGCGTACTCGAAGCCGGCGTCGAGCACCTCGCGCACCTTCCACCGCGTGTTCACGGGGACGAGGGTGTCGCGCAGCTCGTCGTCGGGGGCGTGCAGGGAGATCGCCAGCCGGCACTTGAAGCCCTCGTCGGCGAAGCGGTGGATGGCCGGCACCAGTCCGACGGTGGAGACCGTGATCCCGCGCTGCGACAGCCCGAGCCCGTCCGGCGCGGGATCGGTGAGCGCCCGGACGGCACCGACGACGCGCTTGTAGTTGGCGAGCGGCTCGCCCATCCCCATGAAGACGATGTTGGACAGCCGCGCCGGGCCGCCGGGCACCTCGCCGTCGCGCAGCGCCCGCATCCCGTCCACGATCTGGTGGACGATCTCGGCGGTGGACAGGTTCCGGTCCAGGCCCGCCTGTCCGGTGGCGCAGAAGGGGCAGTTCATCCCGCACCCGGCCTGCGAGCTGATGCACATGGTCACCCGGTCCGGGTAGCGCATCAGCACCGACTCCACGAGCGTGCCGTCGAACAGCCGCCACAGCGTCTTGCGCGTGGTGCCCTGGTCGGTCGACAGGTGCCGCACGACGGTCATCAGCTCGGGGAACAGCGCCTCCTGGAGCTTGCCGCGCGACCCGGCGGGGATGTCGGTCCACTGCTCGGGGTCGTGCGCGTACCGCGCGAAGTAGTGCTGCGAGAGCTGCTTGGCACGGAACGGCTTCTCACCGATCCCGGCCACGGCGTCCTTGCGCTCGGCGGGCGTGAGGTCGGCGAGGTGCCGCGGCGGCTTCTTGGCTCCGCGCGGGGCGACGAAAGTGAGTTCTCCGGGCTTGGGCATGGTGCTCCCAGTGTCGCAGATCGAATCGCGGGCCCGTGCGGGCCGGCCACGGCAGCGGGCCCCGCCCTGCCGAGCAGGAGGGGGCCCGCAAGCCGTGGCGCGCGCGGCTCAGGCGGAGCCGACGAACACGACCATCAGCAGCCACACCACCGGGGCCGTCGGCAGCAGGGAGTCCAGGCGGTCCATGATGCCGCCGTGACCGGGGAGCAGGGCGCCCATGTCCTTGATGCCCAGGTCCCGCTTGATCATGGACTCGCCCAGGTCGCCCAGCGTGGCACTGGCCGCGACCGCCAGGCCCAGCAGCAGTCCCTGCCACCAGGCGCCGTCGTCGATCAGGAACTGCATGCACAGCGCCCCCGCGACCGTGGCGAACAGCACCGCGCCGAGCAGGCCCTCGCGGGTCTTGCCGGGACTGATGCGCGGGGCCAGCTTGTTCCGGCCGAAGCGCCAGCCGACGGCGTAGGCGCCGGTGTCACTGACGACCGTCAGGACCAGGAAGGTCAGGACACGCCGGGGACCGTCGTCGGCGGTGAGCAGCAGCGCGACGAACGTGGCCAGGAAGGGCACGTAGAAGGCCGCGAACAGGCCCGCGGTGACGTCCTTGAGGTAGCCCTCCGGCGGTTCCGTCATCCGCCAGACCAGCACGGCCAGCGCGGTCAGCGCCATGGCGACCCAGGCGCCCTCGGCACCGCGGACGTACCCGGCGACCACCATCGCCGCACCGCCGACGGCGAGCGGCACCAGCGGCGCCTTGATGCCCTTGCGCTCCTGCAGCCTGCTGGTCAGCTCCCACAGGCCCACGACCACGGCGACCGCGATGACGCCGACGAACACGGCCTTGACGACGAACAGGGACGCGATGATCACCACACCGAGCCCGGCGCCGACACCTATGGCCGCGCCCAGGTCACGGCCCGCGCTCTTCTTCTGCGGCGCGGGGGCCGGCTGCGGGGCGTCGGACATGGGCTCCGGATTCTGCCTCTGGGCTCGGTACGTCTGGGCTCGGAACGTCCCGTCGCGGAACGCCTGGTCCGGGTACGGGGGGCCACCCGGGCGAGCCGCCCCCCGGCCGCCGTCCCGGTCCGCGCCGTACGGAGGCGCGTCGGACACGACGGGCATGGGGCGGGTCTGCTGCGGCGCCTCAGGCGCATCGTACGCGGGACCCGCCGGGGCGGCCCCCTGGACGGGCCCGCGTTGCGCGGGCCCCCAGTACCCGGCCTGCCCGGCGGGCGGTGGCGCTCCCCAGGAAGAGTCGCTCATCAGACTTCGAGCAGCTCCGCTTCCTTGTGCTTCAGGAGCTCGTCCACCTGGGCGACGTACTTCGCCGTGGTGTCGTCCAGCTCCTTCTCCGCGCGGCGGCCCTCGTCCTCGCCGACCTCGCCGTCCTTGATCAGCTTGTCGATCGCGTCCTTGGCCTTGCGGCGCACCGAGCGGATGGAGACCTTGGCGTCCTCACCCTTGCCCTTGGCGACCTTGATGTACTCGCGGCGGCGCTCCTCGGTCAGCTCGGGGAACACCACCCGGATGATGTTGCCGTCGTTGCTGGGGTTGACGCCCAGGTCGGAATCGCGGATCGCCTGCTCGATGTTGCGCAGCGCGCTCTTGTCGAACGGGGTCACGACCGCCATGCGCGGCTCCGGCACGGAGAACGAGGCCAGCTGGTTGATCGGCGTCGGGGCGCCGTAGTAGTCGGCCACGATCTTGTTGAACATCGCCGGGTGCGCACGGCCGGTGCGGATCGCGGCGAGGTCCTCCTTGGCGACCACGACGGCCTTCTCCATCTTCTCCTCGGCCTCGAGGAGGGTCTCTTCGATCACCACTTGCTCCTGCGTGTCTTGAGTAAGGCCCGGCTGCGGTTCCTGTGTCGGGCGGCGGCCGGCTGCGTCGCGTCCTCTTCCTGCACGGTTCCCGACCGGCAGGACATTGTCCATCCCCCGGCCGGGGCGCGTCCCGTCCGTCCCCGGGCGGGTGGCGCACCCCGGGCGCCGGGGTGTGCCGGTCAGTCCCGGCTGCCCTGGTCGCCCACGAGCGTGCCGATCTTCTCACCCTTGACGGCCCGCGCGATATTGCCCTCCGCGAGCAGCTCGAACACGACGATCGGCAGCTTGTTGTCGCGGCACAGCGTAATGGCGGTGGCGTCGGCGACCTTGAGGTCGCGGGTGATGACCTCGCCGTAGCCGAGGGCGTCGAACCTGACGGCGTCCGGGTTGGTCCTGGGGTCGGAGTCGTAGACCCCGTCCACGCCGTTCTTGCCCATGAGCAGCGCCTCGGCGTCGATCTCCAGGGCGCGCTGGGCGGCGGTGGTGTCGGTGGAGAAGTACGGCATGCCCATACCGGCGCCGAAGATGACCACACGGCCCTTCTCCAGGTGGCGCACGGCGCGCAGCGGGATGTACGGCTCGGCGACCTGGCCCATGGTGATGGCGGTCTGCACCCGGCTGTCGATGCCCTCCTTCTCCAGGAAGTCCTGGAGGGCCAGGCAGTTCATCACGGTGCCGAGCATGCCCATGTAGTCGGAGCGGGCACGGTCCATGCCGCGCTGCTGGAGTTCGGCGCCGCGGAAGAAGTTGCCGCCGCCGATGACGACCGCGATCTGCGCGCCGTCGCGGACGACGGCCGCGATCTCACGGGCGATCTTGTGCACCACGTCCGGGTCCACGCCCAGGCCCCCACCGCCGGAGAAGGCCTCTCCGGACAGCTTCAGCAGAAACCGGCCGCGTACTTTGCCGTCGTCGCTCTTCTGGGCCTTGGTGGTCATGGGGATCCCGCCTCTTTCACCTGTTGCACACACGAAGAAGGCCATTGCCGGTGGGGTCGCTTTTCGCTCCCATGCGCGGCAATGGCCTCCTCGTCAGATCTGCTGCCGTCCGCCACGTGCCCGGGTGCGGCGGTGTGCGCGGACGACTGCTGTCGACCCTATCGGGGTCGCGCGTCGATCGCGGTACGGACTCAGATGCCGACCTTGATGCGCGAGAAGCGCTTCAGGGTGACACCGGCCTCTTCCAGGACCTTCTGGACCGACTTCTTGTTGTCGAGCGCGTACGGCTGGCCGAGCAGCGTGGCGTCCTTGAAGAAGCCGTTGAGACGACCCTCGACGATCTTGGCGATCGCGGCCTCGGGCTTGCCCTCGGCGCGGGTGGTCTCCTCGGCGATGCGACGCTCGGACTCGACGACCTCGGCCGGGACGTCCTCCTTGGAGAGGTACTTCGGCGCGAAGGCGGCGATGTGCTGGGCGACGCCCTTGGCGACCTCGGCGTTCGGCTTGTCGAGCTCGACGAGGACACCGATCTGCGGGGGCAGGTCGGGCATCGTGCGGTGCATGTAGGCGGTGACGAAGCCGTCGGAGAACTGCGCGAAGCGGTCCAGGACGATCTTCTCGCCGAGGTTGGCGTTGGCCTCGTCCACGAACGCCTGGACGGTCTTGCCGGCCTCGATCTCGGAGGCGAGCAGCGCCTCCAGGTCGGCCGGGGAGGTCTTGGCGACGTGCTCGGCGATGGCGTTGGCCACGGCCTGGAACTTGTCACCCTTGGCGACGAAGTCCGTCTCGCACTTCAGCTCGACCAGGACGCCGGAGGAGTTGTCGTCGGCGATGATCGAGACCACGGCGCCGTTCTCGGCGGAGCGGCCCTCGCGCTTGGCGACGCCCTTCTGGCCCTTGATGCGCAGCGCCTCGACGGCCTTCTCGACGTTGCCCTCGGCCTCGTCCAGCGCCTTCTTGCAGTCCATCATGCCGGCGCCGGTCAGCTCACGGAGCTTCTTGACGTCGGCGGCGGTGTAGTTCGCCATGAGTCTGTGAGTCTTTCTCGGAAGTCTTGGGAGATCAAGGATCCGCACGGTCCGCGTCCGCGGTCCGCGTGCGGTCGCGGACCGCGGACGCGGTGCCAACCTGCGGGTGGACGGCGGGGGCGGACTTCATGCCGCCCCCGCCGTCGACGCTGGCGTCAGGCCTGCTCGCCCTCGGCGGCCGGGGCCTCGGCGGCGGGGGCCTCGGTGGCGGGGGCCTCGGTGGCGGCGTCGGCGGGCTTCTCGGCCTCGTCGGCCGGCTTCTCGCCCTCGTCGGCCTTCTTCTCGCCCTCGAGCAGGTCGCGCTCCCACTCGGCGAGCGGCTCGCCCGCGGCCTTCTCGCCCTTGTCACCGGTGGCGACGCCGGAACGGGCGATGAGGCCCTCGGCGACGGCGTCGGCGATCACGCGGGTGAGCAGGGTGACGGAGCGGATCGCGTCGTCGTTGCCCGGGATCTTGTAGTCGACCTCGTCGGGGTCGCAGTTGGTGTCGAGGATCGCGACGACCGGAATGTTCAGCTTCCGGGCCTCACCGACGGCGATGTGCTCCTTCTTGGTGTCCACGATCCAGACGGCGCTGGGCACCTTCTGCATCTCGCGGATACCACCGAGGGTCTTCTCCAGCTTCGCCTTCTCGCGGGAGAGGACCAGCAGCTCCTTCTTGGTCAGACCGGAGGCGGCGACGTCCTCGAAGTCGATCTGCTCCAGCTCCTTGAGGCGCTGCAGACGCTTGTAGACGGTCGAGAAGTTGGTGAGCATGCCGCCCAGCCAGCGCTGGTTGACGTAGGGCATGCCGACGCGGGTGGCCTGCTCGGCGATGGCCTCCTGCGCCTGCTTCTTCGTGCCGACGAACATGACCGTGCCGCCGTGGGCGACGGTCTCCTTGACGAACTCGTAGGCGCGGTCGATGTACGACAGCGACTGGAGCAGGTCGATGATGTAGATGCCGTTGCGCTCCGTGAAGATGAAGCGCTTCATCTTCGGGTTCCAGCGACGGGTTTGGTGACCGAAGTGGACGCCGCTCTCCAGCAGCTCCCGCATCGTGACGACGGCCATGGCCGTATCTCCTCGAGTTTCTCGGTTGTGCCGCGCCCGCCGGACGGCGGACGCGCCTGACGCCCGCGGTGCGCCGTTGCCGCGAAGGACCGAGGGGCGCTGATACGAACCGTTTCCGGACCTCGTACCGGGGCGTGCGAAGTCGACCCGGTGACCCGGATCGCCAGAAGAAGTGTACGGGACCGGCGGGGCGGTGGGTGACGCCGCTGTCCACAACCGGGCGGTGGTCCACAGTTCCCGGCCAGGACCGGCGGGGTGCGGGACGGTTCTCCCATGCGACGAGTGAAGCGACGAGTGAAGCGGCGGACGACGCCGGTACCGGCGCTCCGGGCGGCCCCGCTCCTGGCCGCGGCGGTGGCCCTGCTCACCCCGCCGGCCCGGGCACAGCCGCCTCCCCCGGCGCCCCCGCCGCCCCCGCGGGCACCGGTTCCGGCCGTTGCCCGCGCCTGGCCGGTGGGCGTCCGCCCGACGGTGGTACGGGGCTGGGAACCCCCGGCGACGGCGTACGGTCCCGGCCACCGCGGCGTGGACCTGGACGCCGCGCCGGGTACGCCCGTACGGGCGGTGGCGGCGGGCCGGGTGGCCTACGCGGGCCGGGTGGCCGGGCGGGGCGTGGTCTCGGTGGAACTGGCGGGAACGGACCTGCGGACCACGTACGAACCGGTGCTCCCGTCGGTGGAGAAGGGGGAGCGGGTGGCGGCGGGCGAGGTGGTGGGGACGGTGGAGCGGACCGGCCCGCACTGCCGGGCGACGTGCGTCCACTGGGGGCTGCTGCGCGGCGGGGCCTACCTGGACCCCCTGTCCCTGCTCCCGTCCCGGCTGCTGCGCCGGGGCCCGTCGAGGCTGCTCCCGGTGCTCGGGGTCCCGGTCCCCGCCCGGCCGCCGCGGGGCGGGGTCAGCCCCTGACGCCCCGCAGGACCATGGCCACGGCGCAGTCCGTCACCACGGAGGGGTCCTCGGCGGCCCCCAGTTCGATGCGGCGCACCGCCGCGTCCACGATCCCCTGGAGCAGTATCGCCGCCAGCCGGGGCTGCCCGTGCCCCAGCTCCCCCAGCGCCTCGACGACCATCGCCACGAGCCCCCCGTGGGCCGCCCGGATCCTCTCGCGCGCCCCGGCGTCCAGCTCGCTCGCGGAGATCGCGACCACGGCCCGGTGGCGCCGGTCGCCCACCAGTGCCAGCTGCTGCCGCACGTATGCCTCGACCTTGCCCTCGGGGGACCCGGCCCGCTCCATCGCCGACTCGACCTCCGCCGCCCACACGGGGAAGTCGGCCTCGCACAGCTCCTCGACCACGGCGGCCCGCGAGCGGAAGTACTCGTACACGGACGACCGGGCCAGCCCCGTGCGCTCGGCCAGCGCGGGGAAGGTCAGCGCCTCCGTCCCGCCCTCGGACAGCAGGGCACGAGCCGCGTCCAGCAGGGCGGCTCGCTGCATCGACCGGTGCTCGGCCACGGAGGCCGCTCGAATCCTTGGCACGCCGACCACTTTACGGACACCCCGCCCCGGCCGGGAGCCACTCGCCCTGTGACGCCGCCTTCAGCGGCCGAAGCTCGCCAGTTTGGCGCGCAACTGCAGCACCGACTTGGTATGGATCTGGCTGACCCGGCTCTCGGTCACTCCGAGCACGTTGCCGATCTCGGCGAGGGTGAGGCCCTCGTAGTAGTAGAGCGTGACGACGGTCTTCTCCCGTTCGGGCAGCGTGTTGATCGCCCGCGCCAGGAACCTGCGCAGCTCCCGGTCCTCGGCCACCTCCACGGGGTTGTCGGCGGCGGTGTCCTCCAGCGTGTCCATGAGGCTCAGCCGGTCACCGCCCTCGCCGCCGACGTGCAGCAGCTCCTCCAGGGCGACCACGTTGGCCAGCGACAACTGGCTGAACACGGCATGCAGGTCGTCGACCCGCATGCCCAGCTCGGCGGCGACCTCACCTTCCGTCGGGGTGCGCCGCAGCCGCGCCTCCAGCGTGGCGTAGGCCCGCTCGACGTTGCGCGCCTTCTGCCGCACCGACCTCGGGATCCAGTCCAGCGCCCGCAGCTCGTCGATCATCGCGCCCCGGATCCGGGTGATCGCGTACGTCTCGAACTTGATCTCCCGGTCGATGTCGAACTTCTCGATCGCGTCGATCAGCCCGAACACCCCGGAGGACACGAAGTCGGCCTGTTCCACGTTGGGCGGCAGTCCGACGCTCACCCGGCCGGCCACGTACTTGACGAGCGGCGAGTAGTGCAGGATCAGCTGCTCCCGCAGCCGGTCGTCCCCCGTCGCCTTGTACGACCGCCACAGCTCGTCGAGCGTCGAGGGAGCGGGCGGCCGCACGCTGCCACCGTCGCGGGCGGCTGGGGGGATCGCCGCCCGGTCGGACCCGGAGGTGTGCTGGGGCATTCGTCGCCTTGTGCCGTTCTGCCGTGAAGTGTCGTGAACTGCCGTGAGGTGGGGCGTACGGAGGGAGGTGGGGTGCCGTGGGAGGCGGTGGGGTGTCGGGGCCGGCTGGGTGGGCTGTCGGTTCGGTGCCGGGTTGGCGCGGTCTGCGCCACGGCCCTCGTGAGCGTAGCGTGACTGGGCAGTCGCGGTGTGCGAACGACGAGGCTCCACCCTTGCGCGGGTCTCGCCGTCCTGCCGCACGGCGGCGGCCGGCTCCCTGTGCCGCGCGACCGGGTCAAGACGCCAACTCCGGGAACTGGCAAGGGCGTCGGGGCCTCCCCCGGACGGCCGAACACGGTCGGTCAGGACGTACCGCGGCCGGTGCGGACCGAGGTCAGCGCCTGGCGTGTCAACTTCCAGCCGTCGCCGTGTCGTTCGACATACCCGAGCGCCCGGAGCTCGTACAGCCTCGCGATCGCGTCGTCCCGCGTGGTCCGGGCGTCGCGCGCGATCTCGTCCACGTCGGCGGCACGGCCTCCGGGCAGGGCGGCCAGGACCTGCCGGGCGGCGGGGTGCAGCAGGTCCAGCGGGAGGACGGGGCCGCGCCGGGGCGGGGCGAGCTCACCGATGTCGCCCACGAGTTCCACGACCTCGGCGGCGTCGGTGACCAGGAGGGCCTCCGCGCGCAGCAGTTCGTGCACGCCGGCGGAGAGCGCGCTGGTGACCGGTCCCGGCACGCCCATGGTGAACCGGCCCAGCCGCCGGGCGGCCCGCGCGGTGGCCAGCGAACCGCTGCGGCACGCGGCCTCCACGACGACGGTGCCCCTGGTCAGGGCGGCGATCACCCGGTTGCGCAGGATGAACCTGCTCGGTGTCGGGTGATCGCCGGGCGGCAGCTCGCCGACGACGAGTCCCTGTTCCGCGATCCTGTTGATCAGTGCGGTGTGGCCGCGCGGGTAGGGCCGGTCGACCCCGCAGGCCAGGACGGCGACGGTGGCTCCGCCCGCGGCCAGCGCGCCCCGGTGGGCGGCGCCGTCGATGCCGTACGCGCCGCCGGACACGACCACCCAGCCCCGCTCGGCGAGCCCCGAGGCAAGGGAGGCGGCCACGTGCGCGCCGTACTCGGTGCAGGCGCGCGCGCCCACCACGGCGACGGAGCGGAGCGCCCACATCCGCAGGCCGGGCCTCCCCCGCACCCACAGCCCCGTGGGCCGGCCGTCCCCCAGGTCGTCGAGTTGCCCGGGCCACTCGGCGTCCCCCGGGCACACGAACCGCGTCCCGGCCTCCCGCGCGGCGTCGAGGTCCCGCTCCGGCTCGGCCCGCCCGGCCCGCGCGACGAGCCCGGCCCACCGCTCGGCACTCACCCCCGGCAGCGCCGGCGCACCCGTCCGCAGCCTGCGCACCACCTCCTCCACCCCGAGCTCCCGCACCCAGCGCCCACCGACCTCGTCCCCGGGTTCGATCACCCGGGCGAGGAACACCCGCCCGAGCAGGTCCTCGCGCGTGCCGCTGCCGGCGCTCACGCGGATGCCCCGAGGGCCATGGGCACGCCCCGCGGGACGCCGGTGCGCAACTGCAGGGCCAGGGCGACGTCCGTGGCGTCCGGGCGGTCGTGGCCCACGAGGTCCGCGACCGTCCAGGCGACGCGGAGCACCCGGTCGATCCCGCGGGCCGTGAGCACGCCCCGCTCCAGGCTGCGTTCGGCCTCGTCCATCGCGCCGGGGGCGGCGTGGAAGCGGCTGCGCAGTTCCCGGCCGGGCACTTCGCCGTTGGTGCGCCAGACGGATCCGGCGAGGCGGGCGGCGGCCCGCTCCCGGGCCGCGCGCACCCGGTCGGCGACGGTCGCGGTGGACTCGCCGCGGGTGCCCGGTTCCGTGAGCTGGGCGCGGGTGACCGGGTCGATCCCGACGCGCAGGTCGACCCGGTCCAGCAGCGGTCCGGACAGCCGGGACTGGTAGCGGCGGATCGCCGACGGAGGGCAGTCGCACAGGGCGTCCCGCTGCGAGAAGCGTCCGCAGGGGCACGGATTGGCCGCCAGGACCATCAGGAACCTCGCCGGGAACCGGACCACCCCCGCACTGCGGGCGATCACCACGTGCCCGGACTCCAGGGGCTGCCGCAGGGCGTCCAGGGTCCGGCTGTGGAACTCGGGGGCCTCGTCCAGGAACAGCACGCCCCGGTGGGCCAGGGACACGGCGCCCGGCCTGGCGACGCCCGGTCCGCCGCCGACGAGCGACTGCAGCGTCGCCGAGTGGTGCGGGGCGCAGTAGGGCGCGACGTCGATGAGCGGCCTGCCCGGCGGGAGCAGTCCCGCCACCGAATGGACCGCGGTGACCTCCAGGGACTCCTGCCGGGTGAGCCGGGGAAGCACGGCGGGCAGCCGCTCGGCGAGCATGGTCTTGCCCGCGCCCGGCGGTCCTTCCAGGAACAGGTGGTGTCCGCCGGCGGCGGCCACCTCCACGGCGGTGCGCGCCGGGGTCTGGCCCACGACGTCGGCCAGGTCGTGGTCCAGGTCCTGCTGGGCCGCGCCGACGCCGCGCATGCCGGTGGCCGCGCCGCTGCCGGGCATGCGCAGGCCGGCCAGCAGGGGATCGGGGCGTCCCCGCTCCTGCGGTTCCTCCTCGGGCACGGGCTCGTCGGCGAGCACGGCGATCAGTTGCCGCAGGCTGCGGACACCGAGCACCGACACGCCGGGTACCAGCGAGGCCTCGGCGGCGGCGCACTCCGGTACGACCACCTGGTCGTAGCCCGCGTCCGCGGCGGCGAGCACGGCGGGCAGGATGCCCCGCACCGGCCGCACCCGGCCGTCGAGGCCCAGTTCCCCGATCATGACGATGTCGGCGAGGACCCGGGGGTCGATCCGCTCGGCGGCGCCGAGCACCGCGCAGGCGACGGCCAGGTCGAAGCCGGAACCGGCCTTGGGGACCGACGCGGGGCTGAGTCCGACGGTGAGCTTCTTCTGCGGCCACTCGCCGCCGGAGTTCACCACCGCCGCCCGGACCCGGTCCCGGCTCTCCGTCAGGCTCTTGTCGGGGAGGCCGACCAGGGTGAAGGCCGCCACTCCGGGTTCGAGGTCGGCCTGGACCTCGACGACCACGCCCTCGACGCCGACCGGGGCGACGGAGCAGGTGCGGGCGAATCCCATCTCAGGCCACCCCCCGCGCGTGCTCGACGCGAGGGGCGCCCCGACGGGGCACGAGGACGCCCACGAGATCGATGCGGACGCCCCCCGGCGGGGCCCCGCCGTGCGCCTGGACCCAGCGCTCGGCCAGGTCCAGCAGCCGCCGGGCCTTCTCGGGCGTGACGGCGGCCATCGGGTGCTGGAAACCGCCGTCCCTGCGGGTCTTCACCTCGCAGACGACCAGGGTGCTCCCGTCCCGGGCCACGATGTCGATCTCACCGGACCGCCCGCAGCGCCAGTTGCGCTGCAGGATCGTCAGACCGGCCCGCGCCAGCCGCCGCGCGGCCAGGTCCTCGCCGTACCTGCCCAGTTCACTGCGTGCCTTGCTCATGTCGGCACCACCTCCGGCGCCCACGGTCACGCATTCCGGCCCAAGGTGTTGATCTTGGTGGATCACCCGGCGGTTGTGGACAACCCCGTCACCCGGACGGGGGCGGTCAGCCGCCCGGCAGCTCCAGGTCGTTCTTGTTCAGCTCCTCGATGTTCACGTCTTTGAACGTCAGCACGCGGACCTGCTTGACAAAGCGGGCCGGTCGGTACATGTCCCAGACCCAGGCGTCCGCCATGGACACCTCGAAGAACACCTCACCCTGGACCGAGTGCACCTGCATCTCGTAGTCGTTGGTGAGGTAGAAGCGCCGCTCGGTCTCGATCACGTATTTGAACAGACCGACGACATCTCGGTACTCCCGGTAGAGCTTCAGCTCCATCTCGGTCTCGTACTTCTCGAGGTCCTCGGCGCTCATGGCATGTTCCCCTTCAGCCGTGCGGTCCCACCATTGTGCGCCAGTCCGACGAGCCCTCAGACGATTTCCGTGTCCAGGGTCACGGGCCTGGCGGGGGGACCTTCGTCGAGCAGCGTGCGCAGCAGCCCGGCGAGTCTGGTCGGATACACCGTCTCACGTGCCCGGGCCAGTTCCCGACACGTCCACCAGCGCGCTCCGGCGACAGTGCGCCGCTCCAGCTCCGTCAGGCCCAGGGTCCCGGTGGCCGTCCGGCTCGTCCGCGCCAGGTAGTACCACTCGTCCTGGTCCCAGCGGCGGCCCGCGAACGGGAAGGAGCACCGCCGGCGCCACAGCACGGGACCGAGTTCGACGTCGGTGATTCCGGTCTCCTCGGCGAGTTCCCGCAGTGCGGCCTCCTCGTGCGTCTCGGTCCCCTCCAGGCCGCCGCCGGGGGTGAACCACCAGTCGTCGGCCGGGTCGTCCGGCTCGTGGCCGTGCAGGAGGAGGATGCGGTCCTCTGGGTCGAGCAGGACCACCCGGGCCACCTTGCGCAGGCCGCCTCCGTGCGCGTCCCCGGCCGGCCCCGCGGGTTCAGCGGGTTCAGCGGACACCGACGGGCTCCGGCCGGGGGCGGGAGCGGCCCAGGCGCTTGGCGACCGGGCCGTACGCGCCGCCGCCGAGGACCAGCACGGCACCGGCGACGATCATCAGCTCGATGGTGCCCAGCGGGCCCGGCCGGGAGAGGGGGCCCAGGGTCTCGAAGCCGGTGGGGCGCCCGAGCATGCCCTTCACGGGCCAGACGACGGCGTCGACGCGGGCGGACACCGCCGAGCGGGCGACCGTGCCGCCGGCCGCGTCGGTCAGGTGGGCGGTGGAGTCCAGGGAGCCCTGGCGCTCGTCGCCGAGGAGGAACAGCCGGCCCTCGGGGACGGTCACCGCCGGGATCCTCCTGGTCTCGGCCGGGGAGCCCTCGGGGAGGTACGGCTCGTCGATCCGCTTGCCGTTGACGGTCAGCTTGCCGTCCGTGCAGCAGGAGACGGTGTCCCCGCCGACGGCGACGACCCGCTTGACCACGTCGGCGTTGGCGACCCAGTTCTCGTCGCGGAAGACGACCACGTCACCGCGCCGGATGTCGCCGCCGTCGACGCGCTGGGCGAGCACCCGGTCACCGGCGCCGATCGTCGGGGTCATCGAGCTGGTCGGCACGGTGTACGGGCGGTACACCACCGCTCCCCACACGAATCCGCCGAGGAACAGCACGAGGCCCAGTGCCACGGCCAGCCCGGACAGGCGCTGGCCGATCCCGCTCTCACCACTCATGGCCCCGGACCCTACCCGGCGGTACCGGGGCTTGCCCACCCTGCCCGGCGGAGCGGGAGGGCCCGGCCTCAGCGCGCCCCGGTCCGCGTCGCCCGCCTGCGCCGCCACGCCGCCACCGGCAGCACCGGCAGCACGGCCGCCACCGCCGTGCCCTCCGGGGCCACCGTGAGGGACTGCGCGGCCGGGGACCGCTGTCCGAGGCCGGTCTGGTCGAAGGTGTCCGGGACCGGCAGGGTGTCCCAGCGGTTGATCGGCCAGGCCTTGACGATGGCGCGGCCGACGACCTTGTCGACGGGGACCATGCCGTGGTGCTCGTCGGACTGGTTGTAGCGCGAGTCACGGGAGTTCTGGCGGTGGTCGCCCATCACCCAGATGTAGCCCCGGGGGACCTTCACCTTGAACTGGCCGCCCTGGTCGTCCTGGCTGCACGGCGTGTTGCCGGGGTAGACGTACGGCTCGTCCAGCGCCTTGCCGTTGACGGTCAGCGGGCCGGTGCCCTGGCACTGGACGGTGTCGCCGCCGACGCCGATGACCCGCTTGATCAGGTCCTTCTCCTCGGCGGACGGCATCAGGCCGATCCAGCTGAGGACCTTCTGCACCGGGTTCGGATCGGGTGTCGGCTCGCCGGCCAGCCAGTTGTCCGGGTCGTGGAAGACGACGACCTCGCCGCGCCCGGGCTCGGAGCCGAACCACGGGGTCAGCTTGTCGACCAGGACGCGGTCACCCTGCTGGAGGGTGTTCTGCATGGAGTCGGACGGGATCGAGAACGCCTGCACCAGGAACGTCTTGATCAGCAGTGCCAGGACCAGCGCGACGCCGATCAGGATCGGCAGCTCCTTCCAGAAGGAGCGCGGCTGCCTCGGCGGGCGTGCGCCCTCGTCCGTGCCCCCGCCGCCGGTCCGGGGCACCTGCCCGTCCTCCGGCGCACCGTCACCGGCCGCCGGGGAGCCGGAGCCCCCGGACGTCACGGCGCCGTCCGAGGGGGATGCGCCCGCTTCCACGGGGTGCCCGCGGTGCTCCTCGCCGTCGTGTCCCGACCGTGCGCCAACCGCCACATCCCCCACGCCAACTCCTCACTCCGTGCCGCCGCCCGCGCCCTGTGCGGCGCAGGCCCACCACTCCCATAACGAGCGGGAGTTCCGCAGGGGTCGGGAGCTGGGTCATTCGGTTCCGATCGTCGGGGGCAACCCTATGCGACAGCCGCGACGCCGAGGCCGGCCCCGACACGGACTGGACAACGCTTGCGAAGGTTTTAGGTTCCCGCAGGCGCGTCCAGTGGGCGACCGGCCAGCCGATGAACATCGCCCGGCCGACCACCGAGTGCTCGGAGACCGTGCCGCCGTACGGCGTGTTCTGGTGGACCCGGGAGTCCGCGGAGTCGTCCCGGTGGTCGCCCATCACCCACAGGCGCCCTCGGGGGACGGTGACGTCGAAGGGGGTGGAGGAGGGGGCGTTCCCCGGGTACAGGTAGTCGCCCTCGGTCAGGGGTACGCCGTTGACGGTGACCCGGCCCTGTGCGTCGCAGCACTTGACGTGGTCCCCGCCGACGCCGATGACCCGCTTGATCAGGTCCTTCTCGTTGTCGGAGGGCAGCAGGCCGATGAAGGTGAGGCCTTCCTTGACCTGCTTGACGACGACGGGGTCGTGCTTCTCGGTGGTCTGCTCGCCGGCCAGCCAGCCGCCCGGGTCGTGGAAGACGACCACGTCCCCGCGGTGCGGCTCGGAGCCGAACCACGGGGTGAGCTTGTCGACCAGGACCCGGTCGCCGATCCGGATCGTCTGCTCCATGGAGCCCGACGGGATCACGAACGCCTGGACGAGGAAGGTCTTCAGGACCAGCGCGATGAGGACGGCGACACCGACCAGGAGGGGGATCTCCCGGACGGCCGAACGTCTGCGCTTGCGCTTGACCTTGCGCTGGAGCTTGCGGCGCTCCGCGCGCGTGCGGCCCCCGGCGGGCGCGGAGGTGCGGCGGGTACCGGTGGGCAGCGGGTCGTCCGCGCCGCCGCCGGACCCTCCGCGCGGTTTGCCGCGGTTACCCATGGGCGCCCCCCGGGGCGGGCACGCGCGCGTAGGCGGCGGGCCGCCGTACGTGCGTCCAGTGGGTGCGGGGCCACACGATCCAGTCGGCGCGGCCGATGACGTCGCCGACCGGGATCATGCCGCCGCCGGGCGAGCCGAGGTGGTCGCGGGAATCGCTGGAGTCGCCGCGGTGGTCGCCCAGGACGAACAGGCGGCCGGCGGGCACGACGACGTCGAAGGGCACGCTGGAGGGGGCGTCCCCGGGGTACAGGAACGCCGTCTCGTCGACGGACCGGCCGTTCACCCGGAGCCTCCCCTCCTCGTCGCAGCAGACCACGTGGTCCCCTCCCACCCCTACAACGCGCTTGATGTAGTCGGCGTCCCCGAAATACCCGGTTCCGTCGAAGACGACCACGTCGCCGCGGCGCGGCCGGGCACCGAAACGGTACGCCAACTTGTTGACGAGAACGCGGTCCCCGATCCTCAATCCCCGTTCCATGGATCCGCTCGGGATCTGGAACGGCTGCGCCACGAAGGTGCTGAGGAGCAGCAGGAACGCCAGGCAGACGAAGAGGGTGAGGGTGATCCTGCCGCCCGGCAGCCAGTCGGCGGCCCGTGACACCAACGACGAACGCGACCGTCCCTCCGGTCCCGGGGTGTCCGGGCGGGAGGAGCGGTCGCGTTGCGTCGGCTGCGCTTCGGTGTCCATCGGAGAGGGATGCTATCCCGCCCCGCCACGGACTCCGGAAGGCGCTCAGTTGTCGCGCTTCTCCTTGATCTTCGCGGCCTTGCCGCGCAGCTCACGGAGGTAGTACAGCTTGGCGCGGCGCACGTCGCCACGGGTGACCAGCTCGATCTTCTCGACGATCGGGGTGTGCACCGGGAAGGTGCGCTCGACGCCGACGGAGAACGAGACCTTGCGGACCGTGAAGGTCTCGCGGACCCCGGAGCCCTGGCGGCGGATCACAACGCCCTTGAACTGCTGCACGCGGGAGCGGTTGCCCTCGATGACGCGGACGTGGACGTTGACGGTGTCACCCGGGCGGAAGGCCGGGACGTCGCTGCGCAGCGACGCGGCGTCGACGGTGTCGAGCAGGTGGGACATTTCGTCTGCTTTCCTCGCTGATGCCACAGGTCATCAACGGAAACTAGGGGTACGGGAGGTGTGCCGTGCGGGTCGGGCGGGCGTCGTGTCCCCCTGTGGCAGGGGCGCACGCCGGACGGGCGCACAACAGCGGCCTATTCTTCCACGTCCCCGGTCCTGCGCCAAAACCGGCCGTACGGCTCGCCCCCGGGGTCCGGGGACCAGCCCAGGATGGAAAGCATCTCGCGGTCCTTCCTGTCGAAGGCCCGGGGGTCGCAGCGCTCGATCAGGTCGGGCCGGCTGGCGGTCGTCCGCTTCAGCGCCTCGTCGCGGCGCCAGCGGGCGATCCTGCCGTGGTGGCCGCTGAGCAGCACCTCCGGGATGTCCCGGCCGCGCCACACGGGCGGCTTGGTGTAGACGGGGCCTTCCAGCAGGCCGGCCATCGCCCCGGGCGCGAAGGAGTCGTCCCGGTGGGACTCGGCGTTGCCGAGGACGCCCGGGAGCAGGCGGGCCACGGCCTCGGTGATGACCAGGACGGCCGCCTCGCCGCCGGCGAGGACGTAGTCGCCGATGGAGACCTCGTGGACGGGCATGCGGGCCGCGTACTCGTCCGTCACCCGGCGGTCGATGCCCTCGTAGCGGGCCGGGGTGAAGATCAGCCAGGGCCGCTCGGAGAGCGCGACGGCGAGTTCCTGGGTGAAGGGACGGCCGCTGGGGGTGGGGACGATCAGCGCGGGGTCCCGGGCGCCGGACTCGTAGCCGTCGGCGAGGACCGTGTCCAGGGCGTCGCCCCAGGGCTCGGTCTTCATGACCATGCCGGGGCCGCCGCCGTAGGGCGTGTCGTCGACGGTGTTGTGCCGGTCGTAGGTCCAGTCGCGCAGGTCGTGCACGTGGACGTCGAGCTGTCCGCGCGCGCGCGCCTTGCCGACCAGGGAGACGTTCAGCGGGTCGAGGTACTCGGGGAAGATCGTGACGACGTCGAGGCGCATCAGGACTCTTCCCGGGACGACGCGATCTCGGCGCGGTCGTCGATCAGTCCCGGCGGGGGGAGACGACGGCCTTCTGCTGCTCCAGGTCGATCTCGACGACGATCTCCTGCACGAAGGGGATCATCACCTCGCTGCCGTCGGGCCGCTCCACGACGAACAGGTCCTGGGAGGGCAGGTGCGAGACCTCCGTGATGCGCCCGACCCCGCTGCCGTCCTCGGTGACCACGTCGAGGTCGATGAGCTGGTGGTCGTAGTACTCGTCCTCGCCCTCGGGGAGTTCCTCGGGGTCGACCTCGGCGATCAGCAGGGTGTTGCGCAGGGCCTCGGCGGCGGTGCGGTCGCCGACGCCCTCGAAGCGCAGGAGGAGGCGGCCGCTGTGGACGCGGCCGGTGGCGATGGTGAGCGGCCCGGCGGAGGCCGGGTCGGTGGCCAGGACGGCGCCCGGGGCGAGCCGCAGCTCGGGCTCGTCGGTACGTACCTCGACGGTGACCTCGCCCTTGATGCCGTGGGCGCGGCCGATCCGTGCGACTACCAGCTGCACGTGTCCAAATCTCCTGTCGTACGACTGCGGGCCGGGGACGGCCCAGTGGCCCTCCCCGGCCCGAGCCGGTTGCGATGAAGCGTCAGCGGACGTGGTCCACGTCGACCAGGTCGACGCGGACACCGCGGCCGCCGATGGCGCCCACGACGGTACGCAGGGCGCGCGCGGTACGGCCGTTGCGGCCGATCACCTTGCCGAGGTCGTCGGGGTGGACCCGGACCTCCAGCACGCGTCCGCGGCGCAGGTCGCGCGAGGCGACCTGCACATCGTCAGGGTTGTCGACGATGCCCTTCACGAGGTGCTCAAGCGCCTCTTCGAGCATGCTGCTCAGGCCTCGGTGGACTCGGACTCGGCAGCGGCCTCGTCCTTCTTCTCAGCCTTCTTCTTCTGGGTGATCGCCTCACCCTTGCCCTCGTCTTCACCGCCGAGGGCCTCGAACGACGGACGCGTGGCCTTGGGCTCGGCGACGAGCAGCGGCGCCGGAGCGGGCTCGCCCTTGAACTTCTGCCAGTCGCCGGTCTTCTTCAGGATGGCGAGCACGGGCTCCGTCGGCTGAGCGCCGACACCGAGCCAGTACGCCACACGCTCGGCGTCCACCTCGATGACCGACGGGTTGTAGGTCGGGTGGTACTTGCCGATCTCCTCGATGGCCCGGCCGTCACGGCGGGTACGGGAGTCGGCGACGACGATGCGGTAGTGAGGCGAACGGATCTTGCCCAGACGCTTCAGCTTGATCTTGACTGCCACGGGAGTGGGTTCTCCTGGATTTGACGTGGTTGGGCACGGCGGAACTGCCGCGTGGGGTTGCGGTACCCGAGTGCCCGATGGACGCGTCAGCCGGAGGAGAGAGGGGTCCTGTGCGGCTGTCGAGTACAGCTAGCCATTGTGCCACACCCCGCCGGGCGCTCCCGGCCGAGGGTGCGCCCCGTACCGGCCGGCGGCGCGGGAACGGCGCGTGCGCGGTCCGCCCCGGGACACGGGGCGTCACCGTCGTGCGGTCCGCCGCGCGGGTGCAGGAGCGGCGGCCGGACCGCCGCTCCCGCACCCGCGCTCCGTGCCCGGTTCGACCGGCAGCCACGAGATGCCGGTGCGCCGCGGGCCCGCGGTCACGCCGCGCCGGCCACCTCCGGGATCCGGAAGGGCTTGCCGCAGCCGCCGCAGACGATCGGGGCCTGGGCCAGGACCGAGGGGACCACCCGGACGTTGCGGCCGCAGTCGCAGACCGCCTTGACGCGGACGCCACCGCCGGAGGAGCCGTGCCGGGCGGCCGGGCCGCGGAAGGTGCGGGAGGTGTCGGAGGAGGTGGCCGCCGTGTGCGCCTTCAGCGCGCGCTGCAGCCGCTCGATGGTCGGGCGGTAGCGCCGCTTCGCCTCGGGGTTGAGCGTGACCAGCGAGAAACCGCTGCTGGGGTGCGGCTCCTCGGAGTGGTCCAGACCCAGTTCCTCGGCGATCGCGAGGAAGCGGCGGTTGTGGTAGCGGCCGGCCCGGGAGGTGTCGCGGACCCCGCGGGCGGCGGCGATGCCGTGGACTGCCTCATGGAGCAGTCGTTCGAAGGAGAGTTCGTGTCCGCACGCGGACGACGACTCCCCGATCAGGGACTCCGGCGCGGCGAGGTCCGGCAGCTCGGGGTGGTACCGCTGAATGTCGGCCCACGCCTGCGCCAGCTCCGCGGCGAGAACAGGTGGTGTCTGTGTCGTGCTCACGTAATCACAACGAGCGGGGGTACCGCTGTGTTCCTATTCCGGGGCATCCCAAATAATTTGCACGTACCCGTCAGTTGGCACCGATGCGGCCTGACGAGGGCGGGTGCGCTGATCTGCGGAGAAGCCTCACAGCCCGTACCAAGCTGGTGCGTAGGCCACGGCACGGTCCGGCGCACGGGCGCGGACGCGGCGGGGATCGGCGGATGCGCAAGGGGCGATTCGGCCGCTTCGGGGACCGGGCCGCCGTCTCGATGGGCGTACGGGCGTCCGTGTCGTCCGTGTCGTCCGTGAGGTTACCGGGTACCCGTTCACTGCCTGTCACCGGGCCGTCCACGGATTGCCGGGGTGTGAAATCCCGTCACACGCACCAGCAGACCGCAAGCCACGCCCCATGCCCCCTGGACGGCGCCGCGAGCCGGGAGTTACCTGGCATACGTGGAGAGTGCGAGCGCACGGCACGGGGGCCACGCCATCGGGCACAGCGGCGAACTGTCGGCGGATTGGGGCGCTTACCTATGACACCTACGCTCGTGCGGGAACACCTGTCCCACGCGGACCCCGTGCCACCCCGCGTGGACCCGTGCGCACGCGCGCGTGACTGGTCCGAGATCCAGGAGCGGATGCTGGTCCCGCTCTTCGAGACCGTCTACGAGCGACTTGAAGTGGGCCGGGCCACCCGGCTGCTGGGCCTGCGCTGCGGGTCCGGGCTGGCGCTGCTGATGGCGGCGGCCAGAGGAGCCGCGGTCACCGGTGTCGACCCCTCGCCCGAACGGCTGGCCCTCGCGCGTGAGCGCCTGCTGCCGCCGGGCGGCACGCGCGCGCGGACGGGCACGAGGCTCGTGGACGGCACCCCCCGGGACGCGGCCGGCGCGGGGACGCCCGCATACACCCTGGTGACCGTCTTCGAGCCGGTCGGCTGCCTGGCCGACGACTCCGAAGGACTCGGCGGCCTGCTGGCGGGGGCGCTGCCCCTGGCCGGACACGGGGCGGCCGTGGTGCTGGCCGGCTGGGGTCCGCCGGAGCGCTGCGCCACCGCCTCGGTGCTGCGGGTGGCGGCGGAACTGGCCGATCCCCTGCACGGTGCGCGCCGCTGGCGGCCCCCGCTGCGGGACGACCTGGAGCAGGTCGCCCAGCGGGCGGGGCTGAAGCCGGACGGCTCGGGACGGGTGGCCTGCCCGTTCGGGTACGCCGACGTCGACAGCGCCGTGCGGGGCCTGCTGTCGACCGGTCTGTTCGACGCGGCGATCGCGGCGGCGGGCGGCAGGCAGGTGGACAAGGAGCTGGCGGAGGCGCTGCACCCGTACCGGCGCGAGGGCGGGACGGTGTGGATGCCGAACGTGTTCCGCTACCTGATCGCCCGCGTGCCCTAGGGACACCGCCCGCCGCCCGGGCGGCGGGCCGCGGCGGCGCTCACGCCGGGACGTGCGCGGGCCCGGGGCCGCCGGGACGTGCCGCCGGGGGCGGGCCCGGCCCGCGCGGGGGTCGGCTCAGCCCATGAACTTCTTGAACTCGTCCGGCAGCTCGAACTCCTGGCCGCCCTGCTGCGGCAGCCCGAACGCGTTGCCGCCCTGGGCGGCGGCCTCGCGCCGCTGGGCCTCCTCCAGCTCCTGCTGCTTGCGCTTCATCGGGTTGCCGGAGCGCTGCTTGCCCTTGGCCTTCTTCTGCTGCTTCCGGGCCCGGCCGGGGCCGCCGCCCATCCCCGGCATCCCCGGCATCCCCGGCATCCCCGGCATGCCGCCCTGGGCCATCCGGGACATCATCTTGCGCGCCTCGAAGAACCGCTCGACCAGGTTCTTCACCGCGCTGACCTCGACGCCGGACCCCTTGGCGATGCGGGCGCGGCGGGAGCCGTTGATGATCGTCGGGTCCTGGCGCTCGGCCGGGGTCATCGACTTGATGATCGCGGCGGTGCGGTCGACGTCCCGCTCGTCGATGTTCTGGATCTGGTCCTTGATCTGGCCCATGCCCGGCAGCATGCCGAGCAGCTTGGAGATGGAGCCCATCTTGCGGACCTGCTCCATCTGGGCCAGGAAGTCGTCCAGGGTGAAGTCCTGGCCCTTCTTGGACGCCAGCTTCGAGGCCATCTTCTGGGCCTCTTCCTGACTGAACGTCTTCTCCGCCTGCTCGATCAGGGTGAGCAGGTCGCCCATGTCGAGGATGCGGGAGGCCATCCGGTCCGGGTGGAAGGCGTCGAAGTCCTCCAGCTTCTCGCCGTTCGACGCGAACATGATCGGCTTGCCGGTGACCTGGCGGATCGACAGGGCCGCGCCACCGCGGGCGTCGCCGTCGAGCTTGGACAGCACCACGCCGTCGAAGCCGACGCCGTCGCGGAAGGCCTCGGCGGTGTTGACGGCGTCCTGGCCGATCATCGCGTCGACCACGAACAGGATCTCGTCCGGGGAGACGGCGTCGCGGATGTCCGCGGCCTGCTGCATCATCTCCTGGTCGATGCCGAGGCGGCCGGCGGTGTCCACGATCACGATGTCGTGGACCTTGGACTTCGCGTAGCCGATGGAGTCCTCGGCGACCTTGACCGGGTCGCCGACGCCGTTGCCCGGCTCCGGGGCGTAGACGGCGACACCGGCGCGCTCGGCGACGACGCTCAGCTGGTTGACGGCGTTCGGGCGCTGGAGGTCGCAGGCGACCAGCAGCGGCGAGTGGCCCTGCTCCTTCAGCCAGCGGCCGAGCTTGCCCGCGAGGGTGGTCTTGCCGGCGCCCTGCAGACCGGCCAGCATGATGACGGTGGGGGGCTGCTTGGCGAAGCGCAGGCGCCGGGTCTCGCCGCCGAGGATGGTGACCAGTTCCTCGTTGACGATCTTCAGGACCTGCTGGGCCGGGTTCAGCGCCCGGGAGACCTCGGCGCCGAGCGCGCGCTCCTTGAGGTTCTTGATGAACGAGCGGACGACGGGCAGCGCCACGTCCGCCTCGAGGAGGGCGATGCGGATCTCACGCGCCGTGGCGTCGATGTCCGCTTCGCTCAGCCGGCCTTTCCCGCGGAGGTTTTTGAAAGTCGCGCTGAGGCGGTCGGAGAGAGTGTCGAACACGGCGGCGTCGGTCCTCGGAGTCGGGGGCGGTCTGAGCGTCTTCCAGGGTATCCGGCCCGGCAGGGTAACGGACCCCGCCCGCCGCTTTCGGCGTGCGGGGCGCGCCCCGCACGCCGCGGGGGCCGCAGGGCGTCCGGACCGGTCCCGGGAAGACCTCCCGGTCCGGACCTTCCGCGCACGTGTGCGCGGAAGGTCCGGACCGGCGGTCACGGGGTCGGGGAAGACGGGGGGTCAGGCCCGCAGCGTCTCCTCCAGCACGCGCGCCACCGAGGCCGCGTCCTGCTCCGGCAGCGGCGCGCCCGCGCCGGTCGTGACGTAGAAGGCGTCGACCGCGTTCGAGCCCAGGGTGCTGACGTGCATGCTCCGCATCCGCACTCCGGCCTTCTCCAGTGCCATCCCCATGCGGAACAGCAGGCCCGGGGCGTCCTGGGCCCGCACCTCGATCACGGTGGCGTGGCGGGAGGCCGCCGGGGCCACCGTCACGCGGGGCGGCGGCGCCACCCAGCCGCGGCGGCGCGGGTAGGCGGCGTCGCGCTCGGCGAGCCGGCCGGCGATGTCGAGGGTGCCGTCGAGGGCGCGGACGAGGTCGGCGCGCAGGCGGGCGGCCTGCGGCAGGGAGCCGTACTCGGCGGCGACCCGCCAGTTCAGCAGGAGGACCGAGTCGTCGCCGCCGTCGTCGACGTCGTCGGGCAGGGTCAGGGTCCGCAGCTCGGCCGTGCGGACGGTCAGCCGGTGCACGGCCAGGACACCGGCGACCGCGGGCAGCACGCCGGGCCGGTCGGGGACGGCGATGAGCAGCTCGACGCCGAGCGGCTCGGGCTCGCCGCAGGGCTCCTCCGGCACGGGTTCCCGCTGCGCGCGCAGGGCGAGGACCGGGCCGCCGGTGCGGAAGGCCTCGATCGCCAGCCGTTCCTGCTCGGCCGTGGGCGCGGCGGGCTCCGGCTCCCCGGGCACGTCGCCGGCGAGGACGGCGGACACCCGGCGCACCAGGTCGGCGACGAGGGAGCCGCGCCAGGAGGACCAGGCGGCCGGGCCGGTGGCCAGCGCGTCCGCCTCGGTGAGGGCGTGCAGCAGTTCCAGGGTGCCCTGGGTGCCGACGGCCCCGGCGACCGAGCGGACGGTCGCCGGGTCCTCCAGGTCGCGGCGCGTGGCCGTCTCGATGAGCAGCAGGTGGTGGCGCACCAGGGCCGACAGCACCGCCACGTCGGCGCGGTCGAAGCCGATCCGGGTGGCCACGTCCTTGACGATGATCTCGCCGGCCACGGAGTGGTCGCCGGGCCAGCCCTTGCCGATGTCGTGCAGGAGGGCGGCGACGAGGAGCAGGTCGGGGCGGCTGACGCGGCGGGCCAGCTCGGAGGCGCGGACCGCGGTCTCGATCAGGTGCCGGTCCACGGTCCAGACGTGGACGGCGTTGCGCTGCGGGCGGCAGCGGACCCGCTCCCAGTCCGGCAGGATGCGGCTGACCAGGCCCTCCGCCTCCAGCGCCTCCCAGACCTCGACGGTCGGCCGGCCCGAGCCGAGCAGCGTCACCAGTTGCTCGCGGGCCTCGGCGGGCCAGGGCGTGGGCAGCGGGCGCACGGTGCCGGCCATGCGCCGCACGGCGTGCAGGGAGAGCGGGAGGCCGGCCTGTGCGGCGGCGGCCGCGGCGCGCAGCGGCAGCACGGGGTCGCGTTCGGGGCGCGCGGCGCGGGCGAGCACCACCTCGCCGTCCTGCTCGACGACGCCCTCGGCGAGCGGTGACCGCTCGGTGACCGGCTTTGCGCCGCCCAGCATGGCGCGCAGGCGCGGGCGCACGGCGCGCGAGCGCAGCACGCGTCCCACCTCGCGCCAGGTGACGTCGCTGGCGTAGGAGATCACCCGCGCCGCCTCGTACACCTGCCGCAGCAGGGTGTCGGCGTCCAGCAGGCCCAGTTCGGCGGCCACCTGGTCCTGTTCCTGCAGGGCGAGCCGGTCGGTGGCGCGGCCGGTGGCCAGGTGCAGGGCGTCGCGGACGTCGAGCAGGCGCCGGCGGGCGTCGGCGAGGCCCTCGCGCGGGGCGTCGGCCAGCCAGGACGCGGCCACGGCGCGCAGGACGGTGGCGTCCCTGAGGCCGCCGCGGGCCTCCTTGAGGTCGGGCTCCAGCAGGTACTGCAGCTCGCCCTGGCGTCCGGCGCGTTCGGTGCACAGTTCCTGCAGCTCGGGCAGGCGCCTGGGCGCCTGGTTGCGCCAGTCGGCCAGCACGGCGGTGCGCAGTCCGGCGCTCAGGCCCAGGTCGCCGGCGAGGTGGCGGGCGTCCAGGAGGCCGAGCTGGACCTTCAGGTCCTCGCCCGCCGTCCTGCGGGCCTCGGCCGGGGTGCGCACGGAGTGGTCGAGGGAGAGGCCGAGGTCCCAGACGGGGTACCAGAGGCGGTCGGCCAGGGCGGCGACCGCGCCGGGGTCGCCGTCGTCGTGCAGCAGCAGGAGGTCGAGGTCGCTGCGCGGGGACAGCTCGCCGCGGCCGTAGCCGCCCACCGCGACGAGACAGACCCCCTTGACGTCGCCGGCCGCCGCCGTGAAGAGCCCGGCCAGCCAGTCGTCGGTCAGTTCGGCGAGGGCCGCACGGCGCGGCGGCCCGGACCGCGCCCCCTCGGTGAGGAGGCGCAGCCGGGCCGCCGCGTAGCCGCTGGGTCCCGAGTCATCCGCTTCTTTCCGCACATCAGTTCGCGTCACCCAGCGACTCCTGTCTTCCTGTCGTGTCAGAGCGCGTCCGGGCCGCGCTCGCCGGTACGGACGCGCACGGCCGTCTCGACCGGCAGGGACCAGACCTTGCCGTCACCGATCTTGCCGGTGCGGGCCGCCTTGACGATGACCTCGATGAGCTGCTCGGTGTCGTCGTCCTCGGCCAGTACCTCGATGCGGACCTTGGGGACCAGGTCGACGGTGTACTCGGCACCGCGGTAGACCTCGGTGTGGCCCCGCTGGCGACCGTAGCCGCTCGCCTCGGTGACCGTCAGCCCGTGCACGCCGAAGGCCTGCAAAGCCTCCTTGATCTCGTCCAGCCGGTGGGGCTTGACGACGGCGGTGATGAGCTTCATGCGTCCACCTTCCTGCTCTGCGCGGCGGCCGGGCTCGGGGCGTGGGCGGTGCCGGCGACGCCGCCGCCCGCACCGCTGAAGTCGTACGCGGTCTCGGCGTGCTCGGCCTGGTCGATGCCGGAGACCTCCTCGTCCTCGGTGACCCGCATGCCCATGGTCCTGTCGAGGAGGAGGGCGAGGACGGCCGAGGCGATCAGGGAGTAGGCGAGGACGGCGAAGACACCGGCGCACTGCTTCCACAGCTGGTCGAAGGAGTGGTCGCCGTAGAAGACGCCCGTCGCGGTGGACTGGCCCTTGCCGGTGGCGAGGAAGCCGATGAGCAGGGAGCCGATGATGCCGCCGACCATGTGGACGCCGACGACGTCGAGCGAGTCGTCGTAGTTGAACCTGAACTTCAGGCCGACGGCCGCGGCGCAGGCGACACCGGCGACGGCACCGACCGCGATCGCGCCGAGCGGGGAGACCGCGCCGCCGGACGGGGTGATCGCGACCAGGCCGGCGACCGCGCCGGAGGCGGCGCCGAGCGTGGTGAACGCGCCGTGGCGGATCTTCTCGTAGGCGAGCCAGGCCAGCATGGCGGCGGCGGTGGCGACCTGGGTGTTGACGAACATCAGCGCGCCGACGCCGTCGTCGTTGCCGAGCCAGGAGCCGGCGTTGAAGCCGAACCAGCCGAACCACAGCAGGCCCGCGCCGAGCATGACCAGCGGCAGGCTGTGCGGGCGCATCGGGTCCTTCTTGAAGCCGCGGCGCCTGCCGATGACCAGGATGACGCCGAGCGCCGCGGCACCGGCGTTGATGTGGACCGCCGTACCGCCGGCGAAGTCGATCACACCGAGCTCGTAGGCCCAGCCGCCGGCGCCCCAGACCCAGTGGGCGACCGGGAAGTAGACGACCGTGGCCCACAGGACGATGAACAGCGACCACGCCGAGAACTTGACCCGGTCGGCCAGGGCGCCGCTTATCAGGGCCGGGGTGATGATCGCGAACATCAGCTGGAAGACCATGAAGACGAAGACGGGGATGGTGTAGCCGTCCCAGAGGTCCGTGAGGCCGATGTCGCTGAGGCCGACCCAGCCGGAGTTCCACCCGATGAGGCTGCCGGAGTCCGTGCCGAAGGCGAGGGAGAAGCCGTAGAGCACCCACAGGATGGTGACGATGCCCATGCTGATGAAGCTCATCATCAGCATGTTGAGGGTGCTCTTGACGCGGACCATGCCTCCGTAGAAGAAGGCCAGGCCCGGGGTCATGACCAGCACCAGGGCGGAACAGATGAGCATGAAGCCCGTGTTCGCGGATGACAGTTTGGGTGCCTCCGCGGCAAGCGTGATGGCTGGTGCCATCGGCGTCTCCTCGTCGGTTGGTACGGCCCCGTGCGGGCGGTGCCTGAGCGGTCCGGTCAGTGAGGGGCGGGCCGGCTGTGCGCCATGAGATTGACGCAGCGCGGTTTCGGTGGGCGCCCCCCGTTGTTTCGCCGGGGTGACGAAGGCGTCCGGCGTGTTACGCGTCGGTGAAGTGCGGGATGCGCGGCCGGGGGACCGTTATCGTGGCGCGACCTTCCCGGGAGGCGGGGAAACCGGCCGCGGCGGTCCTCTCGACTGACCTGGCGCGGGGGAGCCGGGTCGGGCGGTTCGGGAGGACCGGCCGCGGCCGGGGACCGGGTGCTGCCGCGCTCAGACCGCCTCGGCGGCCTCCGGCAGGTCCGTGGCGAGCTGGTCGACCAGGTCGGCCACCGCGGCGAGCCCGCCGAAGTCGCGGACGGCCGTGTCGACGGTCTTCCGGATACGGGTGTTCACCCGCTCGGAGCGGACCTTCTGGGCGGTCCGCATGGCCTGCAGGGCGTACTCCGTGCTGCGCTCGGGCTCGCGCTGCAGCAGGTGCACGGTGGCCATGCCGATCAGGTTGAGCGCGTACGACCGCTGGTGCTCGGCGTCCTGGGCGAACAGCTCGACGGCCTTGCGCATGAGCGGCTCGGCCAGGGAGGCGTAGGTGGGGCTGCGGCCGGCGACGTAGGCGAGGTCGCGGAAGGAGTGGGAGTTCTCGCCGTACAGCTCGGCCTCGGAGAAGAAGCGGATCCAGTCGGGGTCCGGCTCGTCCCACTCGTCGACCTCGGCGAAGGCGTCCTCGGCCATGCGCACCGCCCGCTTGCACTTGCCGGGCTGG
The DNA here is from genome assembly GCF_030499535.1 of Streptomyces sp. TG1A-8. NCBI lineage: Bacteria > Bacillati > Actinomycetota > Actinomycetes > Kitasatosporales > Streptomycetaceae > Streptomyces > Streptomyces sp. TG1A-8. Next base: position 2,163,297 of record NZ_JASTLB010000001.1, read on the forward strand.
CCCATGTTGGCGTACGCGCGGGCCTCCATCGCATACAGCATGGACTGGGTGCGGGGGCTCGCGCAGTCGCGGCTGCCGTACTGGGCGAGGTGGACGAGTTCCAGGGCGTCGTCGGGCCGGCCCAGGTGGATCATCTGACGGCTCATGCTGGACAGGACGTAGGAGCCGAGCGGCCGGTCGCCGGCCTCCTTGGCGGCGTGCAGGGCGAGGACGAAGTACTTCTGCGCGGTGGGCTGGAGGCCCACGTCGTACGACATCCAGCCGGCGAGTTCGGCGAGCTCGGCGGCGACCCCGAAGAGCCTGCGCGTGGTGGCCTGCGGCTGGGGCTCCTGGAGGAGGTCGGTGACCTCGTGCAGCTGGCCGACGACCGCCTTGCGGCGCAGGCCGCCGCCGCACTGGGCGTCCCACTGGCGGAACATCACCGTGGTGGACTCCAGCAGCTCCAGCTCCGGCCGGGACAGCCGGCCCGGCCTGCGGGAGTCCAGGACGGACTCCGGGACGGACCCGGACGGGACCGGCGAGGCGGGGGCGGGCACCAGCCAGCGCTGGAGGGGCTCGATGAGGGAGGGCCCGGCGGACAGGGCCAGGGAGGTCCCGAGGAAGCCGCGTCGCGCCAGCATCAGGTCGCTGCGGGAGAACTCGCTGAGCAGCTCCACGGTCTGCGGCCCCGTCCAGGGCAGGTCGACGCCGGACGCGGAGGGCGCGGGGCGGGCGGCGCGCAGGCCGAGGTCCTCGACGGAGACGACGCAGCCGAAGCGCTCGGAGAACAGCTCGGACAGGATGCGCGGGATCGGCTCGCGCGGGTTCTCCCCGTCCAGCCAGCGGCGTACCCGGGAGGTGTCCGTGGAGATGTGGTTGGCCCCCAGCCGGCGGGCCCGGCGGTTCACCTGGCGGGCCAGTTCGCCCTTGGACCAGCCGCTGCGCACGAACCAGGAGCCGAGCAGTTCGTTGGGGCGCTTGTCCGCGTTCGCGCCGCCACCGCCGTTGCCGCCCACTGGAACGCCCCCACTTCCCGAGACCACTTGCCGCCGAGTGCGCCGAGCCCTAACAGAATGCCGGTGAACACGGCCTCGCGTCCGCCGGTTCCCACCCTTCGAACGCGGTGGCGGCTTGCCCCCGGCATACCCACGAGTGCATGTGCCCCGAGGCCCCGCGCACTCACGGTAATCCCACGATCACCGGTTCAACCTCGGCCGCCCCGAAAACGCCACCATTCGCCACCCCTTCGATGGAACTCCGGGCGGCCGGCACGCGATTCACTTGACACAGGACCGCCGGAAGTGGGCGGAGCGATGTGCGCTGGGGCGCGCGCCCTTCGGCGCACGCCCCCCGGTGCCACCGGACGCCGCCTTCGTCCCGCGCGAGAGGGGGAAGGCGGTTCCACAGGTCACGTTCCGCTTCCGTGCCGTTCCTCGTCGTAACCACCGGCGCGCTGGACCCGTTGGAGGAGGCATGGACTTCACGATCGGCGGCATCCGCGAGATCCGCTCCGGCGCCCGTCGGCGGGGCCGTTCCCCGGAGTGCACCGCCGTCGCCGAGTTCACCGGGCTGTGCGGCTGGGACGTGGTGCCGGGCGCGCGGGCCGCGGCGGGCGCCTGCTCCTGCGGGCGCTCCGGCTGCCGGGCACCGGGCGCCCACCCCCTCGACTTCGCCCCCGTGGTGCCGGCCGGGGCCACGCTCGCCGAGGTGACCGAGGTGTGGGCCGGGTTCCCGGGCGCCGCCGTGATGCTGCCCGTCGGCCGCTCCTTCGACGTCATCGAGGTCGCCGCGCCGGCCGGGCGGCGCGCGCTGGTGCGCCTCGAACGCATGGGACTGCCGCTCGGTCCGGTCGCCGCGACCCCGGACGGCCGCGCCCACTTCCTGGTCGCTCCCGGCGCCGCCGCCGACCTGCCGCGACTGCTCTACCGGATGGGCTGGGACGACCCGGCCGCCCTGGACCTGCACGGCCTCGGCCCCGGGACGCACATCACGGCTCCGCCCTCCGACCGGGGCGGCCTCGGCCCGGTGCGCTGGCTGCGCCCGCCGGCGCTGGACTCGGCGGCGCGGCCTCCGGCGGCCCGGCTGCTGCTGGGCACGCTGGCGTACGTGGCCCACCGGTCGCGGACCCGGACGTGAACGGCGCCGCACGGCACCGGACACGGCGAAGCGCCCGACCCCGTCCACGTCCCGGGGGCGGGCGCTTCTCGTTGCCGGGCACCTACGCCGGTCCGCGGCTCACTCGCCGATCAGCGCGTCCACGAACGCCTCCGCCTCGAACGGCGCCAGGTCGTCCGCGCCCTCGCCGAGGCCGATCAGCTTGACCGGGACGCCCAGTTCGCGCTGGACCGCGATCACGATGCCGCCCTTGGCGGTGCCGTCCAGCTTGGTGAGCACGATGCCGGTGATGTCCACGACCTCCGCGAACACCCGCGCCTGGACCAGGCCGTTCTGGCCGGTGGTGGCGTCGAGGACGAGCAGCACCTCGTCCAGCGGCGCGTGCTTCTCCACCACGCGCTTGACCTTGCCCAGCTCGTCCATGAGGCCGGTCTTGGTGTGCAGGCGGCCGGCGGTGTCGATGAGGACGACGTCGACCCCCATCTCCTTGCCCTCCTTGACCGAGTCGAAGGCGACGGAGGCGGGGTCGCCGCCCTCGGGCCCGCGCACGGTGTAGGCGCCCACGCGCTCGCCCCAGGTCTGGAGCTGGTCGGCGGCGGCGGCGCGGAAGGTGTCCGCGGCGCCGAGGACGACGGTGCGGCCGTCGGCGACCAGGACGCGGGCGAGCTTGCCGGTGGTGGTCGTCTTGCCGGTGCCGTTGACGCCGACCACCATCACGATGCCGGGCTTGCGGCCCTCGGGTTCGGTCCTGACCGTGCGGTCGGCGTCCGTGCCGACCAGCTTGATCAGCTCCTCGCGGAGCAGGCCGCGCAGTTCCTCCGGGGTGCGGGTGCCCAGCACCCTGACCCGCTCGCGCAGCCGCTCGACCAGTTCCTGGGTCGGCTGCACGCCGACGTCGGCGGTCAGCAGCGTGTCCTCGATCTCCTCCCAGGTGTCCTCGTCGAGGTGTTCGCGGGACAGCAGCGTGAGCAGGCCCTTGCCCAGGGCGTTCTGCGAGCGGGACAGGCGGGTGCGCAGGCGGACCAGGCGCCCCGCGGTGGGCTCCGGGATCTCGATCCCGGGAGCCTCGACGGGGGGAGGCTCCGCGACGACGACCGGTGTCGGGCCGCCCGGGAGATCCACCTCCTCGATGGTCCGGCGCGGTTCGTCGCGCGGCGTCTCGGCCTCGTCGCCGACGTGCGGCTCGGCCGGGGGCGCGGTGATGTCGGGCGCGGAGGGCGGGGGCGGGGGCAGCGGCTTCCTGCGCCGGCTGCCGACGACCAGCCCGCCGAGCGCGCCGAGCAGGACCACGGCGATGACTACAGCAAGGATGACGGTTTCCATAACCCGTCCAGTATCGGCCATGGGGTGCGGCGGCACCCTGCTTGCGACCGTGCGATCCCGTTGCGTCGCACGGGGTGCGGGCGCCGGGCCGGGTGCGGGCACCGGGCCGTGGCCGCCTCCCGCCCACCGGTCCGCGGCCCGCCCCGCGGCCGTGCGCGGCCGGCGCGCGAGCGCCCCGGCCGGCGGTGGCCCCCCGGGGACGCTCCCCCGCCGGGCCCCGCACCGCCGCGTACGGCACCGCCGCCCCCGGACCGGGCAGTGGCCGGTCCGGGGGCGGCGGACGGTACGGGGAGAGGGGCGGCGGGGACTTGGCCCTTCCCCCCGGGTCGGGGTGCGGTCAGCCCATCTCCTCCAGCGTCTTGCCCTTCGTCTCCTTGACGAACTTCAGGACGAACGGGATGGAGAGCGCGGCGAAGACCGTGTAGATCACGTAGGTGCCGGAGAGGTTCCAGTCGGCCAGCGACGGGAAGCTCGCGGTGATGGCCCAGTTGGCGATCCACTGCGCGCAGGCGGCCACGCCCAGGGCGGCGGCTCGGATCCGGTTCGGGAACATCTCGCCGAGGAAGACCCAGACCACGACGCCCCAGGACAGGGCGAAGAACAGGACGAACACGTGTGCGGCGATCAGGGCGACCCAGCCCTGGGTGCTCGGCAGCTTGCCGTCGACCAGGTGGTAGCTGAACGCCCACGCCTCCAGCGCGAGGCCGACGGCCATGCCGACCGAGCCGACGAGGGCCAGCGGCTTGCGGCCGACGCGGTCCACGAAGATCATCGCGATCACGGTGCCGATGATGTTGATGATCGACGTCGTGAAGGAGTAGAGGAAGGAGTCCGTCGGGTCGACGCCGACCGACTGCCACAGCGTCGAGGAGTAGTAGAACGCGACGTTGATGCCGACGAACTGCTGGAAGACCGACAGGCCGATGCCGATCCAGACGATCGGCTTGAAGAGGAAGCCGCCGCCGAGCAGGTCGCGGAAGCTCGACTTCTCCTCGCGCCGCATGGCCGTCTCGATCTCGTGGACGCGCGCGTCCAGGTCGACGCCGCCGCCCTCGACCTCGCCGAGGATCTGCCGGGCGCGGTCGTGCTTGCCGACGGAGATCAGGAAGCGCGGGGACTCGGGGATGGCGAAGGACAGCAGACCGTAGAGGACGGCCGGGACGACCATCACGCCGAGCATGACCTGCCAGGCCTCCAGGCCCATCAGCTTGCCGCGCTGGTCGCCGTCGGCGGCGTTGAGCAGGCCCCAGTTGACGAGCTGGGAGACGGCGATGCCGACGACGATCGCGGCCTGCTGGAAGGAGCCCAGGCGGCCGCGGTAGGCGGGCGGGGCGACCTCGGCGATGTAGGCCGGGCCGATGACGGAGGCCATGCCGATGGCGAACCCGCCGATGACGCGCCACAGCGCGAGGTCCCACAGGGCGAAGGGCAGCGCGGAGCCGACGGAGCTGACCGTGAACAGCACGGCGGCGATCTGCATGCAGCGGATGCGGCCGATCCGGTCGGCTATGCGGCCGGCGGTCGCGGCACCGATGGCGCAGCCGATCAGGGCGACGGCGATGACCTGGGCGAGAGCCGCGGAACCGACGTCGTAACGGTCGCGGATGGCCTCGACGGCGCCGTTGATCACGGAGCTGTCGTAGCCGAAGAGGAAGCCGCCCATGGCGGCTGCCGCCGCGATGAAGATGACGTGCCCGAGATGTTCGGGGTGAGCCGTCCTGGCTTCTGGCTGAGGTGCCTGCGCTGTGCTGGTCACGAAAAACTCCTCGGGCCGCGGCAACGCTGCCGGGGTGGGGTGATCCCTTTCAGGTATCCGGTGAGGCGCGGGTTCACGCCCACTCACACCTGAAGGTAAAAGCAACGTTGCAGAGACTATGCCTTCAAGTTTCGAAGTCAATAGGCCAGGCACTGCGACTTACGAGATATATGGGGTCGTTACGTGTTCAAACCTTGAACTCAGAGTGAAGATGATCTGAAAATGTGCATCAGCGGAGCCGCTGGGAGATCACCTTGGACACGCCATCGCCCTGCATGGACACGCCGTAGAGCGCGTCGGCGATCTCCATCGTGCGCTTCTGGTGCGTGATCACGATCAGTTGCGAGGCCTCCTGCAGCTCCTGCATGATCCGGATCAGCCGCTGGAGGTTGGTGTCGTCGAGCGCGGCCTCGACCTCGTCCATGACGTAGAACGGACTCGGCCGGGCCTTGAAGATCGACACCAGCAGCGCGACGGCGGTCAGCGACCGCTCGCCGCCCGACAGCAGGGACAGCCGCTTGACCCTCTTGCCCGGCGGCCGGGCCTCGACGTCCACCCCGGTGGCGAGCATGTCGTCCGGGTCGGTCAGCACCAGGCGGCCCTCGCCGCCGGGGAACAGCCGGCCGAAGACGCCCTCGAACTCGCGCGCGGTGTCCCGGTAGGCCTCGGTGAAGACCTGCTCGACGCGCTCGTCCACCTCCTTCACCACCTGGAGCAGGTCGGCGCGGGTCTTCTTCAGGTCCTCCAGCTGCTCGCCGAGGAACTGGTGCCGCTCCTCCAGCGCCGCGAACTCCTCCAGGGCGAGCGGGTTCACCTTGCCCAGCCGCTGGTACGCCCGCTCGGCGGCCCTGAGCCGCTGCTCCTGCTCGGCCCGCACGAAGGGCCGGGGCCGGTTGCGCGGGTGCCCGGGGTCCTCGGGCAGCTCCTCGCCCTCCGCGGGCGGGGAGGGCGGCACGGGCCGGCGCGGGCCGTACTCCGCCACCAGTCCGGCCGGTTCGACCCCCAGTTCCTCCAGCGCCCTGGTCTCCAGCTGCTCGATGCGCAGCCGTTTCTCGGCGCCGAGGACCTCGCCGCGGTGCACCGAGTCCGTCAGCTTGTCGAGTTCGGCCTTCAGTTCGCGGCCGGCGGTGCGGGCGGCGGTCAGCTCCTGCTCGCGCGCGGCCCTGGCGGCCTCGGCGGCGGCGCGCTCCCGCTCGGCCCGGCCGAGCGACACCTCGACGTGCGCGAGGAGCTGCCGGGCGCCGGCGGCGACGGCCCCGGCGACGGCGGCCTCGTGGCGCAGCCGGGCCCGCCGCCGCTCGGCACGCGCGCGCGCCTCGCGCTCCGCACGGGCCGCCCGGTCCAGCCCGTCGGCCCGCCCGGCCAGGCCCTTGACCCGCTCCTCGTGCGTACGGACCTGCAGGCGGGCCTCCATCTCGGTCTGCCGGGCGTTGGCCCCGTCGGCGGACAGCCGGTCGCGCACGGAGGTGTCCGGCTCCTCCTCGGCCGGCATCTCCTCGGCGACGGCCAGCCGCTCGGCCAGCTCCTCGGCCTCCTGCACGGCCGCCTCCAGCGCCTCCTGCGCGCGGGCGGCGGCCGCGGCGGACCGCTCGGCCTCCCCGGCGGCGCCGCGGGCCTGTCCCGCCAGCCGTCCGAGCTGCTGGGCCACGGCCGACTTCTCCCGGTCGGCGGTCCGGCGCCGCTCCCCCAGTTCCTCCACGCGCGCGGCGGCCCGGGTGCGCCGTTCGGCCGCCGCGTGCTGCGCCCGCGCCAGCTCCTCGCAGCCCACGGCCAGCTCCGCCAGCTCCGCCGCGGCCTCGTCCACCCAGGCCCGCACCTCCAGCAGGCTGGGCGCACCGGCCGACCCGCCGTGCGCGAAGTGGGCGCCGAGCAGGTCGCCCTCGGCGGTGACGGCGGTCAGCCCGGGGTGCGCGTGGACCAGTTCCTCCGCGTCCTGCAGGGTCGCGACGACGACGATGCCGCGCAGCAGGCGGCGCACGGCGGGCACGAGCTCGGCGGGAGCGCGGACGAGGTCGGCGGCGAAGGGCGGCCCGGCGCGGCGCACCTCGGCTCCGGCCCGGTCCGGCCCGCCGGCGGGCTCCTCGGCCTCCCCGGTGCCGCACGGCAGGCCGCCCGCTCCGCCGTCCGGTGCCGCCCCCGCCCCGGCCGGCGGCCCGGGCACCGCCGCGCCCACCGCGTCCGCACCGCCCGTGGCCGTGGCCGCAGGGGCGGGGGCACCCGGGCCGCCGGCCGGGGCGGGGGGCCGCGGGGAACCGGCCAGCAGCAGTGCCGCTCGTCCGGCGTCCTGTTTGCGCAGCAGTCTGATCGCCTCGGCGGCCGACGCCGGGGTCGTCACGGCGACCGCGTCCGCCGCCGCGCCGAACGCGGCCGCCAGCGCGGCCTCGTACCCGGGCGTCACCTCCAGCAGCTCGGCCGCCGGACCCAGCAGGCCGGTGAGCCGGTCCCGGGCACCCAGCAGCGTGCCGGTGCCGTCCTTGCGCCTGAGTCCCAGCGCGAGCGCGTCGTGGCGGGCCCGGGTGGCGGCGCGCCGGCGTTCGGCCACGGTGGCCGCCTCACGGGCCGCGCCGAGGGCGGCCTCGGCCTCGGCGAGCTGCCGCCCGGCCTCCTCCTGCCGCTCGGCCAGCTGCGCGTCGTCCGCGTCGAGTCCGTCCACCTCGGCCTTCAGCGCCTCGTACTCCTCCCGGGCCCGGACGGCGCGCTCCCGGGCCTCGTCGCGGGCGGTGGCCAGCCGGTCGATCTCGGCCTGCGCGGAGGCGGCACGCGAACGGGCCGCGCCGACCTGACCGGACAGACGGGCCAGACCCTCGCGCCGGTCGGCGAGGGCGCGGGCGGCGTCCCTGAGCCGGCGTTCCTCGCCGGCCAGCTCCCGTTCCAGCCCGGTGCGGTGGGCGACGGTGTCGTCCAGGGCGCGCCGGGCCGCCTCCAGGGCCGCCTCCAGTTCGGCCTCCTGTTCGCGGACGCGGGCGGCCTCGCGCTCCATGTCCTCGGGGTCACGGCCGCGCCGCTCCTCGGGGGGCGCGGAGGCCGCGCTCCGCACGCGGGCGTCGGCCAGCGAGACGGTGCCGCGGACCCGTTCGGCCAGCTGGGACAGCTCGTACCAGGTCTGCTGGGCGCGCTGGAGGCGCGGCGTGAGCCGCCGCACCTCGTCCTCCAGCAGCGACTCGCGCTGCAGTGCCTTCCCCAGCTCCTGCTCGGCGGCCTCCTTGCGCTCCTTCAGCGCGGCCTCGTCGGCGATCTCGGCCTGCAGCGCCTCGCGCAGGCGCACGAGGTCGTCGGCCAGCAGCCGCAGGCGGGCGTCGCGGAGGTCGGCCTGGATGACGGCGGCCCGGCGGGCGACCGCCGCCTGGCGGCCGAGCGGCTTGAGCTGGCGGCGCAGTTCGTCGGTGAGGTCCTGCACGCGCGCGAGGTTGGCCCGCATCGCGTCCAGCTTGCGCAGCGCCTTCTCCTTGCGCCTGCGGTGCTTCAGCACGCCGGCGGCCTCTTCGATGAAGGCACGGCGGCCCGTCGGATCGGCGTGCAGGACGGAGTCGAGCTGACCCTGGCCGACGATGACGTGCATCTCGCGGCCGATGCCGGAGTCGGAGAGCAGCTCCTGGACGTCGAGCAGGCGGCAGGTGTCGCCGTTGATCCGGTACTCGCTGCCGCCGTTGCGGAACATGGTCCGCGTGATGGTGACCTCGGCGTACTCGATGGGCAGCGCCCCGTCGGAGTTGTCGATGGTCAGGGAGACCTCGGCACGGCCCAGCGGCGGACGGCCGGTGGTGCCGGCGAAGATGACGTCCTCCATCTTGCCGCCGCGCAGCGACTTGGCGCCCTGCTCGCCCATGACCCAGCTGAGGGCGTCCACGACGTTGGACTTGCCCGAGCCGTTCGGTCCGACGACGCACGTGATACCGGGTTCGAACCGGAACGTGGTCGCCGAGGCGAACGACTTGAAACCGCGGAGGGTCAGGGCCTTGAGGTGCACGCCTTTGGACTCTACCCGCCGCCGGTATCTCACTCCACGGACACTCGCGACCCCACGGTTTCGCCCATGGGCGGGCAGGGCACACCAGATGTTGAAGACGGTGAAAGGATGCGCGGGGGAAGAAGGCGGGGGAAGAAAGAAGGGACGCCGAAGCGTCCCTTGCAATACTGACAGCCGGATTCCGGTTGTCTGACACTGTGCAGTTGAGACGGGCAGCCGAACCACTGCTGTCCTGGGACGATGCAGCGATCAGGTGAGCGCAGGCTCCGCCTGGTGTGCGTCGATGCTCTCCATGATCCTGTCCTGAGAGGCGGCGGCCGTCAGCGCCTCGTTCTCCGCCTGGATCCGTACGAGCTCGGACTCCAGGTCCTGAACGCGCTGCTGCAGCCGTCGCATCTCGGCGAGGAGTCGAGGGTCGGAGCCGCCGACGTAACCGAGAAGCGCCTTTGCCATGATGGATGGTCCTCCACACTGAGTGACCGACCGATGCGGTGTGGGTCGTGAGGGATTCGCACCCGCGGTGCTTGGCATGCTCCGGTCCTGCTCCGCTGTTGCCATGCCAAACAGCCAAGGTGCGTGGGGCTTTCAGCGTCTCACCAAAAAGTTTGACGGTCAACACGATCACGCGCTGTATTGGCGGGCGAACCCGGGGCGCACGGCCGGGAAGCGGCGGCGCGGCGACTCCTGCGGGGCCCACAAGACGTGACGACCGGCGTCGGCCGACTGTTCCCGCGGAGCCTGCCACGCGAGGCCGTCCTTGGCAACCACCAGGTCGTTTCCACTTCCCGCACGTGCCCGTGGCGGTTCGCCGGGGTCCGGCCCGCGGGGCTCTGCGAAAACGCGTCAGCGGACGGCGAAGCCGTCGTAGCCGCCGCGGGGTGTGTCCCAGATCTCGGTGACACCGTCCACATGACCGGGCGTGTCGCCGCGCTGGAGCCAGTCGAGGAGTCCCTCGCAGCCCGCGCGCGGCCCCTCGACGACCACTTGGACGCGGCCGTCGCCCAAATTGAGAGCAAAACCACTCAGGCCGCCGATCTCCAGCGCCTTGGCGCGCGTGAACCAGCGGAAACCCACCCCTTGGACCCGTCCGCGGACCCAGGCGACCAGTCGTACGTCCTCGCTCATGGGGGCAACCTAACCGCCCGGTGCCGGCTGGGACACGTCCGCCTCCCTTGGCATGGGGTACCGTCCCGACCCAATGAATCTCATATGAAACTCACTCGATCGAGTGGGTTGGGTTGGCCGGAGGGGGTCAGTCGCCCACGGGGCGCCGGGGTCGGCCGCGAGGACGAGGAAGAGGGCAAGGACATGGGACGCCACCGACGCTCCGCCGACGGCCGCGCCACCACCGGCCGGGCCGCGCAGGCCACGCCCACGCGCCGCTCCGGGCCGGACAGCGCCGATCCGCCGCACTCGTACGAGGCCGGGCGCGCCCCCAGGGGCATCGCGCCGTACCTGAACCCCGAGGCGTACACCGAGACCAACGCCAGGAGCACGGCCTACCTCTTCGCCGGGGACGGCGAGCCGTCGCCCGCCTCCCCCGGCGGGAGCGGTTCCACCCCGGTCGGTGGCGGTGGCTCCACCCCGGGCGGCGGCCCCCTTCCGGAAGACGGCCCGTCGGGCGGTCACCGGCGCCGGAAGAAGGCCGCGCGGCCGGTCCGCACGGGGCTGCTCGGCGTCTCCGCCGCCGTCGCCCTCGGCACCGTCGCGGTGACCACGGGCGTGGTGCCGGGGCTGGAGCACTACCGGCTCGGCGGCGGCACGACCACCACCGGCGGCGACCGGGTGCAGGCCGTGGCGTCGCCCGGCAACACGGCCGCCGAGCAGGGCGGCACCTCCGGCAGCGCCGACGCACCGGGCGGGAGCGCCTCCGGCGCCTCCTCCACCGGCAGCGCTCACCGGCGTCCGGCCTCCCCCACCCCGTCCGCCTCCCCCTCGAGGTCCGCCTCCCCCTCACCCGCCCGGACCAAGGCGCCGTCCCGCAAGCCGGCGGCACCGCCGACGGCCACGCCGTCCCGGCCGGCGGCCGCCCCGTCGCACGCGGCGACCAGCGCGCCGGCGCGGACCTCCGCGCCGGTGACGGTGTCGGCGCAGGCCGCCGCCGAGGCCGAGGTGATCAGGCTCGTCAACGAGGAGCGGGCGAAGGTCGGGTGCAGTGCGCTGGCGGCGAACTCCTCGCTGACCGGGCTGGCCGAGGCGTTCAGCGCCGACATGGCCGCACGGGGCTTCTTCGACCACACCGACCCGGACGGCGCGACCCCGTGGGACCGGGCCGCGAAGGCGGGCGTGACCGACCTCGGCGGCGAGAACATAGCCCGCGGCCAGGCGGACGCGGCAGCGGTGATGGAGGCCTGGATGAACAGCGCCGGCCACCGCGCGAACATACTGAACTGCGACTTCAGGACCCTCGGGGTCGGCGTCCACTACGGCGCGGGCGGACCCTGGTGGACGCAGGACTTCGGCTACTAGGGCCCCGTTCGGATCCCGCCGGGCTCGCGGGGTCCGGCCCGGTCGGGGCGGGAGAACCCAGGCGGCCGCGCGACCCCGGGCGAATGCCCGTGCCGTCCGCGTCACCCGGCGTCCCAGGTGCCCCGCCGTGGCCGTGCCGCACTCGTGGACGGCGTCCGGGCCCTCGTCGACGTCGGTCCGGGCCCCGGCGCCCGCGAGGACACCGAGGCGGTTGAGGTCGTTCTCGGAGCCCCCGCTGCTGTTCCGGCCCGGGAGCAGGCCGAGGTGGACCCGGTGCATGCCGTGCTGGGCGGCGAGGATCTGGAAGAACTGCAGGGTGTGCAGCTCGTCGCCGCTCCTGGAACCGGACTTGGTGAAGCCGGCGGCCGGCTTGTCCCGCCGGCCCTGGCCGGGCCAGCGCCCCGAGGCGGCCTCGGCGAAGACGTGGAAGGCGCCGGCGGCGGTGCCCATGTGGGTGGGCGAGCCGAAGACGATCGCGTCGGAGCGGTCCAGCACCTCCCACTGCCCGTCGGTGATCTCGTCGACCTTGATCAGGTGCACCTCGGCGCCGGCGTCGGCGGTACCGGCACGGACGGCCTCGGCGAGCACGGCGGTGTGGCCGTGGCCGGAGTGGTAGGCGACGGACACGACGGGGTGGTCATGGCGATGACTCCTCGGATCACTGGAAGGAGCCCTGCGGCGGTTCAAAGCACTTTCCGCAGGAAAGCACTAACCAATGGTTGGTGCAACCTGTCGGCCAGCGCTGCGGTCGCGTACGCTTGTCGGCATGACCGGCACCACCCAGGAGCAGGACGACCTCGCCTACGACGTGTTCGCCCGGGCGTGCCCCTCGCGCGGCACGCTGGAGCACGTCACCGGACGCTGGGGCGCACTGACGCTCGGCGCGCTGCACCGGGGCTCGCTGCGCTTCAACGAGCTGCGCCGGCGGGTCGACGGCGTGAGCGAGAAGATGCTGTCCCAGACGCTGCACGCGCTGGAACGCGACGGCCTGGTGCACCGCGAGGCACAGCCGACCAACCCGCCCCGCGTGGACTACGAACTGACCCCGCTGGGCCGGCAGGTCGCCGAGCGGCTGCTCGCCCTGATCCACTGCGTGGAGGGCGCCATGGACGACGTCCTGGCGGCCCGCGCGCGTTACGACGGGAGGCGCGGCGCCCTCTGACACGTCGGGCAGAAGTAGCTGGACCGGTTCATCCAGGGACGCCGGCGGACGGGTGTCGCGCAGCGCCTGCACGGCAGGCCCTCACGGCCGTACGCGTCCAGGGCCCGGTTGAAGTAGCCCGACTCGCCGTTGACGTTGACGTACAGGCTGTCGAAGCTGGTGCCGCCCGCGGAGAGGGCCGCGTTCATCACGTCGCGGACGTGGCCGAGGAGCTCCGCGGTGCGCGGCCGGGTGAAGGCCGCCGTCGGCCGCTCGTAGTGGACGCGGGAGCGCCACAGCGCCTCGTCCGCGTAGATGTTGCCGACGCCGCTGATGAGGGACTGGTCCAGCAGGGCCCGCTTGACGGTGGTCCGCCTGCGGCGCAGGGCCAGGTGGAAGGCCTCGTCGTCGAACAGGGGATCCAGGGGATCGCGGGCGATGTGCGCGATGACGCCGGGCAGGCCGTCGGGGGTGTTGTCGTGCAGCGACAGGCCGCCGAAGGTGCGCTGGTCCACGAAGCGCAGCTCGGTGCCGAGGGCGTCGGCGAAGCGGACGCGGACGCGCAGGTGCTTCTCGTCCGGGGCGTCGTGCGGCTGCACCAGCAGCTGGCCGCTCATGCCGAGGTGGGCGAGGACCGACTCGTTCGTCTCCTCCAGCGGCAGCCACAGGTACTTGCCGCGCCGGCTGGGCGTGCCGATGTGGTGGCCCTTGAGGCGGTGCGCGAAGTCGTCGGGGCCCGCCACGTGCCGGCGCACGGCGCGCGGGTGCAGCACCTCGACGTCGGCGACGGTGCGGTGGGCGACCCACCGCTCGAGACCGCGCCGGACGACCTCGACCTCGGGCAACTCGGGCATCGGGACTCCCGTACGGACCGTGGGGGAACCGGGCGCCCGCCCCGGTGCGAGGGACGGGGCGGGCGCCCGGTGCTGCCTTGCGTCAGGCGGGCGCGGACGACGGGTCGCCGTCCTTGGCGGCGATCTCCCGGACCGCCTCGGCCCGGCCCGCGGCCTCGACTGCCGCCGTCACCTGGCCGACGGCCGCTTCGGCCGCCTTGGCGCGCTCGTCCGCGACGGCCCGGATGGACCGCCAGGCGGACTCGGCGGCCTGCTGCTCCGCCTCCTTCTTGCTGCGGCCGGTGCCGGTGCCGTACGAGACGCCTCCGACGCGGGCGGCAGCAGTGAAGGTCTTCTCGTGGTCGGGGCCGGTCTCCGTGACCAGGTACTCGGGCACGCCGAGCCCCTCGATCGCGGTCAGCTCCTGGAGACTGGTCTTCCAGTCCAGGCCGGCTCCGAGGTTGGAGGACTTCTCGATCAGCGGGTCGAAGAGCCGGTGCACCAGCTCGGACGCCGCGTCGAGGCCCTGGTCGAGATAGACCGCGCCGATCACCGCTTCCAGGGTGTCGGCAAGGATGGACGCCTTGTCCCGGCCGCCCGTGCCCTCTTCACCGCGGCCGAGCCGGATGAAGGCGCCCAGGTCGAGGCCGCGCCCCACCTCCGCCAGCGCACGCGAGTTGACCACCGCGGCCCGCAGCTTGGCCAGTTGGCCCTCGGGCAGGTCGGGGTGGGTGCGGTACAGCGTGTCCGTGACGACGAGGCCGAGCACGGAGTCCCCGAGGAACTCCAGCCGCTCGTTCGTCGGCAGACCGCCGTTCTCGTACGCGTAGGAACGGTGGGTCAGCGCACGCACCAGAAGGGCGGACTCAAGCCGGTAGCCGAGCCGCCCTTCCAGAAGCGTGTGGGACGAGGCCGTGTTGTCCGCCTTCTTCTTGGCGGGTGCGTCCGCCTTGGCGTCTTCCGCCTTCTTGGGACTGGACACAGTGCCTCTCACCAGCCCGCTCAGACTTCGAGGACCTGGCGCTTGTTGTAGGTGCCGCAAGACGGGCACGCGATGTGCTGCTGCTTGGGCTCGTGGCAGCGCTCGCACGCAACCAGGGTGGGGACCGCAGCCTTCCACTGCGACCGGCGGTGGCGCGTGTTGCTGCGCGACATCTTCCGCTTCGGAACAGCCACGGCTACTTCTCCTGCTTCTCGTCGGCGCGTGCTGATCGAGGCGCGCCGCCGCTCATCTCGTCCTTCTCGCCGTCTTCGAGTGAACCGGCGAGTCCCTGCAAAGCCGCCCAACGGATGTCGACGGCGTCGTGGTGGTGGTCCGGGTCGTCCGCGAGCCGCACTCCGCACTCGGAGCACAGACCCGGGCAGTCTTCCCGGCACACCGGCTGCATCGGCAGTGCGAGCACCACCGCGTCGCGCAGCAGAGGTTCGAGGTCGAAGAGTCCGTCCTCGAGGAAGAACCTGTCCTCGTCGTCCTCGGCGTCGTCGCCCGGTTCCGCGATCACGCGGCCCCGGTCGTCGGCGTCAGGGTACGAGAACAGCTCCTGGAAGTCCGCTTCGAGCTCCAGCTCGACCGGTTCCAGACACCTTACGCACTCCCCCTCGGTCCGCGCACGGGCGGTGCCCGTCACGAGCACCCCCTCCATGACCGACTCGAGCCGGAGGTCGAGTTCCACCGGGGCGCCTTCCGGCACCCCGATGACGCCCTGGATACCGAGGTCCCGGGGGGCGTCGATCGTGCGGTTCAGGCGCTGCAGCGCGCCGGGCCGCCGCCCCAGCTCGTGTGTGTCGAACACGAGGGGGTTGCGGTGGTCAAGACGCGTGTGGGGAGCCATTCCTGCTTTCGATCTTCGAACTCGGAGGGCCGCCGCCCGTCGGTGTTCCGGGCAGCGGTGATCGCGGACGTACACGCAACCGAAGAGCCAGGATACTGGACCTTTCACTCAGGGCCCAATCCGGTGGCCCGCTACAGGCCGCGGCCCTGCTCGTACGCGCGCAGCTGCTCGGCGCTGATCATGCTCGTGTCGAAGAGGCTGGTCTCGTCGAGGGCGGCGTAGCCCTGCTGGGCCTGCTGGGGTTCCTGCGCCTGCTGGGGGGCGTAGGCGGACTGCTGGGCCCCGTAGCCCTGGAGGGAGGCGTCCGGCGCCGGGGCGTAGCCGGGGGCGGGGGGGTAGGTGTCCGCCTGCTGGTAACCGTACGGGTCCTGCTGGGCGTAGCCGGTCTGCTGCGGGAAGCCGCCGTAGGGGTCGGGCTGCTGCTGGTAGCCGTACGCCGGCTGCGGTTCGTACCGCGGCTCCGGCTGCGCGGGCTCCTGCGGCTGCCGGTCGCGGCGGCCGCCGGGGGTGTCGGCCTCGGCGAGGGCGGCCAGGTCGGCGAGGTAGTCGGCGTCGCTGGAGTGCTGGAAGGTCGTGGTGTCCTCGGCGAGGGCGCCGAGGTCGTCGGTGGCGATCCGGCCGTGCAGTTTCTGCCGGCCGCGGCCGACGGCCTCCAGGGTCTTGGCGAGGACCGCCTCGAAGGCGCCCAGCTTGGCGTCCACGTACTGGTTGGCGTTGTGGCGCAGGGTCTCGGGATCGTGGCTGCGCTCGGGGGCGTCCTCGTCCTCGTAGCCGTTCTCGTCCAGGCCGGGGCCGGTGCCGAGCAGCTTCTCGCGGCCGCGGCCGACCGAGCCGAGGGTCTTGGTCAGGACGACCTCGAAGTTGGCGAGCTTGGAGTCGACGTAGTCGTCGGCCTCGGCGCGGACCTCCTCGGCCTCCTGGCGGGCCTCGGTGAGGATCCGGTCGGCCTCGGCCTGGGCGCGGCGGGCGATCTCGGTGCCGGCGACCAGCGAGCCGCGCTCGCTGCGGGCGTCCTCGATGATCCGCTCGGCCTCCCGGCGGGCCTGCTCGACCATCTGCTCACGGTCGCCGATCAGCTCCTGCGCCTGGGCGAGGGAGCCGGGCAGGGCCTCGCGGACCTCTTCGAGCAGCGCGAGCAGCTCGGCGCGGTTGACCACGCACGAGGCGGACATGGGCATGGACCGGGCACCGGCGACCGTGGAGACGATCTGGTCGAGCTTCTTCTGGACGTCCACCTGTACTCGCCACTCTCTACAGCTGTGTTGGAGACGGACGGGACGACTGTACGGCCCCGGCGCGACCGGCGGACACCGGGTGACGCGCTGTCGCCCGGCCGGGGGTCCCGCGGGCGGGCGGGGCGGCGGGCTCAGTCCTTCCTCAGCCGCCCGGCCAGGGCGGCCAGCACCGCGGGCGGCACCAGGTGGGAGATGTCGCCGCCCCAGGCCGCGACCTCCTTGACCAGGGAGGAGGACAGGAAGCTGTAGACCGGGTTGGTGGGGACGAACAGCGTTTCGACGCCGGTGAGGCCGTTGTTCATCTGGGCCATCTGCAGCTCGTAGTCGAAGTCGCTGACGGCACGCAGGCCCTTGACGATGGCGGGGATGTCGCGCTGCTTGCAGAAGTCGACGAGGAGGCCGTGGAAGGCCTCGACCCGGACGTTGGCGTACTCGGCGGTGACCTCGCGGATCAGCTCGATCCGCTCCTCCACCTCGAACAGGCCTTTCTTGGACTTGTTGATCATCACCGCGACGTAGACCTCGTCGTACAGACGGGAGGCGCGGGCGATGATGTCGAGGTGTCCGTTGGTGATCGGGTCGAACGACCCGGGACAGACGGCGCGGCGCACTTGTGATCCCTCGCTCTCCGGTCCGGTCATCGTGCGTCTTCGCACGTAGAGGCGGCGCGACCGTACCAAAACGTTCCCTCGCCGTAACGACGGGACCGCAGGGCCTCGAAGCCGTCCGGCCAGTGGAACGCGCCGCCTCTGGTGCTGCGCTCCACGGTGACGAGGGCTTCTCCGGCGAGCCAGCCCTCCGAGCGGAGTGTGAGCAGGATCTCCCGAAGATCGCCGTCCCGCACGGCGTACGGGGGGTCCAGGAAGACCAGGTCGTACGGCTCGGCCGGGGGTGCCGTCCCGATGATCTGTTCCGCCTTGCCCGTGCGCACCTCGGCGCCGGGCAGGCCCAGTTCCCGCACGTTCTCCCGGACGGTCCTCGCCGCGCGGGCGTCCGACTCCACCAGGAGCGCGTGGCCCGCGCCGCGGGAGAGGGCCTCCAGGCCCACGGCTCCCGAGCCGGCGTACAGGTCCAGGACCCGTTCGCCGTCCAGCGGGCCGCCGAGGAGGGACTGCCAGGTGGAGAACAGGCCCTCGCGTGCGCGGTCGGAGGTCGGCCGGGTTCCGGTGCCGGGCGGTACGGACAGGCGGCGTCCGCCGGCCCGGCCGGCGATCACGCGGGTCATATGGGGGTTCCTCCTGCGTGGGTGGCTTGCCGTGCCCAGTCTGGCAGGCGGGCGGGACGGGTGCCCGGCCGCCGCCGGACCGCAGCGGGCGGACGGCGGCCGTTCGCGCCCGCGCGGCGGGGCCGCGTGCCGGTGGGGCACCGCCGTCGGCGCGGCGGGACCGCCCGCCGGCCGCGGGCCCGCGGCCCGGGCGACTCCGGTCTCAGCCCTTCTCCAGGTACTGCTCCCGTTCCTCGTCCAGCAGGGCGTCCAGGGCCGTGCGCAGGCCGGGGAGGCGCTCCAGCTCCGGGTCGGCCGCCACCACCGCCGCCGCCTCCTGCCTGGCCTCCGCGATGACCTCCTCGTCCTCGATGACCGCCAGGACCCGCAGGCTGGAACGGGCACCGGACTGGGCCTGGCCGAGGACGTCGCCCTCACGGCGTTCCTCGAGGTCGATGCGGGAGAGCTCGAACCCGTCGAGCGTGGCGGCGACCGCGTCGAGGCGCCGGCGGGCGGGGGCCGCCCCGGGCGTCTCGGTGACCAGCAGGCACAGGCCTGGGGCCGAACCCCGGCCCACCCGGCCGCGCAGCTGGTGCAGCTGGGAGACGCCGAAGCGGTCGGCGTCCATGATCACCATGACCGTGGCGTTGGGGACGTTGACGCCGACCTCGATGACCGTGGTGGCGACCAGGACGTCCGCCTCGCCGGCGGCGAAGCGGCGCATGACGGCGTCCTTGTCGTCGGGGTGCATCCGGCCGTGCAGGACCTCCACCCCGAGGCCCTGGAGCGGACCGCGGGCGAGCTGGTCGGCCACGTCCAGGACGGCGAGCGGCGGACGCCGGGCGGCCTCGTCCCCGGCGGGCTGGTGCTGGACCGCCTTCTTCGGATCGTCCTCCTCGTCGCCGATGCGGGGGCAGACGACGTAGGCCTGGTGGCCGTGCGCGACCTCCTCGCGCACCCGCTCCCAGGCGCGGGCCAGGAAGTGGGGTTTGTCGGCGGCGGGGACGACGTGGCTGGCGATCGGGGAGCGGCCGGCCGGCAACTGGTCCAGGACCGAGGTCTCCAGGTCGCCGAAGACGGTCATGGCGACCGTGCGCGGGATGGGGGTGGCGGTCATGACCAGCAGGTGGGGCGGCTGCCTGCCCTTGCCGCGCAGCGCGTCGCGCTGCTCGACGCCGAAGCGGTGCTGCTCGTCCACGACCACCAGGCCGAGGTCGTGGAACTGCACCTTGTCCTCGATGAGGGCGTGGGTGCCGATGACGATGCCGGCCTCGCCGGTGGCCAGGTCCAGCAGGGCCCGGCGGCGGGCGGCGGTGCCCATGGAGCCGGTGAGCAGGACCACCCTGGTGGCGTGCTCGGCCCCGCCCAGCGTCCCCCCTCGGCCAGCTCGCCCATCATCTCGGTGACCGAGCGGTGGTGCTGCTGGGCGAGCACTTCGGTGGGGGCGAGCAGGGCGGCCTGACCGCCCGCGTCGACCACGGCGAGCATGGCGCGCAGGGCGACGAGGGTCTTGCCGGAGCCGACCTCGCCCTGCAGGAGCCGGTGCATGGGGTGCTCGGTGGCGAGGTCGCCGAAGATCTCCTCGGAGACCTTGCGCTGGCCCTCGGTGAGGGTGAAGGGCAGGCGGTCGTCGAAGGCCGTCAGGAGGCCGTCAGGCTGCGGTCTGCGGGGGACGGCGGGGAGCTGGGCGTCGGCGTGCCGGCGGCGGGCCAGGGCGACCTGGAGGACGAAGGCCTCGTCCCACTTCAGGCGGGCGCGGGCGCCGGCGATGTCGGCCCTGGTCTGCGGGCGGTGGATCCTGAGCAGGGCCTCGGGGAGGGGGAGCAGGCCGCGCCCCTCGCGCAGGGCGTCGGGGAGCGGGTCCAGGGCCTCCTGGGCGCTGGGCAGGACCGTCTGGACGGCCTTGCCGATCTTCCAGGACTCCAGCTTGGCGGTGGCGGGGTAGATCGGGATCAGGGCGCCGGCCCAGGTCTCGACCGTCTCCTCGCCGTCGCCGCGCAGCAGTTCGTAGGCGGGGTGCGCCAGTTGCAGACGGCGGTTGAAGACGGAGACCTTGCCCGAGAACATCGCGCGGGTGCCCGGCAGCAGGTCCTTGTGGGGCTTGTGAACGCCGTTGCCGAAGAAGACCAGTTGGAGCCGGCCGCTGCCGTCCGTGATGGTGACCTCCAGGCGCTGGCCCTTGCCGCGCGGGGCCCTGGCGGAGGCGAAGCTGTGCAGGCGCGCGTCGGCGACCTGGGCGACCACGGTGACGTGCTCGTCCATGGGCAGGTTGGCGAGGTGGGTGAGCTGGCCGCGCTCCTCGTACCGGCGCGGGTAGTGGTGCAGGAGGTCGCCCACGGTGTGCAGGCCGAGGTGCTCGGCCATCACCTTCGCGGTGGCGGGGCCGAGCACCTTCTTCAGTGGTTCTTCCAGTGCGGGCACGGGATCCATTGCACACCACGGCGCCGACAATGGCACGGACGGTGCCGTGTGCGTGCCCGGAACGCCCTGGTCAGGCGGGTCGTCCGAGCCTGGGGCGGCGCGCTGCGGAGGACGGCGCGCCGCGCGTGGGGGACGGCGGGGACTGCGGGGGACGCGGACGGGGACGACGTGGTCCGGGGCGCGTCCGGGGCCGCTCGGGCGGACTCACTCCACTCCGATGAGCAGCAGCGCGCCCTGCCGGCCGCCCCGGTGCACCACCGTGTCCACGGCGAGGTAGGACTCGCGGACGCGGGTCTCCAGGCGGTCGGCGACGCTCCGCGGCGCCTCGTCGCCGACGACCAGGGTGACCAGCTCGCCGCCGGCCTGGAGCATGCGGTCGAGGACGGTCCCGGCCGTGGCGGTGACGTCGCCGCCGATCACCGCCACGTCGCCGTCGATCAGGCCCAGTACGTCCCCGGCCTGGCAGATGCCGGCCGTCGTCCAGGACTGGCGTTCGGCGACGACGACCTCGCCGTAGCGGGTGGCGCCCGCGGCCGAGGTCATCTGGACGACGTCCTCGTCGAAGCGGCGGCCCGGCTCGTGCACCGCGAGCGCGGCGATGCCCTGGACCGCGGAGCGGGTCGGGATCAGCGCCACCCGGATGCCCTCGGCGCGGGCCTGCTCGGCCGCCGCGGCGGCGGTGTGGCGCAGTTCGGCGTCGTTGGGCAGCAGCACGACCTCACGGGCGTGGGCCCGCCGCACCGCCTGCACCAGTTCCCCGCTGGCGGGCGGCTCGCCGGGGCGGGCGAGGACGGCGGTCGCGCCGGCCTCGGCGTAGAGCCCGGCCAGGCCCTCACCGGGGACGACGGCGACGACGGCCCGCTGGGCGCGCTCGCGCGGCGACCGCTCGCCGCCGGTGTGCGCGTCGCCGAGCCCGAAGTGCGTGATCCGGATGCGGTACGGCCGCCCGGCCTCGACGCCCGCCTCCACGGCGGCGCCGGCGTCGTCCACGTGCACGTGGACGTTCCACAGCCCGTCGCCGCCGACCACGACGAGGGAGTCCCCGAGGGCGTCGAGCCGCTCCCGCAGCCGGGCCACGGCCTCGTCGCCGGCCTCCAGGAGGTAGATCACCTCGAAGACGGGACCGCCGGCCGCCTCACCGCCGTCGTCGCACGGCCCGGCCCCGGAACCGGCCGCCCCGTGCCCGTACCCGGCCGGACCGCCGGTGCCTTCCGCGCGCGCGTGCCCGGCCGGGGCGGCAGCGCCCTCCCCTCGCGCGTGCGCCGCCGACTCCGCGGCGGTGACCACGCGGGCGTGCGCGTCGGAGACCGTGTCCGGGAAGCCCGCCGAGGGGTACCGCGCGGCCGGCGCCTCCCCCGTGCACGCCTCCACCAGGGCCCCCAGCACCGCGACGAGCCCCCTGCCGCCCGCGTCGACCACCCCGGCCCGCCGCAGCACGGCCAGGTGGTCCGGAGTCGCCGCCAGGGCGGCCCTGGCACCTTCGTAGGCCGCCCGCACGACCGTCCCGCAGTCGTCCCCGGCGGCCCCGGCGGCCTCGGCGGCGGCCGAGGCGACCGTCAGCACCGTGCCCTCGACGGGGCGGGCCACGGCCTCGCGGGCGGACGCGGCGGCGTGCCGCAGCGCCAGCCGCAGCACCGCGCCACCGGCGCGGGAGGTCTCCCCCGGCTCCTCCCGGACGAGCACCTGCGCCATGCCCCGCAGCAACTGCGCGAGGATCGTCCCGGAGTTGCCCCGGGCCCCGATGAGCGCCCCGTGCGCCATCGCGCGCATCGCGTCGGCGAGCGCCGGCTCCCCGGGCCCGGTCTCGTGCCCGGCGAACACCGCCTCGACGGCGGCGGTGGCCGATTCCACGGTGAGGTAGAGGTTCGTCCCGGTGTCCCCGTCGGCCACCGGATAGACGTTGATCGCGTCGATCTCCTCGCGGGCCCGCCCCAGGGCCCGCAGCGCCAGACCGCACCAGGTGCGCACCGCGAGAGCATCGAAGAACGTCTGCGGCACCTGCGCCACCTGCGCCTCCCTGACTGGCTGGACGTGGGACGCAGCGTAGACCCCGCGGTGGCGGCGGCCTCCGCAGGAGGGCCGGGGCGGGTGCCTGAGCTGCCATGGTAGTTTCGCTGTACGGGCGCAGCCGTTGTATGCTGCTCCGGTTGCCCGATCCTGATCGGGCCATTCCCCCCGGCAGCGCCACTCAAGATCTCAGGTTCTGAGGATCTCGATCCCGGCATGCCGGGATCAACCGTAAGTGCATCTGAAGTCTTTGGAGTGACCCGTGGCTGCCAACTGCGACGTCTGCGGCAAGGGGCCGGGCTTCGGCAACAACATCTCGCACTCGCACCGCCGTACGTCCCGCCGCTGGAACCCGAACATCCAGCGTGTGCGTACCGTGGTCGGCGGGACGCCGAAGCGCGTGAACGCTTGCACCTCGTGCATCAAGGCCGGCAAGGTCTCGCGCTGACGTTTCATCCCCCACGCTCGCGAGAGCAGGGGGGACATCCGCGCGCGGCCACTGTCCGGTTCGCTGCACTGAGCCGGTCCACCTGAGGGTGGGCCGGCTTCTTGCCGTCCCCGTGGCTCAGGCCCGCAGGCGCCAGCCGTGGTCCACCGGCCCGATCCCCGCGCCCAGCGCGAACCCGGCCGCGATCGCCCCGGTGACGTACTCCTTGGCCCGCGCCGCCGCCTCCGGCACGGACAGCCCCTTCGCCAGCTCCGACGCGATCGCGGACGCCAGCGTGCACCCCGTGCCGTGGGTGTGCCGGTTGTCGTGCCGCGGCGCCCGCAGCCAGTGCTCCTCGAAGCCGTCGGTCAGCAGGTCCACGGCGTCCCCCGCCAGGTGCCCGCCCTTGACCAGCGCCCAGCGCGGCCCGTACTCCAGCACGGCCGCGGCGGCCCGGCGCAGGTCGTCCTGCGACTCCACCCGGACGCCCGTGAGCTGGGCCACCTCGTCCAGGTTCGGGGTCGCCACGGTCGCCACCGGCAGCAGCCGCGTGCGCAGCGACTCCAGAGCGGAGGCGGCCAACAGCGGATCACCGTGCTTGGAGACGCCCACCGGGTCCACCACGGCCGGCGCGTCCGTGGTGGAGATCAGTTCGGCGACCGTCCCGACCAGTTCCGCCGAGGCGAGCATCCCGGTCTTCACGGCCTGGACGCCGATGTCGTCCACGACGCTGCGGTACTGGGCGCGCACCGCCCGGGCCGGCAGTTCCCAGGTGCCCTGCACCCCCACGGAGTTCTGCGCGGTCACCGCCGTGATCACGCTCATGCCGTGCACGCCGAGGGCCAGCATCGTCTTCAGGTCGGCCTGGACGCCGGCGCCCCCGCCGGAGTCCGAGCCCGCCACGGTGAGGACGCGGGGGATCACGACTCGATGTCCCCGAAGTGGTCCCAGCCGCCCTTGCTGGTCCAGGGAGCCCCGTCGACCGTGACCTGCGGCAGCGCCGAGGGGCTGAGGACCTCGCCGATGACCTTCCAGCGGGCCGGGAGCTTGGTGTCGGGCGGGAAGGTCGCCACGATCGCGTGGTCCTCTCCCCCGGACAGCACCCACTGCAGCGGGTCGACGCCGACGGCCTGCCCGATGTCGTGCATCTGGGTGGGGATGTCGATGGCGCCGGAGCGGATGTCGATGCGCACCTTGCTGGCCTCCGCGATGTGGCCGAGGTCGGCGATCAGCCCGTCGCTGACGTCGCACATCGCGGTCGCGCCCAGCGCGGCGGCGGCCGGGCCCGCGTGGTACGGCGGCTCGGGGCGCCGGTGGGCCTCCACGAAGGCGCGCGGCGAGTGGAAGCCGCGCGAGAGCACCGCGTAGCCGGCCGCGGACCAGCCCAGCCAGCCGGTGACGGCCACGAGGTCGCCGGGCCGGCTGCCGGAGCGGGTCACCGGCTCCTGGTTGCGCAGGTCGCCGAGCGCGGTGATCGACACCATGATCGTGTCGCCCCGCACGACGTCCCCGCCGACCACGCAGGCGCCCGCGACCTGGCACTCGTCGCGCAGGCCGTCCATCAGCTCGCTCGGCCAGGTGACCGGCAGCTCGGCCGGGACGACCAGGCCGAGCAGCAGCGCGGTCGGCACGGCGCCCATCGCGGCGATGTCCGCGAGGTTCTGCGCGGCCGCCTTGCGCCCGACGTCGTACGCCGTGGACCAGTCGCGGCGGAAGTGCCGCCCCTCCAGCAGGATGTCGGTGCTCGCCACCACCCTGCGGTCGGGCGCGGCGACCACCGCCGCGTCGTCACCGGGGCCGACCCGGACCGCCGGGGTGGTGGTGAGACGGGAGGTCAGCTCCCTGATGAGCCCGAACTCACCTAGCTCACCCACTGTGCCCTTCATTGTCCTCAAGCCCCTTCCGTGCCTGTCCGTGCCCGGTCGCGCGTCCCCAGTGTCCCCGATACGGTCGAGGTGACCGTCAACTTCCGTCCTGTCCGCGCTCCGCCGCGCAAGCCCGCTCCCCGCAGGTCTCCCCGCGGACAGTGGCGACGCGATACCGTGGCGTTCCTTTCCCCCACATGATCCTCGTGGCCGCCCTGGAGGTTCCGTGGTACAGGCGTACATCCTGATCCAGACGGAGGTCGGCAAGGCGTCGACCGTCGCCGAGACGATCGGCAGGCTGCCCGGAGTGCTCCAGGCCGAGGACGTCACGGGGCCGTACGACGTCATCGTGCGCGCCCAGGCCGACACCGTGGACGACCTCGGCCGCATGGTGGTCGCGAGGGTCCAGCAGGTGGACGGCATCACCCGCACCCTGACCTGTCCGGTCGTGCACCTGTAGCCCCCGTCTACCCTTGGCCGGTGAACATCTCGCGGCACCGGTCCCTCGCCCTGCTCGCACCCGCCCTGCTGATCGCGGTCGCGGGCTGCTCCCCGGGCGGCGACGGCGCCACGGTCGCGGTTCCCAGTCCCGACGCGAGGACGGCCGGGCTGTGCCGGGACCTGCACCGGGCGCTGCCCGGGAAGCTGGACGGCTTCGGCCGCGACGACCCCGAGCCCCGGTCCGCCTACACGGCGGGCTGGGGAAGCCCGGCGATCATACTGCGCTGCGGTGTCGTACGGCCGCCGAAGATGGTCGACCCCGAGGTGGCCGAGGGCGGCGACCCGGACGCGCTCGCGGGCGGGGTGGACGGCGTCGACTGGCTGATGGAGAAGCGCGGCGACGGCACCTGGCGGTTCACCACGGCCAACCGTGAGGCCTACGTCGAGGTGAGCCTGCCCGAGGGGATGTCGGGGCAGGAGGCCGGCGCCGCGGTCCTCACCGGTCTGGCGCCCTCGGTCAAGAAGGCGATCCCGGAGGGGATCGCCTCCATGCGGTGAGGCGGGCGCGCGGGGTCAGCGCAGTCCGGTCGGGCGGCGCAGCGCGGCCCGCACCAGGCGGTCCACCAGTTCCGGGTAGCCGATGCCGGTGGCCTGCCACATCTGCGGGTACATCGAGATCGGCGTGAAGCCGGGCATGGTGTTGATCTCGTTGATGACGAACCCGCCGTCCTCGGTGAGGAAGAAGTCCGCGCGGACCAGGCCCTCGCAGGAGGCCGCCTCGAACGCCTCGACCGCGAGCCGCCGCACCTCGGCGGTCTCCTCGTCGGTGAGCGGGGCCGGCACGATGCCGGGCGTGGAGTCGATGTACTTGGCCTCGAAGTCGTAGTAGGCGTGCGCGTCCGGGGGCGGGATCTCGGCCGGGACGGAGGCGCGCGGCCCGTCCTCGAACTCCAGGACCCCGCACTCGATCTCACGGCCCCGCAGCGCGGCCTCCACGAGGATCTTCGGGTCGTGCCGCTGTGCCTCGGCGATGGCCTCGTCCAGGCCGGACAGGTCGTCGACCTTGGTGATGCCGATCGAGGAGCCCGCGCGCGCGGGCTTCACGAACAGCGGCCAGCCGTGCTCGCCGGCGAAGTCGACGACCCTCCTGCGGGCGGCGGACTCGTCCCGCTCCCACTCGCGCGGCCGGATCACCAGGTACGGGCCGACCTTGAGCCCGAAGGAGGTGAAGACCCGCTTCATGTACTCCTTGTCCTGGCCGACGGCCGAGGCGAGCACGCCGGAGCCCACGTACGGGACCCCGGACAGCTCCAGCAGGCCCTGCAGGGTGCCGTCCTCGCCGTAGGGGCCGTGCAGCACCGGGAAGACGACGTCGACCTCGCCGAGCGCCTTGGGGACGCAGCCGGGCTCGCTGTAGACGACCTCGCGGCTGGCGGGGTCGACGGGGAGCACCACCGCGCCCTCGGGCGACTCCGCCAGTTCCTCGACGCTGGGGGTGCGGCGGTCGGTGATGGCCATCCGCTCCGGCTCGTCGGCCGTCAGGGCCCAGCGGCCGTCCGCGGTGATGCCGATCGGCAGGACGTCGTACTTCGTCCGGTCGATCGCCTTGAGGACGGCGCCGGCGGTGACCACGGAGATCCCGTGTTCGGAGCTGCGCCCGCCGAACACGACGGCCACCCGCGGTTTCCGCGACGGCTGCTCGGGGCTCTGGGGAAGGTTCTCGGTGCTCATATCGCGATGAGGGTACCCGCAGGCAGCCGGCAAGTCAGCGCGCGCTCCCGCGCCGTCGCTGAGCGTCGCGCGGACGGTCGCGCAGCGTCGTCCTCAGCGCCTTTCGGGTTTGGCGCTGCGCGACATCAGCTCCTTGACGGCGGTCACCGGCGACTTGCCCTCGTGCACGATGGCGACGACCGTCTCGGTGATCGGCATGTCGACGCCGTGCCGGCGGGCCAGGCCGAGCACGGACTCGCAGGACTTGACGCCCTCGGCGGTCTGCCGGGTGACCGCGATGGTCTCCTGCAGGGTCATCCCCTTGCCGAGGTTGGTGCCGAAGGTGTGGTTGCGCGACAGCGGCGAGGAGCAGGTGGCCACGAGGTCGCCCAGGCCGGCGAGTCCGGAGAAGGTCAGCGGGTCGGCGCCGAGCGCCATGCCCAGCCGGGTGGTCTCGGCGAGGCCGCGCGTGATGAGCGAGCCCTTGGCGTTGTCGCCGAGTCCCATGCCGTCGGCGATGCCGACCGCGAGGCCGATGACGTTCTTGACCGCGCCGCCGAGTTCGCAGCCGACCACGTCGGTGTTGGTGTACGGCCGGAAGTACGGGGTGTGGCAGGCCGCCTGGAGCCGCCGGGCGACGGCCTCGTCGGTGCAGGCCACGACCGCCGCGGCCGGCATCCGGGCGGCGATCTCCCGGGCCAGGTTGGGTCCGGTGACCACGGCGACGCGCTCGGCGCCGACCTGGGCGACGTCGCCGACGACCTCGCTCATCCGCATGGTGGAGCCGAGTTCGACGCCCTTCATCAGGGAGACGAGGACGGTGCCGGGCGCGAGCCGCGGGCTCCACTCGGCGAGGTTGGCGCGCAGGGTCTGCGAGGGGACCGCGAGGACGGTGAAGTCGGCGCCGCGCAGGGCCTCGGCGGGGTCGGCGGTGGCGCGCAGGGTCCCGGGGAGTTCGACGCCGGGCAGGTAGTCGGGGTTGGTCCGCGTGGAGTTGACCGCCTCGGCCAGCTCCGGGCGGCGGGCCCACAGGGTGACCTCGCAGCCCGCGTCGGCGAGGACCATGCCGAAGGCGGTGCCCCACGAGCCGGTGCCCATGACGGCCGCCCGGACGGGCGTGCTCACGTGCCGTTCTCCTCTTCGGTGCGCAGGGCTTCGTCGCCGGCCGGCGTGCTCGCCCGGCTGCGGGACGGCGCCTGCCGGGCCCCCGCGTTCGCGGTCTGCGCCCGGGTCCTGCGGCGCTGCTCGATGCGTTCGCGGCGCGGGTCGTACGGCGTCGCGGGCGCCTTCTCGCCGCGGATCTCCTCCAGCTGGCGGGTGATGGCCGCCATGATGACCTCGGTGGCCTCCCTCAGGACGTCGGCGGTCATCTCCTTGCCGTAGAACCGCGAGAGGTCCACGGGCGGGCCCGCGAGGACGTGGTGGGTCTTGCGCGGGAGGAGGCGGGGCTTCTTGGCGTAGGGCGGCAGCAGTTCGTTGCAGCCCCACTGGGCGACCGGGATCACCGGGCACCTGGTCTGCAGGGCCACGCGCGCGGCACCGGTCTTGGCGGTCATGGGCCAGCCGTCCGGGTCGCGGGTGAGGGTGCCCTCGGGGTAGAAGGCGACGCACTCGCCGCGCTCCACGGCCGCGATCGCGGCCCGGAAGGCACTGAGCGCGTCCGTGCTCTCGCGGTAGACGGGAATCTGCCCGGTGCCGCGCATCGCGGCGCCGACGAATCCCTTCTTGAAAAGCCCGCTCTTCGCCAGGAATCGCGGAACCCGTCCGGTGTTGTACTGATAGTGCGCATACGCGAAGGGGTCCACATGGGAATTGTGGTTCACCGCGGTGATAAATCCGCCCTCGGCCGGAATGTGCTCCATTCCACGCCAGTCCCGCTTGATCAGAACCACCAGCGGCGGTTTGCAGATCACCGCGGCGAAGCGGTACCAGAAGCCGATTCTGCGGCGGGGCACAAGGACACCTTCCTCTAGGGCTGCCACCCCGGCTGGGGCCGCACAAGTGTCGCCCCGGGTCGCCGGTCTGTCGAGAACACCGTACGCCCCGCCCCCGCGCCCGCCGACGGGTCCGGGTGACAATGAACGTGACAAGGGAGGGACGGTACGCCGGTGCAGTGGACCTTGGTCATCCCCCTGAAACCGCTGGCGCGGGCCAAGAGCAGGCTCTCCGACACCGCCGGCGACAGGGTGCGTCCGGGGCTGGCCCTCGCGTTCGCACAGGACACCGCGGCGGCGGCGCTGGCGTGCCCGGCGGTCGAGGGTGTGGTGGTCGTCACGGACGACGCGCTGGCCGGGCGGGAGCTGGCGGCGCTGGGCGCCCGCGTCGTCCCGGACGCGCCGGGCGGCGGCCTGAACGCCGCCCTGGCGCACGGCGCCGCGGCCGTGCGCGCGGTGCGTCCGGGCACCGCGGTGGCGGCGCTCAACGCCGATCTGCCGGCCCTTCGCCCGCGGGAATTGTCCCGGGTGCTGGCGGCGGCCGCCGCATTTCCGCGCGCATTCCTCGCGGACGCCGCCGCACTCGGCACCACCCTGCTGGCGGCGGCTCCCCACTGCGCCCTGCGCCCTGCTTTCGGCACCGGTTCCCGGGCCCGGCACCGCGCCTCGGGCGCCGTGGAACTCCGGCTCACCGGGGTGGACTCGGTACGGCAGGACGTGGACACCGGCGCGGACCTGCGCGCGGCGCTGGCTCTCGGCGTGGGGCCGCGCACGGCGGCGGCGAGCGCGCGGCTGCTGATCGCGGAGCAGTAGGCTGCCGTCATGCAGGCGACCGCGTACACGTACGACCCCGACACCCGCAGCGGGCAGGTGCTGCTCGACGACGGCACCCCGGTGCCCTTCGACGCGGCGGCCTTCGACGCGGGCGGGCTCAGGCTGTTGCGGCCCGGGCAGCGGGTGCGGATCGAGACGCGGGGCGAGGGCGACGCCGTCCGGATCACCCTGGTGACGCTGCAGACCCTGTAGGCACAGGCGTCACACACGCCGCGGGCCGGGCTCCCAGGAGGGAGTCCGGCCCGGCGCGTGATGCTGCCCTGGCGGTCTCAGGACGCCTTGCGGGCAGTGGCCTTCTTGGCGGTGGTCTTGCGGGCCGTCGACTTCTTGGCCGGGGCCTTCTTGCCGGTGACCTTCTTGGCCGGGGCCTTCTTCGCCGCGGTCTTCTTGGCGGCGGCCGTGGACGCGGAGGTCTTCTTGGCGGCGGCGCCCGACGTGGCGGTCTTGGCCGTCGTCTTCTTGGCGGTGGTCTTCTTCGCGGCGGCCGCGCCCCTGCCGGCGGTCGTCTTCTTCGCCGCGGTCGTCCTGGCCGCACCGGTCGCCTTCTTGGCGGCGGCCTTCTTGCCGGCGGCCTTGGCGATGGTGGTCGGCGGACCGGACAGGCTGCCCTTGGGGGCCTTCTTGACCGCGATGTCGTTCTTCGGGAGCTTCTTCGAACCGCTCACCAGGTCCTTGAAGCCCTGGCCCGCGCGGAAGCGCGGCACGGAGGTCTTCTTGACCCGAACCCGCTCGCCCGTCTGGGGATTGCGGGCGTAACGGGCGGGGCGGTCCACCTTCTCGAAGGAACCGAAGCCGGTGACCGAGACCCGGTCGCCCGCGACGACCGCGCGGACGATGGCGTCCAGGACCGCGTCGACGGCATCGGCGGCCTGCTGGCGACCGCCCATCTTGTCGGCAATCGCTTCTACGAGCTGCGCCTTGTTCACGTCTTCCCCTTCGGAGACATCGCCAGAACCAAAGTGTTCAAGCTTTTTCGCACATTAGGCAGATATATACCGCAAATCAAACACGAAACGGGCTTATCACCCTTGTGCCGCAGCGAACTCGGTCGTCCCCTATCGATTCAGTGGTCCTCTTCGGGGATCCGACCCTCGTCGAGGTCCGCGGTGAACCGTTCGAGCCGCCTTTCCGCGCCGGCGGGATCGTGCTTGGCCGAGGCCGTGATGACCAGCAGCTTCCGGGTCAGCGTCATCCGTACGCCCTCCGGGACTTGCAGTGCGCGCACCCTTGCGTGCGCTTCCTTGAGCTGGTTCGCGACCGCCGCATAGAGCTGGAGTTGGCCGTCGTGTCCCATGCACAGATTGTGCCATCTGGGGCGAGTTGTCGCCTGCGCAGGGGGGCAACTGCCGCCTCCAACGGCCCTGTCGGGTGATCCGGACGGCTCGGCCACGGGGGGCGCGTACCCGGCCAACATCCCCGCTAACCTGGGGAGTTGGCCGGAGCGCCGGGGGCGGGCGGGGCTGTTCGGGTGCAGACATGGCTGTACCCCCAATCGTGGCGATCGGGGGTACGGACGGGGTGTTGGGGTGGCCGAAACTCGACCGGCCGGGGCCCGGGCCGGAGCCGGACCGGCTCAAGATCGAAGCCGGGCCGGTTCCGGATCAGACCCGGAGGGTGCGCGGCTTGTGGGAGGGCCGCCCGGTCTCGTAGGCCGCGATGTCTCCCTCGGCCTGCAGGGTGATGGAGATGTCGTCCAGGCCGTTGAGCAGTCGCCAGCGGGAGTTCTCGTCCAGCTCGAAGGGGGCGGTGATGCCCTCGGCGCGCACCTCGCGCGTCTGCAGGTCCACGGTGATCTCCGCGGTGGGGTCCTGCTCCGTGAGCTCCCACAGCGCGTCGACGACCTGCTGGTCCAGCACCACCGTGAGCAGGCCGTTCTTCAGCGAGTTGCCCCGGAAGATGTCCGCGAAGCGGGCCGAGATCACGGTCTTGAAGCCGTAGTTCTGCAGCGCCCAGACGGCGTGCTCGCGGGAGGAGCCGGTGCCGAAGTCGGGGCCGGCCACCAGCACCGTGGCGCCCTGCCGCTCGGGGTGGTTGAGGATGAAGCCGGGGTCCTTGCGCCAGGCCTCGAACAGCCCGTCCTCGAACCCGTCCCGGGTCACCTTCTTGAGCCAGTGGGCGGGGATGATCTGGTCGGTGTCGACGTTGCTGCGGCGCAGCGGGACGGCCCGGCCGGTGTGGGTGGTGAACGCTTCCATGATTCTCAGACTCCAGCAGGCGCGGGGGCGTCGGACAGGTCGGCGGGCGAGGCCAGGTGGCCCAGGACCGCGGTCGCCGCCGCGACCTGCGGCGACACCAGGTGGGTGCGGCCGCCCTTGCCCTGCCGGCCCTCGAAGTTGCGGTTGGAGGTGGAGGCGGAGCGCTCGCCCGGGGCGAGCTGGTCGGGGTTCATGCCCAGGCACATCGAGCAGCCCGCGTGCCGCCACTCGGCGCCGGCCTCCTTGAAGACCACGTCCAGGCCCTCGGAGACGGCCTGCAGACCCACGCGCGCGGAGCCCGGCACGACCAGCATCCGTACGCCGTCGGCGACTTTGCGGCCCTTGACGACGTCGGCGGCCGCCCGCAGGTCCTCGATGCGGCCGTTGGTGCAGGAGCCTACGAAGACGGTGTCCACACTGACCGAGCGCAGCGGCTGGCCGGCCTCCAACCCCATGTACTCCAGGGCCTTTTCGGCGGCGAGGCGCTCCGATGCGTCTTCGTACGAAGCCGGGTCGGGGACGGACGCCGAAAGCGGCGCGCCCTGGCCGGGGTTGGTGCCCCAGGTGACGAACGGCGACAGTTCGGAGGCGTCGATGACGACCTCGGCGTCGAAGACGGCGTCCTCGTCGGTGCGCAGGGTGCTCCAGTACGCGACCGCGGCGTCCCAGTCCGCGCCCTCGGGGGCGTGCGGGCGGCCCTTGAGGTAGGCGAACGTCGTCTCGTCGGGGGCGATCATGCCCGCACGGGCACCGGCCTCGATGGACATGTTGCAGACGGTCATCCGGGCCTCCATCGAGAGCTTCTCGATGGCGGAGCCGCGGTACTCCAGGACGTAGCCCTGGCCGCCGCCCGTGCCGATCCGCGCGATGATCGCCAGGATCAGGTCCTTGGCGGTGACGCCCTCGGGCAGCTCGCCCTCGACGGTGATCGCCATGGTCCTGGGGCGGGCCATGGGCAGCGTCTGGGTGGCCAGCACGTGCTCGACCTGCGAGGTGCCGATGCCGAACGCCAGGGCGCCGAAGGCACCGTGCGTGGAGGTGTGCGAGTCGCCGCAGACCACGGTCGTGCCGGGCTGGGTCAGGCCCAGCTGCGGGCCGACGACGTGCACGACGCCCTGCTCGACGTCGCCGAGCGGGTGCAGGCGCACGCCGAACTCGGCGCAGTTCCTGCGCAGCGTCTCCAGCTGGGCGCGGGAGACCGGGTCGGCGACGGGCTTGTCGATGTCGAGGGTCGGGGTGTTGTGGTCCTCGGTCGCGATGGTGAGGTCGAGACGGCGCACCGTCCGGCCGCTCTTGCGCAGACCGTCGAAGGCCTGCGGGCTGGTCACCTCGTGCAGCAGGTGCAGATCGATGTAGAGGAGGTCGGGCTCGCCCTCGGCGCGCCGGACGACGTGGTCGTCCCAGACCTTCTCCGCGAGTGTCCTACCCATCGCTTTCCCTCCGGCCGGCGAGCGTCCACCGGCCCAACTAGAGATCTTGAGGAGGCGGGCGGCCCCCCGGTGCGCGGCCGGGCCGCCCCTGATCCGGGCGTCCGCCGCCGGGCCCTTGCGGTACACGGGCCACTGTGTGGTTCCAGGGTGGCGCGTTCCACCGAAAATTGAACTTGCGTTTCACAGAGTGAGACGTGAGTATCGTTGCATGGACAACAGCAGCGGCGTCGGCGTTCTGGACAAGGCGGCCCTCGTCCTGAGCGCCCTGGAGTCCGGCCCGGCCACCCTCGCGGGTCTGGTCGGGGCCACCGGACTGGCACGACCCACGGCCCACCGCCTGGCCGTGGCCCTGGAACACCACCGCATGGTGGCACGCGACATGCAGGGCCGGTTCATCCTCGGCCCGCGCCTGGCGGAACTGGCCGCGGCCGCGGGTGAGGACCGCCTCCTGGCCACCGCCGGCCCGGTGCTCACGCACCTGAGGGACATCACCGGCGAGAGCGCCCAGCTCTACCGGCGCCAGGGCGACATGCGCATCTGCGTGGCCGCCGCGGAGCGCCTGTCCGGCCTGCGGGACACGGTGCCGGTCGGCTCCACCCTGACCATGAAGGCCGGCTCCTCGGCGCAGATCCTGCTCGCCTGGGAGGAGCCGGAGCGCCTGCACCGCGGCCTGCAGGGCGCCCGCTTCACGGCGACGGCCCTGTCGGGCGTGCGGCGGCGCGGCTGGGCCCAGTCCATCGGCGAGCGCGAGCCGGGCGTGGCCTCCGTCTCCGCGCCCGTGCGGGGCCCGTCCAACCGCGTGGTGGCCGCCGTGTCCGTCTCCGGCCCCATCGAGCGCCTGTCGCGCCACCCGGGCCGCATGCACGCCCAGGCGGTCATCGACGCCGCGTCCCGCCTGTCGGAGGCCCTGCGCCGCTCGGGCGGCTGAGCCGCACCGCTCCGGGCTCCGGGGAGGGCGGGCCCCAACGCCGCGGCAGGCCCTCCCCGTCGTCCCGGGCACCCGTGCGCCGTGGTGGACCCGGAGCCGCGCGGCGGAGGGGACCGCCGCCGCGGACCCGCGCCTCGTCGTGCACCACTGCCCGGAGGAGCAGGTGGAGGCGGTGGCGCCGACCGCGCCGTACGAGCCGGTACCGCTCGGTCCGCGCCGGTCGGCGGAGACCGAGGGGTCGCGCCGGCGTTTCGGGGAAGTGAGGTGTACACGCGGAAGGGCCCTCCCGGGGAGGGCCCTTCCGATCACGTACCCCCGACCGGATTCGAACCGGCGCTACCGCCTTGAGAGGGCGGCGTGCTAGGCCGCTACACAACGGGGGCGAGGATCTTGCGTTTCCGCAGATCCGAGCTGGTCTACCTGGACTCGAACCAAGACTAACTGAACCAGAATCAGTCGTGCTGCCAATTACACCATAGACCAATGATGGTTTAGACCAGTCGTACCCCCGACCGGATTCGAACCGGCGCTACCGCCTTGAGAGGGCGGCGTGCTAGGCCGCTACACAACGGGGGCCCTAGCGATTCCGACTTGATCGGAACCAGTACCCCCGACCGGATTCGAACCGGCGCTACTGCCTTGAGAGGGCAGCGTGCTAGGCCGCTACACAACGGGGGCTTTGCAGATGAGCTCTGCGAGCTGGCCTACCTGGACTCGAACCAAGACTAACTGAACCAGAATCAGTCGTGCTGCCAATTACACCATAGGCCACTGGAACTCAATCCCTCGCGGGGACCTCGTTCTAGATCGCTCCTCCGGATCCCGGCCTCTCGGCCCGCTCCCCGGCGGCGCAGGAAGAACATTACCCGAAGGTGGACGGGGCTCCAAAACGAGTATCCGGAGCGGGTGGCGCGGGGAGTTCGGCGACGCGGTTCCCGGCCCGCAGGAGGCGGGCACGGGCGGCCGGCGCGGCGGCCCGGCACCTCCGCGGCGGCCGGCCGTCCGCCGCCACGGCGGAGGGGCGGCGCCCGGAGATCCGGGTACCGCCCCTCACGGCGTGGTGCCGGTTACGAAGCCAGCTTCGCCAGCGCGGCGTCGATCCTGGCCAGCGTCTTCTCCTTGCCCAGGACCTCCAGGGACTCGAAGAGGGGCAGGCCGACCGTGCGGCCGGTGACGGCGACGCGGACCGGCGCCTGGGCCTTGCCCAGCTTCAGACCGTGGGCCTCGCCGGCGGCCAGGACGGCCTCCTTGAGGGACTCGGCCGACGCCCAGTCCGCGGACCGAAGCTTCTCGCGGGCCGTGCGCAGCAGGGCGTCGCTGCCCTCCTTCATCGCCTTCGTCCAGCTCGCCTCGTCAAAGACCGGCTCCGGCAGGAAGAGGAAGTCGACGTTGTCGGTGATCTCGGAGAGGACCTTGAGGCGGGTCTGGGCGTGCGGGGCGATCGCCTGCCACTTGACCTCGTCGAAGTCCTCCGGCGCCCAGGGGGCGAACGGGGCCTTCAGCCACGTCCGGCAGCGCTCGGTGAAGTCCTTCACGTCGAGCATGCGGACGTGGTCGGCGTTGATCGCCTCGCACTTCTTCAGGTCGAAGCGCGCCGGGTTGGGGTTGACGTCGGCGATGTCGAAGGCCGCGACCACCTCGTCGACGGAGAAGACGTCCCGGTCGGCGGAGAGCGACCAGCCGAGCAGCGACAGGTAGTTGAGCAGGCCCTCGGGCAGGAAGCCCTGCTCGCGGTAGAGGTTGAGCGAGGCCTGCGGGTCGCGCTTGGAGAGTTTCTTGTTGCCCTCGCCCATCACGTACGGCAGGTGCCCGAAGCGGGGGATCTCCTTGGCGACGCCCAGTTCGATCAGTGCCTTGTACAGGGCGATCTGCCGGGGGGTGGAGGAGAGCAGGTCCTCGCCGCGCAGGACGTGGGTGATCTCCATCAGGGCGTCGTCGACCGGGTTGACCAGCGTGTACAGCGGGGCGCCGTTCGCGCGGACGATGCCGTAGTCCGGGACGTTCTCGGGGAGGTACGTGATCTCGCCGCGGACCAGGTCGGTGAAGGTGATCGCCTCGTCGGGCATGCGGAAGCGGACGATCGGGGTGCGGCCCTGGGCCCGGTACCGCTCGGCCTGCTCGGCGCTCAGGTCACGGCAGTGGCCGTCGTAGCCGGAGGGTCGGCCGGCGGCGCGGGCGGCCTCGCGGCGGGTGTCGAGCTCCTCCTGGGAGCAGTAGCAGTGGTAGGCGTAGCCGCCGTCGAGCAGCTTGCGGGCGACGTCGGCGTACAGGTCCATGCGCTGCGACTGGCGGTAGGGCGCGTGCGGGCCGCCGATCTCGGGGCCCTCGTCCCAGTCGAAGCCGAGCCAGCGCATCGCGTCGAGCAGCTGGTCGTACGACTCCTCCGAGTCGCGGGCCGCGTCGGTGTCCTCGATGCGGAAGACCAGGGTGCCCTGGTGGTGCCGGGCGAACGCCCAGTTGAACAGGGCGGTGCGGACCAGGCCCACGTGGGGGTTACCGGTGGGCGAGGGGCAGAAACGGACGCGTACGGGGGAGCCGGGTGCGCTAGCCACGCTTGACAACCTTGTTGGTGAGAGTGCCGATGCCTTCGATGGTGACGGCGACCTCGTCGCCGACGTTCAGGGGGCCGACCCCCGCGGGGGTGCCGGTGAGGATGACGTCACCGGGGAGCAGGGTCATGGCCTCGGAGATGTTGACGACCAGGTCCTCGATGGAGTGGATCATCTCGCTCGTGCGGCCCAGCTGGCGCTGTTCACCGTTGACGGTGAGCTGGACGGTCAGGTCGTTCGCGCGGTCCAGGTCCAGGTCCGTCTCCACCCAGGGGCCGAGCGGGCAGGAGGTGTCGAAGCCCTTGGCGCGGGCCCACTGCTTCTCGCGCCGCTGCACGTCGCGGGCGGTGACGTCGTTGGCGCAGGTGTATCCGAAGACGACGTCCTTGACGCGCTCGCGCGGGACCTCCCGGCACATGCGGCCGATGACGACGGCCAGCTCGGCCTCGTGGTGCAGCTCCTCGGAGAACGGCGGGTACTGGATGTCGTCGCCGGGCCCGGTGACCGAGGTGGACGGCTTGAAGAAGGCGAACGGGACCTCGGGCACCTCGTTGCCCAGCTCCTTGGCGTGGTCGGCGTAGTTGCGGCCGAACGCCACGACCTTGTTGGGGAGCACCGGGGGGAGCAGCCTGACCTTGCTCAGCGGCACCTTCGTCCCGGACAGCTCGTAGTCCGCGAACGGGATGCCCCTGATGATGTCGAGGACGAGTTCGTCCTGCTTGTCGCCCTCGACCGCGCCGAAGGCGACGTTCCCGTCGATGGAGAACCTGGCGATGCGCACGGGATCCTTGCGCCCCTCATGAGAACCGGCGTACTGACGCCCCAGGTTAACCGGTCGGGCGGCCCGGCGGTCGGTCGGTGCGGCGTGGCGGCGGGGGTCGTTC
This sequence comes from Streptomyces sp. TG1A-8, assembly GCF_030499535.1. Classification (NCBI taxonomy): domain Bacteria; kingdom Bacillati; phylum Actinomycetota; class Actinomycetes; order Kitasatosporales; family Streptomycetaceae; genus Streptomyces; species Streptomyces sp. TG1A-8. The sequence goes on from NZ_JASTLB010000001.1 coordinate 2,200,776, forward strand.
CGGCGCGGAGTTCCCGCGTGTCCGGACGCCGGATTCCGGACTCCCGCCGCCCGGAAAGTCCCGTTCCCCCGCCGCCACGGCGCCCGCGGCCACGGCAACGACGCCGGTCACGGCCGTACGGCCGCGCACACGGGGCTCCGGACGCCATCCTCGCGGGGTCGGAGGAGGACGTGTGGAGTCGCGGCGGACGCCACGGGGAGGGGGGAAGAGGGGAAGGACGGAAGAGAGCGGAGAAGGGGGAACCGCAGTGCCGGGGCCGGGCGCGGGCGGCGGGGCCGGACGGCGGGCACCGGAAAAGATATAAGGGGCGCGGCCGGGGGACCACCACGAGGCGGGTGGTCCCCCGGCCGCGCCCCACGGGCGTGCCGCCCGTTCGTCACTCGTCGGCCGCCGCCTGGACCGGAACCTCCATCAGCACGGTGCGCCTGGGGTTCGCCGTCTGGGCGGGGAGGTCGACGCGGTGCTCCGGCAGCTCGGGCATCTGCAGCTGCTCAGCGTCCTTCAGGTGTGCCAGGGTCGTGCGCCGCGGGTTGGCTGTGGTGCGGAACATCATCGTCGTCTTCACCGTTGTGTCCTGTGACCTCGTCGCATCGGGTTGGCAGGGCGCGCCATCTTGCAAAGCGTCAGGCTAAACATCCGTTTCCCCGTCATCCCTGCGAACTTCCCATGATCGATGTGTGAGTTTGCTCACGAATCGAAGGACAAAACCGTCAATCCCGGCCGACAACCGCCCTCGAGGAAACGGACATTGCGCGCGTGAAGCTCTCATTCCGCTCCTGATCATGGCGACTGGGACAGCGGACGCCCGACGACGACTCGCAGGAGAAAGACCGTTTTGGACGAGATGGGCTTCCACCCCTCGTAATCCGGTCCTCACATTCCGTCACGGAGGTCACCGCTCGGGGCGCGGCCCTTGTTGGAGATCCGGCACTGTGCTGGAATTCCACGGACCGCCGCGGGAACGAACCGGCGCAGGGGGCGCGACGCAGCGCCGAGCGGCGGCCAGACAGGGGGAACCAGCGCCGGTCACTCAAGACCACACGGGGGGCGTATTCAGGGCGCTCTCCACGACGCCGACACCGTGCCCCTCCGCGAGCGGAGGGGCGCCTGGTCCAGAGGTTGCGACGCTAGTGCAGGGACGTTTCAAGAGGGATGGCAGTGCTTCGGCGGAGCCGGAGCCGCACGGCGGGACCGGCCGCGGTTCCTCGCCCCAGCACGCCCAGAACCCGGGTCCGGGCCCGTCCGCCGACGGCGCCGGGCGCCACGGCGCGTCGTCTGCCAGGGGTTCGTCGAAGGCCGGCGGCCCCGCGCCGTCCGCGAAGGCGGCCAAGACGGCGCCGACCGGCGCCGGCTCGCGCCTGGCCCTGCGCAACTGGCGCATCTCCACGCGCCTGGTGTCGCTGCTCGCACTGCCGGTGGTCGCGGCGACCTCGCTGGGCGCGCTGCGCATCAACCAGTCCTTGGACGACATCCAGCAGCTCGACAACATGAAGCTGCTGACCGACATGACCAAGCGGGCCACCGAGCTGGCCGCCGCGCTCCAGGAGGAGCGCGACCAGTCCGCCGGTCCGCTGGCGCACGGCCTGAAGGCCAGCGACTACACCGTCAAGGGCTACCGGGAGAAGACCGACCGGGCCCGGCAGAACTTCGAGGACGCCACCGAGGAGATCGACGACGCCAGCAGGAACGGCCACCTGCAGGGCGTCCGCGACACCGTGGTCGGGCTGGTCAGCCAGCTGGACACGCTGGCCAAGGTGCGCAGCAGCGCCTACCAGTCGGAGCAGAACTCGACCCAGACGATCGAGGCGTACCACCGGCTGATCACCCAGCTGATCGACCTCTCCCAGTCCATGGCGGAGGCCTCCAGCAACCCGGAGATGATCGAGCGCACCCGCGCCCTGGCCGCGTTCTCCACCGCCAAGGAGTACGCGTCCGTGCAGCGCGCCGTCATCGCCGCGGCCCTGAACTCCACGAACACCAAGAAGGGCAAGCTCTCGGAGAACGACCGCCTCTACGGCGAGTCGGCGTACGAGAGCGAGGGCTCGGAGCTGGCGATCTTCCGGAAGATCTACGCCAGCCAGAACGCCGAGGAACTCCTCAAGCCGATCGAGCAGGGCAACCCGACGATCGAGTCGGCCGACCTGTACGCCAAGCGCTCCCTGGCCTCCCCGGACGGTCTCACCGACCAGCCCGCCCGCTCCTACCGCGACTGGGTGGACGACAGCTCGACCAAGATCGAGCAGATGAAGAAGATCGAGCACACGCTGCTCGAGGACATGGAGCAGAAGGCCCGCGAGCTGCGCAGCGCCTCCGAGCGCGACGCGATCATCTCCGGTGCGCTGATCCTGCTCGTGCTCGGCATCTCGCTCGTCGGCGCGTTCGTCGTGGCCCGGTCCATGATCCTCTCGCTGCGGCGGCTGCAGGAGACCGCCACCAAGGTGGCCCAGGACCGGCTGCCCGAACTGGTCAAGCAGTTGTCGGAGGCCGACCCGCAGGACGTGGACACCTCCGTGCAGTCGGTCGGCGTGCACTCCCGGGACGAGATCGGCCAGGTGGCCGCGGCCTTCGACGACGTGCACCGCGAGGCGGTCCGCCTGGCCGCCGAGCAGGCCCTGCTGCGGGGCAACGTCAACGCGATGTTCACCAACCTCTCGCGCCGCTCCCAGGGCCTGATCCAGCGCCAGCTGTCGCTGATCTCCGAGCTGGAGTCCCGCGAGGCCGACCCCGACCAGTTGTCCTCGCTGTTCAAGCTCGACCACCTCGCGACCCGCATGCGCCGCAACGGCGAGAACCTCCTCGTCCTCGCCGGCGAGGAGCCCGGCCGCCGCTGGACCCGGCCGGTCCCGCTGGTCGACGTGCTCCGTGCCGCCGCCTCCGAGGTGGAGCAGTACGAGCGCATCGAGCTGGCCTCGGTCCCGACCACCGAGGTCGCCGGCCGCGTCGTCAACGACCTCGTGCACCTGCTCGCCGAGCTGCTGGAGAACGCGACCTCGTTCTCCTCCCCGCAGACCAAGGTCAAGGTCACCGGCCACGCGCTGCCCGATGGCCGGGTGCTGATCGAGATCCACGACACCGGCATCGGCCTCTCCCCCGAGGACCTCGCGGCGATCAACGAGCGGCTCGCCTCGCCGCCCACCGTGGACGTCTCGGTCTCCCGTCGCATGGGCCTCTTCGTGGTCGGCCGGCTCTCGCAGCGCCACGGCATCCGCATCCAGCTGCGCCCGTCGGACTCCGGCGGTACGACCGCGCTGGTCATGCTGCCCGTCGACGTGGCCCAGGGCGGCAAGAAGCCCGCTCCCGGCAAGCCCGGCGCCCCCGGGGCGGGCGGCGGTCCGGCGGCCGCGCAGGCCGCGGCCGGGGCGGCCGCCGCCCGGCGCAACGGCGGCGCCCTCGGCGGCGCGCCGGCCGGCGGTGGACGTCTCGGTGCCGGTCCCGGTGCGCGCGGTCAGGTCGGCGCCGGCCAGGGGTCCCGGGCCGCGCTGCCCGGCGCCGGCCAGGGCGGCCGTCCCGGTGCGCCGGGCGGGGCGCGTGGTCCGCAGGGTCCGGGTGCCGGTGCGCCGCAGCAGGACCGGCCGGTCCCGGCGGGTTCCGGTGCGGGCGGCTTCGGCGCCGGCGGCTTCGGCGCGGGCGGTCCGGACGCGGGCGGCTTCGGCGGCCGGGCGCCGGGTGCCGGGCAGGACCTGCAGGCCGCACGGCCCGGCGGTCCGCAGCAGGACCTCTTCGGCGGTCGCGGCCAGGTCCCGACCCGTGGTGGTGCCGGCGCCCCCGACCAGGGCCGCCAGCCGCAGCTGCCGCCGCGCGGCGGTCCACGGGCCGAACTGCCCGGCGCCACCGCGCAGTCGCGCGCCGCGGACTGGAACAACGGGGGCGCCCTGCCGTCGCGCGCCTCGATGGACGCCCCCCGCGGTCACGACGAGCAGGACCCGGCGCAGACCGCGCCCATGCCGCGCATCGACGACCGGCAGGGTCCGGGCTCGACCGCGGAGATGCCGCGGATCGACGCGCAGGGTCCGGCCGTGACGGGTGAGTTCCCGCGCGCCGACCTGAGCGGCGTCAACGGCTCCCGGCAAACCGGCCAGTTCGCCCGTCCCGGCGCCGAGGACCCCCAGCAGACGGGTCAGTTCCAGAGCCCGGGTCCGGAAGGTCCGCAGCAAACCGGCCAGTTCGCCCGTCCTGGTACCCAAGGTTCCCAGAACACCGGCCAGTTCCAGCGACCGGGCACCGAGAACCCGCAGCAGACCGGCCAGTTCCAGCGGCCCGGTACCCAACAGGGCAACGGCGAGTTCGTGCGCTCGGACGTCTTCGGCTCCCCTGCCGCCGGGGAGCAGGGCGGTGCGCAGGACCCGGAACGGTTCGCGGCCCCGCAGGCCTACGACGGCGGGTTCGACAACGGGTTCGGCGGCGGCTTCGACGCCGGCTCCACCGGACAGCACGCGCTGCCCGGCCGCCGGGACCCCTCGCGCACGGGCCAGTTCGAGCGGCCGCAGCCGCCCGGCCGGGACGGCTTCGGCGGCCCGCGCCCGCAGGCCCCGCAGGCCCGCCCGGTCCACCACGAGCCGGAGGCCCTGCCGCCGGCCACCGGCCCGGGCGACGGCCGGACCCCGCTGTACGACACTCTGGAGACCAACTGGTTCCACGGCGGCCAGCAGGAACGGCAGCCGGACCCCGCGCCGGCCGCCCCCGCCCAGCAGCCGCAGTCCCCGGCGCCGGCTCCCCAGCGTTCCGCCACCAGCTCCTGGCGCACCTCGCCGAACGACGAACTCGTCCGGCAGGCCGAGCGCGTGCGGCAGCCCGCGGCGGGTGGTGTCACCACCTCCGGCCTGCCGCGCCGGGTGCCCCGCGCGAACCTCGTCCCGGGCACCGCCCAGCAGCAACAGCACCAAGCCGGTCCGCAGGTCTCGCGTGCGCCTGACGACGTACGCGGCCGGCTGACCAATCTCCGTCGGGGCATCGCTCAGGGCCGTCAGGCCGGCAGCGGCCAGACCGGCAGCTTCCCGAGCCCCACTCACCAGCAGGAGCGTTAGTTGAGTCCGATGAGCCAGGCGGCACAGAACCTGAACTGGTTGATCACCAACTTCGTGGACAACACCCCCGGGGTGTCGCACACGGTGGTGGTCTCCGCCGACGGCCTCCTGCTGGCGATGTCCGAGGGCTTTCCGCGGGACCGCGCCGACCAGCTCGCGGCCGTCGCCTCCGGGCTGACCTCGCTGACGGCCGGGGCGTCCCGGATTTTCGAGGGCGGCACCGTGTCGCAGACGGTCGTCGAGATGGAGCGGGGGTTCCTCTTCCTGATGTCGGTCTCCGACGGGTCGTCCCTCGCGGTCCTGGCCCACCCGGAATGCGACATCGGCCTCGTCGGCTACGAGATGGCACTGCTCGTCGACCGTGCGGGTGCGGTACTCACCCCGGACCTGCGCGCCGAACTCCAGGGCAGTCTGCTCCACTGACCGTCCCCGGCACCACCCGCCTCACGAAAACACCGTCCGGCCGCCACAATCCCCCCACCGGCCCCGTCAGACGGCACGACTGACCGACCTGCTGTCCCGCCCGGAGGATTCATGACCCCGCCCACCGCCTCTCATGATCCGTACGCGGAACCGTACGGAGACGAGGGCGACCAGCCACTGGTACGTCCGTACGCGATGACCGGTGGTCGGACCCGGCCGCGCTACCAGCTCGCCATCGAGGCGCTGATCAGCACCACGGCCGACCCGGCAGCGCTCATGGGACTGCTCCCGGAACACCAGCGCATCTGCCACCTGTGCCGCGAGGTCAAGTCCGTCGCGGAGGTGTCGGCGCTGCTGGCCATGCCGCTCGGTGTGGCCCGGATCCTGGTCGCCGACCTCGCCGAGGCCGGCCTGGTCGCCATCCACCAGCCTGGTGGCGACGAGAACAACGGCGGCGCTCCGGACGTGACGCTGCTCGAAAGGGTGCTCAGTGGACTTCGCAAGCTCTGACGGGGGCCGGGCCACCACCTCCGCGAAGATCGTGGTGGCGGGCGGCTTCGGCGTGGGCAAGACCACGTTCGTCGGCGCCGTCTCGGAGATCAACCCGCTGCGCACGGAGGCCGTCATGACGTCCGCGAGCGCGGGCATCGACGACCTCACCCACACCGGGGACAAGACCACCACCACGGTGGCGATGGACTTCGGCCGCATCACCCTGGACCAGGACCTGATCCTGTACCTGTTCGGCACCCCCGGCCAGGACCGGTTCTGGTTCATGTGGGACGACCTGGTGCGCGGCGCGATCGGCGCGATCGTCCTGGTGGACACCCGGCGTCTCGCGGACTGCTTCCCGGCGGTCGACTACTTCGAGAACTCCGGCCTGCCCTTCGTCATCGCCCTCAACGGCTTCGACGGCCAGCAGCCCTACTCGCCCGACGAGGTCCGCGAGGCCCTGCAGATCGGCCCCGACACCCCGATCATCACGACCGACGCCCGCCACCGCGCGGACGCCAAGAGCGCGCTGATCACGCTGGTGGAGCACGCCCTGATGGCACGACTGCGGTAGCACCCAAATACACGGGCGCCAAGGCAGTTGTGGTGGACCTCGCGGAGCCGGCTGTGGCCTTGGACACGGCCGGCTCCGGTGTTCATAACGTTTCGGCAGAGGAATCGGGAGGTATCGACACGCGTCGCGGTCGGGCGGTGCCCCTATGCTCACGGATGTCCGGCCTTTTGGCGCCGCTCGCTCTGTATGACCGTTTTATCTTCCCCTTACCCGGATGGCGTTCCGGGCTCTCCACTGTTTGGAAGTGGGCTGGATGACGTGCTGGAATGCCTGAACTGCCCCCCAGTCCGAGACGTACTCAAGAGTGGTCTGTGGCGAACCGGGCTCTGAGAGACTGCGGCACGACGTAGGTGCCGACCGCCGAGAGGTTGTTGGTCGAGTGAGGCGAAGCAAGAACGGTCCCGAGCCGTCGGCGCGGGGCAACTTCACCCCGCCGCCGCGCGCTGCGGCGCCCACCCGCACACCCGGCGCGGAGCCCACGGCGACTGCCGCGCGCGGCGGCGGGCGTCTCTCCCCTCGCAACTGGCGGGTGCCGACCCGGCTGAACGCCATCCTGCTCATACCCGTGATGGTCGGCCTCGTCATGGGCGGCTTCCAGGTGAAGAACTCGATCGACACCTGGCAGGAGGCGCGGGACGCGGAGAACACCGCCCGTCTGGTGCGCGCCGCCCTCACCTACGCCGACGCCCTCGAAACCGAACGGGACGTCACCGCGGCCCCGCTGCTGCTGGGCAACGGCAAGCAGACCGTCACCGACGCCCGCAGGCAGACCGACCGGGCGGCCGACGCCTTCGACCGGGCGGCGCTGAACATGCCGCACAAGTCCGGCCTGGAGCGCCGGCTGTCCCTGTTCCGCAAGGTGGAGCCCCGGCTGCAGACGCTGCGCACGACCGCGTACACCGCCAAGGCCACCGGCGTGCAGACCGAAGAGGGCTACGTCGAGGTCAGCCACCCCCTGATGGAGTTCGCCAACGAACTCGGTCTGGGCACCGGCAACATCACCTCCTACGGCCGTACCGTCTACGCCATCTCGCTCACCAAGGCCGCGCTGTCCCTGGAACGCTCGATCGGCATGCACCTGCTGATCAAGCCCGGTCCGGACGACCCGAACCTGTCGACCCAGCGCGTCTCGCTGTCCTCGTACGCCTACCTGGAGCGGATCGCCCGCGAGGAGTACCTCGGCGGTGGCACCGCGGCCGACGCGGCGACGCTGACCGCGGCCGAGAAGAAGATCGCGACGGACGGTGCCGCGCAGGCCGCGGCGGCCGGGCGGGAGGACCCGCACTACGTCCCGCCGCCGTCCAACCCGTCCACGATGGTCGCGGCGCTCGCGACGCTGAAGGACACCGCTCCGGCCACCCGCCGGGGCCTGGCCGCCCGGGGCATCACCGCCGACAACTGGTGGGCGGTGAACACGCTCAAGTACAAGGCCTACCGGCAGATCGAGTCGGACATGGCCGACCGGGCCGTGAACGAGGCCTCCGACATCGCCGACGACGCCAAGACCTCCGCGTTCATCACCGGTGCCGTGGTCGTGATCGCCCTGCTGCTCGCCTTCGTCCTGGCCGGTGCCGTGGCCCGCCAGATGAGCCGCTCGATGCGCCAGCTGCGCAACGCCGCCTTCGGCATCGCCGAGCAGCGCCTGCCGATGCTGGTCGACCAGCTCTCCCGCACCGACCCGGGCCGGGTGGACACCCGGGTGGCGCCGATCCCGATCTCCTCGACCGACGAGATCGGCGAGGTCGCCCGCGCCTTCGACCAGGTCCACCGCGAGGCGGTGCGGCTCGCGTCCGAGCAGGCGCTGCTGCGGGGCAACATCAACGCGATCTTCACCAACCTCTCGCGGCGCAACCAGTCGCTGATCGAGGGCCAGTTGACCCTGATCACCGACCTGGAGAACAACGAGGCCGACCCGGACCAGCTGGAGAACCTCTTCAAGCTGGACCACCTGGCCACCCGTATGCGCCGCAACGGCGAGAACCTGCTGGTCCTCGCCGGCGAGGAGCCCGGCCGCCGCTGGGACCAGCCGGTGCCGCTGGTCGACGTGCTGCGCGCCGCCTCCTCCGAGGTGGAGCAGTACGAGCGCATCGAGCTGTCCGGCGTACCGGAGGCCGAGATCCACGGCCGCGCGGTCACCGACCTCGTGCACCTGCTCGCCGAGCTGCTGGAGAACGCCACCACGTTCTCCTCCCCGCAGACCAAGGTCCGTGTCACCGCCACCCGGCTGCCCGACGGCCGGATCATGATCGAGATCCACGACAAGGGCATCGGCCTGACGGCCGAGGACTTCGCGGACATCAACCACAAGCTGGCCAACCCGCCGACCGTGGACGTCGCGATCTCCCAGCGCATGGGCCTGTTCGTGGTCGGCCGGCTGTCCGACCGGCACGGCATCCGCGTCCAGCTGCGCCCCTCGGGCGAGCAGGCCGGCACGACCTCGCTGGTCATGCTGCCGGACGCGATCACGCACGGCGGCAGCGGCGGGACACCGCTGGACCGCGAGGAGTTCACCGTCTCGCAGATCATCCCGGAGCAGCAGTTCCCGGGTGAGGGCTTCGACCAGCTCCAGCCGATGCGCACGGCGGCCGAACTGGGCTTCGACGACAGCCGGTACACCGACGCCCCCGACGGCGCCCGCGGACTGGACCCGGTGGGCCGCTCGCTGATGCGTGAGGAGCGCCGGGCGGCCCTGGAGGCCCAGGACCACGGCCAGCCGCAGCAGGACACCGCCGAACAGCCCTCCTACGGCGACCAGTTCGACGTACCGCAGGGCTACGACGCCGGCGGTACGGGCTACACCGGGCAGCCGGCGGCCTACGACGGCCGGCAGGCGTACCCGGAGCAGCCCCGGCAGACGTACGGGGAGCAGCCGACCGGCGCGTACGGGGAGGCGTACGGAACGCCGTACGCCGAGCAGTACTACGCGCCGAACGGCGGGCTGCCGCAGGACGGGACGGGTTCCGACGGCGGCGGTTACCCCGATGTCGCGTACCCGGAGCCCGCCCGGGAGGAGGCCGGGTCCGCGCACGCCGCCGCGCCCGACGCCTTCGGCTCCTACCGGACTCCGGCCCCGGTTCCGGCCCACCAGGACGACTGGCCCCGGCAGGACGGCTACCACGACGGCACCCCGGCCCAGTACGCTCCGGAAACGGAGTCGTCGCAGGCCGGTGACGCGAGCGAGCCCGACGGCGTAGGCTTCGACCGTCCGGGACCGGCCTCTCCCGCCGCCCACGGGCTGACCGACGCCGGGCTGCCCCGCCGCGGATCCCACGCGGGCGGTTCCAACGGCTCGAACGGCACGGAGCGCGTGCAGCGGGAAACGCCGGCTCCCGCGCCGGACGGCTCTCCGGGCGGCGACGGCGACTGGCGTTCGGCCAACGACGAGCGCTGGCAGCAGGCCGCACAGCTCCGGAAGCCCAAGGCAGGCGGGGTCACCGCCTCCGGCCTGCCCAGGCGCGTGCCCAAGGCCAACCTGGTCGAGGGCACCGCCGAGAGCACTCCCCAGGGAGGCCCGCAGGTCTCCCGTGCCCCGGAGGACATCCGGGGCAGGCTGAGCAACCTGCGCCGCGGCGTCCAGCGCGGACGCAGCGCAGGCAGTGAAACGAACGGCCAGGGCTTCGGTCCTGACAGCACCTACGACCAGGAGCGTTAGTGTGAGCCCGATGAGCCAGGCGGCACAGAACCTGAACTGGTTGATCACCAACTTCGTGGACAACACCCCGGGGGTGTCCCACACGGTGGTGGTCTCCGCCGACGGACTCCTTCTGGCGATGTCCGAAGGCTTTCCCCGCGACCGCGCCGACCAGCTCGCGGCCGTCGCCTCCGGTCTGACGTCTCTGACGGCAGGCGCCTCGCGTATCTTCGAGGGCGGCAGCGTGAACCAGACGGTTGTGGAGATGGAGCGGGGGTTCCTCTTCATCATGTCCATCTCGGACGGTTCGTCGCTCGCTGTCCTGGCCCACCCGGAGGCGGACATCGGTCTCATCGGGTACGAGATGGCCCTGCTGGTGGACCGCGCGGGCACCGTCCTCACCCCGGATCTCCGCGCGGAGCTCCAGGGAAGCCTTCTCAACTAGTAATCGGACGGTGCGTATTCGCGTCCCGGGGCCTTAAGGTTTCGGGACGCGACTCGACACGGATGGATCCCGGCGCAGTCGGAGGAGGAGAACGTGGCAACACCCCCAGGCGGTCCGTACTCGGACAACTGGTCGTACGGCCCTGCCCAGGGCCCGGGCGACGGCTCCTGGTACGACGTCCCCTCCACCCCCCGCCACCGCCGGCCCTACGCCCCGCAGGGCCCCGGCCCTTCGCCGTACGACCAGCCGCCCGCGCCGCGCATCCAGCCGGTGCAGCCGCACCGCCCCGAACCGGCGCCGGCGGCGAACAACCCCCTGGTGCGTCCGTACGCCATGACCGGCGGCCGGACCCGCCCGCGCTACCAGCTCGCCATCGAGGCGCTGGTGCACACCACCGCTGCTCCGCACCAGATGCAGGGCCAGCTGCCCGAGCATCAGCGGATCTGCAACCTGTGCCGGGAGATCAAGTCGGTGGCCGAGATCTCGGCCCTGCTGACGATTCCCCTCGGCGTGGCCAGGATCCTCGTCGCCGACTTGGCGGAGGCAGGCCTGGTCGCCATCCATCAGCCCGGCGGCGACGAGAACGCCGGTGGCCAGCCAGACGTGACACTGCTCGAAAGGGTGCTCAGTGGACTTCGCAAGCTCTAGCGGCGGTCCTTCCCGCTCCACCACCTCCGCGAAGATCGTGGTGGCGGGCGGCTTCGGCGTGGGCAAGACCACGTTCGTCGGCGCCGTCTCGGAGATCAACCCGCTGCGCACGGAGGCCGTCATGACGTCCGCTTCGGCAGGCATCGACGACCTCACCCACACCGGGGACAAGACCACCACCACGGTGGCGATGGACTTCGGCCGCATCACCCTGGACCAGGACCTGATCCTGTACCTGTTCGGCACCCCCGGCCAGGACCGGTTCTGGTTCATGTGGGACGACCTGGTGCGCGGCGCGATCGGCGCGATCGTCCTGGTGGACACCCGGCGTCTCGCGGACTGCTTCCCGGCGGTCGACTACTTCGAGAACTCCGGCCTGCCCTTCGTCATCGCCCTCAACGGCTTCGACGGCCAGCAGCCCTACTCGCCCGACGAGGTCCGCGAGGCCCTGCAGATCGGCCCCGACACCCCGATCATCACGACCGACGCCCGCCACCGCGCGGACGCCAAGAGCGCGCTGATCACGCTGGTGGAGCACGCCCTGATGGCACGACTGCGGTAGTCCGGCGGCAGCCGACAGGTGGGCGGCCCTCCCCGGTTCGTACCCGGGGAGGGCCGCCCTCGTGTCCGCCGTGCCGGCGCCCGCGGGCCGGCGGTGCCGGACCGCGGGCGGCCGGCCGCGCACACCGAGAAGGGGCCCCTCGACCGAGGGGCCCCTTCTCACCGTTGACGTGCGCTCCTAGTGCCAGCTGTGCGGTGCGCGGAAGCCGGGCTCGCGCTCCAGACGGCGCCAGCCCGCCTTCGGGCGGCCACCGCCGTGGGCCGGGGCCGTCGGGCGGGCGGCGGCGCGGGCCAGCAGGACGGCCGTGAGGGCGGCGACTTCCTCGGGCTCGGCATGGCCCTTCTCGACGCGGATGTCGGGCGTGTTCATGGGTGTCGGTCTCCGTGAGAGAGGGGTCCGCGGGGTTGCCGCGGCGGGTCCGCCCGGTTACTGCGGCGGGTTGCCGTGCTTGCGGGAGGGCAGGTCGGCGTGCTTGGACTGCAGCATCGCCAGGGACTTCACCAGCACTTCGCGGGTCTCGGCCGGGTCGATGACGTCGTCGACCAGACCGCGCTCGGCCGCGTAGTACGGGTGCATCAGCTCGGCCTTGTACTCCTTGACCATCTTCTGCCGCATCGCCTCGGGGTCCTCGGCCTCGGCGATCTGCCGGCGGAAGATGACGTTGGCCGCGCCTTCGGCGCCCATCACCGCGATCTCGTTCGTCGGCCAGGCGTAGGTGAGGTCGGCGCCGATGGACTGGCTGTCCATGACGATGTAGGCACCTCCGTACGCCTTGCGCAGGATCAGCGAAATCCGCGGCACGGTCGCGTTGCAGTAGGCGTACAGCAGCTTCGCGCCGTGGCGGATGATGCCGCCGTGCTCCTGGTCCACGCCGGGGAGGAACCCCGGCACGTCCAGGAAGGTGACGATCGGGACATTGAAAGCGTCACACATCTGAACGAAGCGCGCAGCTTTTTCGCTCGCCTCGATGTCCAGGACACCCGCCAGCACCTGGGGCTGGTTGGCGATGATGCCGACGACCTGGCCGTCGAGCCGGGCCAGGGCGCAGATGATGTTGCGCGCCCAGCGCTCGTGGACCTCCAGGTACTCGCCGTCGTCGACGATCTCCTCGATGACCTTGGCCATGTCGTACGGGCGGTTGCCGTCGGCCGGGACCAGGTCGAGGAGGACGTCGGAGCGGCGCTCCACCGGGTCGGAGCACTCCACCCGCGGCGGGTTCTCACGGTTGTTCTGCGGCAGCAGCGACAGCAGGTAGCGCACCTCGGCGATGCACGTCTCCTCGTCGTCGTACGCGAAGTGGCAGACGCCGCTGGTCTCGGCGTGCACGTCCGCGCCGCCCAGGCCGTTCTGGGTGATCTCCTCACCGGTGACCGCCTTGACGACGTCCGGGCCGGTGATGAACATCTGCGAGGTCTCGCGGACCATGAAGACGAAGTCCGTCAGGGCCGGCGAGTAGGCGGCGCCGCCGGCGCACGGGCCGAGCATGACGGAGATCTGCGGGATGACGCCGGAGGCCCGGGTGTTGCGCTGGAAGATGCCGCCGTAACCGGCCAGCGCGCTGACGCCCTCCTGGATGCGGGCGCCCGCGCCGTCGTTCAGGGAGACCAGCGGGGCACCGGCCGCGATGGCCATGTCCATGATTTTGTGGATCTTGATGGCGTGGGCCTCGCCCAGCGCGCCGCCGAAGATCCGGAAGTCGTGCGCGTACACGAAGACCGTGCGGCCCTCGACCGTGCCCCAGCCGGTGACCACACCGTCGGTGTACGGCTTCTTCGACTCCAGGCCGAAACCGGTCGCCCGGTGCCGGCGCAGCTGCTCGACCTCCTGGAAGGAACCCGGGTCCAGGAGCAGCTCGATGCGCTCCCGTGCCGTCAGCTTGCCCTTGGCGTGCTGCGCCTCGGTCGCCTTCTCGCTGGGGCCCGCCACGGCCTGCGCACGGATCTCGTGCAACTCGGCGACCCGCCCGCGCGCGTCCGCCGGCTCGCCGGTCGGCTCACCCGTCGTCTCTTCCAAAACGGTCATGTAGCGACCATACGAAGGACACCGAGAAAAGCGAGCCGTCGACTCCGTACAGTCTCCGGACCGTTTTCCTGGTACCACTGAACAGAACCACAGCGGTATGCAGCCATTCCGACTGCTCAGAGGGCATCGCCGTTGTGGGGGCACCACAAAGCCGTCACCCGAGCGCCACCTCGCATTCACGGGTGGCGCATGCCATCCCCGGGGTGACACGGACCCTCGGACGGCCGACCGCCGCGCGGGCTCCACGGTGTCGCCGGGCCCCCGGGGCCGAGCGGACCGGGCGGTCCCGGACGAGGTCCGGCGGCCGTCCCGTGCGGGCGGGCCGCCGGCGCGAGGGGTGGCGCGCCCCTGCGGGGCACCGGCGCGCCCGCGGCCGGGGCTCCCACCCTACCCGCCTCCCGGATGCCTGCGGCGGTCGGGCCGGGACCGGGCACGGTGGCGGCCCGGCGGCGGGCACGGGCGGTCCGGTGCCGGCGGGCGGCACGGGCCGGCCGGTGCCACCGGTCACCGCCGCCGGCTCAGCAGCCGCCGCAGTTGTAATAGAGGACGTCCCAGTGGCTGCCCTCGTCGGCGTAGATGTTGCCGGAGCCGGACTTGTACTGGGGAGCGCCGTCACCGCGCAGGCCGATGTAGGTGAAGGTGTTCTTGACGTACGAGGTGATGCAGGTGTTCTTGCCGTAGTCGAGCTTGTAGCCGTTCCAGTGGGAGTACGTGCCCGACGCGTGCCCGGTCTCGGTGCCGCCGGTGATGTTCAGGGCGCAGCCGCTGGCCCCCTTGAGGGTCTGGGCGCCCTGGGCCGTGGAGAGGTTGAGCTGGTCGAAGGACGTACAGGTGGGGTTGTTGCGGTCGGAGCAGTTGCCCGAGGACGACCAGGTGATGCCGACGTCGCGGAACATCCCGGTGGCGGTCGCGTGACTGATCTTGGTGACGGCGAAGGCGTCGGTGGCGGTGCCGACGACGGCGACACCGGGGGCGACGACGAGGGCGAGTGCGGTCAGGACGGAGCGGGTCTTCAGGACCTTCGTGACCTTCATGGGGAGCCTTTCCTGCGGTCGACCGTGCTTCCTGTGGGGCGGCTGTGCAGGTGGTGCACGCCGATGGTGCCCGAGTTCTACGCGCGTCCGCTAGAGGGCGCACGGGATCACTGCGAGCGCGGGCCGCGGTACCGTGCGCTTGATGCCGGCACCGGCAACGCCGACCGCGGCGGCCACCTGGGGACCGCGGACCTCTTGGGGCCGGGGAGTTCCCGGCGATGACCTCCCGCTCCAGCGGGGCCGGGCCCCGGGCGGCGACGGCCGCCGCGTCACCGGCGCCCTGACCGTCCCCGGCGTCACCGGGCCGCTCACCGTCGGCCCGGAGTTCAGCGGCTCCGCCGGGGACCCGTTCGGCAGCGGGCGCGCCGGTTTCGGGGGCGGGGCGGAGATCCTGCGTTCCGAGCGGGGGCCGACGTGGAACGCCGCGCCGCGGACCGGTGGCGTCCCCGACAGGACTGGGCCGGCCTCCGGCGCCCCGGCGACCAGGGACGCGTGGGCCCCGGGCGGTTCGCCGGCCCGCCCCCGGCGCGGCCGTGGGCCGCCCGCTCAGAAGCCTCCGCCGAAGTCCCCTCCGCCGCCTCCGCCGCCTCCGCCGCCGTCGAAGCCGCCCCCGCCGCCGTCACCGAAGCCGCCGCCGAAGTCACCGGGGTCGAAGTCGGCGCCGGAGGTGTCTCCGCCGTCGTAACCGCCGCTTCCGGGGTCCCCGTACCCGAAGTCGCCGTACCCGCCGCCGTAGTCGACCGCGTAGGCGGGTGCGGCCATCATGCTGCCGAGCGCGGTGCCGACGAGCAGGCCGGGCAGGACGCCGCCGCCGAAGTAGCCGCCGGCCCAGGGACCGTAGGCCGGCCCCGCGTCCCAGTAGGGGCGGCGGCCGTAGTCGGTCTCCACCTCGCGGACCGCCGGGTCGCGGCCGTCGGCCAGCCGGGTGGCGTCCGCCGCGCAGACCGGGACCTCGCGGGGTGCGCCGCCGGGCGGAGTCCAGGCGGCGTCGGTGACCGAGGGGCCGTGGCGCGGGTCGAAGAAGCACGGCGGACGGCGCTCCGGCAGCGGGCGGCCCTCCCGGCGGGCGACCAGTTGCGCGAGGGAGAAGCGGCCGTCCTCCAGGGCCTCGGTGACCATGCGGACGTCCTCCGGCCTGCGGGCCCCGGCCATGTACTGCTTGGCCTTGTCGTAGGCGTCCAGGGCCCGTTCGTAGTCCCCGCGCATGGCGTCGTCGGCGCCCGCCTCGGCCGGGTGGAAGTCCAGCCGGTCCAGCTCCTCGCCGAAGGCCGTGATGTCCTCGTCCACGACGACCCGCAGCCGGTCCAGCGCCACCCGCTGCTCCCCGTCGCGGCGCCGCCGGTTGCGGCGGACCAGCGTGTAGGCGCCCGCACCACCGGCCACCAGCACCGCGCCGGCCGTGATCAGCGCCGTGCCGGACACCCCGCCGCCGGAGCCGGCGGAGTCCCAGCCGGCAGGGGCGTGACCGCCCATGTTGGCGAGGGCGCGGTCGGTGAAGTCGGTGAGCTGGGCCCTGGCGTCCTCGCCCTGGACGCTGGACACCAGGTTCTGCCGGGCCGCCGCCGGCAGGACCGAGGAGTCGGCGCGGGCGTCGAAGCGGTCCCCCAGGCGGATGCCGTACAGGCCGGTGACGCCGGTGGCCGTGCGCAGTTCGGCGAAGAGCCGCTGCGCGGGGTAGTCGGCGGGCAGCACCGCGATGAACAGCGGTCTGTCCGCGCGTTCGATGCGTGCGGCGAGTGCGTCGGCGTCGGCCTCGGACAGCTGCTCCGAGGCTGCCGGGTCGACGTAGACCGGACTCTCGCGCAGGGCCCGGGCGATCGTCGAGACGCTGGTGTCCGCGCTCGCGCCGGGCGCGAGCACGGACATGACCACCAGCGTCAGGGCGGCCAGCAGCAGGGCCGGGAGGCTTCGGGTCCGCAGGACGGCCTTCATTCTTCGAAACTACCCGAAGCCCCCCAATTCAGTCATGTGTGCGAGGGGGAAAACAGCGGTCTCACGCGGCCCGGTAGGCCTCCGGCGGTTTCCGCACCGCCTGCGCGTACGCGCCGGTCAGCAGCGGGTGGCCCGCGTCGGCGAAGGGATTCGCCACCGCCTGCGTGATGTCCTGTCCGGCCTTGCGCTGGACGATCAGCCGTGCCTCGGCCACCAGCCGGCGCCCGGTGCGGTCCGCGCCCGTCCGCTCGGCCGCCGCCCCAGGTGAAGATGCCCTCGGCCGGCCGGGAGGCGAAGGGGACCTCGCCCTCGAAGCGGTCGACGGGGAGGGGTGCGGGGTCACCGGCGCCGACGGCGCTGCCCGCCGCGGACACGGGCAGCGGTGCGGTCAGCACGGCGGTGGAGGCGAGCAGGGCGGTTCGTCGCACGGCCCTTCCCCCGGCTCAGGGCGCGCACAGGTGGCTCATGGTTCACTCATGACTTAGATCACGACGTGAGTTAACAAGCGGCCCGCAGAGCCGTCAAGACTTCACGTCAGAAGTGGTGCGGGACCGACGGCGGCCCGGATCAGGGGCGTTGTGCGTTCGGATGCTGAATGCGCGACCCCTTGACGCGGGTGCGCGACCGTCATTTACTCACGGCTCGCATGCCCCCATCCCCCACCGACAGAAGGGCGGCGCACCATGAGAAGACCCCAGCGCGCGACTCGGCTCCTGCTGGCGGGCCTGCTGGCCTCCGCCGGGCTGACCACCCTCGGCGTCCCCCACGCGCAAGCGGCCGGGGAGCAGGTCACGGCCTGGCTCACCACCACCGACGACTCCGGCGGGCGGCACGTCGTGCGCGGACTGCAGGCGCAGACGCCGTTCGCCTTCCAGTCCGGCACCGGTGGCGGCGGCGAGAACATCACCGTGGACGAGAACACCCGCTACCAGACGTTCACCGGCGGCGGCGCGTCCTTCACGGACACCGCGGCCTGGCTGATGAACAGCAGCGGCGCGCTGTCGCAGGCGACGCGGGACGCGACCATGCGCAAGCTGTTCTCGCCGACGGATGGCATCGGCCTGTCGTTCCTGCGCAACCCGATGGGGGCCTCCGACCTCGCGCGGTACGGGTACACGTACGACGACGTGCCGGCCGGGCAGACCGACCCGAACCTGGCCAAGTTCTCCATCGCGCACGACCTCGCCGACGTCGTCCCGCTGACCAGGCAGGCCCTGCAGCTCAACCCGTCCCTGACGGTGATGGCCTCGCCGTGGACGGCGCCGGCCTGGATGAAGGACAGCGGCTCGCTCAACGGCGGCTGGCTGAAGGCGGAGGACTACGGCGCCTACGCCTCCTACTTCGTGAAGTACCTCCAGGCGTACAAGGACCAGGGCGTCAACGTCTCGTACGTCACCGCGCAGAACGAGCCGACGTGCTGCTCGGGCTATCCGTCGATGAGCTGGAACGCGAGCGGGCTGGCCTACTTCACCAAGAGCGAGCTGCTGCCCAAGCTCCAGGCGGCGGGCCTGTCCACGAAGGTCCTCGCGCACGACTGGAACTGGGACGTCTACGACTCCTACGCGGCCCAGACCGTGGACGACGCGGCGGTGCGCAACCACCCCAACTTCGGCGGGATCGCCTGGCACGGCTACGGCGGTGACATCGCCAAGCAGACGACCGTGCACAACCAGTACCCGACGCTGGACGCGTTCGGCACCGAGCACTCCGGCGGCACCTGGATCGCCAACCAGCAGCGCGAGGACATGTCCGACATCATCGACTACACGCGCAACTGGGCGAAGTCGGTGACCAAGTGGTCGCTCGCGGTGGACCAGAACATGGGCCCGCACAACGGCGGCTGCGGCACCTGCACCGGGCTGGTCACCGTGCACAACGGGGACGGCGCGAGCGGGAGCGTCGACTACACCGTCGAGTACTACGACATGGGCCACCTGACCAAGTTCGTCCGGCCGGGCGCGCAGCGCATCGCGTCCACGGCGTCGGCCGCCGTGCCGAACGTGGCCTGGCGCAACCCGGACGGCAGCAAGGCGCTGATCGCGTACAACGACTCCTCCTCGGCGAAGAGCGTCACCATCAACTGGGGTTCCCAGCACGCGACCTACTCGCTGCCCGGGAAGACCTCGGCCACCTTCACCTGGTCCGGTGCCCAGGCGAGCGGCGGCGGCCAGAGCGGCTCGTTCGTCGGCCTCGCCGGCAAGTGCCTGGACGTGGCGAGCGGGTCGACCGCGAACGGCACGGCGGTGCAGCTCTACGACTGCAACGGCAGCACCGCCCAGAAGTGGACCGTGGCGGCCGACGGCTCGATCCAGGCGCTCGGCAAGTGCCTGGACGTGGTGTCGGCCTCGACGGCGGACGGCGCGAAGGTCCAGCTGTACGACTGCAACGGAACCGGTGCGCAGCGGTGGTCGTACAACGCCTCCACGGGCGATGTGGTGAACACGGCCGCCAACAAGTGCCTCGACGTGACGGACAACTCCTCCGTCAACGGGGCGAGGGCCCAGATCTGGACCTGCACGGGGGCCGCCAACCAGAAGTGGAAGCTGCAGTAGGGCGGAGTCCGGCAGGCGCGGTGCCGCGGCGGCGGGCTCCCGCCGAGCGGCGGTCGCCGGGCGGCTGGGGGACGATGGGGGGACCGGCGGTCGCGCCGGTCTCCTCCACCGAGGGAGCGGCGGGCATGCGCGGGTTCCCGGCCGGGGCCTCCGTCCCGGTGCCGGAGGGCACCGGGACGGAGGAGGCCGCCCGGCGGCGGGCCGCCGGGGCCGTCCGCTCCCGGCCGTCCGCCCCGCCACGTCCCCGAGTCCGTCCGTCCCGGAGCGCCGTATGACCACACCGCAGGATGTGTTCCTCGTCGGCCTGGACGTCCCCGGCGACCGCCCCGTCGAACAGGGCGACCTGTCGCTGGCGCTCGCGGGGGCCGAGCTGATCGACCTCCTCGGCGTCCGGGCCCTCACGCTGGAGGGTGAGCGCATCGTGCCCGGGCCGCTGCCCACCACGGGCAACCGGCTCCTGGACGAGGCGGGCGCGGCGCTCGTCCGCGGGGAGCCGTACGAGACGGTCGAGGACTGGCTCTGGCGGCGGGGACAGGGGCTGGCCGCGGCCTACCGGGACGTCCTGGAGTCCGAGGGGCAGCTCACCGGCAGACCCCGGCGCTGGCCGTCCCTGCGGCGCGCGGGCGGCGCCCCGGCCGACACCCCCGCCCGGCGGCGCGCGGCCGACCGCTGGTGGGCCCGTGAACCCGTCCTGGCCGGACTCGCCGCCGCCCTGGGCATCCGGGACGGACGGCCGGCCGCGCAGGAACCCGACGACGAGGCGGTCGTCACCGTGCTGGTGGCGGTCGGCGACGCGGTGACCGAGCTGGAGGCCGTGCGCGAGCGGCGGCGCATCGAGAACGCGGCCTTCGACAACATCTGGCGGGCGCCCTGACCCCCGCAACATCTGGCGGCCGCCCTGACCTCCGCTGCCGGACCGGTTCGCCGACGACCCGGGAGCCGCCCCCGCCGCCGCGGAGGCCGGCGCGTCCGGCGGCAGGCCGCGGGCCGGGTTTCGGGGCGGAGGAGCGCCGGCCCCGGTCCCGGCCCCCGGCGGGCGGCCGCGACTACTCCGCCGGCTCCACGCCCGCCCGCAGCAGGCCGTAGGTGTAGGCGTCCTCCAGGGCCTGCCAGGAGGCGGCGATGACGTTCTCCGCCACGCCGACCGTGGACCACTCCCCCGCGCCGTCGGAGGTGGAGATCAGCACGCGGGTGGTGGAGGACGTGCCGTGCACGCCCTCCAGGATGCGGACCTTGTAGTCCACCAGTTCCAGCCTGGCGAGCTGCGGGTAGATCTTCTCCAGGGCCACGCGCAGCGCCCGGTCCAGGGCGTTGACCGGGCCGTTGCCCTCGGCGGTGGCCACGATCCGCTCGCTCTTGGCCCACAGCTTGACCGTGGCCTCGTTGGCGTGGGTGCCGTCGGGGCGGTCCTCGACGATGGCCCGCCAGGACTCCACCCGGAAGTACGTCGGGGGCCTGCCCTCGACCTCGCTCCGCAGGAGGAGCTCGAAGCTCGCGTCGGCGGCCTCGTAGGTGTAGCCCCTCAGTTCCCGTTCCTTCACGCGCTCGACCACGCGGCCGACCAGTTCGCGGTCGCCGCCGAGGTCGATGCCGAGTTCCTTGCCCTTCAGCTCCACCGAGGCGCGGCCGGCCATGTCGGAGACCAGCATGCGCATGGTGTTGCCGACCAGCTCGGGGTCGATGTGCTGGTACAGGTCCGGGTCGACCTTGATGGCCGAGGCGTGCAGGCCGGCCTTGTGGGCGAAGGCGGAGACACCGACGTAGGGCTGGTGGGTGGAGGGGGTCAGGTTGACGACCTCGGCGATGGCGTGCGAGATGCGGGTCGTCTCGCGCAGCCTGCCCTCGGGCAGGACCTTCTTGCCGTACTTCAGCTCCAGGGCGGCGACCACCGGGAAGAGGTTGGCGTTGCCGACGCGCTCGCCGTAGCCGTTCGCCGTGCACTGGACGTGGGTGGCGCCGGCGTCGACGGCGGCCAGCGTGTTGGCGACCGCGCAGCCCGTGTCGTCCTGGGCGTGGATGCCCAGCCGGGCGCCGGTGTCGGCGAGGACCGTGGAGACGACCGCGTGGACCTGCGCCGGGAGCATGCCACCGTTGGTGTCGCAGAGGATGACGACGTCGGCGCCGGCCTCGGCCGCGGTGCGGACGACCGCCTTGGCGTACTCGGGGTTGGCGCGGTAGCCGTCGAAGAAGTGCTCGCAGTCGACGAACACCCGGCGACCCTGGGCGCGCAGGTGGGACACGGTGTCGCGGACCATCTCCAGGTTCTCGTCCAGCGTGGTGCGCAGCGCGAGTTCCACGTGCCGGTCGTGCGCCTTGGCGACCAGCGTGATCACCGGGGCACCGGCCTCCAGCAGCGCCTTGACCTGCGGATCCTCGGCCGCCTTGCCACCGGCCCGGCGGGTGGCGCCGAAGGCGACCAGCTGGGCGTGCCGGAAGTCGATCTCCTGCCGCGCGCGGGCGAAGAACTCGGTGTCCCGCGGGTTGGCACCGGGCCAGCCGCCCTCGATGAAGCCCACGCCGAAGTCGTCCAGGTGCCGTGCGATGGCGAGCTTGTCCGCGACGGTGAGGTTGATGCCCTCGCGCTGCGCGCCGTCGCGCAGCGTGGTGTCGAAGACGTGGAACGAGTCGTCGGGCTCGCTGGTTGCCGTCTCGGTCATGGTCTCAAGGCTCCTGTTGTGGATCTTCGGTCTTACCGGAATGACCGGCTCCACCGTCCCCCCAATACTCCCCCGCGCTCGGTTCCCGGCTGCGGGTGGGCCGGAAAACGAAAAAACCCCTCGCGGGTGCGAGAGGTCTGCGCGCGGGTCGGGGACGACGGTGGCCACCCGCACCTGGTCGTACGAGGTGGTCACTGCGGACCGGCGCGCCTGCTGCCCATAATCATGGCGAACGAGAGCACGCGGGCAGTCTGGCACAACCCGGCTCCCGGATCACCGCCCGTCTCAGGATGCGGTCGCCGGTGTGGACGCGCCGTGGCGCACGGCACGGGTGGGAGCGGCATCAGACGGCCGGGACGGCCGGTGCGAGGAGCGCGTCGGCGAGGAACTCCCGCACGTGCGCCATGACCCGCTCGTAGTGGTCGATGTAGGAGGAGGCGGCCCAGTGGCCGTCGGCCTCCAGGACGGTCGGGGCGGGGACCTCGACCACCTCCAGGCTGCGTCCGCGCGCGTGGGTCGCCGCCCTCAGGATGCCGATGGCCTCCTCGGTGACCTCGTGGGCGGGGTGGGCCGGGTCCGGCTGGCGGTGGGCGACGACCACGCCGGGGCGGGCGAAGGCGGCGACGATGTCGACGTGGCCGAGGGTGCCGTAGCCGCCGGTGGTCCCCCGTGCCCCCCGGGCGGCGGGGAGGGGTGGTCGCCGGTCAGGCCGCGCGGCGGCCAGACGGCCCTGCGGGTGCCGAGGTGGGCGTGGATCTCCGCCTCGACCCGCGCGCGACCAGTGCGGGTTGCGCTCGGGGCCCGGCTGGACCGTCTCGGTCAGCAGCACGGTGCCCTCGCCGTCGACGTGGATCGCGCCGCCCTCGTTGACGAGGGGGCCGCGGTAGCTCTTCGCGCCCGCGAGGTCCGCCACGTGCGCGGCCAGCCCGGCGTCGTGCTCCCAGCGGGCCCAGTCCTGGGCGCCCAGCCGTTGAACGTCCAGACCGGCCGCAGACCAGCGGCAAGGTCGAACGCTTCAGCCGCGCCCTGCTCGACGAATGGGCCCGCGCCCGCCCCTACCGCTCAGAAGCCGAACGGCGCGAGACGTTCCCCGACCGGCTGCACACCTGCACTCACCGCCGCGGACACACCGCGCTGAAAGGCCAACCACCCGCCAGCCGCGTCCCCGACCTCACAGGGCGGTACACCTAGGCCAGCAGGTGCATCCAGCCGTGCCGGTCCTCGGTGATGCCGCGCTGGACGTCCAGGAGGGCCCGGCGCAGGCGGAGCGTGACCTCGCCGGGCTCGGCGCCCGACTGCTTCCACTCGGCGCCGGAGCTGCGCTTCACCGTGCCGACCGGGGTGATCACGGCCGCGGTGCCGCAGGCGAAGACCTCGGTGAGGGTGCCGTTCTCGGCGTCGCGCTGCCACTGCTCGACGGAGACGCGGGCCTCCTCGGAGGCGTAACCGAGGTCACGGGCGACGGCCAGCAGGGAGTCGCGGGTGACGCCCTCCAGGATGGAGCCGGTCAGGGTGGGCGTGACGATCCGGTCGCCGTAGACGAAGTACAGGTTCATGCCGCCGAGTTCCTCGACCCACCGGTGCTCGACCGCGTCGAGGTAGCAGACCTGGTCGCAGCCCTGGGCGGCGGCCTCGGCCTGGGCGAGCAGCGAGGCGGCGTAGTTGCCGCCGGTCTTGGCGTCGCCCATGCCGCCGGGGACGGCGCGGACGCGGTCCTCGGACACCCAGATCGACACCGGCTTCACGCCGCCGGGGAAGTAGGCGCCGGCCGGCGAGGCGATGACGACGAACAGGTACTCGTTGGCGGGCTTGACGCCGAGACCGACCTCGGTCGCGATCATGAAGGGACGCAGGTAGAGGGACTCCTCGCCACCGTGCGCGGGCACCCAGTCCTTGTCCTGCCGGACCAGGGCGTCACAGGCCTCGACGAAGGTCTCGACGGGCAGCTCCGGCATGGCCAGGCGCCGGGCGGAGCGCTGGAAGCGCTTGGCGTTCTGGTCCGGGCGGAAGGTGGCGACCGAGCCGTCGGGCCGGCGGTAGGCCTTCAGTCCCTCGAAGATCTCCTGGGCGTAGTGCAGGACGTTGGTGGCCGGGTCGAGCGGGATCGGCGCGTACGGGACGAGCCGGCCGTCGTGCCAGCCGCGGCCCTCGGTCCACCTGATCGTCACCATGTGGTCGGTGAAGTGGCGGCCGAATCCGGGATCGGCCAGGATCGCCTCGCGCTCTGCGGCGGCCAGCGGGTGGGCGGAGGGCTTGAGCTCGATCGTGGGCGTCGTCATGAGCGAGGATCCTTCTCTTCCGGGCGGAGGTCGGGGCGGCTTCGGGCTCGGCCCGCGGTCCGGGGAGGACCCCCGGAGGACGCGGCACCGGTGATGGCGGGCCGCGCCCGTGCCCGCACCCCCAGTCGTCGGTACTGGGACGTCCGGGTTCTCCCTCATACCGCGGCTCCGCGCTCGATTATCGCGCGGGGGCGGCGGGGGACGGAATCGGGGTGGAGCGGCGCGGGGCCGGTGGTGGGACCCGGCGGAAACACGCGGAAGCCGCCGGGTGGTCGCTGTGACCCGGCGGCTTCCGAGCGGTGCTGCCCGGCCGGGTCAGCCGGCTACTCGGGCGGCGAGCGCGTCGCCGATCTGCGCGGTGCTGCGCGCGGGCAGGGACGCGCGCTCGGCGAGGTCGGCGACGACCGCCCCGTCGATGCGGTCCGCCTCGGCCTCGTGGCCGAGGTGGCGCAGCAGCAGGGCGACCGACAGGACGGTGGCGGTGGGGTCGGCCTTGCCCTGTCCGGCGATGTCCGGCGCCGAGCCGTGGACCGGCTCGAACATGGACGGGAACTCGCGGCTGGGGTTGATGTTGCCGGAGGCGGCCACGCCGATGCCGCCGGCGACGGCCGCGGCGAGGTCGGTGATGATGTCGCCGAAGAGGTTGTCGGTGACGATCACGTCGAACCGCTCGGGCTGGGTCACCAGGAAGATGGTGGCCGCGTCGACGTGCAGGTAGTCGGTGGTGACCTCGGGGAACTCCCGGGCCACCCGGTGGAAGGTGTCCGTCCACAGGTGCCCGGCGAAGGTCAGCACGTTGTTCTTGTGGACCAGCGTGAGCTTCTTGCGCGGACGGGCCTGGGCGCGGGCGAAGGCGTCACGCACGACGCGCTCGACACCGTAGGCCGTGTTGACGGACACCTCGGTGGCGACCTCGTGCTCGGTGCCCCGGCGGATGGTGCCGCCGTTGCCGGCGTACGGACCCTCGGTGCCCTCGCGGACGACGACGAAGTCGATGTGCGGGTCGCCGGCGAGCGGGGTCGAGAAGCCGGGGAGCAGCTTGCTCGGGCGCAGGTTCACGTAGTGGTCGAAGGCGAAGCGGAGCTTGAGCAGGAAGCCGCGCTCCAGAACGCCGGACGGAACCGAGGGGTCGCCGATCGCGCCGAGCAGGATGGCGTCGTGCCGCTTGAGGGCGTCGAGGTCGGCGTCGGTGAGGGTCTCACCGGTGGCGTGGTAGCGCTTGGCGCCGAAGTCGTACTCCTCGGTCTCCAGCTTCACGTCCTGCGGCAGGACGGCGGAGAGGACCTTGAGACCCTCGGCCACGACTTCCTGGCCGATGCCGTCACCGGGGATCACTGCGAGATCGATGCTGCGAGACATGTCGGCACCCTACTCCTCGTCCCAGTTGATGACACGCGCCGTCCGTCATGCGGACGGCGCAGGTACCCGGACCGGTGGCGGACACGGAGCCCGCCCGAAGGCGCGGCGCGGCGGACGGGCCGCGCCGCACCTGTCGCGGGTGCGGCTCCCGGCTCGGTGGGCGCGCCGGCTCAGTGGCCGGTCTCACCGCCGTTGTCGCGGCGGTCGAGGGCGCGCTGGAGGGCGGCGGCGGCGTTCTTGCGGTCGGACTCGCTCGTGCGGGACACGTGGCGGACCCGGCGGCGGACGGTCGTCTCGGCCATGGGACATCGACTCCTTCGGAAAGCCGCGGAGAACCGGAGTACGGCAAGAGGGGTACGAGACGCCAAAGGGGCGGGAGAGCGGTGCCGCAGGGATTGCCTGCACGGGGCCCGGCTCACTGACCGCCATTCGCTGGATCGAGCGATGCGTTCGGCTCCTACAAAACTAGGGGAGCCGGACGCATCTGTCTGCACAATTACTCGGACTTCCTACTATCTGAGACGGCGAACCCGCCCGCCCCGCGGTGACCTGGGACGATGCGGGACGCCGACGACGACCGGCCGACCCGGACACGGCGACGGGCCGGGAAGCCCGCCCGGTGGCGGGGCTTCCCGGCCCGTGCCGGCCGGGGCCGGCGGTCAGCCCATGTGCGGGTAGGTGTAGTCGGTCGGCGGGACCAGGGTCTCCTTGATCGCACGGGTCAGCGTCCAGCGCAGCAGGTTCTGCGGGGCGCCGGCCTTGTCGTTGGTGCCGGAGGCGCGGCCGCCGCCGAAGGGCTGCTGGCCGACGACGGCGCCGGTCGACTTGTCGTTGATGTAGAAGTTGCCCGCGGCGTACCGGAGCTTCTCCATCGTGCGGGCCGCGGCGGCGCGGTCGTTGGCGATGACCGAGCCCGTCAGGGCGTAGTCCGACACCGACTCCATCTGGGTCAGCATCTCGTCGTACTTCTCGTCCTCGTAGACGTGCACGGCGAGGATCGGGCCGAAGTACTCGGTGGTGAACACCTCGTTCTCCGGGTCGGTGCACTCGATGACGGTCGGGCGCACGAAGTAGCCGACCGAGTCGTCGCAGTCGCCGCCCGCGACGATCGTGCAGGCGGGGTCCTGCCGGGCGCGGTCGATGGCCGCCTTGTTCTTGGCGAAGGCGCGCTCGTCGATGACGGCGCCGATGAAGTTCGAGAAGTCGGTGACGTCGCCCATCGCGATGCCGTCGACCTCGGCGGCGAACTCCTCCTTGAAGCCGGAGTTCCAGATCGACGCCGGGATGTACGCCCGGGAGGTCGCCGAGCACTTCTGGCCCTGGTACTCGAAGGCACCGCGGGTCAGGGCGGTCTTCAGGATCGCGCGGTCGGCCGAGGGGTGGGCCACCACGAAGTCCTTGCCGCCCGTCTCGCCGACCAGGCGCGGGTAGGAGCGGTACTTCTCGATGTTGTTGCCGACCGTCTTCCACAGGTACTGGAAGGTCTTGGTCGAGCCGGTGAAGTGGATGCCGGCCAGGTCGCGGTGCGCCAGCGCGACCTCGGAGACCTCGATGCCGTCGCCGGTGACGAGGTTGATGACGCCCTTGGGCAGGCCCGCCTCCTCCAGCAGCCGCATCAGCAGGACGGCCGCGTGGGTCTGGGTCGGGGACGGCTTCCAGACCACCACGTTGCCCATGAGGGCCGGGGCGGTGGGCAGGTTGGCCGCGATCGCGCTGAAGTTGAACGGCGTGATCGCGTAGACGAACCCCTCCAGCGGGCGGTGGTCCAGCCGGTTCCACACGCCCGGGGAGTTCGCCGGGGGCTGCTCGGCGAGGATCTGGCGGGCGTAGTGGACGTTGAAGCGCCAGAAGTCGACCAGCTCGCAGGGGGTGTCGATCTCGGCCTGCTGGGCGGTCTTGGACTGGCCGAGCATCGTGGAGGCGGCGATGGTCTCGCGCCACGGGCCGGACAGCAGCTCGGCGGCGCGCAGGATGATCGCCGCGCGGTCGTCGAAGGCCATCGCGCGCCAGGCCGGCGCGGCGGCCAGCGCCGCGTCGATGGCGTCCTGCGCGTCCTGCCGGGTGGCGTGGCGCAGGGTGCCGAGCACGGCCCCGTGGTTGTGCGGCTGGACCACCTGGAAGGGCTCGCCGCCGCCCATCCGCTTCTCCCCGCCGATGGTCATGGGCAGGTCGACCGGGTTCTCGGCCAGCTCCTTGAGCCTGGCCTCCAGCCGGGCGCGCTCGGGCGAGCCGGGGGCGTAGCCGTGCACCGGCTCGTTGACCGGGGTGGGGACCTGGGTCACAGCGTCCATGAGATCCGTAACTCCTTGCTGGGGGCGGGTGGGTGGGCTCAGCCCTTGCTGACCATGGAGCGGAGGAAGAACCGCAGGTTGGCGGGCTTCTCCGCGAGGCGGCGCATGAAGTAGCCGTACCAGTCGGTGCCGTAGGCGGTGTAGACCCGCATGCGGTGGCCCTCGGCGGCGAGCCGCAGGTGCTCGTCGCCCCGGATGCCGTAGAGCATCTGGAACTCGTACTCGGCCGGCTTGCGCCCGGCCCGGTGGGCCAGTTCCTGGGCGATGGAGATCAGACGCGGGTCGTGGGACCCGACCATCGGGTACCCCTCTCCCTCCATCAGTGTCTTCAGGATGCGCACGTAGGCCTTGTCGATCTCGCGCTTGTCCTGGTACGCGACCTCGGCGGGCTCCTTGTAGGCGCCCTTGACCAGACGGACCCGGCTGCCGGCGGCGGCGAGGCGGCGGGCGTCCTCCCCGGTGCGGAAGAGGTAGGCCTGGATGACGCAGCCGGTCTGCGGGAAGTCCTTGCGCAGCTCCTCGTGGATGGCGAACATCGAGTCGAGGGTGGTGTGGTCCTCGGCGTCCAGGGTGACCGTCGTGCCGATGGCCGCGGCGGCCTCGACCACCGGGCGGACGTTGGCGAGGGCCAGCTCGTGGCCGCCCTCCAGCGCCTGGCCGAACATGGACAGCTTGACCGACACCTCGACCTTCTCGCCCAGCCGGAGCCGCTCCAGGTGGGCGATCAGCTCCAGGTAGGCGTCCCGGGCGGCCCCGGCCTGTCCGGGGGTGGTGATGTCCTCGCCGACGACGTCCATCGTCAGCTCCAGGCCGCGGGCCGTCAGGTCCTCGATGACCGGCACGATGTCGGCCACGGTCTCACCGGGGATGAAGCGGTCGACGACCTGCTTGGTCACCGGGGCCGCCGAGATCAGGCGTCGCATCCGGTCGCTGCGCGACGCGGCGAGAATCACGGGACCCAGCACGGGGCACCTCCACAGACAGGGCCGAAAGGCCGCCACCCGGCTTTCGGGTACGGCACGGAGAACCACCGTGAAACCTAGGGATCTCTTCGATCGTGGGCCATCGACAGCTGTCACGCATCCGTTCCCGGGTTCTCGGACAGATGTATGAAGCGGCTGGAAAGTGCGGGAGAATGCCCGGGTGGCGGCGGACTACAAGGGTGACTACCAGGAGCTGGTGGACGAGATCTCGGAGCTGCTCGGCGCCCCGGCGACCCTGGAGAACCGCGACTTCGAGCTGATCGCCTTCGGCGCGTACGACAGCGACGGCGAGCTGGACCCGTCCGCCCTGGACCCGGTGCGCACCCGCTCGATCCTCACCCGCCGCTCCACGCCGGCGGTGCGGGCGTGGTTCGAGGGCTTCGGCATCACCCGCGCGACCGGGCCGGTGCGGATCCCGCCGGCCCCGGAGGCGGGCGTGCACCGCGGCCGCGTCTGCCTGCCGGTGCGCCACCGGGGCGTCGTGCTCGGGTACGTCTGGCTGCTGGACGGCGAGCCGGGTCCGGACGACCGGCAGCTGACCGCCGCCCTGGCGGTCGCGGCCCGCATCGGCGCCCTGCTCGCCGACGAGGCGCAGGCCGGGGCCGACCTGACCCGGGAGCTGCGGGCGGTGCTCACCGCCGAGCGGGGCTGGCAGCGGGACATGGCGGTGGCGGAACTGCGGACGGCGCTCGGGGCGCGCGCGGACGGGCCGCACACGGTGGTGTGCGTGGCCCCCTGGCCCTGTGCCGACCCGGACGACGCCCCGTCGGTGCGGACGATCCCGGGCGCGACCGCGCTGTGCACGGTGCCGTGGGGCACGACCGCCCAGTCCCTGGCCCTGCTGGTGCGGCTGCGCTCGGCGGACACGGTGTCGCCGGCGGTGTCGGCGGCGGGACGGCTGCTGGACCGGGCCGACGGCACGGGCGCCGCCGGGGTGGCCGCGGCGCGCACCGGGCTCGCCGGGCTGGGGGAGGCCTGGCAGGAGGCGGTCGGCGCGGCCCGCGCGGCGCTGGCGGAGCCGGGGCTCGGGCCGGTCGCCGAGTGGGCGCACATCGGTCCGTACCGCGTGCTGACCGCACTGCCCCCGGGGGCGGCCCGCGATCCGGCGGTCGCCCCGCTGCTGGTCCCGGCCCACCACGAACTGGTCCGCACCGCCGAGGCCTACCTGGACTGCGCGGGCCAGGCCGGCCGGACCGCCGCCGCCCTCGGCATCCACCGCCAGACCCTGTACTACCGGCTGTCCCGGGTGGAGCACCTGACCGGGCTGGACCTGGACGACGGCGAGGACCGGCTGTTGCTGCACATGGCGCTGAAGGCGGGGCGGTTGTAGGGCGCGGGCCGGCGGGCCGCCACGAGGTCCGCCACGGCCGGGACACCGGGGATGCGGGTGACGGGCGCGGGGCGCGGCCCCGGGGCGCTCAACCGCGTCCGGCGTCCTCCATGACCCGCCGCAGCCCCTCGGTGAGCCGGTCGGCGGTGGTGGCCGAGTCCGCGTGGAGCACTTCTGGTGGGGGTCGGTGTTCCTGGTCAACCCGCCCGCCATGGCCCTGCTGCCGGTCCTCGGCCCGGTGCCGCTGCCGGAGTCGCGGGATCCCGGGCCCGGCCGCTTCGACGCGCCGGGCGTCCCGCTGTCGGTGGCCGCCGTGCTCCCCGTCGTCTACGGCCTGAAGGGAGTCCCCTCCGAGGGCTGGCACCCGCGGTACGTCGTCGCGGTGGCGGCCGGTCTGTTCTTCGCCGTGCTCTTCGCCCACCGCCAGCGCACCCCGGCCTCCCCGCCGATCCCGCCGGCGCTGCTGCGGGGCCGCGGCTTCACCCGGCGCTGGTGCTGATCCTGGTCTCCGCGTTCGGCATGATGGGCTCGGCCCTGTTCACCACGCAGTACCTGCAGTCGGTCCTCGGCCGCAGCCCGCTGCAGGCGGCGCTGTGGAGCCTGCTGCCGCCGGTGCTCATCGGCGTGGCCGCGCCCGTCACCGGACAGCTCGTCGCCCGTGGCGCGAACCGCGGCCACGTCGTCGCCGCCGGCTTCGACGTCTCCGCGGCCGGCTACGCACTGCTCGCCCGGGCCGGCGCCGGCTCCCTCTGGCTGGTGCTCACCGGGGCCGGCGTCCTGACCTGCGGCGCGGTGACGGTGATGTCCCAGCTGACCGACCTCGCGATGGGCACGGCCCCGGTGGCACGGGCGGGCACGGCCTCCTCCCTGCTGGAGGCCGGCACCGAGTTCGGGGGCGCGCTGGGCATGGCGGCCTCGGCTCCGTCGGCACCGGGATCCACCGGCACGAGATGCCGGCCGCGCCGCCGGCCGGGGCCCGCCAGACCCTCGGCGGCGCGCTCGCGGTCGCCGGCCGGCTGCCGGGGCGTACGGGAGAGGCCCTGGCGGCGGCCGCGCGGGAGGCCTTCACCAGCGGGATGCGCGGAGCGGCGGTCGCGGGGGCGGTGGTGCTGGTCCTGGCGGCGGTCGCGGCGGCCGTGACGCTGCGCGGGATCCGCGGGTGCCGGCCGGCGGGCGCCGGGTCGCCGGCGAAGGACACGGGGACGGCCGTGGCCTGAGCGCCCGGGCCGGCACGGGGGGACGCCGGACGGGCCGGCCGGCGTCCTGGCGCACGGCCCGTCCAGGGCGAACGGGGTTCCGGGGGCGCCGTCCCCGCGCGTGACGGCCTCACGCGGCCGTCACCCGGGACGAACGTGCCTCAGACCAGGTTCACCGAGCGGGCGGAGGTCGCGCCGATCTCCGCGGCGACCTCGGCCAGCACGGTGGGGCCCACCGTGTCGTCCACGGTCAGGACGGCCAGCGCCTCCCCGCCCACGGCCGCGCGGGCGACCTGCATGCCGGCGATGTTGATGCCGCCCTCGCCGAGGATGCGGCCGACGGTGCCGACGACACCGGGACGGTCCTCGTAGCGCAGGACGGCCATGTGGTCGGCGAGCGCCAGGTCCACGTCGTAGTCGCCGACCGCGACGATCTTCTGGATGTGCTTGGGGCCGGCCAGCGTGCCGGAGACCGACACCTCCTCGCCGTCCGCCAGCGTGCCGCGCACGGTCACCACGTTGCGGTGCTCGGCCGACTCGGAGCTGGTGGTCAGGCGCACCTCGACCCCGCGCTCCTGCGCGAACAGCGGCGCGTTGACGTAGGACACGGTCTCGTCGACGACGTCCTCGAAGACGCCCTTGAGCGCGGACAGCTCCAGCACCTTCACGTCGTGCTGGGTGATCTCGCCGTAGACCTCGACGTCCAGCCGGACGGCGACCTCGCCCGCGAGGGCGGTGAAGATGCGGCCGAGGCGCTCGGCGAGCGGCAGGCCCGGCTTGACGTCCTCGGCGATGACCCCGCCCTGGACGTTGACGGCGTCCGGCACCAGCTCGCCGGCCAGGGCGAGGCGGACGGACCTGGCGACGGCGATGCCCGCCTTCTCCTGGGCCTCGTCGGTGGAGGCGCCGAGGTGCGGGGTGCACACGACCTGGTCCAGCTCGAACAGCGGGGAGTCGGTGCAGGGCTCCTTGGCGTACACGTCGAGGCCGGCGCCGGCGACCCGGCCCTCCTTCAGCGCCGCGTACAGCGCCTCCTCGTCGACGATGCCGCCGCGGGCCGCGTTGACGATGCGCACGCCCGGCTTGACCTTGCGCAGCGCCTCGTCGCCGATCAGACCGAGTGTCTCGGGGGTCTTGGGCAGGTGGACGGTGATGAAGTCGGAGACCTCGAGCAGTTCGTCCAGGGAGAGCACCTTGACGCCCATCTGGGCGGCCCGCGCGGGCTGCACGTAGGGGTCGTAGGCGACCACCTTCATGCCGAAGGCGGACATGCGCTGGGCGACGAGCGCGCCGATGCGGCCCAGGCCCACGACGCCGAGGGTCTTCTCGGCCAGCTCGACACCCGTGTACTTGCTGCGCTTCCACTCGCCGTTCTTCAGCGCGGCGTTGGCCTGCGGGATGTTCCGGGCCGTGGAGAGGATCAGGCCGCAGGCCAGCTCGGCGGCGGTCACGATGTTGGAGGTCGGGGCGTTGACGACCATCACGCCGGCCTTGGTGGCGGCGGCGACGTCGACGTTGTCCAGGCCGACGCCGGCCCGTGCGACGACCTTGAGCTTCCTCGCCGCGGCGATGGCCTCGGCGTCGACCTTGGTGGCGGACCGGATCAGGATCGCGTCGACGTCGGCGATGGCGGGGAGCAGTTCGGCTCGGTCGGCACCGTTGGTGTGCCGGATCTCGAAGTCCGGGCCGAGCGCGTCGACGGTGGCGGGCGACAGCTCTTCAGCGATGAGTACGACGGGTTTCGAGCTCACGTGAGTCCTCACAAGTCCAATGCGGACGGCCGTCCCGACGGCCGCTGGCGGAGGGGTGCTAGCCGCGTGGAAGACGCACGACGCTGTGGGCCTGACGCGTATGTTGCGCAGCAGTCTAGTGGCGTCGTGGTCGTCGTATTACGCCGCTGCGGAAGGATCACCCGTCCGTGGCCGGACGGGTTGGACAACGGTGCCCAGACGGATCGGAGAGGGGGCGGGAGGGTGGGGAAAGGGGGCCGGAGCAGTGTGCCCCAGCCCCCTGACACGGGGCTTACGCCTCCTCGTCGACCCAGCTCATCAGCTTGCGCAGCTGCTTGCCGGTGGTCTCCAGCAGGTGCTCGGAGTCCTGCTGCCTGTACTCGTTGTACTTCTTCAGACCGCCGTGGTACTCGTCCATCCACTGCCGCGCGAAGGAGCCGTCCTGGATCTCGGCGAGAACCTTCTTCATCTCGGCCTTGGTGGCGTCGGTGACGATGCGCGGGCCGGTGACGTAGTCGCCCCACTCGGCGGTCTCGGAGATGGACCAGCGCATCTTCTCCAGGCCGCCCTCGTACATGAGGTCCACGATCAGCTTCAGCTCGTGCAGGCACTCGAAGTAGGCGATCTCCGGCTGGTAGCCGGCCTCGGTCAGGGTCTCGAAGCCCGCCTTGACCAGCGCCGCGGTGCCACCGCAGAGGACGGCCTGCTCGCCGAACAGGTCGGTCTCGGTCTCCTCGGTGAAGGTCGTCCTGATGACGCCGGCGCGGGTGCCGCCGATGCCCTTGGCGTACGACAGTGCCAGCTCGAAGGCGTTGCCGGAGGCGTCCTGCTCGACGGCGGCGATGCACGGGACGCCGCGGCCCTCCTCGTACTGGCGGCGGACCAGGTGGCCCGGGCCCTTCGGGGCGACCATGCAGACGTCGACGCCGGCCGGGGGCTTGATGAAGCCGAAGCGGATGTTGAAGCCGTGGCCGAAGAACAGCGCGTCGCCGTCCTTCAGGTTGTCCTTGACGGACTCCTCGTAAACCTGGCCCTGGATGGGGTCCGGGACCAGGATCATGATGACGTCGGCCTCGGCGGCGGCCTCGGCCGGGCTCACCACGCGCAGGCCCTGCTCCTCGGCCTTCGCCCTGGACTTCGAGCCCTCGTGCAGACCGACCC
Organism: Streptomyces sp. TG1A-8; assembly: GCF_030499535.1. NCBI lineage: Bacteria > Bacillati > Actinomycetota > Actinomycetes > Kitasatosporales > Streptomycetaceae > Streptomyces > Streptomyces sp. TG1A-8. Next base: position 2,235,101 of record NZ_JASTLB010000001.1, read on the forward strand.
GGACGTCGACACCCGAGTCGCGCAGCGACAGCGCGTGGGCGTGGCCCTGGCTGCCGTAGCCGATGACCGCGACCTTGCGGCCCTGGATGATGGACAGGTCGGCGTCAGCGTCGTAGAACAGCTCGGCCACTTTGGGTTCTCTCCTTGGTGTGCTGATGGTGCGTCCCACCGTATGCCGGTGGGGGGAGGGGGGTTCCGGGGTCTCGGCATACGGGCGGCCGTGGTCACCGGCCGCCCGCGCACGGCCCTATGCGGTTCGGTCCAGGGCGCGCAGCGACCGGTCCGTGATCGACCGGGAACCGCGTCCGATCGCGATCGTGCCGGACTGCACCAGTTCCTTGATGCCGAACGGCTCCAGCATCTTGAGCATGGCGGACAGCTTGTCGGTGGATCCGGTGGCCTCGATCGTGACGGCCTCCGGGGAGACGTCGACGGTCTTGGCGCGGAAGAGCTGGACGATCTCCACGATCTGGGAGCGCGTCTCGTTGTCGGCGCGGATCTTCACCAGGACGAGTTCGCGCTGCACGGCCTGGCCGGGCTCCAGCTCGACGATCTTGAGCACGTTGACGAGCTTGTTGAGCTGCTTGGTCACCTGCTCCAGCGGCAGGTCCTCGACGTTCACCACGATGGTGATGCGGGAGATGTCGGGGTGCTCGGTGACGCCGACCGCGAGCGAGTCGATGTTGAACCCGCGGCGGGAGAACAGGGCGGCGATCCGGGCGAGGATGCCCGGTGTGTTCTCCACCAGGACGGAGAGCGTGTGCTTGGACATGTCTTCGGGTCTTCCTCGCTCAGTCGTCTTCGTTGTCGCCGAAGTCGGGGCGGACGTCCCGCGCGGCCATGATCTCGTCGTTGGAGGTGCCGGCGGCGACCATCGGCCACACCATCGCGTCCTCGTGGACGATGAAGTCGACGACGACCGGGCGGTCGTTGATGGAGTTCGCCTCCTCGATGACCCTGTCCAGGTCCTCGGGGCGCTCGCAGCGCAGGCCCACGCAGCCCATCGCCTCGGCCAGCTTCACGAAGTCCGGCACGCGCGTGCCCCTGGCGTCCGGATTGACGTCCTCGGGGCCGCTGTGCAGCACGGTGTTGGAGTAGCGCTGGTTGTAGAAGAGGGTCTGCCACTGGCGGACCATCCCGAGGGCACCGTTGTTGATGATGGCGACCTTGACCGGGATGTTGTTCAGGGCGCAGGTGGTCAGTTCCTGGTTGGTCATCTGGAAGCAGCCGTCGCCGTCGATCGCCCAGACCGTGCGGTCGGGCCGGCCGGCCTTCGCGCCCATCGCGGCCGGGACCGCGTAGCCCATGGTCCCGGCGCCGCCGGAGTTCAGCCAGGTGGCGGGCCTTTCGTACTGGATGAAGTGCGCGGACCACATCTGGTGCTGGCCGACGCCCGCGGCGAAGATCGTGCCCTCGGGGGCGAGCCGGCCGATGCGCTCGATGACCTGCTGCGGGGACAGCGAGCCGTCCTCGGGCAGGTCGTAGCCGAGGGGGTAGGTCTCGCGCCAGCGGTTCAGGTCGCTCCACCAGGCGGTGTAGTCGCCCCGGTGGCCCTCGCTGTGCTCCTTCTGCACGGCCTGGACCAGGTCGGCGATGACCTCGCGGGCGTCACCGACGATCGGCACGTCGGCGGCGCGGTTCTTGCCGATCTCGGCCGGGTCGATGTCGGCGTGCACGATCTTGGCGTGCGGGGCGAAGCTGTCCAGCCTGCCGGTGACGCGGTCGTCGAAGCGGGCGCCGAGGGCGACGATCAGGTCGGCCTTCTGCAGCGCGGTGACGGCGGTGACCGACCCGTGCATGCCCGGCATCCCCACGTGCAGCGGGTGGCTGTCGGGGAACGCGCCGAGCGCCATCAGGGTGGTGGTGACGGGCGCTCCGGTGAGTTCGGCGAGGACCTTCAGCTCGGCGGTGGCACCGGCCTTGAGGACACCGCCGCCGACGTAGAGGACGGGCCGCTTGGCGGCGGTGACGAGCTTGGCCGCCTCGCGGATCTGCTTGGCGTGCGGCTTGGTCACCGGGCGGTAGCCGGGCAGGTCCGTGACCGGCGGCCAGGAGAAGGTGGTCTTCGCCTGCAGGGCGTCCTTGGCGATGTCCACCAGGACCGGGCCCGGACGCCCGGTGGAGGCGATGTGGAAGGCCTCCGCGATGGTCCGCGGGATGTCCTCGGCCTTGGTGACCAGGAAGTTGTGCTTGGTGATCGGCATGGTGATGCCGACGATGTCCGCCTCCTGGAAGGCGTCCGTGCCGATCGCCTTGGAGGCGACCTGGCCGGTGATCGCGACCATCGGCACCGAGTCCATGTGGGCGTCCGCGATCGGCGTGACCAGGTTCGTCGCACCCGGGCCCGAGGTCGCCATGCAGACGCCGACCCGGCCGGTGGCCTGCGCGTACCCCTCGGCCGCGTGACCGGCGCCCTGCTCGTGGCGGACCAGGACGTGCCGGACCCGGGAGGAGTCCATCAGCGGGTCGTACGCCGGGAGGATCGCACCGCCGGGAATGCCGAACACCGTGTCCGCGCCGACCTCCTCGAGGGAGCGGATGAGGGACTGCGCGCCCGTGACGTGCTCGACGGGGGCGGACTGCTGTCCTCCGGAACGGGGCCGCGGCTGCGGATGGGCCCCGGTGGCCTGCTCGGTCATCGTCATTCTCTTCTCGATGCTGAGGGTTTTTGCGAGGTTCGTGCGCTGTGCGGCTGCTGTACGGCAGGTGCCCGTGCAACAAAAAACCCCTCGTGCCATAGGGCAAGCGAGGGGAGCGCGCCGGCGAGGTCGCTGGGGGTTCCGGATCGTCCTCCGGTGGATCCCAGCTCAGCCGACGCGCTGTCCAAGTACGAGAATTCGGGTGCGCATGGAACTGACCCTCTCCCGGCACACACCACCTGTCAAGTGGGTGGGACGGGAGTCTCAGCATGTGAACGAAGGGCTGTACCGCCACCGAAGACGGCGGACACGCCTGCGGTGTACACCCCGGATCCGCCCCCACCGGCGAAGACCGGCTCGGCCGGTGCGTGCGGCACCGGATAATGGCCGGATCCGAGCGCCCGGCGCAGCCGGTACTCCTCCAGCGGCCCGGAGAACGCCATGCCCTGGGCGTGCGTGCAGCCCATCGCGCGCAGCGCCATCACCTGTTCCGGCAGGTCCACGCCCTCGGCCACGGACTGGAGCCCCAGGTCGCCGGCGATGCGCAGCAGCCCGCTCGTGATCTTGTGCAGCGGAGCGGACTCCACGACCCCCTCGACCAGGGTGCGGTCGAGCTTGAGGATGTCCACGGGCAGCTTCCTCAGGGCCGTGATGGTCGCGTAGCCGCTGCCGAAGCCGTCCAGCGCGATCCGCACCCCGAGCCGGCTGAGCGCGGCCAGCCGCCGCTCCAGTTCCTCCAGACAAACCCGGGGGTCGAGGTCGCACAGTTCGACCACCAGCGCGCCGGGCGGCAGGCCGTGCCGGTTCAGCAGCGCCTCCACCGAGCCGAGCGGCACCGAGCGGTCCAGCAGCCGCCGGGCGCTCGTCCGGACGGTCACCGGGACGACGAGTCCGGCGGCGGCCCGCTCCGAGGCCCGCTCGACGGCCTCCTGGAGGATCCAGCGGTCCAGTTCGGCGGTCTTGTCGGCGTCCTCGGCCACCCGCAGGAACTCGGCCGGGGTGAACAGCACCCCCTGGGAGGAGCGCCAGCGCGCCTGGGCGGAGACCGCCGTGACGCGGCCGTTGCGCAGGCAGACCACCGGCTGGTGCAGCAGCGTGAACTCGCCGTCGTGCAGCGCGGCCCGCAGCCGGGTGGCCAGCTCGGCCTTGCGCACGACGTCCTGCTGCATCTGCGGCCGGTACAGCACCACGCGGCCCTTGCCGGCCGACTTGGCGCGGTACATGGCGAGGTCGGCGTTGCGCAGCAGCTCGCCCGCGCCGAGGCCCGGTTCGGCGAAGGCCACGCCGATGGAGGCGTTGACCCGGACATCGTTGCCGTCGATGGCGTACGGCTGCGAGAGGGTCGTCCTGAGACGGTCGGCGAGCTCCACGATGTCGCGCTCCCGGGCGGCCCGGTCGTGGGTGCCGTCCCCGACGATCAGGGCCGCGAACTCGTCGCCGCCCAGCCGGGAGGCGGTGTCGCCCTGGCGGACCGCGTCCTGGAGCCTGCGGGCGGCCTGGACCAGCAGTTCGTCCCCGGCCTGGTGCCCGATCGTGTCGTTGACCGCCTTGAAGCCGTCCAGGTCGATGAAGAGCACGGCCGTGCCGCGCAGGGCGGCGCCGCGGTCGGTGGCGCGGCGGCCGGACAGCGCCTGCTGGACGCGCCGGGTGAACAGCGCGCGGTTGGGCAGGTCGGTGAGCGGGTCGTGCTCGGCGTTGTGCTGCAGCTGGGCCTGCAGCCGCACCCGCTCGGTGACGTCCCGGCTGTTGAAGATGAGGCCGCCGTGGTGGCGGTTGACGGTGGACTCGACGTTGAGCCAGCCGCCACCGCCGGACCGGAAGCGGCACTCGATGCGGGTGGTGGGTTCGTCCTGGGGCCGGGCGGCGAGGAAGCGGCGCACCTCGTGCACCACGCAGCCCAGGTCCTCCGGGTGGATGAGCGCGGCCAGTTCGGTGCCCACCAGCTCCTCGGCGGGCCGTCCGTAGACCCCGGCGGCGGCCGGGGAGACGTACCGGAGGATGCCGTTGGGCGCGGCGATCATGATGACGTCGCTGGAGCCCTGCACCAGGGAGCGGAAGTGGCTCTCCTTCTGCGCCAGCTCCTGGGTGAGGGTGATGTTGTCGAGCAGCATGATGCCTTGGCGGATGACCAGCGCCAGCACGACGGCGCCCGCGGTGACCAGCACCACGTGGTCGGGCCGGCGACCGTTGAGGACGTTGTACAGGATGCCCAGGGTGCAGACGGCGGCGGCGAGGTACGGGGTGAGCGCGGCGAGGGAGCCGGTGAGCGGCCGTCCCGCCGGGTACCGGCCGTGCTCGCCCGCCGGTCCGGGCACCGGCGGGGGCACGGACACGGGCGCGGGCGGCGCGCTGCGCTGTCCCGGCACGTGCTCGTGGACCACGCGTGTGTGCCCGTCGGGGGCGCGCCGTCCGCCGTCCCGTGCTCCGGGGTGCCGGGAGGCGGCCCAGGGGGCGTAGGCGAGCAGCAGCGAGCCGCCGAACCAGCCCGCGTCCAGCAGCTGTCCGGAGTGGTAACTGCCGTGCAGCAGCGGTGAGGTGAACAGCGCGTCGCACAACACGGTCAGGGCGAGTGCGCCGATCGCGGTGTTCACCGCCGTGCGGTTGCCCGGAGCCCGTCGGAAGTGCAGGGCGAGGACCATGCTGACGAGCACGATGTCGAGCAGCGGATAGGCCAGGGAGAGCGCGGTGTGCGCCACGCTCGGCCCGTCGAAGCGGGCCGCCTGGGCGAGCGCCAGGCTCCAGGAGAGAGTGAGCAGCGAGCCGCCGATCAGCCAGGCGTCCAGTCCCAGGCAGATCCAGCCGGCTCTGGTCACCGGTCGTTTGGCGAGGACGAGCAGGCCCACGATGGCGGGCGGCGCGAAGCAGAGGAAGAACAGGTCGGCGTAGCCCGGGGTGGGCACGGGCCGCGCCAGGACCACCTCGTACCACCCCCACACGGCGTTGCCGAGGGCCGCCATCGCCGAGGAGAGGGCGAACAGCAGCCAGGCCGGCCGGAAGCGGATCCGCGGGCTGCGGCCGTAGAGGAAGCAGGAGACGGCGGCGGCGCCCGCCGCCGCGCTCAGTCCGAAGTCGCCCATGATCAGCGCGAGTGTGTCGGAGCCCCAGTTGAAGGCGGACCCGACGGCGTAGGCCGCGCAGACGAGGGCGAGGGCGAGTTGCTGGACCACGCGCCCGTCGCCGACGGCCGGCGGCCGGGGCGGCGCTCCCTGCGGCAGCGGCGCGCACGGCGCGCTGTCGCGTACGGCGGCCGTGGTCGTCACGGTGGTCGACGCGTTCACCGGGGCCTCCCGGTCCGCGTCGCCCCCGGGTCGCGCGCGTCCCGGTGCGCCGGGCGCGCGTGCCTCCTGCGCACGCTGTGCCTGAGGTGGTTGCCGTGATGGCCGGCGTGATGGCCGCGTCCGTCCGTGGCCGTGCGCCACGGTCGCCGTCGGCGGCTCCGCCTCGTCGGATCGGTGGTCCATAGGCCGTGCATCGCCCGTCGCCCCCCTCACAGATCTGAAATGTCCATCCCCGGCGCCGAAACGGTCAGCGGCGCGTCCCCTGTCGGGACGATACACCAGGATCGTCACTCAGGGACATAGCTTCTCTACTCTCCGTGACGACCAGCGGAGATGCCGGCACGCCCTGCGTCCGAAAGGTTGCGGAGGGTGCCGGAAGCGGGTTATGGGCCCGTTGTCAGGATCATGTTCCTCAGGGGCTCGCGGTTCACGAACCTGTTCAGCTGGTCCACCAGCAGCCGCCGGGCGCGCGGCGCGAAAGCCGAGGTGGGGCCGCCCGCGTGCGGGCTGATCAGCACACCGGGCGCCCGCCACAGGGGGTGCTCCGGCGGCAGCGGCTCGGGGTCCGTCACGTCCAGGGCGGCGGTGATCCGGCCGCTGCGCACCTGCGTGAGCAGCGCGTTCGTGTCGACGACGGGTCCGCGGGCGACGTTGACGAGCAGCGCCCCGTCCTTCATCCGGCCCAGGAACCCGGCGTCCACCAGGCCCCGGGTGGTCTCCGTGAGGGGCGTGGAGAGGATCACGACGTCCGCTTCCGGGAGCAGCGAGGGCAGGGCGGTGAACGGGTGCACGGGACCGCGCGCCGTGGCACGCCCGGAGCGCGCGACGCGCGCCACCCGCGCGAGTTCGAAGGGTTCGAGCCGGTCCTCGATGGCGGCGCCGATGGAGCCGTAGCCGACGATGAGGACACCGCGGTCGGCGAGGGCCGGGCGGAACCCGCCGAGCCACTCGCCCCGGTCCTGGGCCCGCACGAAGTCGGGGACGCCGCGCAGGGAGGCGAGGATCAGGGCCAGCGTCAGCTCGGCGGTGCTGGCCTCGTGGACCCCGCGCGCGTTGCACAGCCGCACCCCGGCACGCAGATGGGGGAGGCCGGGCTCGACGTGGTCGATGCCGGCCGAGAGCGTCTGCACGACCTGGACGGCCCCCATCGCGGGCAGCGGACGTACGCCCACCGTCGACGGCTTCATGTAGGGCACGACGTAGAAGACGCAGTCGCCCGGGTCCGCGGGGAACTCCTCACCCCCGTCCCAGAACAGGTACCGGGGCCCCTCGGGCAGTCCTTCGATGTCCTCCGGCGGGAGGGGAAGCCATACGTCTGCGGTCATGCCCAGGAGGCTATGTCAGGCGAACACCCGTGCAGAGGTTAGGTTGGGGGCCGGGCTGAGGGAGGTTCACGGGCAGGTGGAGCGCAGGACGATCGGCGCGGGGGCGCCCGCGGTGGGGGCCGTCGGACTCGGGTGCATGCCGATGAGCTGGGCCTACAGCGGGTCCCGGCGGCGCGGCGAGGAGTCGATCAGGGCGGTGCACCGGGCGCTGGACCTGGGCGCGACCCTGCTGGACACGGCGGACATGTACGGGCCCTTCACCAACGAGCTGCTGCTCGGACGGGTGCTGAAGGAACGGCGCGCGGACGCCTTCGTGTCGACGAAGGTGGGGCTGCTCGTGGGTGAGCAGCACATCGTGGCCAACGGCCGCCCGGGGTACGTGAAGCGGGCCTGCGACGCCTCGCTGCGGCGGCTGCAGACGGACGTGATCGACCTCTACCAGCTGCACCGCGCCGACCCGGAGGTCCCGGTCGAGGAGACGTGGGGCGCGATGGCCGAACTGGTGCGGGCCGGAAAGGTGCGGGCGCTGGGCCTGTGCGCGGTGGGCGCGCGCGGCGGGCGCCGCTCCGGGTCCCGGCCGTACGACGCGACCCTGGGCCAGCTGCAGCGGGTGCAGCAGGTCTTCCCGGTGGCCGCGGTGCAGGCCGAGCTGTCGGTGTGGTCGCCGGAGGCGCTGGAGGCGCTGCTGCCGTGGTGTGCGGAGCGGGGGGTGGGTTTCCTGGCGGCGATGCCGCTGGGCAGCGGCTTCCTGACCGGCACGCTCACCCCGGGCGAGGGCTTCGAGCCGGACGACCCGCGCGCCCGCCACCCGCGCTTCACCGCCGAGATGATGGCCGCCAACCAGCCGATCGTCGCGGGCCTGCGCCGGATCGCCCGCCGCCACGGCGAGCACGTCACCCCGGCCCAGGTGGCCCTGGCCTGGGTCCTGGCCCAGGGCCGGCACGTGATCGCGGTGCCCGGCACCAAGCGGGAGCGCTGGGCGGCGGAGAACGCGGCTGCGGCCGGGCTGCGGCTGACCCCGCGGGACCTGGTGGAGGTGTCCTGGCTGCCGGCGGCGCAGGGGTCGTGGGACTGATCGCGCGCATGCGGCGGGGGCGGATCGGGAACCCTTCAGGGCGCGAGCGGTGTACGACCGGGCGAAGCCGCCGCCCGGACGCCGCCCCGAAGGGACCGTGACCGTGCCACGTCGAACCGTGCCCGCCCTGCTGGCCGCGGCCGCCCTGCTGCTGTCGGCCGGCTGCTCCTCCGGCGGCGACGGGGGGTTCCCGGCCGGCGCGCCCAGCTCACGGGCGGGCACGGCGCCGGGCCCCTCCGCGCGGGCCACCGGGCCGGCCCCGCCGGCCAAGGGCTCGGTGAAGGTGCTGCGCACGGTGGCCGAGGGCCTGAGGAGCCCGTGGGGCCTGGCCCCGCTGCCCGGCGGGGGTCTGCTGGTCTCCTCCCGCGACGAGGGGACGATCACCCGGATCGACGGCCGGACGGGCGCGAGGACCGAGCTGGGCAGGGTGTCCGGGGTCTCCCCGGACGGTGAGGGCGGCCTGCTCGGCATCGCCCTGTCCCCCGCCTTCGCCTCGGACCGCATGATCTACGCCTACTTCACCTCCGCCTCGGACAACCGCATCGTGCGCGTGCTGTACGACGGCAGGAGGCCGGCCGGTGAGCAGCTGGGCGCCCCGGACACCGTCTTCAAGGGAATCCCCAAGGGGTTCGTCCACAACGGCGGCCGGATCGCCTTCGGCCCGGACGGGATGCTCTACGCGGGCACCGGCGAGAGCGGCGAGCGGGGTCTGGCGCAGGACCGCGGGTCGCTGGGCGGCAAGATCCTCCGGATGACCCCGGAGGGCGAACCGGCCCCGGGCAACCCCTTCCCGGACTCCCCGGTGTACTCGTACGGCCACCGCAACGTGCAGGGCCTGGCCTGGGACGCCCACCAGCGGCTGTTCGCCTCGGAGTTCGGGCAGGACACCTGGGACGAGCTGAACGCGGTCGAGCCGGGCGGCGACTACGGCTGGCCGGACGCCGAGGGCAGGTCCTCCAACGCCCGCTTCCGGAACCCGGTGGCCCAGTGGCACACCGACGACGCCTCGCCCAGCGGCATCGCGTACGCCGACGGCGTGATCTGGATGGCCGGGCTGAAGGGCCGGCGCCTGTGGCGGATCCCGCTGGAGGGCACCCGGGCCTCGGCGAGCCCCCAGCCGTTCCTCACCGGCGCGTACGGCCGCCTGCGCACGGTGGTCGCGGCGGGCGGCGACAGGCTCTGGCTGGTGACGAGCAACACGGACGGCCGGGGCTCGCCGAAGAAGGGGGACGACAGGGTCCTGGAGGTCCGGGTGAGGTGAGCGGAGCCGACCGCCGGCCGGGGGTGGGTGCGGCCCCTTTCCGGCGGACCGGGGTCCCGGGGCGCGCGGGCACGGGCGGCGCAGGATTCCCCGGGCCCCCGCGAAGTGCGCGCTCCTCAGCCGGCCGAGGGCAGCCCCAGCAGCGCGCCGGAGTACTTCAGGACGGCCAGGAGCAGGCCGACGACGCCGAGCGAGACGCCCGCCCACGCGACCGACTTGATCCAGGCGGCCTGCGGACGGCCGGGGGTGCCGAACGCCGGCCGGACGAGCACGACCACGCCGGTGATCAGCGCGAGCACCGCGAACAGGCCGGCCCACAGGGCGGTGGTGCGCCAGGCGTCGCCGTAGACCTCCTTGATCTGCGTGGCGACGCCGGCCGTGGTCGAGGTCCTCAGCTGGCCGACGAGGGTCTCGCGGGCGGCGGCGACCGTGCCGATCCAGCCACCGGTGAGCGAGACCAGGCCCAGCGCGGCGGAGACGACGGCGCCGGCGCCCTGGCCGACCCCGGACTGCTCCCGCTCCCCGGACCCCGCGTCGGCGGCTCCCGCTCCCGCCTCGTTCCCCGCTTCCGCCCCCACCCCTGTTCCCGCCTCCTCGGCGGCGTCCCCGGCCGGCCCCCGGTGCGGTTCCGCACCGCCGGCCGCGGCCCGGGCCGCGCCGGTGGCGTCCGCCCCGGCCGCCCCCGGCTCCTGCTCGTCGTCGGTCCTGGTGACGTCGTCCGTCTTCGTTGCCATGCCCGGAACCGTACGGACACTGTCTGAGAGGCGCCTTAACGTGCGCGGCGGGCGCCCCGTCCGCGCGCCGCCCGCCACTCGGGGGCCAGCACCGCCCAGATCTCGGTGTCCGCGCGCACACCGCGGTGCGGGTGGTTCTCCCGGAGCACGCCCTCACGGGTCATCCCGAGGCGCCGCGCCACGTTGAGGCTGCCTTCGTTGGCGGAGGAGGCGCGCCACTCCGCGCGGTGCATGCCGCGCTCCTCGAACGCCCAGTCCAGCAGCACGCGCATGCCGCGGGTGACGAGCCCGCGCCCGGCCGCCGCCGGCTCCAGCCAGCAGCCGGCCTCGCAGACCCCGCTCGGGGTGTCCCAGACCCGGAACAGCAGGCCGCCGACCAGTTCCCCCTCCAGCCAGATCCCGTGCAGGCCGCCCGCGTCGGCGGCACGCCGGTCGGCGTACGACCGGATCCAGGCGCGGGCGCCGTCGAGGTCGCCCACCACGTCCGGCAGGCCGATGTGCCGGCCGATGTACTCCCGCCCCCGGTCGATGTTGGCGAGCAGTTCCGGCGCGTGCCAGACCTCCAGGGGGCGCAGTTCGGCGCCGTCCTGGCCCAGGGATGCCGCGTACATCGTGCCGCTGTTCCTTCCGCCGTCGCGTCACCGGGACCGCCCCGGGCCTCCCACGGGCGCCCCCGCGTGCGCCCCGGCCGGACCGGTCCTCCGGCCCCGGGCCGGGGCCGGTGCGGGCACCGGGGCCGACGGCGCGGCCCCGGAGCGGATGCCTCCGGGGCCGTGCCGGCCGTCGCCCGGGTCAGCCCTCGCCGACGCCGAGCTTCTCCAGGATCAGCTCCTTGACGCGGGCCGCGTCGGCCTGGCCGCGGGTGGCCTTCATGACCGCGCCGACCAGGGCGCCGGCCGCGGCCACCTTGCCGCCGCGGATCTTGTCGGCGACGCCCGGGTTGCCGGCGATGGCCTCCTCGACGGCGGCGGTCAGCGCGCCCTCGTCGGAGACGACCTTCAGGCCGCGCTTCTCCACGACCTCGTCCGGGGTGCCCTCGCCCGCGAGGACGCCCTCGATGACCTGGCGGGCCAGCTTGTCGTTCAGGGAGCCCTCGGACACCAGGGCGGTGACCCGGGCGACCTGCTCCGGCGTGATGGCCAGTTCGTCCAGCGCCTTGCCGGACTCGTTGGCGCTGCGCGCCAGTTCGCCCATCCACCACTTGCGGGCGGAGGCCGCGTCGGCACCGGCGTCGATCGTGGCGACGATCGGGTCCAGCGCGCCCGCGTTGAGGATCGCCTGCATGTCGGTGGCCGAGACGCCCCACTCCGCCAGCAGCCGGTTGCGGCGGGCCAGCGGCAGTTCGGGCAGACCGGCCCGGATCTCCTCGACCCACGCGCGCGAGGGCGCGACCGGCACCAGGTCGGGCTCCGGGAAGTACCGGTAGTCCTCGGCCTCCTCCTTCACGCGGCCCGAGGTCGTCGACCCGGTGTCCTCGTGGAAGTGGCGGGTCTCCTGGACGATCGTGCCGCCGGACGACAGCACGGCCGCGTGCCGCTGGATCTCGAAGCGGGCCGCGCGCTCCACCGAGCGCAGGGAGTTGACGTTCTTCGTCTCCGAGCGCGTGCCGAACCTGTCGGCGCCCTTGGGCATCAGCGACAGGTTGACGTCGCAGCGCATCTGGCCCATCTCCATGCGGGCCTCGGACACGCCGAGCGCGCGGATGACCTCGCGCAGCTCACGGACGTAGGCCTTCGCCACCTCGGGGGCGCGCTCGCCGGCGCCGACGATGGGCTTGGTGACGATCTCGATGAGCGGGATGCCCGCGCGGTTGTAGTCGAGCAGGGAGTGGGACGCGCCGTGGATGCGGCCGGTGGCACCGCCGACGTGCGTCGACTTGCCGGTGTCCTCCTCCATGTGGGCGCGCTCGATCTCCACGCGGAAGGTCTCGCCGTCCTCCAACTGGACGTCGAGGTAGCCGTTGAAGGCGATCGGCTCGTCGTACTGGGAGGTCTGGAAGTTCTTCGGCATGTCCGGATAGAAGTAGTTCTTCCGGGCGAAGCGGCACCACTCGGCGATCTCGCAGTTCAGCGCGAGCCCGATCTTGATCGCGGACTCGACGCCGGTCGCGTTGACCACCGGCAGGGCGCCGGGCAGGCCGAGGCAGACGGGGCAGGTCTGCGAGTTGGGCTCGGCGCCCAGCTCGGTCGAACAGCCGCAGAACATCTTGGTCCTGGTGCCGAGTTCGACATGGACCTCGAGGCCCATGACGGGGTCGTACGACGCCAGCGCGTCCTCGTACGACACCAGGTCGGTCGTGGTGGTCACGGTGTTACTTCCCTCTCAGCCCAGCAGGACGTCGTCGTCGCCCAGCCGCTTCAGCTCGCGGTAGAGGATGGCGAGGCCGGTGACGATGGCGGCGGCGGACACGGCGGCGTCGATCAGGCGCAGCGTGTCGCTCTCGGAGCGGGCCAGATTGGCCTGCTTGGCGACGCTGACCGCGCCGAACGCGGTCGTGGCCATGGACAGGTACAGGCCGGACTTGGACTTCTTGAATCCCTTGGCCTTGGACAGTGCCTTGCTCACAGCGACGGAGCCTCCTCCAGCAGCGGGTGTCCCCACTTTTCCACGAAGGCGGCCTCGACGGCGGCGCCCACCTTGTACAGCCGGTCGTCCTTCAGCGCCGGGGCGATGATCTGCAGGCCCACCGGGAGGTTGTCCTCCGGGGCGAGGCCGCAGGGCAGGGACATGGCCGCGTTGCCCGCCAGGTTGGCCGGGATGGTGCACAGGTCGGCGAGGTACATCGCCATGGGGTCGTCGGCGCGCTCGCCGATCGGGAAGGCCGTGGTGGGCGTGGTCGGCGAGACGATGACGTCCACCTGCTCGAAGGCCTTCTCGAAGTCGCGCGTGATGAGGGTGCGCACCTTCTGCGCGGAGCCGTAGTAGGCGTCGTAGTAGCCGCTCGACAGGGCGTAGGTGCCGAGCATGACGCGGCGCTTGACCTCGGGTCCGAAGCCCGCCTCACGGGTGAGGGAGGTGACCTCCTCGGCGGAGTGCGTGCCGTCGTCGCCCGTCCTGAGGCCGTAGCGCAGGCCGTCGAAGCGGGCGAGGTTGGAGGAGCACTCGGAGGGGGCGATCAGGTAGTACGCCGACAGGGCGAGGTCGAAGGACGGGCAGTCCAGCTCGACGATCTCGGCGCCCAGTTCCTTCAGCAGGGCGACGGACTCGTCGAAGCGCTGCACGACGCCGGCCTGGTAGCCCTCGCCGCGGAACTGCCTGACCACGCCGACCCGCATGCCCGCCACGCTGCCGTTGCGGGCGGCCTCGACCACCGGCGGGACCGGCGCGTCGATGGAGGTGGAGTCGAGCGGGTCGTGCCCGGCGATGACCTCGTGCAGCAGGGCCGCGTCCAGGACCGTGCGGGCGCAGGGCCCGCCCTGGTCGAGGGAGGACGAGAACGCCACCATGCCGTAGCGGGAGACCGCGCCGTAGGTCGGCTTCACGCCGACCGTGCCGGTGACGGCGGCCGGCTGGCGGATGGAGCCGCCGGTGTCGGTGCCGATGGCGAGCGGCGCCTGGAAGGAGGCCAGCGCGGCGGAGGAGCCGCCGCCGGAGCCGCCGGGGATCCTGGTGAGGTCCCAGGGGTTGCCGGTGGGGCCGTAGGCGCTGTTCTCGGTGGAGGACCCCATGGCGAACTCGTCCATGTTGGTCTTGCCGAGGATGACGACGCCGGCGGCCTTCAGCCTCCGGGTGAGCGTCGCGTCGTACGGCGGGATCCAGCCCTCGAGGATCTTCGAGCCGACGGTGGTCGGGACGCCCTCGGTGGTGAAGATGTCCTTGAGCGCGAGCGGGACGCCGGCCAGCGGGCCGAGCTCCTCGCCGCGCGCCCGCTTCTCGTCCACGGCGCGGGCCTGGGCGAGCGCGCCCTCGCGGTCGACGTGCAGGAAGGCGTGGACCTTCTCGTCGACGGCCTCGATGCGGGCGAGGTGGGCCTCGGCGACCTCGACGGCCGTCAGCTCGCCGGAGGCGATCCTCGCGGCGGTCTCGGCGGCCGTCAGCCTGATGATGTTGGTGTCCGTCATGACGGTTTAGTCCTCCCCCAGGATCTGCGGCACCTTGAAACGCTGCTGCTCCTGGGCCGGGGCGCCGGAGAGCGCCTGCTCGGGGGTGAGCGAGGGACGGACCTCGTCCGGCCGCATGACGTTCGTCAGCGGGAGCGGGTGTGAGGTCGGCGGCACGTCTTGGTCGGCGACCTCGCTGACGCGGGCGACCGCGCCGATGATGTCGTCCAGCTGTCCCGCGAAGTGTTCGAGTTCTTCGGGCTTCAGCTCCAGACGCGCCAGCCGGGCGAGGTGGGCGACCTCCTCGCGCGTGATGCCAGGCATGCAGCGATCCTCTGGGGTGAGTGCGTGTGGTTTGGGCCCAATCCTATGGGGCGGGGCCGGGTGTCCGTGAAACGCTGTGCCGGGCCGCCGGCTCCCGGGTGCCGTCAGCCTCGGCGTCCGTCCCAGGTCCCGCTCCTCAGGAAGTGGTTGTCGTACCGCTCCTGGACCTCCAGCAGGCTCTCGGGGGTGAGTTCGCCGAGACGGACGCGCTGGAGGTGGCGGAAGTAGTCGAAGCGCTCGACACCCGGGGCGATGACGATCAGGAGGTCGGCGGTGCCGCCGGGAGGGGCGGCGAAGGCGTGCGGGCGGCCGGGCGGGACGACGACCAGGTCGCCGCGGCGGGCGGTGACGACGACGTCGCCGGACAGCAGTTCCGCCTCGCCGTCGAGCAGGAAGAACATCTCGGCGGAGTTGCGGTGCAGGTGGGGACGGGCGCCGTCGGCGCCCTCGGTGAGGGTGACGCGCACGGTGGACAGGGCGCCCCCGCTGGCGCTGCTGTCGGCGAGCAGCTTGACGGCGACGGGCGCCCGGCCGACCACCTCGGCCTGCGCGTCGCGGACCAGCACGGTTTCCTCGAACGTCGGCACGAACAGGGACATGGTCCTCCTGGACGGGCGGGCGGGCTCTCGGCGGTCACTCGGCGGCGGGCAGCGCGGCGCGGGGACGCTGCCAGCCGCAGGAGCTGCGCGCGCGCAGCCAGGCCGTCATCTCCTGGGGCGGCATCGCGGCGGCGACCAGCCAGCCCTGCACCGCGTCGCAGCCGAGGTCGCGCAGCCGCTCCCAGGTCTCGTCGTCCTCCACGCCCTCGGCGACGACCAGCAGGCCCAGGGAGTGCGCCAGGTCGATCGTGCAGCGCACGATCTCCGCGTCCTCGTGGTCCACGGCCAGCCGGGCCACGAACGACCGGTCGATCTTCAGCTCGCTGACCGGCAGCCGGCGCAGGTGCACCAGCGAGGAGTAGCCGGTGCCGAAGTCGTCCAGGGACATCTTCACCCCGTGCCCGGTGAGCGCGGCGAGGGCGTCGGCGGCCCGCTGCGGGTCCTCCAGCAGGACGTGTTCGGTGATCTCCAGCTGGAGCGCGCCGGCCGGGACACCGTGCCGGGCCAGCCGGGCGGCGACCGATCCGGCGAACCCGGGGGTGTGGACGTCGCGCGGGGAGACGTTGACGGCCACCGGCACCCGCAGTCCCTGCGCCCGCCAGCGGGCGACCTGTCCGAGCGCGGTCTCCAGGACGTACTCCGTCAGGTGGGGCATCAGCCCCGAGGACTCGGCGATCGCGATGAACTCGTCCGGCGGCACCTTCCCGCGCTCGGGGTGGACCCAGCGCACCAGCGCCTCCAGCCCGGCGACCTGTCCGTCGAAGCGGACCTTGGGCTGGTAGTGCAGCTGCACCTCGTGCGCGTCCAGGGCCCGGCGCAGGTCGCCCAGCAGGCCCAGCCGGTCGGGGGTGTTGGAGTCCCGCTTGGACTCGTAGACCTCGACGCCGGTGCGGTCCCGCTTCGCCTGGTACATCGCCACGTCGGCCCGCCGCAGCAGGCCCTCGGCGTCCAGGGCGTGGTCGGGGAAGACGGCGACGCCCGCGCTGGCCTCCAGCACGAGGGTGAGTCCGTCGAGGTCGAGCGGGGGGCCGAGGGCGGCGACCAGGCCGCGGGCGATGCGGGTCGCCGACGTGGTGGAGTCGGCGACGGGCAATAAGACGGCGAATTCGTCGCCACCGAGCCGGGCGGCCTCCGCTGCGGGCGGCAGGGCGAGTCGGAGCCGGTCGGCGATCTGCAGCAGCAGCCGGTCGCCGGCGAGGTGGCCGAGCGTGTCGTTCACCGACCGGAACCGGTCGAGGTCGATCAGCACGAGGGCGGTGCGGGCGTCGATGCGGTCGGCGTCGTCCAGGGCCGTCCAGATCCGCTCCAGCAGCCACTGCCGGTTGGGCAGCCCGGTGAGCGGGTCGCGCAACTGCTCCTCGGCGCGGGCCCGGGCCATCCACAGGGTGGAGTCGAGGGCGATCAGCGGGATCGCGAAGAGCGGGAGCAGCAGGGGTTCGGCGTCGGCGACCACGCACACCAGCGGGGCGATGCCGAGCGTCGCGACGGCGACCAGGCCCTGTCTGACCAGGGCGGCGCGGGCGACGGCGGCCAGGGCCTCGCCGCGCGGGGCGTGCAGGTACCACAGCAGGCCGCGGGCGACCGTGAGGTAGACGGCGGCCGCGAGCACCACCTCGGGCACGGTGGCGGGGCTCCAGCCGGCGGGCCGCCAGGGCGCCTCGACGCTCGGTACGCGGCCGAAGGCGCCGAGCACCAGGGCGCCGGCGCCGATGCCCAGGATCTCCACGGCGCCGTGCAGCACGCCCTGCCGCCGGCGGTGCCGCCTGGCCGTGCCGACCAGGACGACGACGGTGAGGCTGACCATGCCGGCGGGCATCCAGCCGTACAGCAGCAGGACGGCGAGGGTGAGGGCGGCGCCGGAGCCGGTGCCGCCCCACCAGCGGGCGCGGCCGAGCATGACGAGGTGGCCGACGATGACGCCGGTGAGCAGGGCCAGCGACCAGCCGACCGCGCCGCCCGGGAAGAGGGCGTGGTGTCCGGTGAAGGCGCGGTGGAACCCGGCGCCGAGGACGCAGGCCGCGGCGGCCACGGCGGCCAGGGACAGCGGGGGCAGGGGCAGGCGCCGGCCGGGGGCGGCGCCGGGCGGGGTGAGGGCCTGCGCGAGGGGGGCGTGCGCCTCGGCCGCGGTGCCCGGTGCGGTGGGGCGGGTCCGGCCGTCCGGGCGTTCGCCGCGCCGGCCCGGCCACCGGTGCCCACGCCACGCGCCCGTGCGGCGGCTCAGGCGCAGCCGTACGTGCGGGGCGGCGCTCTCGCTCGGTTCCATTCCCGTCCCTCTCACAGCCGGCGGTGCCCACGCCACGCGGCCCGTTGCCCGGCAACCGTCTGCGGCTCCGCGTCGAAAGACCCTTCCCCGCGCCCCGCGGGCACGGGGATGCCCCGACCGCGGCCGGGCACGGCAGGTGCACGTTCCCACAGTAGGCCGCGCGGGGCGGCCCCGGACAACGGTCGCCGACGGTTGCCCGAATGCGTACGGGCCACCCGTATGCATCTGATATGCGCCGAACGGGTGGCCTTCAACCGCTACTCCTCGGTCGGAAGCGCGACTTCGGCCGCCGCGTCCGGGCCCCGCTCCAGCAGGACGCCGAAACCGTCCTCGTCCAGCACCGCAACCTTGAGCTGCACGGCCTTGTCGTACTTCGAGCCGGGGTTGTCACCCGCGACGACGAACGAGGTCTTCTTCGACACCGAACCGGTCACCTTGGCGCCGCGGCTCTGCAGGGCCTCCCTGGCACCGTCCCGGGTGAACTTCTCCAGCGTGCCGGTGACGACGACGGTGAGTCCCTCCAGCGGGCGCGGCCCCTCCTCCTCCCCGGACGACCGGTCCTCCAGCGGGACTCCGGCCGCCTTCCACTTGCGGACGATCTCGCGGTGCCACTCCTCGGCGAACCACTCCTTGACGGCGGCGGCGATGATGGGGCCGACGCCGTCGGTGGCCGCCAGCTCCTCCTCGGCGGCCTGTTCGATCCGGTCCAGGGAGCGGAACTCGCGTGCGAGGGCCTGGGCCGCCACCGGGCCGACGTGCCGGATGGACAGCCCGTTGAGGAATCTGGCCAGTGGCCGCTGCTTGGCCGCCTCGATGTTCTCCAGCAGCGCGAGGGTGTTCTTCTTCGGCTCGCCCTTCTGGTTGGCGAAGACCGTGACGACCTTCTCCTCACCGGTCCTGGGGTCCCGCTTGGGCAGGCCGCTGTCCGGGTCGAGGACGTGGGCCTTGATGGGCAGCAGCTTCTCCACCGTCAGGTCGAACAGGTCGCCCTCGTCCACCAGCGGCGGGTCGGCCGGCTCCAGCGGGCGGGTGAGCGCGGCGGCGGCCACCTGGCCGAAGTGCTCGATGTCCAGGCACTCGCGGCCGGCGAGGTAGGCGACGCGCTCGCGCAACTGGGCGGGGCAGGTACGGCCGTTGGGGCAGCGGAGGTCGATGTCGCCCTCCTTCATGGGCCGCAGCGGTGTCCCGCACTCGGGGCACTCGCCCGGCATGACGAACTCCCGTTCGCTGCCGTCGCGCAGGTCGGCCACCGGGCCGAGGATCTCGGGGATGACGTCACCGGCCTTGCGCAGGACGACCGTGTCGCCGATCAGCACGCCCTTGGCCTTGACGACCTCCTGGTTGTGCAGGGTGGCGAACTCGACCTCGCTGCCCGCGACCGTGACCGGCTGGACCTGGGCGTACGGCGTGATGCGGCCGGTGCGGCCGACGCCCACCTTGATGTCGACGAGCCTGGTGTTGACCTCTTCGGGCGCGTACTTGTACGCGATCGCCCAGCGCGGGGCGCGCGCGGTGGAGCCGAGGCGGCCCTGCAGGCGCAGTTCGTCCAGCTTGACGACGACACCGTCGATCTCGTGTTCGACGGAGTGGCGGTTCTCGCCGTAGTGCGCGATGAACTCCCGCACGCCGTCGAGGTCGTCCACCACCCGGTTGTGCGGGGAGGTGGGCAGGCCCCAGTCCTTCAGCAGGCCGTAGGCCTGGGAGAGGCGGGTCATGCCGGTGAAGCCCTCCAGGGCGCCGATGCCGTGGACGACCATGTGCAGCGGGCGGGAGGCGGTGACGCGCGGGTCCTTCTGGCGCAGCGAACCGGCGGCGGCGTTGCGCGGGTTGGCGAAGGGCTTGTCACCGCCGGCGACCAGGCGTTCGTTGAGTTCGAGGAACCTCTCCATCGGGAAGTAGACCTCGCCGCGGATCTCCACCAGGTCGGGCACCTCCGCGCCGTGCAGGCGGTCCGGGACCTCCGTGATCGTGCGGACGTTCGGGGTGATGTCCTCGCCGGTGCGGCCGTCGCCGCGGGTGGCCGCGCGGGTGAGGCGGCCGCGTTCGTAGGTGAGGTTGACGGCGAGGCCGTCGACCTTCAGCTCGCACAGGAAGTGGTAGTCCTGGTCGCCCAGTTCCCGCGCGATGCGGTCGGCCCAGGTGGCGAGTTCGTCGTCGTTGAACGTGTTGTCGAGCGAGAGCATCCGCGAGCGGTGCTGGACGGC
The DNA here is from genome assembly GCF_030499535.1 of Streptomyces sp. TG1A-8. Classification (NCBI taxonomy): domain Bacteria; kingdom Bacillati; phylum Actinomycetota; class Actinomycetes; order Kitasatosporales; family Streptomycetaceae; genus Streptomyces; species Streptomyces sp. TG1A-8. The sequence goes on from NZ_JASTLB010000001.1 coordinate 2,254,843, forward strand.
GGTGAACTCCGTCTCGTAGGAACCCGCGACCTTCTGGGTCGGCGAGTCCGGGGTGCGCAGTTCCGGGTACTCCTCCTCCAGTGCCTGCAGCGTCCTCAGCAGTTCGTCGAACTCGGCGTCGCTGACGACGGGGGCGTCCTTGACGTAGTACCGGAAGCGGTGCTCCTCGACCTGCTCCGCGAGCCGGGCGTGCTCCTCGCGGGCCCCTGCGGGCACCGCCGTCGTCTCCGCTTGCTTGTCGCCGGCCACCGTGTGGTCCTCCCGTTACTCTGGGTTGTCCGCGAGGGATCTCGCCGCCCGGACGCAGTGGGCGAGCACCTGGCGCGCGTAGGCGGGGGAAGCGCCCGCCAGACCGCACGCCGGGGTGACCGTGACCGCTTCCGCGAGCAGCCCCGGGCGCAGCCCCAGCCTGCGCCACAGCGTCCTGACACCCATGACGCTACCGGCAGGGTCCGACAACGGGCCGTCCGTGCCCGGTACGACACCGGTGAACAGCCGCGTACCGGCCTCCACGGCCTCGCCGATCGCGTCGTCGTCACGTTCGGTGAGCAGCGAGAGGTCGAAGGAGACGGCGGCGGCGCCCACCCGGCGCAGCAGGGCGAACGGCACGTCGGGCGCGCAGGAGTGGACGACGACCGGTCCGCCGCCGTGGACGCCGACGACGTCGCGCAGGGCGGCCTCCACGACCTGCCGGTCCACGGCCCGGTGGGTGCGGTACCCGCTGGCCGTGCGCACCCGCCCGCGCAGGACGGCGGTGAGGGAGGGCTCGTCGAGCTGGAGGACGATCCGGGCGCCGGGGACCCGGCGCCCGACCTCGTCCAGGTGGAGCCGCAGGCCCTCCGCCAGCGAGGCGGCGAGGTCGCGGCAGGCGCCGGGGTCGGAGAGGGCGGCCTCGCCGTTCCTCAGCTCCAGGGCGGCGGCCAGCGTCCACGGCCCGACCGCCTGCACCTTCAGGTCGCCCTCGTAGCCCTGCGTGAACTCCTCCAGGGCGTCGAGGTCCTCGCGCAGCCAGGAGCGGGCCCGCCCGGTGTCCCGGCCCGGCCGGTCGCCGAGCCGCCAGCCGCTGGGCTCCACGCGCGCGTACAGCTCGACCAGCATCCCCGCGGTCCGGCCGATCATGTCGGCGCCGGGGCCGCGGGCGGGCAGCTCCGCGAGGAAGGGGAAGTCCTCGAGGCTGCCGGTGACGGTCCTGGCGGCCTCCCTGGCGTCGCCTCCGGGCAGGGAGCCGATGCCGGTGGCCCCCGGGAAGTGGAACTCGCTGTTTTCGCTCACCGGAGCAGCCTACGGAACCCCGGGGGCGGCTCAGCGCCCCGGCCGGACCGTCAGGTCGTTGACCTCCGCGTCCCTCGGCAGGTCCAGGGCCAGCAGGATCGTGGTGGCGACCGACTCGGGGTCGATCCACCGGCCGGGATCGTAGTCCTTGCCCTCCTGCTGGTGGACCTTCGCCTGCATGGGGCTGGCGGTGCGGCCGGGGTAGACGGAGGTGACGCGGACCCCGTTGCCGTGCTCCTCCTGGCGCAGGGAGTCGGCCAGGGCCTTCAGGCCGTGCTTGGAGGCGGCGTACGCGGACCAGCCCGCGTGGGCGTTCAGACCGGACCCGGAGTTGACGAAGACCACGTGGCCGCGGGCGGCGCGCAGCTGGGGCAGGAAGTGGCGGGTCAGCTCGGCGGGCGCCACCAGGTTGACGTTGAGCTGGTGGCGCCAGGACCGGGGGGTCAGCTCGGCGACCCCGCCGAGGTCCACCACGCCCGCGACGTGCAGCAGCGAGTCCACCCGGTCCGGCAGCGCCTGGTGGGAGAACGCCCAGGACAGCTTGTCCGGGTCCGCGAGGTCGCCCACCAGGGTGCGCGCGCCGGGGTACCCGGCCGCCAGCTCCTTCGCGCGGCCCGCGTCGCGCGCGTGCAGGACGAGGTCGTCCCCGCGCGCGTGCAGGCGGCGGGCGACGGCCGCGCCGATGCCGGAGCCGGCTCCGGTGATCACATGAGTTGCCATGCCCGCCATGCTCGCATCACCGGGCGGACAGGGACTCCTCCAGGTGGGCCAGCGCGCCGGCCGGCTCCGCGGCGAAGAACACCAGCTCCGACAGCGGGCGGGGCAGGAAGCCCTCGTCCTCCATGCGGCGGAACTGCTCCTCCAGGCCGTCGTAGAAGCCGGCCGTGTTCAGCAGCACCACGGGCTTGTCGGTGCGGCCGTGCTTCTTCAGCTCCAGGATCTCGGTGGCCTCGTCCAGCGTCCCGGTGCCGCCCACCATGATCACCACGGCGTCGGCCTTCTCCAGCAGCAGCCTCTTGCGCTCGGCGAGGTCGGCGGCGACGACCATCTCGTCGGTGCCCGGGCGCGCCTTGTTCGCCAGGAACTCGACCGAGACGCCCAGCAGCCGGCCGCCGGCCTCCTGCACCCCGTCGGCGACGACCTTCATCAGGCCGACGTCGGAACCGCCCCACACCAGGGTGTGCCCGCCCTTGCCGAGCAGTTCGGCGAACTCGCGCGCGGGGCGCGTGTACCGCTCGTCGAGGTCGGCGGCGGAGAGGAAGACGCAGATGTTCATGACGTCCACCGTACGCGGGAAGAAGCCGGTCCCCGCGGGTACTGTCCCGGTATGACCCAAGGACACAGCATCACCATCGAACGGGGCGGGCGGCACGTGCGCGTGGTGCACGGCGACCAGGTGCTCGCGGAGACCGACCGGCCCCTCGTGCTGCGCGAGACGGGCTCTCCGGCGCGGTACTACATCCCCGCCGAGGACGTCCGCCTCGACCTGCTGACCCCCTCCGACACCCACAGCTTCTGCCCCTTCAAGGGCACGGCGTCCTACTGGTCGCTGCCGGACGCGCCCGACCTCGTCTGGGCGTACCCGGACCCAAAACCGGCCGTGGCGGAGATCAAGGGCCACCTCTGCTTCTCCGAGGCCGAGGTGTCCTGACCGTCGTGTCCTGACCGGGGAGCCGCGTCCGGTGCGGCAGTCTGGACGGACATGGACAAGAAGACGACTTCCCGCGACGGGACGTCCCTCGCGTACGGGGTGGCCGGCCGGGGGCCGACGGTGATCCTGGTGAGCGGCGCGCTGTCCACCGGCGGCACCGTGGCGCCCCTGGCACGGCGGCTCGCGGACGCGTGCACGACCGTCGTCTACGACCGTCGGGGCCGCGGCGGGAGCGGTGACACCGCGCCCTACGCGGTGGAGCGCGAGGTCGAGGACCTGGCGGCGCTGATCGACGCGGTGGGCGGCGGGGCGGCGCTGTACGGGGTGTCCTCGGGCGGCGCGCTGGTGCTCCGGGCGGCGGCGAGCGGACTGCCGGTCACCCGGGCCGCGGTGTACGAGGTGCCGTTCGCCGACTTCCTGGCGGGCGGCGCGGAGCGGGAGGCCGTCTACAAGGACCAGCTGGGCAGGGCGCTCGCCCAGGGCCGGCGCGGCGATGCGGTGGAACTGTTCCTGCGCCTGACCGGCCTCGGCGAGGCCATGATCCAGCGCGCCCGGCAGTCCCCGATGTGGGCCGGCCTGGAGGCCGTCGCGCCGAGCCTGGCGTACGACGACGCGGTCATGGGCGACGGCCTGCTGCCCCGCGACCGGCTGGCGGCGCTCCCCGTGCCGGTGCTGTCCGTGGCGGGCGGGGCGAGCCCTCGGTGGATGCGGGAGGCGGGCCGGGCGGTGGCGCAGGCGGTGCCCCGGGGCACGCACCGGATCCTGGAGGGGCAGACCCACGCGGTGGAGCCGGAGGTGCTGGGGCCGGTGCTGGCGGAGTTCTTCGCCGGGTGACCCGTCGTCCGCCGGGTCACACCGCCGCCGACGCGCGCGTGGTGGACGCGATCGTCGCCGAGCCGACCACGCGGGTACCGTCGTACAGGACGATCGCCTGGCCGGGGGCCACCCCGCGGACCGGCTCGGCGAAGGTCACGCGCAGTTCGCCGCCGACCGGTTCGGCGCTCACCGCGGTCTCCCCGCCGTGGGCGCGGAGCTGGGCGGTGTAGGTGCCGGGGCCGGCGGGCGCGGTGCCGCACCAGCGGGGCCTGACGGCGGTCAGGGCGGTGACGTCCAGGGAGGCGGCCGGGCCGACGGTGACCGTGTTGGTCACCGGGGAGATGTCCAGGACGTAGCGGGGCTTGCCGTCGGGGGCCGGGGTGCCGATGCGCAGGCCCTTGCGCTGGCCGATGGTGAAGCCGTACGCGCCCTCGTGCGTGCCGAGCCGGGTGCCGGACTCGTCGACGATGTCGCCCTCCGCCCGGCCCAGCCGCTTCGCGAGGAAGCCCTGGGTGTCGCCGTCGGCGATGAAGCAGATGTCGTGCGAGTCGGGCTTCCTGGCCACGGCCAGGCCCCGGCGCTCGGCCTCCGCGCGGATCTCCTCCTTGGTGGTGACCGTGTCGCCGAGCGGGAACAGGGCGTGGGCGAGCTGCCTGTCGTCCAGCACGCCGAGGACGTAGGACTGGTCCTTGGCCATGTCGGAGGCGCGGTGCAGTTCGCGCGAGCCGTCCGCGCCCACGACCACCCTGGCGTAGTGGCCCGTGCAGACCGCGTCGAAGCCGAGGGCGAGCGCCTTGTCCAGCAGCGCGGCGAACTTGATCTTCTCGTTGCAGCGCAGGCAGGGGTTCGGGGTGCGTCCGGCCTCGTACTCGGCGACGAAGTCCTCGACGACGTCCTCGCGGAAGCGGTCGGCGAGGTCCCAGACGTAGAACGGGATGCCGATGACGTCGGCGGCGCGGCGGGCGTCGCGCGAGTCCTCGATGGTGCAGCAGCCCCGCGCGCCGGTGCGGAAGGACTGGGGGTTCGCGGAGAGCGCGAGGTGGACGCCGGTCACGTCGTGGCCCGCCTCGACCGCCCGGGCGGCGGCGACGGCGGAGTCCACGCCGCCCGACATGGCGGCGAGGACGCGGAGGGGGCGGGTGCGCTGCGGGGTGTCAGTCATAGCCCTTCCAGGGTACGGGGGCGCGGGAACCGGGACCGCCGGACATCCGCCGGCGGCCACCGGGGGCGGGGCGGACCGGCGGCCGGGGCGGCGGGCCCGGGCCTCAGGTCAGGCCGGCCGCCCGGGCCCGCTCCACCGCCGGTCCGATCGCCCGGGCGACCGCTTCGACGTCGGCCTCGGTGGAGGTGTGGCCGAGGGAGAAGCGCAGGGTGCCGCGGGCCAGGTCGGGATCGGTGCCGGTGGCCAGCAGGACGTGGCTGGGCTGGGCGACGCCGGCGGTGCAGGCGGAGCCGGTGGAGCACTCGATGCCCTGGGCGTCCAGCAGAAGCAGCAGGGAGTCCCCCTCGCAGCCGGGGAAGGTGAAGTGCGCGTTGGCCGGCAGGCGGCCCCCGGGTGCCGGGTCGCCGCCGAGGACGGCGTCCGGGACGGCCCGCAGGACGGCGTCGGCCAGCCGGTCCCGCAGTGCTCCGATCTCGCGGGCGAACCACTCGCGCCGCTCGGCGGCGAGCCGGCCGGCCACCGCGAAGGAGGCGATGGCGGGCACGTCGAGGGTGCCGGAGCGGACGTGCCGCTCCTGGCCGCCGCCGTGCAGCACGGGCACGGGGGCGTGCTCGCGGCCGAGGACCAGCGCGCCGATGCCGTACGGACCGCCGATCTTGTGGCCGGAGACGGTCATCGCGGCGAGGCCGGAGGCGGCGAAGTCGACCGGGACCTGCCCGAAGGCCTGGACCGCGTCGGCGTGCAGCGGGACGCCGAACCCGGCCGCGACCTCGGCGAGTTCACGGACCGGCATGAGGGTGCCGATCTCGTTGTTGGCCCACATGACGGTGGCCAGGGCGACGTCGCCGGGGTCGCGGGCGATGGCCTCGCGCAGCGCCTCGGGATGGACGCGACCGTGGGAGTCGACGGGGAGGTACTCGACGGTGGCGCCCTCGTGCTCGCCGAGCCAGTGCACGGCGTCCAGGACGGCGTGGTGCTCGACGGGGCTGGCCAGGACGCGGGTGCGGGCCGGGTCGGCGGCGCGGCGGGACCAGTACAGGCCCTTCACCGCGAGGTTGTCGGCCTCGGTGCCGCCGGAGGTGAGGACGACCTCGCTGGGACGGGCGCCCAGCGCCTCCGCGAGGGTTTCGCGGGACTCCTCGACCGTGCGGCGGGCCCGGCGGCCGGAGGCGTGCAGGGAGGACGCGTTGCCGGTGATGCTCAGCTGGGCGGTCAGTGCCTCCGCCGCCTCCGGGAGCATCGGGGTCGTGGCGGCGTGGTCGAGGTATGCCATGGTGGGCCCGATTCTACGGCGCGGTGCGCCGCGCCCGGCCCCGGCCGTGCGCATCCGTGCCCGCGCCGCGGGCACCCGGAGCCACCGCGGGCCGTGCCCGCCGCGGCGCCCTGCGGGCGGCCGGGCCGCCCCGCCGTCCCCGGGGCCGCGCCCGCGGCCGGCTCACATGCTCCACGACACGGTGTGGGACGTCTGCATGGCGATCGCCAGGACCGCCAGGTCGGCCACGCCGAGGGCCAGGCCCAGGCAGGCGCGTCCGCGGCGGGTCGTGCCGCGCCACAGGGAGACGGCGGCCAGGACGACGGCGACGGGGCCGAGGAAGACGTTGAGCACGAGCAGGCCGAGGAGGCCGAGGACGAAGGACGCCACGGCCATGCCGTCGGCGTCGCGGGTGCGCGGCCGGGTGTCGGCGCAGCCGGTGGCCGGTGCGGTGAGGTGCATGGTGCTCAGCTCCTGGAGGTCGGTCCGGACGGTCAGTTGGCCGAGGTGCGGCGACGGCGGCCGTGACGCTCGCGGAGCGCGAAGACGCCGAGCCAGACGGCGATGACGACGGCCGCGGCGGCGCTGACGTCCAGTGGTGCGTGGGCGACGGTGCCCAGCACGACGCCGAACAGCATGAGCGCGGCGACGAGGAACAGCATGGGGTGCGATCTCCCTCCGAGGTGTCCCGGGCAGGTCCCGTGTGACATTTGGGTGAACAGTTGTAGTAACACTTGTTCACTGACATCGAGTCTAACGCGCCCCGCGGCTTTCCAATTACGGAGAACAGTTGTTAACTGGATGACATGAGTCACACGCTCGGCATCCGGCAGGCCCAGAAGCAGAAGACCCGGCAGGCGTTCCTGGACGCCGCGCTGGAGCTGCTGGAGGAGCAGAGCCTGAGCAGCCTGGGCCTGCGCGAGGTCACCCGGGCCGTCGGCGTGGCCCCGACCGCCTTCTACCGCCACTTCCGCTCCACCGCCGACCTCGGCGTGGCCCTGGTCGACGAGGCGCTGGGCAGCCTGCACCCGATGGTGCGGACGACGGTGTCCGCGGCGGGCGACAGCGAGGAACGCATCGCGCGCGCCATCGAGCTGATCGCCGGCCACGTGGACGCGTACCCCGCGCACGTCCGTTTCATCGCCCGCGAGCGGCACGGCGGGGTCCAGCCGGTGCGCGAGGCCATCCAGGCCCAGCTGGCCCGGTTCGCCGCGGAGGTCGGGGCCGAGCTGTCCCAGGACCCCCAGGCCGCGGGCTGGAACGAGGACGACCTGCTGATGCTGGCGCACCTCTACGTCGACCAGATGCTGATCACCGCCTCGCTGTTCCTGGACGCGCTGGAGGCACCGCGGGAGGAGCGGGAGCGGGTCACCCGGCTCGCCGCCCGGCAGTTGCGGCTCATCAGCATCGGCCGCCGGCACTGGCTGGACCGAGGCGGCCGGCGGCGCCCCGGCGGGGTCAGCCCCCGGCGTCCTCCGCCTCCCGGTACAGGGCCGTGACGGAGCGGACCGCCGCCAGCAGCTCCGCGCGGGCCTCGGGCGGGTCGAGGACCTCCACCTGGTCGGAGAAGCCGAGCAGGTGGCGGACCGCGCGCAGCACCGGGTAGGTCAGCCGGGCGGTGACCCACTCGCCCTCGCCGTCGTCGTGCAGCGGCTCGGTCAGCTGGGCGGCGGCCATGCGCCGGAACATGTCGAGGCGGGCGCGCCGGATCCGGACCGTGACGTCGATCGCGTCCGGCGGCCGCTCCTCCACCCGGCGGCGCACCACCTCCCAGACGTCGGCGAGTTCGACGCCGGGCCGGCGCCGCACGGGTTCGTCCAGCGGGCGGGCCGAGCGCACCCGGTCGGCGCGGAACAGCCGTGGTGCGCCGCGCCGGTCGGCGACCAGGTACCAGACGCCGGCCTTGGCGACCAGACCGTAGGGGTCCACGGTGTACGTGCGCGGCTCGCGCTGCCCGCTGTGCCGGTAGCGCAGCCGCAGACGCCGGTCGGAGAAGACCGCGTCCTGCAGCACCTCCAGGTCGACGGTCCGGTGCGGGCCGCCGCGCCAGCGGGTGGCGTCCACCATGATGCGGCGGCCGGCGGCCTCGGCGGCGGGCCGGTGCGGTTCCGGCAGGGCCGCCATCACCTTGCGCAGGGCCGAGCCGAGCGCCGCGTCCAGGCCGAGCGCGGCGTGGGCGCCCCGGGCGGCCAGGACGAACAGGGCCCGGGACTCGTCGGCGGTCAGCCCGGTGACGTCGGTGCGGAACCCGGCGAGGAGTTCGATGCCGCCGTGCCGGCCGCGCTCGGCGTAGACGGGGACGCCGGAGGCGGACAGCGCCTCGACGTCCCGGTAGATGGTGCGGACCGACACCTCCAGCCGGCCGGCGAGTTCGCGCGCGGGGACGCGGCCCCGGGTCTGCAGGAGCAGCAGGATCGACAGCAGCCGGTCGGACTTCACGCGCCAAGGATTCCGCCGCCGCGGAACCCGGCGCAAATGCTGACGGGTTCTGTCAGGTTATCCGCGCATCCTCGGCGTACCGACCAACGGAGAGGCACACCATGACCACCACCGGTTTCACCGACCCGCGCCCCGTCTACACCCGCGCCACCGAGCAGGCGGCGGCCGTCATCAGGACGGTGCGCCCCGAGCAGCTCGGCGACCCGACGCCCTGTTCCGAGTACGACGTACGGGCCCTGCTGGCGCACGTCGTCGGCGGCACCCGGCGGACCGCGGTGGTCGGCGAGGGCGGCGACGGGTTCGCGGTGGACCCGTCCGTCGGGGGCGTCGGGGACGACGGCTGGGCGGCGGCCTACGACGAGGTGCGCGCCCGGGTGCTGAAGGCCTGGGAGAGCGACGAGCGCATGACCACCACGGTGCGGGTGCCCTGGGGCGAGGTCCCCGGCCACGCGGCCCTGTCGGGCTACGTCATGGAGATCGTCACCCACACCTGGGACCTCGCCGAGGCCCTGGGCCGCCCGCACGGACTGGACCCGGAACTGGCCGAGTTCGCCCTCGCCAACGCGCGGCGCGTGCTGCCCGACTCCCGCCCCCGGGACGCCGCGACCCCCTTCGACGCCCGCCGCGAGGCCTCCGAGGGGGCCGGGGCCTACGAGCGGCTGGCGGCCTGGATGGGGCGTGCGCCGCTCAGCCGAGCCTGACGCGGGCCAGCTGGCGCGACTGGGCGACCAGGCGGTCCTCGCTGTCCCAGACCTCGGCGTCCTCCTCCAGGAAGCCGCCGGCGAGGTTGCGGGTGGTGATGGACACCCGCAGCGGGCCGGGGGCCGGGCGGTGGCGGACGTGGACGGTGAGTTCGATCGTGGGCACCCAGCCCTTGAGGCCGATCTCGAAGGCGGTGGGCGGCAGGGCGTCCACGGCGAGCAGGAGGGACAGCGGGTCGGCGTCGCGGCCGTCCGCGAGGCCGAACCAGGCCCGCATCTCGCCCTTGCCGGAGGGGGCGCCCAGCGCCCAGCCGAGGGTGGCCGGGTCCAGCTTGAGCAGCAGGCGGTCGGTGATGGCCGAGCTGCCGGGGACCGGAGCGGGTGAGTCGTCCGGCCCGAAGCACCGCTCCAGGGGCGGGATCGCGGGCGGGGTCGCCGTCGTGCGGACGTCGTCGGGGAGTGCGGCGAGGTCGCCGTAGGAGGCGAGGACGCGGATGCGTTCGACCTCGTCGCCCTCGTCGTCGTACTGGAAGAGCGAGGCCTGGCCGGTGGAGAGGGTGCGGCCGGTGCGCACGGTCTGCGTGCGCACGACCGCCCTGCCGGGCCGGGACGCGGTCAGGTAGTGCGCGGAGACGGTGAAGGGGTCCGGGTGCGGCAGGGCGTCCGCGAGGGCCCGGCCGAGCACGGCCAGCAGGTAGCCGCCGTTGACGGCGTTGATGATGGTCCAGCCGGCGGAGAGGTCGATGTCGTACACGCCGGGACCGCGCCGGACGACGGCCGTGTCGCGGTCGAACTCGCTGTCGCCGATCACGGCCCGCGTGGCGGGTGCGGAAGCTGCTTCTGACATGGCTGAACGGTACAACAAGAGATTACTAAGCGGTAGCTTTGAACGGTCCGGCGGGATGGCGGACCGGCCCGCCGGACACCGGGGGCCGGACGGCTCCCCGGACCGGGACGGGTCCCCCGTCGGCCCGCCCGCGCCCCGCGGGAGCACCCGCGTCTAGTCCTCGGTCACCGTCGAGCGCCGGTTCCACGCCCGCGGCGCCCGCCAGTGGAACCGCATCGCGAGCAGCCGCAGGACGAAGGCCGTGACGACCGCGAGGGCGCTGGTGAGCGGGGTCAGGACGTCGTGGCGGATGCACAGCACCACCATCGTGGCACCGACGATCGCCGGGACCGCGTACAGGTCGCGGTCCCAGCGCAGCAGCGACGGCACCTCGTTGGCGAGCACGTCGCGCAGCACGCCGCCGCCGACCGCGGTGGCCAGGCCCAGGGTCGCGGACGCGGTCAGGCCGAGCCCGTGGTCGTACGCCTTGGTCGTACCGCTGACGCAGAACAGGCCGAGGCCGGCCGCGTCGAAGACCAGGACGGCCGCCTGGATCCGCTCCACGTGCGGGTGCAGGAAGAACACCACGAGCGTGGCGAGCAGCGGGGTGACGAAGTAGCCGAGGTCGGTGAACGCGGCCGGGGGCACGGCCCCGATGACCAGGTCGCGGAACATCCCTCCGCCCAGCGCGGTGACCTCGGCGAGCACGGCGATGCCGAACACGTCGAAGTTCTTGCGGACGGCCAGCAGCGCGCCGGAGATCGCGAACACGAAGATGCCGATGACGTCGAGCGTGTGCTGGACGGAGGGACTGAAGAGTTGCTGGAGCTGCACCCGGACATTCTCACCCGCCGGCGCGTGTGAGCCTTGCGAAGCAAGGCTCACCGGACGGCCTTCCCGCGGTGTGGACGCTCACACGGGCGGGGCCTCGGACCGGCCGGTGCACACCGAGGGCCGTCGCGGTCGCGGCGGCCCTCGGTGTGCGGTACGCGTGCCGGGCCGGCGCGGGCCGGCCCGGCACGGGCTACTCGTCGGCCGTGTCCCCGGCAGCCGCGGTCCCGGCCTCGCGCGCCGTCTGCTCGGCGACGGCCTCCGGCGCCCCGGACGGGGCGTCGGCGGCGGCACCGGTGGAGCCGGTGGCCTCCTCGACGGGCCCGTCGGCCCCGGGCGCGGCCTTCCCGGTCGAGACCCTGTCCCCCGGACCGGTCCCCGGACCGGCCGCCGGCGCGGTCCCCTCGCCGGCCGTGTCCCCGGCAGCCGCGGTGCCGGCCTCCCGGGCGGCGGCGTCCCCGGGGGCCGCCGCCCGCGCGGACGCCGCCGCCCCGCGCGCCGCGCCGTCGGAGACCACCGCGTCCGGCACCAGCTGCGAAGCCTCCTTCGCCGCCGACAGCAGGACCGTGTCCTGCGGGGCCTGGTCGGCGAAGTTCTCCGGATGGTGGCAGGCGACCCGCTGGCCGGCCCTCAGCTCCACGAGCTGCGGCTCGGTCGTCCGGCAGATCTCCGTCGCCTTCCAGCAGCGGGTGTGGAAGCGGCAGCCCGAGGGCGGGGCGATCGGCGACGGCACGTCACCGCGCAGCAGGATGCGCTCGCTCTTCGCACCCCGCCGCCGGGGGTCCGGCACCGGCACCGCCGACATCAGCGCCTTGGTGTACGGGTGCATCGGCGCCTCGTACAGCGAGGTGCGGTCGGCGATCTCGACGATCTTGCCCAGGTACATCACCGCGATCCGGTCCGACACGTGCCGGACCACCGAGAGGTCGTGCGCGATGATCACGTAGGTGAGGCCCAGTTCCTCCTGGAGGTCGTCCATGAGGTTGACGACCTGGGCCTGGATCGACACGTCGAGCGCCGACACCGGCTCGTCCGCGACGACCAGCTTCGGCTTCAGGGCGAGCGCGCGGGCGATGCCGATGCGCTGGCGCTGGCCGCCGGAGAACTCGTGCGGGTAGCGGTTGTAGTGCTCGGGGCTGAGACCGACCAGCGACAGCAGCCGCTGGACCTCCTTCTTGACCCCGCCCTCGGGCTCCACGCCCTGGAGCCGGAAGGGCGCCGAGACGATCGAGCCGATGGTGTGGCGGGGGTTCAGGGAGCCGTACGGGTCCTGGAAGATCATCTGGATGTCGCGGCGCAGCGGGCGCATCCGGCCGCTCGACAGCCGTGTGATGTCCTGGCCCTCGAACGTGATCCTCCCGCCGGTCGGGTCCTGGAGGCGGGTGATGACCCGGCCCATGGTCGACTTGCCGCAGCCCGACTCGCCCACCACGCCCAGGGTCTCGCCCTTGCGCACCTCGAAGTCGATGCCGTCGACGGCCTTCACGGCGCCGACCTGGCGCTGCAGGATGCCCTTCTTGATCGGGAAGTGCTTGGTCAGTCCCTCGACCCTGAGCAGCACCTCGCGGTCCGCGGAACCGTCCCCGGGAGCGGACGCCTGCTGCGGGACCACGGCCCCGTCCGTCTTCTTGGTCTCACTCACAGCTTCGGCGCAATCTCTTCGGTCCAGATCCGCTCACGGTCCTCGGCCGGGAGGTGGCAGGCGGACCAGTGCCCGGTGCCCACCAGTTCCAGCTCGGGGCGCACCGTGCGGGTGACGTTCCCCTTGGGGATGTCCGCGTACGGGCAGCGCGGGTGGAAGGCGCAGCCCGAGGGGACGTTGATGAGGCTCGGCGGCGAGCCCTTGACCGGGATGAGCCGTTCGGAGGTCTCGCGGTCGATGCGGGGCATCGAGCCGAGCAGGCCCCAGGTGTAGGGGTGCTGCGGCCGTTCGAAGACCTCGTCGGCCGGGCCGCGCTCCACGCACCGGCCGCCGTACATCACCAGGACGTCGTCGGCGATCTCGGCGACCACGCCGAGGTCGTGGGTGATCATGACCACCGCGGAGCCGAACTCCTTCTGCAGGTCCCGGATCAGGTCGAGGATCTGCGCCTGCACGGTCACGTCGAGGGCGGTGGTCGGCTCGTCCGCGATGAGCAGCTCGGGGTTGTTCACCAGCGCCATCGCGATCATGGCGCGCTGGCGCATGCCCCCGGAGAACTCGTGCGGGTAGCCGTCGACGCGCTTGGCGGGCTCGGGGATGCCGACCCGGTCGAGCATCTCCACGGCCCGCTTGCGGGCGACCTTCCTGCTGACGTCGTGGTGCACCCGGTACGCCTCGACGATCTGGTCGCCGATCTTGTAGTACGGGTGCATCGCGGACAGCGGGTCCTGGAAGATCATCGCCATTTCCCGGCCGCGGAGCTTGCGCACCTCGTCCGGGGCCGCGGAGACCAGCTCCTTGCCGTCCAGCCAGATCTCGCCGGACATCTGCACGTTCTTGCCGCGCGCCCCGAGCCGGTGCAGGCCCATGATCGCCAGCGAGGTGACGGACTTGCCGGAGCCGGACTCGCCGACGATGGCGAGGGTCCTGCCCTTCTCCAGCGAGAAGCTGAGCCCGTCGACGGACTTGACCAGGCCGTCGTCGGTCGGGAAGTGCACCTTGAGGTCGCGGACCTCCAGGAAGGCTTCGGGCGCCCGGCGGGCGGGGGCGGGCTCCCCCGCCGTGGCGCCGGTCTTGGAGAGTTCGGTCACGAGAGCCTCACCCGCGGGTCGGCGGCGGCGTAGAGCACGTCCACCAGGAGGTTTGCGAAGACGACGAAGAAGGCGGCGAGGAGCGTCACGCCGAGGATCTTGGGCAGGTCGTTGTCGGTGATGCCCTGCACCGCGTACTGGCCGATGCCGGGCAGCGAGAACACCGACTCCGTGATCACGGCACCGCCGAGCAGCAGGCCGATGTCCATGCCGAAGACCGTGATGATCGGGGTGAGGGCGGCGCGCAGTCCGTGCCGGGTGACGACGGTGCGCTCCCGCAGGCCCTTCGCCCGGGCCGTGCGGATGAAGTCCTCGTTCATCGTCTCCAGCATGCCCGAGCGGGTGAGCCGCGCGTAGATGGCGGAGTACAGCAGGGCGAGCGAACACCACGCCGGGAAGAGGGTGTTGGCCCACTGCGAGGGGTTCTCGGTGAACGGGACGTAGGTCTTGCCGAAGATCGGCCACTGGTACTCGAAGAGCAGGATCGCCAGGTTGCCCGTGAAGAACATGGGCAGCGAGACGCCGGTGAGCGCGACGCCCATGAAGGCCCGGTCGAGCACCGAGCGCGGCCTCAGCGCCGAGACGACACCGGCCACCACGCCCGAGACCAGCCACAGGACGGCAGCGCCCACGGCCAGTGAGAGGGTGATCGGAAGACGCGAGGTGAGCTCCGGCCAGACCGCCTGGTGGTTCTTGAAGGAGTAACCGAAGCAGGGCGCGTCACAGTGCACCGTGGTGGGGCCGAGGTCGTAGGTGGCGCCGGCCACGATCCCCTTGATGAAGTGCCAGTACTGGACGTAGACGGGCTGGTCCAGACCGAGGTTGTGCTTGACAGCGGCGATGTCCGCCCTGGACGGGCTCTTGCCGATGTACTGCTGCGCCAGCTGGTCCGCCGTCTGGCCGACGAGCCGCGGCAGCAGGAAGAAGATGGCGAAGGTGACCGCGGAGACGACCAGCAGCAGGATCACTGCCGCGAACGTCCGGCGGAGGATGTACGAGATCACGGGGACCGGCGCTGGTGCCCGCGGGCCGCGAAGCCCGCGGGCGCCAATGCCTTCACCTGCCTTCCGAGGCTGCTACTTCGACGCGACGCCGATGTTGAGGTAGTCGTACTGACCGCTGAAGGCCGCCGTGGAAACCAGGTTGGTGTAGTTCTGCGGGCGGGCCAGCAGGACCTTGAAGTAGGTCAGCGGGACGAGGACGGCATCGTCCATGGTCTTCTTGTCGATCTGCGTGTAGAGGCTGTTGCGCTCGGCGTCGTCCTGGGTGCCGATCGCCTTGCTCAGCAGGTCGTTGACCGCCTTGCTGTCGTACTGCGACAGGTTGGTGTTACCGGACTGGCTGATCGCCTTGCCGTTCAGGATCTGCTGCAGGAAGCCGTAGCCGGAGGGCCAGTCGGCACCCCACTGCATCATGATCAGACCGATGTTCTGCTTCTCGGTGAACTTCGGCACACCGGCGTAGTCGGTGAAGTACTTGCCCGACGGGTACTGCTTCAGGTTGGCGTTGATGCCGACCTTCTTCAGCGAGTTGATGATCGCCGTGGCGGCGTCGATCTCCTGCGGGCGGTCCGAGCGGGCCGAGATGTTGGTCGTGACCGAGGACTTGCCGCAGGCCTTCAGCTGCGCCTTGGCCTTGGCGGCGTCGCCCTTGTTGCCCGAGGAGGCGTAGACGTCGGACTTCTGGTAGCCCGGGATGTCCGGCGGCAGGACGGTGGAGGCGATGTCGCCGCGCACCGGGCCGCCCTCGGCGGTCTGCACCGAGACCTTGTCGATCGCGTACTGCACGGCCTTGCGGCACTCGGCCTTGTCGAACGGCGCAACCTTGGTGTTGATCGCCATGTACACCAGGCGGCCGCCGAAGGTGTTGTCCGTGGCGGCCTTCTTCGAGTTGTCGGTGAGCACCTTGGCCTGCGTGGAGGCCTGGACGCCCGTGCCGGCGAGGTCGATCGCGTCACCGGCCAGGACGTCCTGGTCGATGGTCTCCGGGTTGACCTTCAGCTTGACGACGATCTTGTCCGGCAGCTGCTTGCGCAGCGGGTCGGTCTTCGCGTCCCAGTTGGCGTTGCGCACGAGGACGGCCTGCCTGCCGTCGTCGTAGCTCTGGAACTTGTACGAGCCCGAGGAGACGATGTGCTTGACGTAGTCGACGCCCGTGTCCTTGGCCTGCGGCACCGGAGCCGTCTGCGGGGCCGCGACCAGGTAGTCGAACTCCTGGAAGGCCTGCTTCAGGTGGAAGACGATCGTGGTGTCGTCCGGCGTCTCGATGGAGGACAGGCCCTTGGCGCTCTTGTCCTTGTAGGGGCCCTTGTACTTGTCGCCGCCGGCCAGGAACTGCTGGAAGTAGTTCGGGCCGAGGGAGAGCACGTCACGCGCGAAGTTGGAGCGCTCGACGGCGTACTTGACGTCCTTCGAGGTGATCGGCGTGCCGTCCTCGTACTTCAGGCCCGCACGCAGCTTGTACGTCCAGGTCTTGCCGCCGTCGCTCGACACGCCCTTGCTGGCCGCGAGGTCCGGGACGAGGGTGTTGCCCTTCGAACCGGGGCCCGGCTGGAAGGTCATCAGCGGACGCGCCCACAGCCGGCTGAGGTTGTACATGTACGCGTAGTACGTGTTGCCGGGGTCGAACGAGTCCGGGACGTCGGACAGCTCGTAGGTGAGCGTGCCGCCCTTCTTGTCGGACGCGTTGACGACGCCCTTGGTCGCGGCGTTGGCCCCGGCCGACGTGTTGTCCTTCTGGTTGTCATCGGCCTTGCTGCAGCCCGCGAGAAGCAGGCTGACGGAGCCGATGGCCGCGGTGGCGGCCAGCGCTGACCTTCGCATGATGGGAGCTTTCCCCTCCATTGATCGGAAAATTTTCGGGCTCTCGCGGCAGGCGTCAGCGGCTGCGCGGGTCGAGAGCGTCGCGGAGACCGTCGCCCAGCAGGTTGAACGCCAGGACGGTCACGAAGATGGCGAGTCCAGGAACGATCATGTACTGGGGATCGACCTGGTAGTAGGTGACCGCCTCGCGGAGCATGCCGCCCCAGGACGCCTGCGGGGGCTGGATGCCGACGCCGAGGAAGCTCAGCGACGCCTCGAAGAGGATGTTGGTCGGGATGAGCAGCGTCGAGTAGACGATGATCGGGCCGACCAGGTTGGGCATCAGCTCCCGGAACAGGATGTACGGGGCCTTGGCGCCCATGCCCCGGGAGGCGTCCACGAACTCGCGCTCGCGCAGGGCGAGGGTCTGGCCGCGGACGATCCGGCCCAGGTAGGGCCAGTTGAAGAAGCCGATGACGAAGATGAGCACGCTCAGGTGGAGCGGCAGCCCGTTGAGGCCGAACGCGCCGCCTTGCAGGGTGGCGGAGATCGCGATGGCGAACAGCAGGAGGGGGAAGGCGAGGAAGGTGTCCATCAGCCGGCTGATGACCGAGTCGACCCGGCCGCCGTAGTAGCCCGCGACCACGCCCAGGATCGCGCCGATGACGTTGGACAGGATGGTCGCGCCGAACGCGACGACCAGCGATACCCAGGAGCCCTCCAGGATCCGGGTGGCGATGTCGCGGCCGAACTTCGGGTCCACGCCCAGCAGGTGGTCCAGGCTCATCCCGCCCCAACTGCCCTTGGGCAGGGAGGTGTCGGGAGTGATCAGGTCCTGGTGGAAGGCGTTGGGGTCGAGGCCGAACAGGGCCTGGAGGGGGCGCGAGAGGATCGCGAGGACGATCAGCAGGATCACGATGACGCCGCCGGCGACGGCGGCCTTGTCCCTCTTGAACCGGGACCACGCGATCTGGCCCAGGGAACGACCCTCGATCTGCCCCTTACCGGCACCCTCCAGCACAGCCTCCGGCTGTGCCTCGGCTGCCGCCCCGGTGGTCTCGATCGGTGCGGTCACGGTGAGCGACCCCTCTCGCCGGTGGTGACCGGCCTGCGCCTGCCGCGGATTGCGGCTTTGTCGACTTGCCATCGATCACGAGGCCTGCGGACTCGTGTCTGAGTCGCGAGTCTTCAGCTTCGTCGCGATCACCCGCCAGGGGGGACGGGGAAAGTATGCGCAACCGTGATGCAGTCCGGGGGATTCCGTTATCCGATCGGCGGGTAACGGCGAACGGACGCGGGGCAGTTGGGACCTAACGACAATTTTTGCGTGGTTCGGGACGTTCGGCCGTCATCTACGCGCGAAGAGACGGGCCGGGAACGTGGATCCTGCCGCCGGGACTCCCCAGCGCCGTTTCCGGCGGACCGCCGGCGGACCTGTCAGTAGCCGCTGCCTACCGGAGGGTAGCCGTACCCGGTGGCCGGGGCCTGCGGCGGGGGCGGCGCCGCGTGGGCCCCGCGGTCGTAGAACGGGCGGGCGTTGGCCCGCATCCACATCACGACCGGGTCGTGCTCGTCGGTCATCGCCACCGTCGACACGGGCAGCCCCTCGGGGACGGCGCCGACGGACTGCTGCATCATCGCGCGCACCGAGTCCACCGCGGCCGGGGAGGTGTCGTACACGTCCAGGCCCAGGGCGAGGTACGGCGCGCCGAGCGCGGGCTGCACCCAGGCGCGGCGCAGCGAGCGCAGGGCCGGGGTGCGGTGGGCGTTCTGCGCGAGCAGGGCGTAGAACTGCGGGATCTCGATGCCGGGTTCGGACAGGCGCAGCGGGCCGGCGGGCTGGCGGTCCAGGCCGGTGGCGATGCGGCGCAGGTCCGGCCAGGGGACGCCGACGCCGCCGCCGGGGGCGTGCGGGTTGAGCCAGAGGCCGTAGTGGTCCGGGTAGAGCGTGCGGGCCACGTCGAGCCCGTCGGCCACCTCGTAGGAGCGGTTCCAGCCACTGGCCGACAACTCCTGCGCGGACGTCACGCAGGGGGCGTAGGGGAAGCCGTCCACCTCCATGTTCCCGTACTGGGCGTCCGGGGATCCGGCCTGGCCGTGCCACAGCAGCATCCAGACCTGGCCGGAGGACGGGGTGGCGAGGGCGCGCAGCAGTGCCTCGTAGGCGTCGTAGCGCCCGGGGGTGACCTGGCGCAGCATGTGTTCGACACTGCCGCTCGGGCTCGCGCTCACCTGTCTTACCGCCCCTTCTCGTGGAGTGCCCCGCGTGTGGGGGACAGCTTATGCGTCCGGTGGCCCGGGGCCCGGTGTCCGTCCGCGGCCCCCGGCGTCCCCCGGGCCGGGCGGCGGTGCCGGCCGCTGGGGCCCGTCGTCCGGACCCCGCCGGGCTCGCGGGCCCCGGCACCGCACCCCGCCGCGCCGTCGTCGGCTGCCGCGGCTGCCGCGGCTGCGCCGTGACGCCCTCCCCCGCCTCGCGGTGCACGGCGCCGGACCCCGCTCCCCGATCCGGCCGGATCCGAACGAAAGACCCTAGTGGCCGAACTGGTAGAAGGGACGGACGCTGGTCCTGAGCCAGTCGGCCACCGGGTCCTGGGCCACGTCCAGCAGCACCAGGTTGACCGGCCACCTGACCGGGACCCTGCCGAGGGCCCTGCCGAGGGCTTCCAGGGGGAGGGCCCTGAGGTCGCCCTCCGTCTGGGACAGCTCCACGCCCACGAACATCACCGGTTCGGCCGTCTCGACGGCGGCCAGGCAGCGGCGGGCCGCCAGGACCACGCCCGTCCCGGCGAACTCGGCGGAGGCGGCGGAGAGGAAGTCGACCGGGTCGTCCTGCCAGTCGGGCTCGAAGAGGCGGACGCGGCCGCCGGAGCCGGGTCCGTCCAGCGGGGTGCGGCCGGTCCGGCACAGCTCGGCCACCGCCTCCGGCGGGAGCGGGACGCCGACCACCCCGCCGGGGTTGACGGCGATGCCCGCCTGCGGGGGCAGGCCGCGGGCGAACTCCACGGCCGGGGCGATGGTGTAGGACAGGTGGGAGCCGGCCGCCTGGCGGAACTGCTCCTCGGAGCTGAAGACCGGCACGTAGACCTGGCCGTCGATCTCCAGGGTGGGCAGGTCCAGCGCGCCGCTGTGCGGGCCGCCGCCGTTGGGCAGCGGGACCCAGACGAAGCTGCGGCCCAGGACCTCCACGATCCGGCCGCCGGCGCCGGGTGCCCCGAGGGAGACCGAGAGCACCTCCTCCAGCTCGTTGCCGGGCCAACCGCCGTGCGGGTGGGGGTGCGCCTGTGCCGGGAAGTCCATCTGCCTACCGCCTGCCGAGAACCGTGCTGTGGCCCAAAAGGCTAACGGGTGCCCGGGGCGGTCCTCAGCCGGTGAACACGATCCGCCGCAGGGCGTCCGCCGCGGCCCGGTCCAGCAGGACCGCCGAGCCGCATCCCGCGGGCGGCTCCCCCCTCTCCACCGCGTCCAGCAGGCGGGCGCTCGCCCTGCGGTGGCGCCGGAAGGCGTACCGGGACACGCCCCGGCCGCGCTCGCGCTGGCCCTCCCGGGCGGTGCCGGGGGCGACGTCGAGCAGGAGCAGGTGCAGGGTGCCGCCGCGGCGGCGCGCCTCGTGGGCCAGCCAGGCGCGCACCCAGGCCTGGGTGCCGCAGTCGTGCACGACGGCTCCCTCCCCGGTGCGCAGGACGCGGCGCAGCCCGGCGTAGTGGGCGAGGCGGACCAGGGGGCGGTAGAGGGCGTACGGCAGGCGGCGGGGCAGGCGGGCCGCCCAGCGGTCGCGGGCGTCCTGGGAGTCGACGCGGTGACCGGGGACGGCGCGGCGCATCAGCGTGGACTTGCCGCTGCCGGGCAGGCCGGTGACCACCACCAGGTCGCGGGGGCCGAAGAGCAGGGCGTGCGGACTGCGGCCGGCGCGGTCGCGCAGGTCACGGACGACCGGGGCCGGGCGCCCGGCCGCGCGCCGGCGGGCCGGGGCGGAGGGCTGCTGCGGTACCGCGACACCGGCGGTGGCGGCGCAGGCCGTGGTCCTGTTCACCGTGATCGTCCTCCCCAGTGGGCACGGTCGTCTCATGCCCGTCGCGTGTAAAGGGAAGGTAATGCCCGATGTCCGGCGGTTCGGTGCGCGTTCGACCACAGGTCCGTCACGACGAGCCGCTATAGTGTGCCCCCCAACTGCATACCGGCCGCTTGAATCCGCGCGGGAGAGTCCCCGGCAGCACTGACGCCGGGGCGCCGAAGGAGCAAGTCCCTCCCTTGAATCTCTCAGGCCCCGTTACCGCGCGGGCGAGGCACATCTGAAAAGCGGGCCGCCGTGACGGCGGTCCCACCCACGGTGCAAGCCGTCGACCACTCCCAGCGAGGGTCGCGGCGAACCTCTCAGGTTCCGATGACAGATGGGGAGGAAGATTCCTCGCCCGTCATCCCTGGGAGACGACCGACCGATGAGCAGCACCGACCCCACCGGACCGCGCCGTACCGCGCTCGATGCCCTGCACCGCTCGCTCGGCGCGACGATGACCGACTTCGCCGGCTGGGACATGCCCCTGCGCTACGGCTCCGAACGCGACGAGCACATCGCCGTGCGGACCCGGGCCGGCCTCTTCGACCTCTCCCACATGGGCGAGATCACCGTCACCGGCGCCGGAGCGGCCGCCCTCCTGAACCACGCCCTGGTCGGCGACATCGCCTCCGTCGGCGTCGGCCGCGCCCGCTACACCATGATTTGCCGGGCCGACGGCGGCATCCTGGACGACCTGATCGTCTACCGCCTGGCCGAGGCGGAGTACCTGGTCGTGGCCAACGCCTCCAACGCCCAGGTGGTGCTGGACGCGCTGACCGAGCGGGCCGGGGGCTTCGCCGCCGAGGTCCGTAACGACCGGGACGCGTACGCCCTGATCGCGGTCCAGGGCCCGCGGTCCCCCGGCATCCTGAAGTCCCTCACGGACGCCGACCTGGACGGCCTGAAGTACTACGCCGGCCTGCCCGGCACGGTCGCCGGCGTGCCGGCACTGATCGCCCGTACCGGCTACACCGGCGAGGACGGCTTCGAGCTGTTCGTGAAGCCGGAGCACGCCGTGGAGCTGTGGCAGGCGCTGACCGGGGCCGGTGAGGGCGTCGGCCTGGTGCCGTGCGGCCTGTCCTGCCGGGACACGCTGCGCCTGGAGGCGGGCATGCCGCTGTACGGGCACGAGCTGACCACGTCCCTGACGCCGTTCGACGCCGGGCTCGGCCGGGTGGTGAAGTTCGAGAAGGAGGGCGACTTCGTGGGCCGCGAGGCGCTGGCCGAGGCCGCCTCCCGGGCCCGGGAGAACCCGCCGCGGGTCCTGGTGGGCCTGGTCGCCGAGGGCCGCCGGGTGCCGCGCGCCGGGTACGCCGTCGTCGCGGGCGGCGCCCGGATCGGCGAGGTCACCTCCGGCGCCCCCTCCCCCACCCTGGGCAGGCCGATCGCCATGGCCTACGTCGACGCGGCGTACGCGGCGCCGGGCACCGGGGGCGTCGGCGTGGACATCCGGGGCACCCACGAGCCGTACCAGGTCGTGGCACTGCCCTTCTACAAGCGCCGGAAGTGACACCGCCGTGCCCGCGGCGGTGATGTCGGGCACACCGGCACCGCTCACGCGCGCCCTCAGCACTCCCCCCTTCACCAGCACTCCCCCGCGTACAGGAGAATTCAGGCCATGAGCAACCCCCAGCAGCTGCGCTACAGCACGGAGCACGAGTGGCTGTCCGCCGCCGAGGACGGCGTCGCGACGGTCGGCATCACCGAGTTCGCGGCCAACGCGCTCGGCGACGTCGTCTTCGCCCAGCTCCCCGAGGTCGGCTCCACGGTGACCGCGGGCGAGACCTGCGGCGAGCTGGAGTCGACCAAGTCGGTCTCCGACCTGTACTCGCCGGTCACCGGTGAGATCACCGAGATCAACGAGGACGTCGTCGCCGACCCCTCGCTGGTGAACTCCGCCCCCTTCGAGGGCGGATGGCTGTTCCGGGTGCGCGTCACGGAGGAGCCGGCCGGCCTGCTCTCGGCCGACGAGTACACCGCCCAGAACGCCGGCTGAGGAGTCGTGGCCGTATGACTGTCCTGAACACGCCCCTGCACGAGCTGGACCCGGAGATCGCCGCCGCGGTCGACGCCGAGCTGGTCCGCCAGCAGTCGACGCTGGAGATGATCGCCTCCGAGAACTTCGCGCCGCTGGCGGTGATGGAGGCGCAGGGCTCGGTCCTGACCAACAAGTACGCCGAGGGCTACCCGGGCCGCCGCTACTACGGCGGCTGCGAGCACGTCGACGTCGCCGAGCAGATCGCCATCGACCGGATCAAGGAGCTGTTCGGCGCCGAGTACGCCAACGTGCAGCCCCACTCCGGCGCCTCCGCCAACCAGGCGGCCCTCTTCGCGCTGGCCCGGCCCGGGGACACCATCCTCGGCCTGGACCTGGCGCACGGCGGCCACCTCACCCACGGGATGCGGCTGAACTTCTCCGGCAAGCAGTTCGACGTGGTCGCCTACCACGTGGACACGGAGACCGGCCTGGTCGACATGGCCGAGGTCGAGCGGCTGGCCAAGGAGCACCGCCCGAAGGTGATCATCGCCGGCTGGTCGGCGTACCCGCGGCAGCTGGACTTCGCCGCGTTCCGCCGGATCGCCGACGAGGTCGAGGCGTACCTGTGGGTCGACATGGCGCACTTCGCGGGCCTGGTCGCGGCGGGCCTGCACCCGAACCCGGTCGAGTACGCCGACGTCGTCACCTCCACCACGCACAAGACGCTGGGCGGTCCGCGCGGCGGCGTCATCCTCGCCCGGCAGGAGTTCGCGAAGAAGCTGAACTCGTCCGTCTTCCCCGGTTTCCAGGGCGGTCCCCTGGAGCACGTGATCGCGGCCAAGGCGGTCTCCTTCAAGGTCGCCGCCTCGGAGGAGTTCAAGGAGCGCCAGCGGCGTACCGTGGAGGGAGCGCGGATCCTCGCCGAGCGGCTGACGGCCGCCGACGCCCGCGCGGCCGGCGTGAACGTCCTGTCCGGCGGCACGGACGTCCACCTCGTCCTGGTGGACCTGCGCGCCTCCGAGCTGGACGGCCGGCAGGCCGAGGACCGGCTGCACGAGGTCGGCATCACGGTCAACCGCAACGCGGTCCCGGACGACCCGCGCCCGCCGATGGTCACGTCGGGCCTGCGGATCGGCACGCCCGCACTGGCCACCCGCGGCTTCACCGCCGAGGACTTCGCCGAGGTCGCGGACGTGATCGCCGAGACGCTCAAGCCGTCCTGCGACACGGAGTCCCTCAAGGCCCGGGTGAAGGCCCTGGCCGGCAAGCACCCGCTGTACCCGGGTCTGAACAAGTAGATCCGTTCCACCCCGTACCGCGCACGCCGCACGACCCGGAAGGCGTGCGCGGTACGGGCCGGTGCCCACCCCCGCACCGCACCCCCTTGTGCACCACCCCCGTAGCGAGGAGTTCCCGTGGCCGTCTCGGTCTTCGACCTGTTCTCGATCGGCATCGGCCCGTCCAGCTCCCACACGGTCGGCCCGATGCGCGCCGCGCGCATGTTCGCCCGCCGGCTGCGCAACGAGGGCCTGCTGGAGTCGGTCGCGTCCCTGCGCTGCGAGCTGTACGGCTCACTCGGCGCGACCGGCCACGGCCACGGCACCCCGAAGGCGGTGCTGCTCGGCCTGGAGGGCGCCTCGCCGCGCACGGTGGACGTGGAGACGGCCGACGAGCGGGTGGCGGGCATCCGGCGGGCGGGGCGCCTGCGGGTCCTCGGCGAGCACGAGATCCCCTTCTCCTACGACGACGACCTGGTGCTGCACCGCCGCGAGGTGCTGCCGTACCACGCCAACGGGATGACGGTCCGGGCCCGCGACGCCTCCGGCGCGGAGCTGCTCGCCAAGACGTACTACTCGGTCGGCGGCGGCTTCGTGGTGGACGAGGACGCGGTCGGCGCGGACCGCATCAAGCTGGACGACACGGTCCTGAAGTACCCCTTCCGCACCGGCGACGAGCTGCTGCGCCGCACGCGGGAGACGGGTCTGTCGATCTCCTCGCTCATGCTGGAGAACGAGCGGGCCTGGCGCACGGAGGAGGAGATCCGCGCGGGCCTGCTGGAGATCTGGCGGGTGATGCGGGAGTGCGTCCGGCGGGGCATGTCCCGCGAGGGCATCCTGCCGGGCGGGCTGAGGGTGCGGCGCCGCGCGGCCGTCTCCGCCCGCCAGCTGCGCGCCGAGGGCGATCCGCTGGCGCACGCCATGGAGTGGCTCACCCTGTACGCGATGGCGGTGAACGAGGAGAACGCGGCCGGCGGCCGCGTGGTGACCGCCCCCACGAACGGCGCGGCCGGGATCATCCCGGCGGTCCTGCACTACTACATCGACTTCGTCCCCGGCGCCGACGAGGACGGCGTGGTCCGCTTCCTGCTGGCCGCGGGCGCCATCGGCATGCTGTTCAAGGAGAACGCGTCCATCTCCGGCGCCGAGGTCGGCTGCCAGGGCGAGGTCGGCTCCGCCTGCTCCATGGCCGCGGGCGCGCTGGCGGAGGTGCTGGGAGGCTCGCCGGAGCAGGTCGAGAACGCGGCCGAGATCGGCATGGAGCACAACCTGGGCCTCACCTGCGACCCCGTCGGCGGCCTGGTGCAGATCCCCTGCATCGAGCGCAACGGCATGGCCGCGGTGAAGGCGGTCACGGCGGCCCGGATGGCGATGCGCGGCGACGGCTCGCACAAGGTGTCCCTGGACAAGGTCATCAAGACGATGAGGGAGACGGGCGCGGACATGTCCGTCAAGTACAAGGAGACGGCGCGGGGCGGCCTGGCGGTGAACATCATCGAGTGCTGAGCGGAGGGGACCGGGACGGCCGCGTCAGCGGTTCGCCGGCACGGAGGCGCCGGCCGGGGCCGGGCCCAGGGCCGCGTGGATGCCCGCCCAGACGGACGGCTGTCCGGGGACGAGGAAGAAGTGGCCGCCGGGCAGGACGTGGCGGGTGAAGGCCCGGCTCGTCAGCTCGGCCCAGCGGTCCACCCCCTCGGTCCGGACCACGGGGTCGTCCGCGCCGGTGAACGCCGTGACCGGCACCGGCAGGGGCGGCCCCGCGACGTGGCGGTAGGACTCCACCAGCGCGAAGTCGTTGCGCACGTAGGGCAGGATCAGCTCCCGCAGCTCCGCGTTGTCCAGTGCCTCGGCCTCGGTGCCGCCCAGCCGCCGCAGCTTGTCGACGACCGCCTGGTCCCCCTCGCCCGACACCCGGTCGACGGCGCGGTCGGGATCGTGCGCGGCGGCGCCCCCGGAGACGAACAGGTGCACCGGCGCGACGCCCGCGTCGGTGAGGAGCCGGGCGGTCTCGTAGGCGACCAGGCTGCCCATGCTGTGCCCGAACAGGGCCACGGGCCGGTCCAGCAGGGGCCGCAGCTCGTGCGTGACCATCTCCGCCAGCCGGCGGGCGTCGCCGACCAGGGGCTCGCCCAGCCGGTCGGCGCGACCGGGGTACTGGACCGCGCACACCTCCACGGCGGGCGAGGCCGACCGGTGCCAGGTCCGGTAGAACGCCGCGGAACCGCCCGCGTGCGGGAAGCAGACCAGCCGCGTCGCGGCGTGGGGCCGCCTGTCGAAACACCGGAACCAGTTGGACATGCCCACCCCGTACTCGCGCTCCGCACCGACGGCCGCGGCGCCGGGCCGCCCCCTGACGGTGGGTGGCCTCCCGACGGGTACACCCGGCCGGCGCGATGCTAACACGGGCCGGTGGTGCGGAGCTTGGGCCACTGCGGCGCCGACACAAGCCCCTGACCAGCCAGTTGGCCGCGTCCGTGGCCCGGGGGCCCGGCCCTGCGGGCACGCGTCCGGGGCGGGAGCGCGGCCGGGTCCCGGGCGACGCGCCGCTGTGATGTTCCGACCGGGCCGCCACAGGGCACAAACCACCCATGCTGCACGGCATCGACATAAGCGCGTACCAGTCGTCCTCGTACGACACGGACGGCATCTCGTTCGTCTTCATCAAGGCGACGGAGGGCCGTTCGTACATCAATCCGAAACTGTCCGCCCAGACCAAGCGGGCCCGGGACGCCGGCCTGGTCGTCGGCTTCTACCACTTCCTGTGGCCGGGCCACATCTCCGCCCAGGCCGAGTACTTCGTCGCGCACGCCCCCGAGAAGGCGGGCGACCTGCTCGTCGTCGACTGGGAGACGACGAGCGAGGGCACCCATGCCAGCAACGCGGAGAAGGACCAGTTCATCCGCAAGGTGAAGGAACTACGGCCGCACAACCGGGTGCTGCTGTACGCCAACCGGAACTACTGGCTGAACGTGGACACCACCTCGTACGCCGGCGACGGCCTCTGGATCGCCGACTACGTGAGCGCGGGCAATCCCCGCATCAAGGCCAGGTGGCGCTTCCACCAGTACACCAGCGACCCGCACGACAAGGACGTGGCCGACTTCGCCAGCAAGGCCGCACTGCGCGAGTGGGCCACGCCCTGAGGCGTCCCGGGCCGGCAGCGGCCTAACCGCGGAAGTCCGCCGGCCGTTCCGGGGACGCCGCCGTCAGCGCCTTCTTCACGGCCTCCACGCCCGCCCGCAGGCCGTAGACCGGGGTGCCCGGCTGCTGGCGCCAGGAGTCGTCCAGGCCGCCCGTGTCGACGGTGTCGAAACCGAGCGCGTCGATGAGCTCGCGGACGCGCCGCTTGGCGGCCTCGTCGTCGCCGGCGACCGGCAGGGCGATGCGGTCGGGATCGCCGGCCGGGCGGGGGCGGTCCAGGATGTCCTGGGCGTAGGTGCCGTTGAAGGCCTTGATCACGGGATGGCCGAGGTGCCGTTCGGTCCAGCGGCTCTCGGTCAGGCCCTCGTCCTCGATGGCCGCGATCCGGCCGTCGCGCTGCGGGTAGTAGTTGCCGGTGTCGATCACGGCGACGCCCTCGGCCGCGCCGTCCAGCAGGCCGGACGGCAGGTCGGGCACCGCCTTCAGGGGGACGGTGACCACGACGACCTCGGCCCCCCGGGCCGCCTCCTGCGCGCGTACCGGGGTCGCGCCGGTCTCCTCGGCCAGTTCCGCGAGCGTCTCGGGGCCGCGCGAGTTGGCCACGGCCACGTCGTGGCCGAGTGCGGTGAGCCGCCGGGTGAGGTTGCCGCCGATGTTGCCCGCGCCGATGATGCCGATCCTCATGACAGGTCCCTCCAGTTCGATGCATGCGCATGCTCCTGACGGAGGGCGTCAACCCCGGTCGCGGACCGGCTATTCCGGCGGGTGCGCCAACCGGGTGAGGCCGGCCGGAACCGGGGGCGGAGCCGTGGCCGGACGCGGCGGAGGGGGCGCCCGCCACCACTCGGGGCGGGCACCCCCTCCGGGCGCGTCACTTGCTCAGGTAACCCCAGAACTCGTCGAACGACAGCACCTTGTCGCCGTTGAGGTCGCGGGTCCTGATGAGGGCCTCCGCCACCGTCTCGGTGACGTTCCAGTCACCCTGCCGGGCCAGGGCGGACTTGAACTCCGCCGCGGTGATGAATCCGTCACCGTCCGCGTCGATCCGCTGGAACTGCTTGCGTGCTTCCTCGATGTCCGCCACCGATCCGCCCCTTTTGCTCGTGTTTCCCGCGCCGTACTGGCGTACTGACGCTGGTCAGATTAACGGCCCGTACGCGCCTCCGGTGCGGCGCCCGCCCGGGCGGGACCCCCGCGGGCGCGGGACGGGGTCCCCCCGGACGCCCGTCGGCGCGCGGGCACCGGGCGGGCGGGCGGCCCGGCGGCGCCGCTTCAGCGGAAGATGCCGGTGTGCCCCAGGGAGTAGCGGCCGGGCTGCGGGTAGACGGCGAGGCCGTGCGGGCCGCCGCCGACCTTGACGCGGGCCAGTTCCGCGCCGGTGCGGGTGTCGATGGCGTACACCTCGGCGTCGTAGCGGCCCGAGAGCCACAGCACCCTGCCGTCGGCCGAGACCCCGCCCATGTCGGGGCTGCCGCCGCCGGGCAGGTGCCACTTCCTGGTCAGCCGGCCGCGGGTGAAGTCGAAGACCGAGACGGAGCCCTCCCCCCGGTTGGAGACGTACATCTCGCGCGAGTCCCGGCTGATGTACAGCCCGTGGGCGCCCTTGCCGGTGGCGAGGAACCGCGGCTCGGTGAAGGCGTCGCCGTCCAGGATCCACAGCCCGTTGGCCATCATGTCGGCGACGTAGAAGCGCTTGCCGTCGGGGGAGATCTTGACGTCCTGCGGCATGGCGCCCCGGAACGGCAGCTTCTGCCGGGCGACGACCGCCATCCGCGCGGTGTCGACCTTGAGCAGGTCCCCGCTGAACTCGCAGGAGACGATGAAGTACCGCCCGTCAAAGGAGAAGTCGGCGTGGTTGACGCCGTAGCAGTCCACGGGCACCGACCTGACGACCCTCATGGTGTGCGCGTCGCGGAAGACGAGCCGGCGGTCCATGGAGGCCATGACGACGGCGTGCTTGCCGTCGGGCGTGAAGTAGAGGTTGTACGGGTCGTGCACGTCGACCGGCGTGCCCGCCCTGCCGGTGCGCGGGTCGATCGGGGTGAGGCTGTTGCCGAGGTCGTTGTTGACCCAGAGGGTCCTCAGGTCCCAGGACGGTACGACGTGCTGGGGCTGCCGGCCGACCGGGATGGTCCCGACGACCTTGTAGGTGCGGGGGTCGATGACGGTGACGGTGTCGGATTCGGTGTTGGGGACGTACACCCGGGCGGGGAAGTCCCTGACGACCGGGGAGAGCCGGCCCGGCCGGTCGGCGGCGTAGACGTCGGCCGGGTCCTGCACCGGCGGCATCCCGGGCAGGGCGTTCGCCTGCCGCCCCCTCACCTGCGGGCGGTCCGGGGCGGTGCTGCCGCGGGCCTCCCCGGCGCGGTGCGGGGTGCCGTCGCCGCACGCGGACAGCAGGGTCA
The DNA here is from genome assembly GCF_030499535.1 of Streptomyces sp. TG1A-8. Lineage (NCBI taxonomy): Bacteria > Bacillati > Actinomycetota > Actinomycetes > Kitasatosporales > Streptomycetaceae > Streptomyces > Streptomyces sp. TG1A-8. The sequence goes on from NZ_JASTLB010000001.1 coordinate 2,284,182, forward strand.
GGGCGGCGAGGGCGGCACCGGCGGCCAGCAGGCGGGCGGCGTTCGTGGATCGCATCAGCTCAGCAGCTCCGTGGTGGTGACCGCGCGCAGTCCGCGGCGGCCGAGTTCGTCGAGTACGGCGGGGAGGGCGGCGGCCGTGTCGGGATACCCGAAGTGCAGGCTCACGACCGAGCCGGCCCGCGCCTCGGCGAGGACCTTGCGGGTGACGGCGTCGGCGCCGGGGCGGGTGTGGTCGAGCGAGTCGACGTCGTAGGACAGCACGTGCGGGTAACCCGCGGCGCGGGCCAGCCGGATGACGAGCGGGGAGGCGGCCGGGGAGCGGGAGGGGCGGAACCAGGTGCCGATGGAGCCGGTGAGCCGCCTGAGCCGGTCCGCGCAGTCGGTGATCTCCCGGCGGGCCTCGGCCTCGGGCAGCGCGTTGACGGCGACGTGCCGCTGGGTGTGGTTGCCGAGGTCGTGCCCGCCGTCCAGGATGCGGCGGGCGAGGTCCGGGTGGGCGTCCAGCCAGGTGCCGACGGCGAGCACGGTGAGCCGGGCGCCGCGCTGTTCGGCGGTGCGCAGCAGGGCGCCGGCCAGGCCGGGGTCGCCCTGGCCGTGGAAGGTGAGGGCGACCTGGGGGCGGGTGCGCGGACCGTGGGTGATCTGGGCGGGCCGGCCGGGGCGGGCCCGGGGGGAGGGCGCCGGGCGGGAGGCGGCCGGGGGGCGGCCGGACGCGCGGGCGGGCGGGGCGGGGGTCGCGTCGTCCGGCGGGGCGTCACGGCCGGCACCGCAGCCGGCTGCGAGCGCTCCTGCGGCGACGAGCCCGGCGCCCGCCCGCAGCGCCCCGCGTCGGTTGGTCGTGGTCACCCGCACCATTTAAGGGGTGAAGGACGGGAAAACCACCGATTGACCCCTTTGTGGGGCTTTTCCGGGTCGCGGCGCGGTCCGGCCCGCAGCGCGGCCGACGGCCTAGTGGCCGGCGACCTTCATCTCGAACCACGTCGTCTTGCCGCGTGGCAGCAGGTCCACGCCCCAGCGGTCGGCCAGTTCGTCCACCAGGAACAGGCCGCGGCCGCTGACGTCCGTCTCCCGGACCGGCATCAGACAGGGCAGCCCGCGCGAGGGATCGCGGACCTCGACGCGGATCCAGCCGCGGCGGCGGCGCATGCGGAGGACGAAGACACGGGCTCCGGTGTGGCGCACGGCGTTGCCGACGAGTTCGGAGACGAGCAGGACCACGTCCTCGGTCATCCCGGGGGGCAGCCCCCAGTGGCGCAGGACGACGACCTGGGCGAGCCGGCGCGCGGTGGCGGCGGACTCCGGGCGGGACGGCAGCGGGACGTCGGCCTCGGCGGGGTTGCCGTACAGGTCCAGCGCCTTGAGCGCTCGCTCGTCCTCGACCGCGGGCGACCAGCGCGCCGCGGTCGCACGACTGTCTCTCCGCGGCTGTCCGATGCCCTCCAGCCCCGCCATGCCCCCATGATGGCCGCCCCCGGGGGGCTCCGTGGCCGTTCCGGAGGAATACGCCCCCCGTACGCTCCCGCCGCCCACCCCCCCGCCGGCATATGCCGGCGACATGCCGATGTCCGGAGCAGCCCGTGCGACCTGCGGTGACGGCTCACTTCCGGGCAATCGTCAGGCTCCCTCGACGAGGCAGGCTTAAGGTTGCGTTAAGGCTCCCATAAACCGCCCCATTGAGGGACCCGGATCGGACAACCCGTCAATTAAAAGGCTTTCGGGGAAAGTTCACGAGGTTCAGAGGAACTTCGCCTTGCCCGGTCCTTCCTCCACGAAACTGCGCATTCCCCGCTCGCGGTCCTCGGTGGCGAACAGGCCCGCGAACCAGTTGCGCTCCACGGCCAGCCCGGTGCCCAGGTCGGTCTCCAGGCCGGTGTCGACCGACTCCTTGGCCGCGCGCAGCGCGATCGCCGGGCCCTGCGCCAGCCTCGCGGCCCAGGCGTGCGCCTGCTCGTACACCTCGGCGGCCGGGACGACCCGGTCCACCAGGCCGATGGCGAGGGCCTCGTCGGCCTTGACCTGGCGGCCGGTGAAGATGAGGTCCTTGGCCCGGGAGGGGCCGATCAGCCGGGGCAGGCGCTGGGTGCCGCCGGCGCCCGGGATCAGGCCGAGGAGGATCTCGGGCTGGCCCAGCTTGGCGTTGTCGGCGGCGATGCGGAAGTCGGCGCACAGGGCCAGTTCGCAGCCGCCGCCGAGTGCGTAGCCGGTGACCGCGGCGACGACGGGCTTGGGGATGCGGGCGACGGCGGTGAAGGAGTCCTGCAGGGCGCGGGCGCGCAGGACCATCGCGGCGTGGTCCATGTCCTGCATCTCCTTGATGTCCGCGCCCGCCGCGAACACCCGCTCGCCGCCGTAGATCACCACGGCGCGCACGTCCTCGCGGCGGGTGGCCTCCTCGGCGAGTTCCTTCAGCCGGTCCTGGACGGCGACGTCCAGCGCGTTCATCGGCGGACGGTCCAGACGCAGGGTTCCGACGCCTTCGGCGACTTCGAGAGTGACGGTCATGCCGAGCAGGTTAACGGGGACCGACGGCGGCGGGCCCGGTGCCGTCGGTCACGGCACCGGGCCCGCGCCCGCGGCCGGGGTCACTTCTTCCAGTCGGCCCAGGACATGTTCCAGCCGTTGAACCCGTTGTCCGGGGCCACCGTCTCGTCGTGGGAGTTCTTGACGACCACCACGTCGCCGACGATCGAGTGGCTGAACATCCAGGCGGCCGGGGCGGAGGCGTCGGAGCCGCCGCGCACGTCGCGCAGGCCGACGCAGCCGTGGCTGGCGTTGTAGTGGCCGAAGGCGCCGCCGCCCCAGTAGTTGCCGTGCAGGAAGGTGCCGGAGGTGGTGAGGCGGATGGCGTGCGGCACGTCCTTGATGTCGTACTCGCCTCCGTAGCCCACGGTCTCGCCGTTCATCCGGGTCACGGTGAGCTTCTCGCTCATGACCATCTGGCCGTTCCAGGTGTCGTAGCCGGGCTTGCCGGTGGTGACCGGGATGGTCTTGACGACCCTGCCGTCCTGGGTGACCTTCATCGTGTGCTTCCGGGCGTCCACGACGGAGACCTGGTTGCGGCCGATGGTGAACTCCACGGTCCTGTGCTGCTTGCCGTAGACGCCCTCGCGGCCCTGGACGCCGTCGAGGTCGAGGTCGACGGTGACCTTGGTGCCCGCCTTCCAGTACTTCTCCGGGCGGAAGTCCAGGCGGTCGTTGCCGAACCAGTGTCCCTCGACGTCGACGGGCGGCTCGGTCCTGATCCTGACGGCCTTCTCCACGTCCTCGGGACGGGTGATGCCCCGGGTGAAGCGGAGGGAGAACGGCATGCCGACGCCGACGGTGGAGCCGTCCTCGGGGGTGAAGTGGCCGACGAAGGTGTTCTTCGGCGTGAGCGTGGTGAACGTGGAGTCCTCGGCGGCCTCGCGGCCCCGGGAGTCCTTCGCGACCGCGTGCACGGTGTACCTGGTGGCGGCGGCCAGGTGGGCCGACGGGGTCCAGGAGGCACCGCCGCCCGTGATGCTGCCGTCGACCTTCACGCCCTTGGCGTCCTGGACGGTGACCTCGGTCAGCCTGCCCCGGGCGACGCTGACCTTCAGGGCGCCGCTGGTGTCGACGCCCTTGGCGCCGGTCGCGGGCGCGATGCTGACGGCGGCCGCCGACTGCCCGCCCTGCCGCGCACCGGGGCCGCCGCCCTCGGCGTCCCCCGCCCCGGACCCGGAGTCCCCGCCCCCGCCACAGGCGGTCAGGGACAGCAGCAGGGCGCCGGCTATGACCCCCGGCCCCTTGCGGCCCCGCCCCCGGCTCCTCGCCGGCCCCGCCCCCGGTATCGGCCGCACGTTCAAGTCGTTCTCCCCTCCAGAGCCCCAGGTCAGGCCCATGCCCCCGCGCGTCCGGCGCGCGCATTGGCGCATAGTAACCGCCGGGTTCGGAGCGGGGTGCGGGGCGAATGTCACCGTTCCGTCGCAACTTCCGCCGTGCGCCGCCGCCCCGGACCCGGGGCCCTGATCCGGTCACTCGACCGCGCCGCCCGCCTTCCACTCCCGCCAGGTCATGTTCCACCCTCCGAGGCCGTTGTCGGCGGCGACCGTTCCGTCCCGGCTGTGCACGACCTCGACGACGTCCCCGATGAGACTGCGGTCGAAGAACCAGCCCGCGGGGGTGTCCGGGCTGCCGCCCTTGACGTCCCTGAGGCCCACGCAGCCGTGGCTGACGTTGGCCCGGCCGGGGGCGTCCGGCGCCCAGTAGTTGCCGTGCAGGAAGGTGCCGGAGTCGGTGAGCTTCATGGCGTGCGGGACGTCGGGGATGTCGTACTCGCCGCCGAAGCCGACCGTGCGGCTGTCCATGCGGGTCACCTCGTACATCTCCATCACCACCATCCTGCCGTTGTAGGTGGCGGTCCCGGGGGCGCCCGCGGTGACCGGCACGGTGGCCAGCAGCCGTCCGTCGCGCCGGACCTGCATGGTGTGCCCGGCCGCGTCGACGCGGGAGACCTGGTCGCGGCCGACGGTGAAGGCGAACGTCCGGTCCTGCAGCCCGTAGACCCCGGGCGCCCCTTCGACGTCCCGCAGCCGGAGGCCGACGGTGACCTCGGTGCCGGGCTTCCAGTAGTGCTCGGGGCGGAAGTCCAGGCGGCTCCTGCCGAACCAGTGCGGCCGGATCTCCACGGACGGCCTGGCGGTGACCCGCACGGCGCGTTCGACGGCGGCGCGGTCGGTGATCCCGTGGCTGAAGGAGAGGGAGACGATCATGCCGGTGCCGACCGTGGAGCGGTTCCCGGGGGTGACGTAGCCGATGAACCGCTCCTCGGGGACGTACGTCGTGAAGGTGGTGTGCCGGGCCGCGCGGCGGCCGTGGGCGTCCCGCGCGACCGCGTCCACGGTGTACTCGGCGGCGAGGGCCAGCCGCTTCTCGTCCGGTTCCCAGGTCCGCCCGTCGGCGGCGATGTGCCCGGGGACCGGGGAGTCGCGGGCGTCCTGGGACCTGACGACGCTCACCCTCTCCAGCCGGCCGCCGGGCGCCCGCACCCGCAGCCGCCCGCCGGGACGGACGACCCCGCTGCCGTCGTCCGGGGTGACGCGGATGACGTCCTCGGGGGCCGGGGGCCTGCCGGGGGGCCCGCCGGTGCCCAGCGGGCCCCGGCCGTCCGCGGAGCAGCCGGCCGCCCCCGCCAGCAGTCCCGCCCATGTCAGTACGGCGGCCAGCGCGGCCCCCGCGCGCCGTGCGCGTCCTTGTACGTGCCTCACACGGGACTCAACGACGCGGCGGACGCGGGGAAACGTGAGTGCGACCCCCGCGCTGGGCAGAACAGGGGGGAGGACGAGGAAGGGGAGCCGCCGCGCCGCGCCGGAGCCGTCGGGGCGCAGCCGTACCGGGCGGCCGGGCGTGCCGCGGGCCGGGAGGTCCGGGCACGGCCGGCCCCCGGGCCCCGGGGCGATCCACGGGAAGAGGGGCCGACAGGTGACGAGCGCAGCCGAGCAGCGGGCACGGGCGAAGGAGCCGGCCGCCGAGAGCGGGCACCAGGCCGCGGCGGCCGGCGGCGCCCGGCGCCCCGTGCCGTCCGGCCCGCCCGTGTGGCCGGGTGCGCCGACCCCGCTGGGGGCCCGGTTCCGGGTCGGCCCGGACGGGGTCGCGGGCACCAACTTCGCGCTGTGGGCGGGCGGGGCCGAGGCGGTCCGGCTGTGCCTGTTCGACGAGCGCGGCCGGGAGGCGCAGGTCCCGCTGACCGAGCTGACGCACGAGATCTGGCACGGCTTCGTGCCGGGCGTGATGCCCGGGCAGCGGTACGGCTACCGGGTGGACGGCCGCTGGGACCCGTGGACCGGTGCCCGCTGGAACCCGGCGAAGCTGCTGCTGGACCCCTACGCGCGGGCGGTGGACGGGTCCGGGGACAACGACTACGGCCGGCTGCCGCCGGAGGTCTACGGGCACGTGCGGGACTGGCCGGAGCAGCACGTCGCCGACACCGTGCGCGACGACCGGGACTCGGCGCCGTTCGTGCCCAAGGGGGTCGTCGTGCACGACGACGACGACTGGTCCGGCGACCGGCGCCCCAAGACGCCGTGGGCGGACTCGGTGATCTACGAACTGCACGTGCGGGGCTTCACCCGGCTGCACCCCGGCATCCCCGAGGAGCTGCGCGGCACCTACGCGGGGCTGGCGCACCCGGCCGCCCTGGACCACCTGGTGCGGCTGGGCGTCACGGCCGTCGAGCTGCTGCCCGTCCACCAGTTCGCGCACGAGGACCACCTGCTGCGCCGGGGCATGAGGAACTACTGGGGCTACAACTCCATCGGCTACTTCGCCCCGCACGCCGCCTACGCGGCCTCCGGCACCGCGGGCCAGCAGGTCGGCGAGTTCAAGCGGATGGTCCGCGCGCTGCACGCGGCCGGCATCGAGGTGATCCTCGACGTGGTCTACAACCACACCGCCGAGGCCGGGGAACTGGGTCCCACGCTGTCCCTCAAGGGCATCGACAACCGCGGCTACTACCGCCTCCAGGACGACGCCCGCCGGTACGCCGACTACACCGGCTGCGGCAACACCCTGCACGTCGTCCAGCCGCAGGTGCTGCGCCTGATCACGGACTCGCTGCGGTACTGGGTCACGGAGATGGGCGTGGACGGCTTCCGGTTCGACCTGGCCGCCGCGCTCGCCCGCTCCATGCACGACGTCGACATGCTCTCCCCCTTCCTGGCGGTGATCGCCCAGGACCCGGTGCTGCGCCGGGTGAAGCTGATCGCCGAGCCCTGGGACATCGGCTCCGGCGGCTACCAGGTGGGTGCCTTCCCGCCGCTGTGGACGGAGTGGAACGACCGCTACCGCAACGCCGTGCGGGACTTCTGGCGGGGCGCGCTGCCCGACGTGCGCGACCTCGGCTACCGGCTGTCCGGTTCCAGCGACCTGTACGCCTGGGGCGGCCGGCGCCCCTACGCCTCGGTCAACTTCGTCACCGCGCACGACGGTTTCACCCTGCGCGACCTGGTGTCGTACGAGGCCAAGCACAACGAGGACAACGGCGAGGACAACCGGGACGGCACGGACGACAACCGGTCCTGGAACTGCGGGGCGGAAGGGGAGACCGACGACGGGCGAATACGGGCGCTGCGCCGCCGCCAGCTGCGGAACCTGCTGACCACCCTGCTGCTGTCCACCGGCGTGCCCATGCTGGTGGCCGGCGACGAACTCGGCCGCACCCAGGGCGGCAACAACAACGCCTACTGCCAGGACAACGAGGTGAGCTGGCTGGACTGGTCCCTGCTGGACGACCCGGCCTGGCGCCCCCTGTTCGACCTGACCTCCCGGCTGATCGCCCTGCGCCACCGGCACCCGGTGCTGCGCCGCCGCGCCTTCTTCTCCGGCCGCGCCCACTCGGCGGACGGGCTGCGCGACCTGGCCTGGTTCACCCCGCGGGGCGAGGAGATGACCGAGGGCGACTGGTACGCCCCCGCGGCCACGCTCGGCATGTACCTGTCCGGGCGGGACATACCGGGCCGGGACGAGCGGGGCGCGCCCGTCCTGGACGACAGCTTCCTGGCCGTGCTGCACCCGGGCGACCGGCCGGCCCGGTTCGTCCTGCCGGGGCCGCCGTGGGCGGAGCGCTACGAGGTGGTGGTGGACACCTCGCGCGAGGACCAGACCGGGGCGCCGGGCACGGTGCACCGGGCGGGCGCGCGGATCACGGTCCCGGAGCGGGCCGTCCTGCTGCTCCGGGCGGAGTAGGGCCCGCCGCTCCCGCCCGCTCCGCCGCTCCCGGCGGGGCGGGCCCGTGCCGCCGGTGTCGGCCGGCCCCGTGCGACACCCGCGTGTGACACGGGTCACGTCCGCCGGATGCAGTGCGGGAGGGGGTGCAGGGCCTTTCCTCTGGTGCGGACAGCCGGCGAGGGCGGGGACCGTGGACGGAGCAGGCCCGGGCCGGTGGGTACGACGCGTTCGTGGCGGCCCGCCGGTCGGTGCCGTTCCGGCCGGCCCGGCTGCTCACCCGGGACGGCCGGCACCGGGCCGAGGACCTGTTGCGGGGCCCCGGCCGGGCTGCGGTCCGTCCGGCCGGAGGCCGCCGGGGAGACATCGGGCGCGTGGGCGCACGGCTTCGACTACGGCAGGCTGGCCTTCAAGGTGCTCACCTCCGTCCCCGTCGGCCACTTCGACTACCTGTTCGCGTGGCCGTTCGCGGACGCCGTCTCGGTCGGTGTGGTCCTGCTGGCGTGCGCGCTGCTGCCGCTGCTGCTGCGGCTGCGCCCCCCGGCGGTGCTGGTCGTCCACACCGTGCTCACGCTGGTCCTGGTCCTGGGCAGCCGGCAGATCTTCGCCAACGTCTCCCGCTACCTGCTGCCCTGCTTCCCGCTGTTCGTCCCCCTGGCCCTCGGCATGCGCCGCCTGAGCCTGCCCGTCCAGTGCACCCTGCTGGGCATCGCCGCCGTGGCCTCCGGCTCGTACGCGGGCTACGCGCTGTTCGAGCTGGGGATACCGTGATCCCGCCCGCCCCCACCGGGCGGGACCCGGTCACGCCAGGCTGTCCCGCCACGCCCGGTGCAGGTCCGCGAACCGGCCGGTGCCCGCGATGAGTTCGTCCGGGCGGCCGTCCTCCACGATCCGGCCGCGCTCCATCACCAGCACCCGGTCCGCGATCTCCACGGTCGACAGCCGGTGGGCGATCACCACGGCGGTACGGCCCCGCAGCACCGTCGACATCGCCCGCTGGACGGCCCGTTCCCCGGGGACGTCCAGCGAGCTGGTCGCCTCGTCCAGGATCAGCACCGCCGGATCGGCCAGCAGCGCCCGTGCGAAGGCGACCAGCTGGCGCTGGCCGGCGGAGATGCGCCCGCCCCGCTTGCGGACGTCCGTGTCGTACCCGTCGGGCAGCGCGCGGATGAACCCGTGCGCGCCGATCGCCTCCGCCGCCCGCTCGATCTCCTCGCGGGTGGCGTCGGGCCGGCCGATCGCGATGTTGTCCGCGACCGTGCCGGAGAACAGGAACGCCTCCTGCGTCACCATGACGACCCCGCGCCGCAGTTCGGGCGCCGCCAGCTCGCGCAGGTCGACGCCGTCCAGCAGCACGCGGCCCTCGGAGGGGTCGTAGAACCGGGCGAGCAGCTTGGCCAGGGTGGACTTGCCGGCGCCCGTGGAGCCGACCACGGCGACCGTCTGCCCGGCCGGCAGGGTCAGGTCGAAGCGGGGCAGTACCTCGCCGCCGGTGCGGTAGGTGAACCGGACGCCGTCGAAGACGACCTCCCGGCCCGGGAGGCCGTCCTCCAGCGGCGGCAGTCCGCGGGGGTCCGACGGCTCCGGCACGGACGGGGTCTGCGCCAGCAGCCCGGCGATCTTCTCCAGGGAGGCGGCGGCCGACTGGTAGGAGTTGAGGAACATGCCGAGCCGGTCGATCGGGTCGTACAGCCGCCGCAGGTACAGCACGGCCGCCGCCAGCACGCCCAGCTCCAGCGAGCCGGACGCCACCCGGTGGGCGCCCCACAGCACGATCGCCGCGACCGCCGTGTTGGCCACCAGCCGGGAGCCGACCACGTACCGGGCCATCTCCAGCAGCGCGTCGCCGTTCGTCCGCTCGTGCCGCCGGTTCAGCACGGCGAACTCGGCGTCGTTGGCGGCCTCCCGCCGGAAGGCGCGCACCGGGCGGATGCCGTTCATCGTCTCCACGAACTTCACGATCACCGCCGCGATCGCCGTGGACCGCGCCCCGAACACCCGTCCCGCGCGCCGCTGGTAGAGCCGTACGAGCAGGTACAGCGGCACCAGGGACGCGACCGCGACCGCGCCCAGGCCCGGATCCAGCCACAGCAGCATCGCCGAGATGTAGACGAAGGACAGCACGACGGTCACCAGTTCCTGCAGCCCCTCGTTGAGGAGCTCGCGCAGCGACTCGACGTCCGTCGTGGAGCGGGAGATCAGCCGGCCCGAGGTGTAGCGCTCGTGGAAGTCGACGCTCAGCGCCTGCGCGTGCCGGAAGATCCGGCCCCGCAGGTCCAGCAGCACGTCCTGGCTGACCCGCGCGGAGGCCACGGTGAACGCGGACTGCAGCCCGCCGGAGGCCAGCGCGCACAGCAGGTAGCCGACGGCCACCGCGGCCAGCGGACCGCGGTCGTGGTCCCGGAAGGCCGGTACGGCGCGGTCGAGGGCGTACGCCACCAGCAGCGGGCCCGCCTGCGCGGCCGCCTGCTGGAGCAGCAGCAGGAGCATGGCGCCCGCGGCCCGGGCCCTCGGGGGGCGAGCAGCGAGCGCAGCAGGCCGGCCGTGGCGCCGGGTGCGACGGGCAGGACGTCCCGGTCGAAGGGGTCACCGGTGGTGCCGGCGCCGTCCGGGTCCGGAGAGCGGGAGGGGTCGTCGTCCGCGGCCGGGGTGGCGGTCGTCGTGGTGGTCATCGGCGGTCCCCTCGTTCCTCGCCGGACATCAGGTGCGCGTACTCGGCGTCGGCGCGCAGCAGTTCCTGGTGCGTGCCGACGGCGGTGATGCGGCCGCCCGACAGCAGCGCGACCCGGTCGGCGAGCAGCACGGTGGACGGGCGGTGGGCCACGATCAGCGCGGTGGTGTCCGCGAGGACCCGCCGCAGCGCGGCCTCCACGGCGGCCTCCGTGTGCACGTCCAGCGCGGACAGCGGGTCGTCCAGCACCAGGAACCTCGGCCGGCCCACGACCGCGCGGGCCAGCGCGAGGCGCTGCCGCTGGCCGCCGGACAGACTCAGCCCCTGCTCGCCGACCCGGGTGTCCGCCCCCTGGGGCAGCGCGTGGACGAACTCGGCCCGGGCGACGGCCAGGGCCCGGTCCAGCTCCGCCCTCCCGGCACCGTCGGCGGCTCCCATCAGCACGTTCTCGCCGACGCTCGCCGAGAACAGGGTGGGGTCCTCGAAGGCGACCGCGACCTCGGCCCGCAGTTCCTCCCGGGACATCGCGGTGATGTCCACGCCGTCGAGGGTGATGCGGCCGGAGGTCACGTCGTACAGGCGCGGCACGAGGGCGGTGAGGGTCGTCTTCCCGCTGCCGGTGGCCCCGACGAGGGCCATGGACTCGCCGGGGCGGATGTGCAGGTCGACGCGGTCCAGGAGGGGCGGGGAGCCGGGCGGGGCGTCGGGGTGGCGGAACCGGACGCCCTCGAACCGCAGGCCGTCCGCCGCGGCGGCCCGCGCGCGCGGGCGCGCGGCGGTGCCCCCGGCCGTCTCCTCCTCCGGCGCCTCGTCCCGCACCTCGAAGTACCGCTCCGTCGCCGTCGCCGCCTCCTGGCTCATCGCCAGCAGGAAGCCGATCGAGTCCACCGGCCACCGCAGCGCGAGTGCCGTGCTCAGGAAGGCGACCAGCGTCCCCGCGGACAGCTCCCCGTCGGCCACCCGGACGGCGCCCAGCACCAGCGCCGCCCCGATCGCGGCCTCGGGCAGGGTCACGATGACCCCCCAGATGGTCGCCAGCAGCCGTGCCTTGTGCAGTTCCGTGCCGCGCAGCCGGCCCGACAGCAGGTGGAAGGCCCGCGCCTGGCTGCGGTGCCGGCCGAAGCCCTTGATGACGCGGATGCCGAGCACGCTCTCCTCGACCACCGTCGTCAGGTCGCCGACCTGGTCCTGCGCGCGCCGCGCGACCTCGGCGTACCGGCGCTCGAAGACCACGCAGGTCCACATGACCGGGACGACGGGACCGAGGATGACCAGCCCCAGCACCCAGTCCTGCACCAACATGATCACCACGCCGACGAGGATCGTCACCGTGTTGACGAGCAGGAAGGTCAGCGGGAAGGCGAGGAACATCCGCAGCAGCATCAGGTCGGTCGTGGCCCGGGAGAGCAGTTGGCCGGACGCCCACCGGTCGTGGAAGGCCGCCGGCAGCCGCTGCAGATGCCGGTACAGGCCGGCCCGCATCTCCGCCTCGACGTGCGACAGTGGACGGGCCACCAGCCAGCGCCGCGTCCCGAACAGGACCGCCTCGACGATGCCGAGCAGCAGCAGGCACAGCGCCCCGAGCCACACCCCGGCCGGGTCCCGGCCGGCGACCGGCCCGTCGACCATCCACTTCAGGACGAGGGGGATCACCAGCCCCGTGCAGGAGGCGACGACCGCGACGACCGCGGCGGTGAACAGGCGGGCCCGCACGGGGCGTACGTACGGCCACAGCCGCAGCAGGGTGCGGACGGCCGAGCGGTCCCGGGTGGTTGCACGTGTCGTGGACATCGACGCGAGCCTACGGATCCGCACGCGCGGCGCCCACTGGGTTTCGGCCGGACCGCCGGCCGCCGGTCCGGGACCGGTGCGTCCGGCCGGCGTCACCGTCCCGCGCGCCCGGGGCGGACACCGGCCGCTCCCGCGCGTCCTGACGGTCCGTCCGGCGGAGCGGCCGTCGCCCTCCCGGGGACCAGGACGGCGAACGGTCGCATAACGAACACGGATATCCGGACAACGGACCATTTCCGGCCAAGTTGGTGACATGGTCCTGACAGGTCACCCGATCCCCTGCCACTCTTCCCACGGCCGGCTCACAGCGGCTCCACACCTCCCGCACATTTCTCGTGACCCGGCCGCGCACGTGGTTCCGCGTACCGCCCCGTTCTGCCCGGACGTCCCGACCCGCCGTCCGGTCTTCCCTGGCCGCGCGACCCGCGGTCACGCAGAAGGAGTCAGTGTGAGAAGCACCTCCCGCAGACGCACCCTCCGCGCCACGCCCCGCACCGCGCACCGCCGCACCGCCGCCGTCGCCCTCGCCGGCGTCGCCGCCCTGATCTCCGCCGCCGTCCAGGCGGGCGCCGCGAGCGCGGCCCCGGCCGGACCGCGGACGGGCGGGGCCGGCCCCGCCCACCTGGCCCTCGCCCTCACCCCCTCCCAGCGCGCCGAGCTGATCCGGCACGCCGACGCCGCGAAGGCGGACACCGCCCGCGCGCTCGGCCTGGGCGCCCGGGAGCAACTGGTCGTCCACGACGTCGTCGAGGACGTCGACGGCACGCTGCACACCCGCTACGAGCGCACCTACGCCGGCCTGCCGGTGCTCGGCGGCGACCTGATCGTCGACACCGCGAGGTCGGGCGCGACCAGGCGTGTCGTCAAGGCCACCGACGCCGTCCTGGAGGTCCCCGGCCTCACCCCGGCCGTACCGGAGTCGGCCGCCGAGCGGCAGGCCGTGCGGCGGGCCGAGTCCCTCGGCGGCACCCGGTCCACCGCCGACAGCGTGCGCAAGGTGGTCTGGGCCGGCTCCGGCAAGCCCGTCCTCGCCTACGAGACGGTCGTCGGCGGCCTCCAGGACGACGGCACCCCCAACCAGCTGCACGTCATCACCGACGCCGCCACCGGCAAGAAGCTCTACGAGTACCAGGGCATCGAGACCGGAACCGGCAAGACCCTGTACTCCGGCACGGTCACCCTGAACACCACGCTGTCGGGCTCGACCTACCAGCTGAACGACACCACGCGCGGCAGCCACAAGACCTACAACCTGGCCCACAAGACCTCCGGCACCGGCACGCTGTTCACCGACGCCGACGACGTCTGGGGCACCGGTGTGGCCTCCAGCTCCACCACCGACCAGACGGCCGCCGCCGACGCCGCCTACGGCGCCGCGGTCACGTGGGACTTCTACAAGAACACCTTCGGCCGCAGCGGCATCAAGAACAACGGTGCCGCGGCCTACTCCCGCGTCCACTACGGCAACTCGTACGTCAACGCGTTCTGGGACGACAGCTGCTTCTGCATGACCTACGGCGACGGCTCGGGCAACACCCACCCGCTGACCTCGCTGGACGTCGCGGGCCACGAGATGAGCCACGGCGTCACCTCCAACACCGCCGGCCTCAACTACTCCGGCGAGTCGGGCGGCCTGAACGAGGCCACCTCCGACATCTTCGGCACCGGCGTCGAGTGGTACGCCAACAACGCCTCCGACCCCGGTGACTACCTCATCGGCGAGGAGATCAACATCAACGGCGACGGCAGCCCGCTGCGCTACATGGACAAGCCCAGCAAGGACGGCGGCTCCGCCGACTACTGGTCCTCGTCCGTCGGCAGCAAGGACGTGCACTACTCGTCCGGCGTCGCGAACCACTTCTTCTACCTGCTGTCCGAGGGCAGCGGCGCCAAGGTGGTGGGCGGCGTCGGCTACGACTCGCCGACCGCGGACGGACTGCCGGTCACGGGCATCGGCCGGGACAAGGCGCTGCAGATCTGGTACCGGGCGCTGACCACCAAGTGGACGTCCACCACCAACTACGCGGGCGCCCGCACCGGCACCCTGGCGGCGGCCGGCGAGCTGTACGGAACCACCAGCGCCGAGTACGCGGCCGTGCAGGACGCCTGGGCGGGCGTCGGGGTCGGCACGCGCTCCGGGGGCGGCACCGGCGGCGGCACGTCGTACGAGAGCACCACGCCGGTGGCCGTTCCGGACAACGGGCCGGCGGTGACCTCCTCGATCACCGTCTCCGGCAGGACCGGGAACGCGCCGGCAGGCCTCCGGGTGGGCGTCGACATCGCGCACACCTGGCGCGGTGACCTGGTGATCGACCTGATCGGCCCGTCGGGCACCGCCTACCGCCTGAAGAACTTCTCCTCCTCCGACTCGGCGGACAACGTCAACGAGACCTACACGGTCGACGCCTCGTCGGAACCGGCCGACGGCACCTGGAAGTTGAGGGTGCAGGATCAGGCCACTTATGACACCGGGACGATCAACGGGTGGAAGCTGACGTTCCCGTAAACCACACGCATCGAACCCGGTAACAGGGCGGCGCCCGCGGCACCTCCGCCCTCGAACGGCACCCGTTCACACGGCTGCAACATTCACCTGACGGTCGACTTTCAGCCAACATCACTTCAGGGTCCTGACATGTACGCGCCCCTGATGTCACTCTCTCTCCACCCGCCGCAGCACACAGCAACTCCACATCGGCCCACTTCCGGCCAGTAACCCCACGCTGTCCGGTCTCCCCCACGAGAAGGAGCTTCCGTGAGCCCCCTCTACGCGCGTCACAAGCGCACCACTCTGGCCATCGCCACCGCTGTCGCCGCCGGAGCCCTACTCTCCACCGGTCTGACCACCAGTGCCTCCGCCCAGACCCCGGCCGGGTCCGCCGCCGCCAAGCCCCTGGCGGCCGCCCCGACCACCCTGACCGCCGCCGCCCGCACCACGCTGATCCAGCAGGCGCAGGCCGACGCGGCCGGGACCGCGCAGCAGATAGGCCTCGGCGCCAAGGAGAAGCTCGTCGTCAAGGACGTCGTCAAGGACGTCGACGGCACGCTGCACACCCGCTACGAGCGCACCTACGCCGGCCTGCCGGTGCTCGGCGGCGACCTGATCGTCCACACCGCCAAGTCGGGCAAGACCGAGGGCGTCACCAAGGCGAACAAGACGGCCATCAAGCTGGCCTCGCTCAAGCCGCAGATCACCGCCGCCAAGGCGGAGAAGCAGGCCGTGAGCGCCGCCCGGACGCTGGGCTCCGCCAAGACCTCCTCGGACGGCGCCCGCAAGGTGATCTGGGCCGGCTCCGGCAAGCCCGTCCTCGCCTACGAGACGGTCGTCGGCGGCCTCCAGGACGACGGCACCCCCAACCAGCTGCACGTCATCACCGACGCCGCCACCGGCAAGAAGCTCTACGAGTACCAGGGCATCGAGACCGGAACCGGCAAGACCCTGTACTCCGGCACGGTCACCCTGAACACCACGCTGTCGGGCTCGACCTACCAGCTGAACGACACCACGCGCGGCAGCCACAAGACCTACAACCTGGCCCACAAGACCTCCGGCACCGGCACGCTGTTCACCGACGCCGACGACGTCTGGGGCACCGGTGTGGCCTCCAGCTCCACCACCGACCAGACGGCCGCCGCCGACGCCGCCTACGGCGCCGCGGTCACGTGGGACTTCTACAAGAACACCTTCGGCCGCAGCGGCATCAAGAACAACGGTGCCGCGGCCTACTCCCGCGTCCACTACGGCAACTCGTACGTCAACGCGTTCTGGGACGACAGCTGCTTCTGCATGACCTACGGCGACGGCTCGGGCAACACCCACCCGCTGACCTCGCTGGACGTCGCGGGCCACGAGATGAGCCACGGCGTCACCTCCAACACCGCCGGCCTCAACTACTCCGGCGAGTCGGGCGGCCTGAACGAGGCCACCTCCGACATCTTCGGCACCGGCGTCGAGTGGTACGCCAACAACGCCTCCGACCCCGGTGACTACCTCATCGGCGAGGAGATCAACATCAACGGCGACGGCAGCCCGCTGCGCTACATGGACAAGCCCAGCAAGGACGGCGGCTCCGCCGACTACTGGTCCTCGTCCGTCGGCAGCAAGGACGTGCACTACTCGTCCGGCGTCGCGAACCACTTCTTCTACCTGCTGTCCGAGGGCAGCGGCGCGAAGACCATCAACGGCGTGTCCTACAACTCGCCGACGTACAACGGCTCCGCCGTCACCGGCATCGGCCGCGCCAAGGCGCTGCAGATCTGGTACAAGGCGCTGACCACGTACATGACCTCGACGACCAACTACAAGGCCGCCCGCACGGCGACCCTGAACGCGGCGTCGGCCCTGTACGGCTCCTCCAGCGCCGAGTACCAGGCCGTGGCGGCGGCCTGGGCGGCGGTCAACGTCAGCTGACCTGACGGTAGTCGATGTCGGGCGGTACCCGGGAGGCGATTCTCGCGGGTACCGCCCTACTCTTGTGACCCATGTCCTCGGCGCCCTTCACCTACGAGCCGGTCGGCGCGACGCGCGACGACCTCGGCTTCTGCCCGCCCGGCTTCCACCCGATGTTCGTGCGCACGCGCCTCGGCGAGGGCCCGGAGCTCTTCCGCCGGGCGGCCGAGGCGGTCCTCACCTGGCGGATGCACCGCGCGGTGGGCGTCGGCATCGACGCGGGCGCCGACCGTGCGGCCCCCGGCGTGGACGTCACGGTCACCCTGGCCGGCCTGGTCAAGGCCCCCTGCCGTGTCGTGTGGACGGTGACGGAACCCCGCCGCGCCGGCTGGGCCTACGGCACCCTGGCGGGCCACCCCGAATGCGGCGAGGAGGCCTTCGTGGTCGACCGCACCGGCGACGGCACGGTCTGGCTCACGGTCGCCGCCTTCAGCAGGGCGGCCAGGTGGTACTCCCGCGCGGGCGGCCCGGCGACCCGCGGCCTGCAGCAGGCCCACGCCCGCCGCTGCGGGGCGGCCCTGCGCCGGCTGTGCGCGGAGCCGGAAGGGGCCTGAGGCGCCGGAGGCGCACGGGCCGGCGCGGCGGACACGGGGTGCCCGCCGCGCGGCGGCTCCGCCCCGGTCAGCGCAGCAGCACCCCCGAGCCCGCCACCACGTCCTGCGGCGGGACGGCGACCAGGCCGGTCTCCGCGGCCGAGGTGAGCAGGCGGTGGGCCGGCAGGATGCGGACCGTGTAGCCGTAGGGGCCGGTGCGGTCCAGGCAGAGGGGCCCCTCGTAGAGCCACCGGCCCTCCGGGTCGGGGTTGCCGACCGGTTTCAGCGGGACCGTCGTGGCGCCGGTGATGCGGTCCTCGGAGTCGACGCGGCCGGAGACGGCCTGGACCTCGACGTCGTCCGGGGCGAGGCCGCCGAGGGCCACCCGCACCCGCAGGCCCACGCTGGTGCCGAGCTCCGCGGTGGCCGTCGTCACGGTCGTCTCCACGTGGCCCACGCCCACGCCGGGCCAGGCGGCCCGCACCCTGGCCTTCCAGTCGGCCAGCTCGCGGGCGGTGTCCGGGGTGAGCGCGCGGTGGGACAGGGCGGCCGGCGCGTACAGGCGGTCGACGTACTCGCGGACCATCCGGCCGGCCAGCACCTTCGGCCCCAGCAGGGTGAGCGTCTGGCGGACCATCTCGATCCAGCGGTCGGGCAGACCGCCCCGGCCGCGCTCGTAGAAGCGCGGGGCCACCCGCTGTTCGAGCAGGTCGTAGAGGGCGGCGGCCTCGATGTCGTCGCGGCGGTCGGGGTCGGTGCCCGTGCCGTCCGCGGTCGGGATGGACCAGCCGAAGTCCGGCTGGAACCACTCGTCCCACCAGCCGTCCAGGACCGAGAGGTTGAGGCAGCCGTTCAGCGCCGCCTTCATCCCGCTCGTGCCGCAGGCCTCCAGGGGGCGCAGCGGGTTGTTCAGCCAGACGTCGCAGCCGGGGTAGAGCTTCTGCGCCATCCCCATGCCGTAGTCGGGCAGGAAGACGATCCGGTGGCGGACGCGCGGATCGTCGGCGAACCGCACCAGCTCCTGCACGAGCCGCTTGCCGCCGTCGTCCGCCGGGTGCGCCTTGCCCGCGACGACGATCTGCACCGGGCGCTCCGGGTGCAGCAGCAGCTCGGTCAGCCGGTCCCGGTCGCGCAGCATGAGCGTCAGGCGCTTGTACGACGGGACGCGGCGCGCGAAGCCGATGGTCAGCACGTCGGGGTCGAGCACGCCGTCGATCCAGCCCAGCTCCGCGTCCCCGGCGCCGCGCTGCCGCCAGGACGCCCGCAGGCGCCGCCGCACCTCCAGCACGAGCTGTTCGCGCAGGGTCCGGCGCAGCTCCCAGAGCTCCTGGTCGGAGATCTCGGTGACCGAGTCCCAGCGTTCGGAGCCGCCGACGGTCAGGGCGTCCTCGGCCCGCTGGGCGCCGACCCGCCGGGCCCCGAGCCCGAGCACCTCGGGGGCGACCCAGGTCGGCGCGTGCACCCCGTTGGTCACGGAGGTGATCGGCACCTCCTCGGCGTCGAACCCCGGCCACAGCCCGGCGAACATCTCCCGGCTGACCTGCCCGTGCAGCAGGGACACGCCGTTCGCCCGCTGGGCCAGGCGCAGGCCCATCACGGCCATGTTGAACAGGTTCGGCTCGCCGCCGGGGTAGGTCTCCCGGCCCAGCTCCAGGATCCGCTGCACGTCGATGCCCGGCAGCTCGGCGTCCGGCCCGAAGTGGCGGGTCACCAGCTCCCGGTCGAACCGGTCGATCCCGGCGGGCACGGGGGTGTGCGTGGTGAACACGGTCCCGGCCCGCACGGCCTCCAGCGCCGGGTTGAAGTCCAGTCCCGACGCGCACAGTTCGGCGATCCGCTCCAGGCCGAGGAACCCGGCGTGCCCCTCGTTGGTGTGGAACACCTCGGGCTCCGGGTGCCCGGTGAGCCGGCAGTACGCCCGCACCGCCCGGACACCCCCTATGCCCAGTAGCATCTCCTGCAGCAGCCGGTGCTCGCTGCCGCCGCCGTAGAGCCGGTCGGTCACCCCGCGCTCGCCGAGGTCGTTGTCCTCCACGTCGGAGTCGAGCAGCAGCAGCGGCACCCGGCCGACCTGGGCGAGCCAGATCCGGGCGTGCAGCCCGGTGCCGCCGGGCAGGGCGAGGGAGACCCGGGCCGGTGCGCCGTCGGTGTCCTTCAGCAGGGTGAGCGGCAGTTCGTTGGGGTCCAGCACCGGGTAGTGCTCCTGCTGCCAGCCGTCCCGGGACAGGGTCTGGCGGAAGTAGCCGTGCCGGTAGAGCAGGCCGACGCCGATCAGCGGGACGCCGAGGTCGCTGGCCGCCTTCAGGTGGTCGCCGGCGAGGATGCCGAGGCCGCCGGAGTACTGGGGCAGCGCGGCGGTGATGCCGAACTCGGGCGAGAAGTAGGCGACGGCGGCGGGCAGCCCGTCGCCCTGCCGCTGGTACCAGCGCTCGCCGGTCATGTAGTCGTGGAGGTCGTCGGCGACCGCGGTGAGGCGGCGCAGGAACCGGCGGTCCTGGGCGAGCTCGGCGAGCCGTGCCGTGCGCACCCCGCCCAGCAGCCGCACCGGGTCGCCCTCGGCGACGGCCCAGCGTTCGGGATCCACTGACTGGAACAGGTCGCGCGTCTCGGCGTGCCAGGACCAGCGCAGATTGCGCGCCAGGTCGCTGAGCGGCCGGAGGGGCTCGGGGAGAACGGGACGGACGGTGAACCGACGGATCGCCTTCACATTCCACCTCGGACGCGTCGCGGGGTGAGACGCACGGCGCTGTACGTCTCGTCGTCACTGTCGACGGTAGTGGTTACTGGAGGGTCGGTGGGGACGAACCGGAACCGGGTGTCGGTGTGCCGGAAGCAGAGGCGGCGGTCGCGGGGGGCGTGGAGAACGTCCGACCGGGCACCCGGAGAAGGGAGCGGTCCTGTGTCCGGACGGAAGTGTGCAGACGAACGAGCCAGAAGTTGACGGAATGCCGGATTGCCCGCTCATCCAGGGTGGAAAGCTCTCCCGGTACGCCCCACAGCGCACCACGGCACCTCCAGCACGTCCGTACCGCCGCAGGACCCACCTCCCCTCGTCCATCCGCCCACACCCCCGTTGACGCGGACAGGAGCGGTCATGCCCGCCAAGCACCACTCGTCAGCACCCCCGACAAGCAGCAAGGGAGCAGGAAAGAAAGCAGCCGGCAAGAAGCCCGGGAAGAACGCGGGACACCCGCTCGACCCGGGCCCGTCCCGGGAGCTTCCGCCCTTCGCCGGTGCCACCGCCGTCGGCCGGATACCCGTGCTCGACGTGCGCCCGGTCGTCCAGCAGGGACGCAGACCGGCCAAAGCCGTGACCGGCGAGTCGTTCGAGGTGTCGGCCACCGTGTTCCGGGAGGGGCACGACGCCGTCGCCGCGAACGTCGTCCTGCGTGACCCCGAGGGCCGCCCGGGCCCCTGGACCCCGATGCGGGAACTGGCGCCGGGCACCGACCGCTGGGGTGCCACCGTGACCGCGGGCGACCCGGGCCGCTGGACCTACACCGTGGAGGCGTGGTCGGACCCGGTCACCACCTGGCGGCACCACGCGGAGGTCAAGGTCCCGGCCGGGATCGACACCGGCCTGGTCCTGGAGGAGGGCGCTCGGCTCCACGAGCGGGCCGCCGCCGGGGTCCCCGAGGAGCTGCGGGACGTCGTCCTGGCCGCGGTGGCCGCCCTGCGGGCGGAGGACCGCCCGCCCGCCTGGCGGCTCGCGGCGGCGCTGGCGCCGGGGGTGGTGGAGGTGCTGGCCCGTCACCCGCTGCGGGAGCTGGTCACCGCCTCCGACCCGATGCCGCTGCTGGTCGAGCGCGAGCGGGCGCTGTACGGCTCGTGGTACGAGTTCTTCCCCCGTTCCGAGGGCACCGCCGAGCAGCCCCACGGCACCTTCCGCACCGCCGCCCGCCGGCTGCCGGCCATCGCCGGGATGGGCTTCGACGTCGTCTACCTGCCCCCCGTCCACCCCATCGGCACCACCTTCCGCAAGGGCCCGAACAACACCCTCACCGCCGGCCCCGACGACGTCGGCGTGCCCTGGGCGATCGGCTCCCCCGAGGGCGGCCACGACGCCGTCCACCCCGCGCTGGGCACGCTGGAGGACTTCGACCGCTTCGTCGCCCGCGCCCGCGAGCTGGGCCTGGAGATCGCCCTGGACTTCGCCCTGCAGTGCTCCCCCGACCACCCCTGGGTGGACAAGCACCCCCAGTGGTTCCACCACCGCTGCGACGGCACCATCGCCCACGCCGAGAACCCGCCCAAGAAGTACCAGGACATCTACCCCGTCGCCTTCGACGCCGACATGGACGGCCTGGTGCGCGAGACGGTGCGGATCCTGCGCCACTGGATGGCGCACGGGGTGCGGATCTTCCGCGTGGACAACCCCCACACCAAGCCGGTGGTCTTCTGGGAACGGGTCATCGGCGAGGTCAACCGCACCGACCCGGACGTGATCTTCCTGGCCGAGGCCTTCACCCGGCCCGCGATGATGCACACCCTGGCCCAGATCGGCTTCCAGCAGTCCTACACCTACTTCACCTGGCGCAACACCAAGCAGGAACTGACGGAGTACCTCACCGAGCTGTCCGGGGAGGCGGCGGCCTACATGCGGCCGAACCTCTTCCCCAACACCCCCGACATCCTGCACGCCTACCTCCAGCACGGCGGCCGGCCCGCCTTCGAGGTCCGCGCCGTACTGGCCGCCACCCTCTCCCCGGCCTGGGGCATCTACAGCGGCTACGAACTGTGCGAGAACACCCCGCTGCGCGAGGGCAGCGAGGAATACCTCGACTCCGAGAAGTACCAGCTCAAACCCCGCGACTGGGAAGCCGCCGCCCGCGAGGGCCGCACCATCGCCCCCCTCATCACCCGGCTCAACGCCGTCCGGCGCGACAACCCGGCCCTGCACCGGCTGCGGAACCTGCGCTTCCACCACGCCGACAACGACGCGGTGATCGCCTACTCGAAGCGGTCCGGGTCGAACACGGTTCTGGTGGTCGCCAACCTCGACCCGCACCACACCCAGGAAGCCACGGTCTCGTTGGACATGCCACAACTCGGCCTGGAATGGCACGAGTCGGTGCCGGTGAGCGATCTGCTCACCGGCGAGACCTATCACTGGGGCAGGGCCAACTATGTGCGACTGGAACCGGGCCGCAGGCCCGCGCATGTCTTCTCGGTTCTGCGACCGTCCCACCCGCAGATCGGAGGGTCACCCACCACATGATCGTCAATGAGCCCGTCCCGGACACCTTCGAGGACACCCCAGCCAAGGACCGCCACCCGGATTGGTTCAAGACCGCCGTCTTCTACGAGGTCCTGGTGCGCTCCTTCCAGGACAGCGACGGCGACGGCGTCGGCGACCTCAAGGGCCTGACCGCCAAGCTGGACTACCTGCAGTGGCTGGGCGTGGACTGCCTGTGGCTGCCGCCCTTCTTCCAGTCCCCCCTGCGCGACGGCGGCTACGACGTCTCCGACTACACCGCCGTCCTGCCCGAGTTCGGCGACCTCGCCGACTTCGTGGAGTTCGTCGACGCCGCCCACCAGCGCGGCATGCGCGTGATCATCGACTTCGTCATGAACCACACCAGCGACCAGCACCCGTGGTTCCAGGAGTCCCGGCGCGACCCGGAGGGCCCCTACGGCGACTACTACGTCTGGGCCGACGACGACAAGCAGTACCAGGACGCACGGATCATCTTCGTCGACACCGAGGTCTCCAACTGGACGTACGACCCGGTGCGCAAGCAGTACTTCTGGCACCGCTTCTTCTCCCACCAGCCGGACCTGAACTACGAGAACCCGGCCGTGCAGGAGGAGATGATCTCCGCACTGAAGTTCTGGCTGGACCTGGGCATCGACGGGTTCCGACTGGACGCCGTGCCGTACCTGTACCAGCAGGAGGGCACCAACTGCGAGAACCTGCCCGCCACGCACGAGTTCCTGAAGCGGGTGCGCAAGGAGATCGACGCCCAGTACCCCGACAAGGTGCTGCTGGCGGAGGCCAACCAGTGGCCGGAGGACGTGGTCGACTACTTCGGCGACTACCGCTCCGGCGGCGACGAGTGCCACATGGCCTTCCACTTCCCCGTCATGCCGCGCATCTTCATGGCCGTGCGCCGCGAGTCCCGCTACCCCGTCTCGGAGATCCTCGCCAAGACCCCCGCGATCCCCTCCAGCTGCCAGTGGGGCATCTTCCTGCGCAACCACGACGAGCTGACCCTCGAAATGGTCACCGACGAAGAACGCGACTACATGTGGGCCGAGTACGCCAAGGACCCGCGGATGCGCGCCAACATCGGCATCCGCCGCCGCCTCGCCCCCCTGCTGGACAACGACCGCAACCAGATCGAGCTGTTCACCGCCCTGCTGCTGTCCCTGCCCGGCTCGCCGATCCTCTACTACGGCGACGAGATCGGCATGGGCGACAACATCTGGCTCGGCGACCGCGACGCCGTGCGCACCCCCATGCAGTGGACGCCCGACCGCAACGCCGGCTTCTCCTCCTGCGACCCCGGACGCCTCTTCCTCCCCGCGATCATGGACCCGGTCTACGGCTACCAGGTCACCAACGTCGAGGCCTCCATGGCCTCCCCCTCCAGCCTCCTGCACTGGACACGGCGCATGATCGAGATCCGCAAGCAGAACCCCGCCTTCGGCCTGGGCTCCTACACCGAACTGCAGTCCTCCAACCCCGCGGTGATCGCCTTCCTGCGCGAGTACGAGGACGACCTGGTGCTGTGCGTGCACAACTTCTCACGCTTCGCACAGCCCACGGAGCTGGACCTGCGGCAGTTCGGCGGCCGGCACCCGGTCGAGCTGTTCGGCGGGGTGCGCTTCCCCGCCATCGGCGAGCTGCCCTACCTGCTGACCCTCGCGGGCCACGGCTTCTACTGGTTCCGGCTGCGCCGGGAGACCGCCTAGTCCGGCCGGGTGGGGCGGTTTCCGCCGCCCCACCCGGGGCACGCGAGAGTAATACCCCGACGACCCGGGGAAAGGACGTGACGCCCATGGCGGAGACGGTCGCCCCTTCCGGCACCACCAGCACGACCCACCACCTCCTCACCTCGATCGAACCGCTGCTGCGCGAGTGGCTGCCGAGGCAGCGCTGGTTCGCGGGCAAGGGACGCCCGGTCACCGGCTTCACCCCGGTGGCCGTCACCGAACTGCTGCCCCCCGACGGCCGTCTGGGCCTGTACCACCTGCTGGTCCGCGTCCACCAGCCGTCCGCCCTCGGCGCCCCGGCGCACGTCGGCGACTGCTACCAGCTGCTCATAGGCGTGCGCGAGGCGCTGCCGCCCTGGCTGGCGCCCGCGCTGATCGGACACGTGGAGGACGGACCGCTCGCCGGACGTACGGTGTACGAGGCCCTGTACGACCCGCGGCCCGCCGAAGTGCTCCTGGAGGCCCTGCGCAGCCGGGCCCGCATCGGCGGGCTGCGTTTCGACCGGGACCCGCACCAGGAGATAGGCGACGGGCTCGTGCCCCGGCTGATGACCGCCGAGCAGTCCAATTCGTCCGTCGTCTACGGAGATACGTTCATCCTGAAACTGCTGCGCCGGGTCGTGCCGGGCGTCAACCCCGATCTGGAGATCCCCCTGGCGCTGGCCCGCGAGGGCTGCGCCCGGGTGCCCGCGCCGACGGCGTGGCTGCGGGCCGAGGCGCCCGGCGAACCCGAGGAGCCGTACGTCCTCGCGGTGCTCCAGCCGTACGTGACCGGCGCCACCGACGGCTGGGAGCTGGCGCTGCGCGAGCTGGCCGGGGGCGGGGACTTCACCGACGAGGCACGGGCCCTGGGGCGGGCCACCGCCGAGGTGCACACCGCCCTGGCCCGTGCCCTGCCCACGGTCACCCTAGGCCACGCCCAGCTGCGGCAGCTGGTGGACGGCATGACCGAGCGGCTGACGGCGGCCCTCCAGGCGGTGCCCGCCCTGCGGCCGTACGAGGCGGGGCTGCGCTCCGCCTTCGAGGCGCTGGACGGCCTGGCCGCCGAGGGCCAGACCTGGACCGCCCAGCGCGTCCACGGCGACCTGCACCTGGGACAGTGCCTGCGCGCACCGTCGGGCGACTGGTCGCTGATCGACTTCGAGGGCGAGCCGGCCCGGCCGCTGGCCGAGCGGCGCATGCCCCAGCCCCCCGTGCGGGACATCGCCGGGATGCTGCGCTCCTTCGACTACGCGGCGCACTCGGCGGACCCGGTGGACCCGGACTGGGCGCACACCTGCCGGTCCGCCTACTGCGCCGGCTACGCGGAGGTCACCGGCCGCGACCCGCGCACCGATCCGGTGCTGCTGCGCGCCTACGAGACCGACAAGGCCGTCTACGAAGTCGTCTACGAGGCCCGGCACCGCCCCGACTGGCTCGCCGTACCCCTGTCGGCGGTCCGCCGCCTCGCCGCGTCCGAACCGACCCTCGCCCGGGAGACCCGTCCGTGACGTCCAAGAAGTCAGCCCCCTCGAAGCACAGGTCCGACAAGAGCAAGGCCGCCGGGTCCAGGGCCGGGAAGAAGGTGGCCCAGGAGGTGCAGGAAACCCCGAAGACGCGGGAAGCGCAGACGGCGGCGGTCGCGGGGCAGGCGCAGGAGGTGCCCGCGCGGGAGGCACCGGTGCGGGAGGCGCCCGCCGCTTCCGTCGCGAGCGCGTCCGCGCTGGAGGTGGCCGTCTCCCCCGCCGTGGACGCCGGCGACCGCGAGCGGCTGCTGCACGGCACCCATCACGCCCCGCACTCCGTCCTCGGCGCCCACCCGGTCCCCGGGGGGGTCGCCTTCCGGGCGTTCCGCCCGTACGCGCAGGCGGTCACCGTGGTCTCCGGGGACCTGCGGGCGGAGCTGCACGACGACGGCGACGGCTTCTTCTCCGGGCTGCTCCCGCTCGCCGAGGTCCCCGCCTACCGGCTGCGCGTGACGTACGACGGCACCGTCCACGAGACCGAGGACTCCTACCGCTTCCTGCCCACGCTCGGCGAGCTGGACCTGCACCTGATCGGCGAGGGCCGGCACGAGCAGTTGTGGCAGGTGCTCGGCGCGCGGGTGATGACGCACCAGGGCGTGACCGGCACCCGCTTCTCGGTGTGGGCGCCGAACGCGCGGGGCGTGCGGGTCACGGGGAGCTTCAACTTCTGGGACGCCACCGGCTTCCCGATGCGCTCGCTCGGCTCCACCGGGGTGTGGGAGTTGTTCGTGCCGGGCATCGGCGAGGGCGAGCTGTACAAGTTCGAGATCACCCGCCCGGACGGCTCGCGCACCGTGCGCGCCGACCCGATGGCCCGCCGCACGGAGGTCCCGCCCGCCACGTCCTCGATCGTGCACGCCTCGCACCACGAGTGGGGCGACGCGGAGTGGATGGCGCACCGGGCGGACCGGCCGGTGCACGAGGCGCCGTTCTCGGTGTACGAGGTCCACCTGCCGTCCTGGCGGCCGGGCCTGACCTACCGCCAGCTCGCCGACCAGCTGCCCGCGTACGTCAAGGAGATGGGCTTCACGCACGTGGAGCTGATGCCGGTCGCCGAGCACCCCTTCGGCGGCTCCTGGGGCTACCAGGTCACCGGCTTCTACGCGCCCACCGCCCGCATGGGCACGCCGGACGACTTCAAGTACCTGGTGGACCGGCTGCACCAGGAGGGCATCGGCGTCCTCATGGACTGGGTGCCGGCCCACTTCCCGCGGGACGAGTGGGCGCTGGCCGAGTTCGACGGACTCCCGCTGTACGAGCACCACGACCCGCTGCGCGCCGCCCACCCCGACTGGGGCACGCTGGAGTTCGACTTCGGGCGCCGCGAGGTGCGCAACTTCCTGGTCGCCAACGCGGTGTACTGGTGCGAGGAGTTCCACATCGACGGGCTGCGCGTGGACGCCGTCGCCTCCATGCTCTACCTCGACTACTCGCGCGGGCCGGGCCAGTGGGCGCCCAACGAG
This sequence comes from Streptomyces sp. TG1A-8, assembly GCF_030499535.1. Classification (NCBI taxonomy): domain Bacteria; kingdom Bacillati; phylum Actinomycetota; class Actinomycetes; order Kitasatosporales; family Streptomycetaceae; genus Streptomyces; species Streptomyces sp. TG1A-8. Next base: position 2,311,211 of record NZ_JASTLB010000001.1, read on the forward strand.
TTCGGCGGCCGGGAGAACCTGGACGCGGTCGCCTTCCTGCAGGAGATGAACGCCACCGTCTACCGGCGCTGCCCGGGCGTGGTGACCATCGCCGAGGAGTCCACGGCCTGGGACGGCGTGACCCGCCCCACCCACCACAAGGGCCCGAGCGGCTTCGGCGGCCTCGGCTTCGGCCTGAAGTGGAACATGGGCTGGATGCACGACTCGCTGCAGTACATGAGCCACGAGCCGGTGCACCGCAAGTACCACCACCACGAGATGACCTTCTCGATGGTGTACGCCTACAGCGAGAACTACGTCCTGCCGATCTCGCACGACGAGGTCGTCCACGGCAAGCGGTCCCTCGTGTCGAAGATGCCCGGCGACTGGTGGCAGCAGCGCGCCGGCCTGCGCGCCTACCTGGCCTACATGTGGGCCCATCCCGGCAAGCAGCTCCTCTTCATGGGACAGGAGTTCGCCCAGGGCGCCGAGTGGTCCGAGGTGCACGGCCCCGACTGGTGGCTGCTCGACCCGGCCTACGGCGCGGAGGCCGACCACCGGGGCGTGCGGGACCTGGTGCGCGACCTCAACGCCACCTACCGTTCCACCCCCGCCCTGTGGCAGCGGGACATCGACCCGGCGGGCTTCCAGTGGATCACCGGCGACGCGGCCGACGACAACGTCTTCGCGTTCCTGCGCCTGGACGCCGACGGCAACCCCCTGCTCGCGGTCTCCCACCTGGCGCCGGTGGTCCGCCCCGACTATCGCCTCGGGGTGCCGGAGGACGTCCCGGTCTGGCACGAGTGCCTCAACACCGACGCCGGGAGGTACGGCGGCAGCGACGTCGGCCGGCCGGACGTCGTCAAGCCCGAACCGCAGGGCTGGCACGGCCGCCCGGCGAGCATCCGGCTGACCCTGCCGCCGCTCGCGACGGTGTGGCTGCGGCCGGCCTGAGGTTCCGAAGGAGCGGCCGGGCGGCGGCCGGGCGCACTCCGCCCGGCCGCCGCCCGCGTGCCGCCGGCCGCCGCCCGCCTCACCCTGCCGGGGACAGGCCCGGCGGCAGCGTCCCGGTGTGCAGCACGCCCAGCCGCTGCGTGGCCCGGGTCAGGGCGACGTACAGGTCGCTCGTGCCGTAGGCGGACGGCTCGACCACGAGGACGGAATCGAACTCCAGGCCCTTGGACTGACGCGGGTCGAGCAGGACCACCGTCCGGGTCAGGTCCGGCTCGGCGCCCGCCGTGACCCCGTCCAGCCGGGCGGCCAGCCGCCGGTGCAGTGCGCGCGGGGCGACGACCGCCAGCCGGCCCTCGTCCGGGGTGAGTTCGGCGACCGCCTCGGCGACCGCGCCGGGCAGGTCGCCGGTGACCCGGCGCACCCAGGGCCGTACGCCGGTGGAGCGGACCGAACGCGGCGGCTCGAAGTCCGGGTTCCCGGCCCGGACCACGGCCGCGGCCAGGTCCATGATCTCGGACGGGGTGCGGTAGTTGACGCCGAGGCGGGTGTGCTCCCAGCGGTCCTCGACGTACGGCCGGAGGATGTCCGTCCAGGAGCCGACGCCGGCCGCCTCGGCGGTCTGGGCGGGGTCGCCGACCAGGGTCATCGAGCGGGTCGGGCTGCGCCGCATCAGCAGGCGCCACGCCATCGGCGACAGCTCCTGCGCCTCGTCCACGATGATGTGCCCGAACGCCCAGGTCCGGTCGGCCGCGGCCCGCTCGGCGGCGCTGCGGTGGTCGGCCTCCTCATGGCGCTCGGCGAAGCGCTCGGCGTCGATGATGTCGTGCGCGGACAATACCTCGGAGGCCTCCGGATCATCCTCCTCCTTGTCCTCGAACTCGTAGGTGCGGGAGGCGTACGACACGTCGAGCACCCCCTGCGCGTAGGCGACCTGGGTCTCCCGCTCGTGCTCCGCGCGGGCGCGCGCCAGCCGGTCGTCCTCGCCGAGGAGTTCGGCGGCCTCGTCCAGCAGCGGCACGTCCGCGACGGTCCAGGCCCGGGTCACCGGGCGGCGGACGGCGTCGGCGTCCGCCTCGCAGAGGTAGCCGTCCGGTGCGGCGAGGAAGTCGGCGACGAGCCGCCGGGGGGTGATCCGCGGCCACAGTTGGTCGACGGCGGACCGGACCTCGGGGTTCGCGGCGAGTTCGTCGCGGATCTGGGTGAGGTCGGAGGGGTCCAGCAGGTTGCTGCCGTCGTACGGGTCGGTGCCCACGCGCTCGGCGTACAGGTCGGTGAGCGCGTTGAGGATGTGGCCCTCGAAGTACTCGCGGGAGGCGTTGTGCGGGAGCCCGGCCGCGCGGGTGCGCTCGCGGGCGACGCCCACCAGGCCGTCGTCCAGCATCAGCACCTCGCGGTCGTGCTCGACGGCGATGACCGGGTCGGGCAGGGCCTGCCGGTCGCGCACGACGGCGGCGAGCACGTCGGCCATGTCGGCGCGGCCCTTCACGGCCGCCGCCTCCGGGGTGTCGGCGGCGGTGGCCCGCACGCCGGGGAACAGCTCGCCGACCGTGGCCAGCAGCACCCCGGTCTCGCCGAGGGAGGGCAGCACCTCGCCGATGTAGCCGAGGAAGGCGGGGTTGGGGCCGACGATGAGCACGGCACGGCGGGCCAGCAGCTCCCGGTACTCGTAGAGCAGGTAGGCCGCGCGGTGCAGGGCGACCGCCGTCTTGCCGGTGCCGGGACCGCCCTCCACCACCAGTACGCCGCGGTGCGGCGCCCGGATGATGCGGTCCTGCTCGGCCTGGATGGTCTGCACGATGTCGCCCATGCGGCCGGTGCGCGCCGAGTTGAGCGCGGCCAGCAGCACGGCGTCCCCGGAGGGGTCCTCGTGGCCGGTGCGGGTGGCGTCGCCGAGGTCGAGGATCTCGTCGTGCAGGGCGGTCACGGTCCGGCCGGCGGTGGCGATGTGCCGACGGCGGCGCAGGCCCATCGGGGTGTGGCCGGTGGCCAGGTAGAAGGGGCGGGCGACGTCGGCCCGCCAGTCGATCAGGACCGGGGTGCGCTCCGCGTCGTCCTCGCGCAGGCCGATCCGGCCGATGTGGTGGCGGGTGCCGTCGGCGAGGTCGATCCGGCCGAAGCAGAGCGAGCCGTCGACGGCGTTCAGGGTGGCGAGCAGGCCCGAGCGCTCGGCGACCAGGATGTCCCGCTCCAGCCGCGCCTGCCTGGGCGTGGCCCCCTGGGCGAGGGCGTCGGTGACCGAGACCTCGGTGTCGCCGCGCAGCACGTCCACGCGCGCGTACAGACCGTCGATGAATTCCTGTTCCTGCCGCAATTCATCATCTGGAAAGCCGGTGTTTGACAATTCCGCTCCCGCCCGGATATACTGTGCTCACTGAGCTTCTTCCGCGACTTTCCCGTGAGAAGTCGCGAACCATTGAATATACGCAGAGAAATCCCCCGGGCGCAATTGCCCGGGGGATTTCTCGTGAGCCGGTGCCGTCCTACAGCAGGTCCGCCAGCTCCTGCAGCAGGCGCCGTTTGGGCCGCGCCCCCACCATCGACCGCACCGGCTCACCGTCCCGGAAGACCATGAGGGTCGGCGTGGACAGCACGCCGTACGCCACCGCCGTCCCCGGATTGCGGTCCACGTCCAGCCGTACGACCTTCAGCCGCTTGCCCTCCTCGAAGGCGATGTCCTTCAGCACCGGCGCCAGCTGCCGGCAGGGCCCGCACCAGTCGGCCGTGAACTGCACCAGCACCGGCAGGTCGGCATCGATCACCTCTGCCGCGAAATCCGCGTCCGTCACCTCGGCCGGTCCGCCCGTCGAGTTCACCGTGTCAGTCCTCCCAGTTCGCACCCGGGTTCCGGACCTCCCGGAACCAGCGACTCGGCGGCCAGCTCGTCCCGGGCCCGCTCCGCCCGCGCCAGCTGTGCCGCGACCCTCTCCCGCACCGCCGTCAGCTGCCCGACGAGCGCGTCCAGCTCCTCCAGCTTGCGCCGGTAGACCACGAGCGAGGCCGGGCAGGAGTCGCCCTGCGGGTGCCCGGCCCGCAGGCACTCCACGAACGGCCGCGTCTCCTCCAGGCCGAACCCGAAGTCCTGCAGCGTCCGGATCTGCCGCAGCAGCCTCAGGTCGCCCTCGTCGTAGGTGCGGTGTCCGTGCTCGTCGCGCCGTGCGGGCAGCAGCCCCCGCGCCTCGTAGTAGCGCAGGGTGCGGGGGGTGGTTCCGGCCCGTGCGGCCAGCTCGCCGATTCGCATGGTGCCGACCGTAGGCGTTGACGTGGGCGTCAGGGCAAGGCCTGCCACCGCGCCGGTGGCCGGGGCGGGCGGGGAGCCGTGGCGGGGGGTCCTCCACGGCGGCCGGCCGGAAGCCCGGCCCCGGTTCAGGCGGGGCCGGGCTTCCGGGGACGGGGGCGCCGCGCCCCGGCGGGGGCGCGGGGCTCAGGCCCTGGCCGGCTCCTCCTCCCGCGCCCTGGGCCCCTCGCCGGCCGCCGGCCGGCCCTCGTCCAGCAGCGTGGTCTCGTCGAACGGCAGCTCGCCGGCGAGCACGCGCCGGACCCGGTCACCGTCGATCTCCTTGGTCCAGGTGCCGATCAGCACGGTGGCGACGGCGTTGCCCGCGAAGTTGGTCAGCGCGCGCGCCTCGCTCATGAAGCGGTCGATGCCGACGATCAGTCCGACGCCGTCGACCAGCGCGGGCTTGTGCGACTGCAGACCGCCGGCCAGCGTGGCCAGGCCCGCCCCGCTGACGCCCGCCGCGCCCTTGGACGCCAGCAGCAGGAACAGCAGCAGCGGGATCTGCTCGCCGACGGACATCGGGGTGCCGAGGGCGTCGGCGATGTAGAGGGAGGCCATGGTCATGTAGATCATGGTGCCGTCGAGGTTGAAGGAGTAGCCGGTCGGCACGGTGATGCCGACGACCGGCTTGCTGACGCCCAGGTGCTCCATCTTCGCGATCAGCCGCGGCAGCGCGGACTCGGAGGACGAGGTCGACAGGATCAGCAGGAACTCGCGGGCGAGGTACTTCAGCAGGGAGAAGACGTTCAGTCCGGCGACGATCCGCAGCACGGCGCCGAGCACGACGAACACGAACAGCACGCAGGTGACGTAGAAACCGAGCATCAGCACCGCCAGGCTCTTCAGCGCGTCGAGGCCGGCGGACCCGACCACCGCCGCGATGGCGCCGAAGGCGCCGATCGGCGCGGCCCACATGACCATGGCCAGGATGCGGAAGACCAGCCGCTGGACGTGCTCGACGCCGCGCAGCACCGGCTGCCCGGCCGATCCCATCGCCTGCAGCGCGAACCCGGTGAGCAGCGCGACGAGCAGCGTCTGCAGCACCTGGCCCTCGGTGAAGGCGGACACGAAGGTCACCGGGATGATCGACAGCACGAAGTCGACCGGCGGCAGCGCTTCGCTGGAGACCTGGGCGTGCCCGGTCTGCTTGAGCGCGTCGGTCAGGTGCAGCCCCTCGCCGGGGTGCAGCACGTTGCCGACGACGAGCCCGATGGCGAGCGCGACCAGCGACATCACGAAGAAGTAGCCGAGCGCGATGCCGCCCACGGCACCGACCTTGGCGGCCTTGCGCACCGACCCGATCCCGAGCACGATCGTGCAGAAGATGATCGGCGAGATCATCATCTTGATCAGGTTCACGAAACCGGTGCCCAGCGGCTTCAGCGCGACGCCCGCGTCGGGCCAGACGAGCCCCACGGCGATGCCGAGCCCGACCGCCGCGACGACGGCGACGTACAGGTAATGGGTCCGGTCCCGCCGCGCGCGGGGCGCGGCGGGTGCCGTATCGGGGGTGGTGGCGGCCACGGCTGCCCTCCTTGACGTCTTCGTCGGCGAACACCGGCGTGCGGCTCACGTCCGGGCCGAGCGGGGGAACGCCGTGACTATCTCCCGCCCGGTGGTGGCGGTCACCCTTCCGTTCATTTAGTTCACGCCCGCTCAAAGGGGCAGACTGCTGGCATGCGTCTGCCGCCCCTCCCCCGGCCCCGCAGCCTGGCGGGCCAACTGTTCGCCATGCAGGCCGTGCTGGTGGCGGTGGTCGTGGCCGGGTGCGCGCTGTTCACCTACGTCAGCGACCGGCGGCAGGCCGAGGACGCGGCGGCCCGTCACGCGACGGCCGTGGCCCGCTCGGTCGCCGACTCCCCCTCGGTCGGCGCGGCCGTCCGCACCCCCGACCCCACCGCCGCGCTGCAGCCGTACGCCCTGCGGGTCACGCGGGACGCGAACGTCGACTTCGTCACCATCATGAGCCCGCGGGGCATCCGCTGGACCCATCCGGAGCGCAGGCAGATCGGCCGGCACTTCCTCGGCCGCACCGGCCCCGCCCTGCGCGGCCGCACCTTCACCGAGACGTACACCGGCACGCTCGGCCCGTCCGTCCGCGCGGTCACGCCGGTGCGGGACGGCGGCCGGATCGTCGGCCTGGTCAGCGCCGGCATCAAGGTGGAGGCGATCAGCGAACGGGTCCGGGGCCAGGTGACGGCCCTGCTCGGCGTCGCGGGCGGCGCCCTGCTGCTGGGTGCGGTCGGCACCTACGTCGTCAACGCCCGGCTGCGCCGCCACACCCACGGCATGAACGCGACCGAGCTGAGCCGGATGCACGACTACCACCAGGCGGCGCTGCACGCCGTCCGCGAAGGGCTGCTGATGCTGGACGGGCGGCACCGGGTGGCGCTGATCAACGACGGCGGCCGGGAGCTGCTGGGCGTGGGCGGCACCGCCGATCCGGACGTGATCGGACGTCCGGTGGCGGACCTGGGTCTGCCGGCGCCGCTGACCGGCGCGCTGCTGTCCTCGGCGCCCCGGGTGGACGAGGTGCACCTGACCGCCTCGCGCGTGCTGGTGGTGAACACCTCACCGGTGTCGGGCGGGGAGCGCCGGGGCACGGTGGTCACCCTCCGGGACGTCACCGAACTGCAGGCGCTGACGGGCGAACTGGACTTCGAGCGGGGCTTCAGCCAGGCACTGCGCTCCCAGGCGCACGAGGCGGCGAACCGCCTGCACACGGTCGTGTCGCTGATCGAACTGGGTCGGGCGCAGGAGGCGGTGGAGTTCGCCACGGCGGAGCTGGAACTGGCGCAGGCCCTGACCGACCGGGTGGTGGCGGCGGTGGGGGAACCGGTGCTGGCCGCCCTGCTGCTGGGCAAGACGGCCCAGGCGAACGAGCGGGGCGTGGAGCTGGTGGTGTCGGCCGACAGCCGGCTGGACGACTCGGTGCTGCCCTCCGGCCTGCCGGCGCGCGAGCTGGTGACGATCCTCGGCAACCTCATCGACAACGCGGTGGACGCGGCGCAGGGCAGCGCGCGGGCGCGGGTGACGGTGACGGCGCGCGCCCTCGCCGCCGGGCTGGTGCTGCGCGTCTCGGACACCGGCCCCGGTGTCGACCCCGCCCATGCCGACCTGGTGTTCCGGCGGGGGTTCTCCACGAAGCCGGCCGGACCCGGCGGGCGGGGCCTGGGGCTGGCGCTGGTCCGGCAGGCCGTCACCCGGCTCGGCGGAACGCTGGAGGTCGCGCGGGCGCGGGAGGGCGGAGCGGTGTTCGAGGCGCGGTTGCCGCTGCCCGCGGCGGTGGGGGGCGGCGGATGACGCACGAGGGGCCGCCCATCCGGGTCCTGGTGGTGGAGGACGACCCGGTGGCCGCCGACGCGCACGTGATGTACGTCGGGCGGGTGCCGGGGTTCGTGGTGGCGGGCAGGGCGCACACGGGCGCGCAGGCCCGCCGCGTCCTGGACCGCACGCCGGTCGACCTGCTCCTGCTGGACCTGCACCTGCCGGACGTGCACGGGCTGCGGTTCGCACGCGCGCTGCGGGCGGCGGGGCACCACGCCGACGTGATAGCGGTGACCTCGGCCCGCGACCTCGCGGTGGTGCGCGAGGGCGTCTCGCTGGGGGTGGTCCAGTACGTCCTGAAGCCGTTCACCTTCGCCACCCTGCGCGACCGCCTCGTCCGGTACGCCGAGTTCCGCGCGGCGGCGGGCGAGGCGAGCGGCCAGGACGAGGTGGACCGGGCGCTGGCGGTGCTGCGCGCACCGTCGCCCGCGGCACTCCCCAAGGGCCTGAGCGGCCCGACCCTGGAGCGGGTCACCGGGGCCGTCCGGGAGGTGACCGAAGGGCTGACGGCGGCCCGGGTCGCGGAGGCGGTGGGCATCTCGCGCATCACGGCGCGCCGCTACCTGGAGCACCTCGTGGAGGCCGGCAGGGCCGAGCGCAAGCCGCTGTACGGGCAGGTCGGCCGGCCGGAGCTGGTGTACCGGTGGGTGCGGTCGCGGTGAGCACCCGCGCGCTCCCGCTCCCGCGGTGCTGCGGTCTCCCGGTGCTGCGGTCCCGCCGCCGCGGCGGGCCGGCGCCTAGAAGACCGACTCCGCCTCGTCCATCCGGTCCTTCGGCACCGTCTTCAGCTCGGTGACCGCCTCCGCGAGCGGCACCATCACGATGTCGGTGCCGCGCAACGCGGTCATCCTGCCGAAGTCGCCGCGGTGCGCGGCCTCGACGGCGTGCCAGCCGAAGCGGGTGGCGAGGACGCGGTCGTAGGCGGTGGGGACGCCGCCGCGCTGGATGTGGCCGAGGATGACCGGCTTGGCCTCCTTGCCGAGGCGGCGCTCCAGCTCGTACGCCAGCGCGGTGCCGATGCCCTGGAAGCGCTCGTGGCCGAACTGGTCGATCTCGCCCTTGCTGTAGTCCATGCTGCCCTCGGCCGGGTGGGCGCCCTCGGCGACGCAGATGACCGCGAACTTCTTGCCGCGGGCGAACCGCTCCTCGACCATCTTGACCAGGTCGGCGGGGTCGAAGGGGCGCTCGGGCAGGCAGATGCCGTGGGCGCCGGCGGCCATGCCGGACTCCAGGGCGATCCAGCCGGCGTGCCGGCCCATGACCTCGACCACCATCACCCTTTGGTGTGACTCGGCCGTGGTCTTCAGGCGGTCCATGGCCTCGGTGGCCACGCCGACGGCGGTGTCGAAGCCGAAGGTGCGGTCGGTGGAGGAGATGTCGTTGTCGATCGTCTTGGGCACGCCGACGACGGGCAGGCCCGCGTCGGAGAGCATGCGGGCCGCGGTCAGCGTGCCCTCGCCGCCGATCGGGATCAGCGCGTCGATGCCGAACTCCCCGACCATGTCGGTGACCCGCTCGCAGGCCTCGCGCAGCCGGTCGCGCTCCAGGCGGGAGGAGCCGAGGATGGTGCCGCCGCGGGGCAGGATGCCGCTGACCGCGTCGAGGTCGAGGGCACGGTAGTGGCGGTCCAGCAGACCCCGGTAACCGTCCTCGAAGCCGATGACCTCGTCGCCGTACTGCGCCACCGCGCGGTGCACGACCGACCGGATCACGGCGTTCAGGCCGGGGCAGTCGCCGCCTGCGGTGAGAACTCCGATGCGCATCGTGCTGTGTCTCCTGCTCGCTGTGGGTACCGGTGAGCCGGGTCGATTGTTTCACGTCTCGGGGGGCGATGGGGGCATGATGGGCGCTTTAACCGGCACCGGGGGTATTGTCAAGAGGGTCTTGCTCACCTCGGTGGGCGATTTTTGTGCCCGGACATGACGGCCGGGCGGCCGGGACGTTGGCCGGGGCGGCCGGGGCGGCCGGGACGGACGAAGCGCAGGGAACGCAGGGAACGGAGTGCACACGTGACGCGCAGCGTGTACGTGACCGGGATCGACCGCGGCGACGGCCGCCAGGTCGTCGAACTGGGGGTCATGGAGCTCCTGACCCGGCAGGTGGACCGGGTGGGCGTCTTCCGGCCCCTCGTCCACGACGGGCCGGACCACCTGTTCGAGCTGCTGCGGGCCCGCTACCGGCTCTCCCAGGACCCGGCGACCGTCTACGGCGTGAACTACCAGGAGGCGTCCGCGCTCCAGGCCGAGCGGGGCACCGGCGAACTGGTCTCCACGCTGGTCGACCGCTTCCACCTGGTGGCCCGCGACTACGACGTCGTGCTGGTCCTCGGCACCGACTTCGCCGACACCCAGCTGCCCGACGAGCTGTCCCTGAACGCCCGCCTCGCCAACGAGTTCGGCGCCTCCGTGATCCCGGTGGTGGGCGGCCTCAGGCAGCCGGCCGAGTCGGTGCTGGCGGAGACCCGCAACGCCTACCGGGCGTACGACGGCCTCGGCTGCGACGTCCTCGCCATGGTCACCAACCGGGTGGCCCGCGAGGACCGCGACGAGATCGCCGGGCGCCTCGCGGACCGGCTGCCGGTGCCCTGCTACGTGGTGCCCGACGACCTCGCCCTGTCCGCGCCGACGGTCGCGCAGATCGCCCGCGCCCTCGACGCCCGGGTGCTGCTCGGCGACGACTCGGGGCTGGCCCGCGACGCGCTGGACTTCGTCTTCGGCGGGGCGATGCTGCCGAACTTCCTCGGCGCCCTGACCCCGGGCTGCCTGGTGGTGACCCCGGGCGACCGCGCGGACCTGGTCGTCGGCTCGCTGGCCGCGCACAGCGCCGGGACCCCGCCGATCGCCGGTGTGCTGCTGACCCTGAACGAGGTGCCCAGCGACGAGATCCTCACCCTGGCCGCCCGGCTCGCCCCGGGCACCCCGGTGGTCGCGGTGTCCGGCAACAGCTTCCCGACCGCCGAGCGGCTCTTCTCCCTGGAGGGGAAGATGACCGCGGCCACCCCCCGCAAGGCGGAGACCGCGCTCGGCCTGTTCGAGCGGTACGCCGACACCGCGGACCTGGCCCGCCGGGTCTCGGCGCCGAGCAGCGACCGGGTCACGCCGATGATGTTCGAGCACAAGCTGCTGGAGCAGGCCCGTTCCGACAGGCGCCGGGTCGTGCTGCCGGAGGGCACCGAGGAGCGGGTGCTGCACGCGGCCGAGGTGCTGCTGCGCCGGGGCGTGTGCGACCTGACCCTGCTCGGGCCGGTCGACCAGATCCGCAAGAAGGCCGCCGACCTCGGCATCGACCTCGGCGACTCGCAGCTGATCGACCCGGCCGTCTCGGACCTGCGCGACTCCTTCGCCGAGCGGTACGCCGCCCTGCGCGCCCACAAGGGCGTGACCGGGGAACTGGCCTACGACGTCGTCGCCGACGTGAACTACTTCGGCACGCTGATGGTCCAGGAGGGCCTGGCCGACGGCATGGTCTCCGGCTCGGTGCACTCCACGGCGGCCACCATCCGGCCCGCCTTCGAGATCATCAGGACCCGGCCGGACTCCTCGATCGTCTCCTCCGTGTTCTTCATGTGCCTGGCCGACAAGGTGCTGGTGTACGGCGACTGCGCGGTCAACCCGGATCCGGACGCCGAGCAGCTGGCGGACATCGCCGTCCAGTCGGCGGGGACGGCCGCGCGGTTCGGCGTGGAGCCGCGGATCGCGATGCTGTCCTACTCCACCGGGACCTCCGGCTCGGGGGCCGACGTGGACAAGGTGCGCGCGGCGACCGAACTGGCCCGCACGCGGCGGCCCGACCTGAAGATCGAGGGGCCGATCCAGTACGACGCGGCCGTGGAGCCGTCCGTCGCCGCCACCAAGCTGCCCGGCTCCGAGGTCGCCGGGCAGGCCAGCGTGCTGATCTTCCCCGACCTCAACACCGGCAACAACACCTACAAGGCCGTGCAGCGCTCGGCCGGCGCGATCGCCGTCGGCCCGGTCCTGCAGGGCCTGCGCAAGCCGGTCAACGACCTGTCCCGCGGCGCGCTCGTCCAGGACATCGTCAACACCGTCGCCATCACGGCGATCCAGGCCCAGACCCCCAGCGAGAAGGCAATCCCCCAGTGACCGGCACCCGTGTCCTCGTCCTGAACTCCGGTTCGTCGTCGGTGAAGTACCAACTGCTCGACATGCGGGACACGAGCCGGCTCGCCGTGGGGCTGGTCGAGCGCATCGGCGAGCGGACCTCCCGGCTGCGGCACACCTGCGTCGCCACCGGCCAAACCAGGGAGCAGAACGGACCGGTGGCCGGCCACGACGCCGCCCTGAAGGCGGTCGCCGGGGAACTGGCGCGCGACGGGCTGGGCCTGGACTCGCCGGAGCTGGCCGCGATCGGCCACCGGGTGGTGCACGGCGGCATGTTCTTCACCGAGCCGACGGTCGTCGACGACGCCGTGCTCGCCGAGATCGAGCGGCTGGTCCCGGTCGCGCCGCTGCACAACCCGGCCAACCTCACCGGGATCCGCACCGCGCGGGCGCTGCGCCCGGACCTGCCGCAGGTCGCCGTGTTCGACACGGCGTTCCACACCACGATGCCGGAGTACGCGGCGCGCTACGCGATCGACCCGAAGGTCGCCGACCGGCACCGGATCCGGCGCTACGGCTTCCACGGCACCTCGCACGCCTACGTCTCCCGGGCGACCGCGCGGCTGCTGGGCAAGGACCCGTCCGAGGTCAACGTCATCGTGCTGCACCTGGGCAACGGCGCCTCGGCCTCGGCGGTGGCCCGGGGCCGCTGCGTGGACACCTCCATGGGGCTGACGCCGCTGGAAGGGCTGGTGATGGGTACCCGTTCCGGTGATCTGGACCCGGCGGTCATCTTCCATTTGGCGCGCGTTGGCGGAATGTCCATGGACGAGATCGACACTCTCCTCAACAAGGGGAGCGGTCTGTTCGGGCTGTGCGGGGACAATGACATGCGGGAGATCCGCCGCCGGATCGACGAGGGCGACGAACACGCGGCCCTGGCCTTCGACATTTACATTCACCGGCTGAAGAAGTACATCGGCGCCTATTGCGCGGTACTCGGCCGCGTGGACGCGGTCGCGTTCACGGCCGGGGTCGGGGAGAACGCGGCACCGGTGCGGGAGGCGGCGATCGCGGGCCTGGAGGGGCTGGGCCTGGCGGTCGACGGTGAGCTGAACGCCGTGCGCAGTGGTGAGGCGCGGCTGATCTCCCCCTCATCCGCGCGCGTGGCGGTCGCCGTGGTGCCGACGGACGAGGAACTGGAGATCGCCACGCAGACGTACGCACTGGTCGGAAAGAAGAGCTGAGCAATACAACGCGGTAACACGCCTGAGCGCGCGCCCGCCCATTTGCATCTTCCGTCAGCCGGAATATTCCGCAGCGAAACAAACCGATAGGATCGCCCCATGCGCCGTTCGAAAATCGTCTGTACCCTCGGCCCCGCGGTCGACTCCCACGAGATGCTCGTCACCATGATCGAGGCGGGCATGAACGTGGCCCGCTTCAACTTCAGCCACGGCAGCCACGCCGAGCACCAGGCGCGGTACGACCGCGTCCGGGCCGCCGCCAAGGAGACCGGCCGCGCCATCGGCGTCCTCGCCGACCTCCAGGGCCCGAAGATCCGCCTGGAGACCTTCGCCGAGGGGCCGGTCGAACTGGAGCGCGGTGACGAGTTCGTCATCACGACCGAGGACGTGCCGGGCGACAAGCACGTCTGCGGCACGACGTACAAGGGGCTCCCGAACGACGTCTCGCGCGGCGACCAGGTCCTGATCAACGACGGCAACGTCGAGCTGAAGGTCCTGGACGTCGAGGGCCCGCGGGTGCGGACGATCGTCATCGAGGGCGGTGTCGTCTCCGACCACAAGGGCATCAACCTGCCCGGTGCGGCCGTCAACGTGCCCGCACTGTCCGAGAAGGACGTCGAGGACCTGCGCTTCGCCCTCCGCATGGGCTGCGACCTGGTCGCCCTGTCCTTCGTCCGGGACGCCAAGGACGTCACCGACGTCCACAAGATCATGGACGAGGAGGGCCGCCGGGTCCCGGTGATCGCCAAGGTGGAGAAGCCGCAGGCGGTCGACAACATGGAGGACGTCGTGATGGCGTTCGACGGCGTGATGGTCGCCCGCGGCGACCTGGCCGTCGAGTACCCGCTCGAAAAGGTCCCCATGGTGCAGAAGCGCCTGATCGAGCTGTGCCGGCGCAACGCCAAGCCGGTGATCGTGGCGACCCAGATGATGGAGTCGATGATCACCAACTCGCGTCCGACCCGCGCCGAGGCCTCCGACGTGGCCAACGCGATCCTGGACGGCGCCGACGCGGTCATGCTGTCGGCCGAGTCCAGTGTGGGCGCCTATCCGGTCGAGACCGTCAAGACGATGTCGAAGATCGTCCGGGCGGCCGAGCAGGAGCTGCTGTCCAAGGGCCTGCAGCCGCTGGTGCCGGGCAAGAAGCCGCGCACGCAGGGTGGTTCGGTGGCCCGCGCGGCCTGCGAGATCGCCGACTTCCTCGGCGGCAAGGGCCTGATCGCCTTCACCAAGTCCGGTGACACCGCCCGCCGCCTGTCCCGCTACCGCGCGGCCCAGCCGATCCTGGCCTTCACCACCGACGAGGGCACCCGCAACCAGCTGACGCTCAGCTGGGGCGTGGAGTCGCACGTGGTGCCGTTCGTCAACAGCACCGACGAGATGGTCGACATGGTGGACCAGGAGGTGGCGAAACTGAACCGCTTCGACGCGGGCGACACCGTCGTCATCACCGCCGGCTCTCCCCCCGGCGTCTCGGGCACCACCAACATGGTCCGCGTCCACCACCTCGGCAGCACCGGCTGACGCACGGTCGCGAGGACCCCTGTACGACGCCGAGGGCGCCCCCTGGACCAGGGGGCGCCCTCGGCGTCGCGCGGCTCCCGAACGGGCTCGTGCGACCGCTCAGTCGGTCGTGTACAGGTGCATGCCGGGCACGTGCAGGTTCCCGCCGAACTGGGCGGCCTGGACCACCTTGGCGTTGGTGAAGTAGATCAGCGGGATGTTCAACGGGGGCGGGCTGTCGGGGCTGAACGTCACCGGGACCAGGCCGAACAGGTCGCCCGAGATGCTCTCGGTGTACATCACCGTGTCGCCGCCGGTGATGGTGGACGTCGAACCGGGGGCCGCCTGGACGTGGTAGGTCTTGCCGGCCTGCGCGTCCTTCACCGTCTGGTGCAGGTCGCCGATGTCGGTGCCGCCGGAGATGACGTACTTCAGTACCTTCTTGATGGTGCCGTTGGCCGTCCTGACCTCGACGATGCCCTGGTAGTCGGCGTCCTTGAGCAGCAGCGAGCTGGCGTTCAGGTACCACGGGTCGTCCGCCACCGGGACCTTGTTGTCGACACCGCTCTCGTCGTCGGTGGCCACCGGGCAGTCGCCGGCCGGCGCGCTCGCGTCGGCCGACGGGCTGGGCGCGGCCGACCCGGCGGCGTCCCCGGCCGCGTCCCCGGCCGTCTTCGCGGTGTCCCCGGCCGCCTTGGACACCGCGCCGGTGGCGCCCTCCACCGTGTCCCGGATCGTCCCGCCGGCCTGGGAGACGGTGTCCTGGACGGCGCCGGAGGCGCCGCCGGACGCCTTGCCCGGGGACGAGGAGGCCGCCGGGGAGTCCGTCCCGGACGAGGACGACGAGGACGACGAGGACGACGAGGACGGGGGCGACGAGGACGGGGGCGACGACTGCGAGACGGCCGGTGCCGGGGCCGGCTCCGCGGACGCGCCGGAGGCCTTCTTGCCGCCGGTGAGGATGCCACCGAGCGTGTCGCCGAGGGTGCCCAGCAGGCCTCCGCCGCCGCTGCCGCCCGCCGACGGGGCCGGCGCGGCCGTGTCCCGGGAGTCCGGCGCACCCGTGTCCGAGCCGGAGCCGGAGGACTGCGCGGTCGCCGTGGGCTCGGGCGCGGCCTTGTCGTCGGAACCTGAATCCGGCGAAGAGGCGGTGCCCGTGCCCCCGGCGTCCTCGGTGCCCTTGGCGTCCTCCGTGTTCCTGGTGTCCTCCGTGTCCTTCGCGCCCCCCGTGTCCTCGCCGCCGGCGGTCGCCGTGGGGGTGGGGGTGGCCGTGCCGGCGGACTCGCCGGTGGAGGGCGACGGCGAGGCCGAGGCGTCCTCGGCCTCCTCCAGCGCGCTGACGCAGTCCTTGTACTCCGCGGCCTTCTGGCTGTTGGACGCCGACGCGCCGCCGTTGTCGGCGAGGGCGAGGCTCGACGTGAAGCCCATGCCCATGAGGACGGCCGTGGGCATCGCCACGGTGACCATCGCCTTGCCGGCCGGCATGTGGAACCTGTTGAACAGCGGCTTCTTGGGGGCCGCGTGGCGTGGCCCGGTTCTCGCACGGGACGCGTCCACATCCATCCCGTGGGTCACCTCGTCAGCCGGCACTGTGCCTCCCGTTCGCCCCGTTGGCCGGGCTCGTTCCTGACAGGTCGTTCGGTGCGCCCGTCCCGTACGCGCCCTGGTGGGGCAGCGGCAGGGCCCCGGGGGCGGCGCCCTGGGCCGGCGCGGGCCCGGCCGGCGGCTCCGGCTGCGGCGGCGCGCCCGGCGACCAGGCCACGGCCATCGCGCCGCCGATGAGGGCGAGCAGGAAGCCCACGACGAAGCCGCCGAAGTTGGACACGGGCAGGGACACCAGCGCCAGCAGGATCGCGGCGATGCCGGCGAAGGTCCGGACGTGCTTCTGGAACCAGAGGCTGACGCCCAGGACGATGAGCAGCACGCCGATGATCAGGGATCCCGCTCCGGCGGTGGTCGCCATCGCCAGCGTCAGGTGTCCGAGCTGGAGGTGGAAGTACGGGAAGTACATGATCGGAAGGCCGCTGAGCAGGACGTAGAGTCCGGCCCAGAACGGACGCGTGCCCCGCCAGGCGCGGAACTGCAGCCTCCGGCTGGTGAACTGGCCGGGGGCGGCAGGAGTCTCGGCGCTCATGGAAAACAGCTCCCTGGTGCGGCGTTGCTGTGGTGGTGATGTGAGCCGCGCCCGACGGCGCGGACGAGAGCGGACGGGCGGGGGCGCCATCGGCTCCCCCGCCCCTCAGCGCGTGCTCAGTAGCACTCGTGCGTACCCGTCGACAGCGACATCTTCAGGCCGCTGAGCTTGAAGGTGCCGGCGGTGGTCGCCCACGCCGTCTGCTTCACGTCGTCCAGCGTGGCCTTGTCGGCCTGCTGCGCGAAGCCGTAGGGGTTCGACTGCTCGCCCCCGCCCTTCATGCCCGGACCCTTGGAGGCGTCCTTGGCGGCCACACCGATGTCGATGTTCTCGAACGTCGCGTCGGCGTTCAGGTCGGCGACATCGATGTAGATGTTGTCGGCCTGCACCTTGTCGTGGCCCGCGCCGCCCGCCCTCAGGATGAGGCTGACGGAACCGAACACCGGGACGTCCGGGGTGACCACGGACTGGCACAGGTTGGTGATGTCGGCGTGCTTGAACGCCGAGACGGCCACCGGGTGGGCCGTCTTCTTGCCGTCCAGCGTGTAACCGTTGTCGATCGCGCCGTACTGCGCGAAGCCGGTACCGACCAGCTGGTCGGCGGACACCTTGAACGACTGACCCGACACGCTGAACGAGGCGGCGAGAGCGCCCTGTGCGAGGGCCACACCTATACACGCCGTGGCGGCCACGCTGGGCACCATGACCACAGCGAACCGCTTCCATCTGGTCCCGCCACGCACCTGGGACTCCATATTTCCTCCTTCTCGGACGTACATCTCCTGGCCCGGACTCGCCCCAGTCGGCGGCTCGGCCGGGCAGGGATGGGAGAAGTGCTACGTCCTCGGGAAGGGGAGCGCCCGCGCTCGGTGGCGCGAACCGCGACCGAATCACCGGCGATCACCCCCGAGCGACAACCACTGGTCGCGCCTGACACGCATCACGCACAACCTCTGGACAGGCTTCGCCGGTGCGGCGAAGACCCCCCTGCCCTAGAGCCGGCGCCACTGCCGCCGGCTCTGCTCGGTGGGGACCCAGAGTCTCCCGTGACCCGACCGGTTGCCGGGCTGCGGGAATGGACCGAGCGTGGCCGATCGTGGTGCATTCCGGCCGCCTGCACAAGGGGGTTCGTTACTCGCTAGTAACGGCCGGATAACCGAACCCTGCCCCAGCGGTCCCGGAGCGCCACACTCGGTGGCTCCCCAGGGCAGAGCAAAGCCGTTGATCCCCGGACTAACCCAGACAGACCAACGGCTTTGGCTTACTTGGAGTAACAGGCGGCCCGATCGCCAAGATTTGGCAAAGCGCGGTCGCTTCGACCCTTCATGGCGAATCTTTCACCCCGGCATCACGTGCCGTGACGTTTAGCGACTGGTCAGAACAGCGCCCGTGCGAGCGCCCTGCGCGCCCCGACCACCCGCGGGTCCTCCGGCCCCACGACCTCGAACAGTTCCAGCAGTCGGCGGCGCACCGCGTCGCGGTCGTCGCCCGCCGTGCGCCGCACGGTGTCGATGAGCCGCCCGAAGGCGTCCTCGACGTGGCCGCCCACCAGGTCCAGGTCGGCGGCCGCGATCTGCGCCGCGGCGTCGGCCGGCTTCCCGGCGGCCTCCTGGCGCACCCGCTGCGGGTCCATGTCCTGCACCCGCTGGAGCAGTTCGGCCTGCGCGAGGCCGAGCTTGGCCTCGGGGTGGGCGGGGTCGTCGGCCAGCACGTTCCGGTAGGCCCGGACGGCGCCGTCGAGGTCGCCGGCGTCCAGGGCCTGCGCGGCGGCGTTCAGCGCCGACTCGTACGGTCCCGCCGGCGCCTCGGCGGACGGGGCGCCACCCGGCTCCGCGTCCGGGTCGACGGTCAGGCCGGTCAGCCCGAAGCGCTGCTCGGCCACCTGCACCAGTTGGTCCAGGGTCTGCCGGATCTGCTGCTCGCCGGCCGCTCCCTGGAACAGCGGCAGCGCCTGTCCCGCCACCACGGCGAAGACGGCCGGGATCCCCTGGACCCCGAACTGCTGCATCAGCATCTGGTTGGCGTCGACATCGATCTTCGCGAGGAGGAAGCGCCCGCCGTACTCGACGGCCAGCCGCTCCAGGACCGGGCTCAGCTGCTTGCAGGGCTGACACCACTCGGCCCAGAAATCGATGACGACGGGTACTTCGGCGGAGCGCTGGAGGACGTCGCGCTCGAAGCCGGCCTCATCGACGTCGATGACGAGGTCGGCCGGGGAGACGGCGCCCGTCCCGCCCCGCCGGGCGGCTTCGGCGCGCGCCTGCTCGGCCTTGGCCTTGGCCTCCTGGGCCGCCTTCACCGCGGCGAGGTCGACGACACCGCTCATGGACATGTTCCGTGGCTGCATGCGTCCATCCTCCCCCGTTCCGGCGCGTGAAGGAAAAGGCCCCGTCGGTGGCGCCGGGTCCCCACCCCACGCCGGTGCACGTCGCCCGTGTACGTCCGTCACGCGCTTTCGCTACGACCCGTAGCGTAATGCCATCGGGGTCCTCCGCGACACCACGCCCCGGTGATCTCCCTCACGGCACCACGGGACCCGCCGGTTATGGTCGTGGTATGCAGAGCCGCCCCCCCGCCGCCCGCACCGGGCGCCCGCGCAGCGCCGCCGCGGACGCCGCGATCCTGGCCGCCACGCGGCAGGCTCTGGTGGAACTGGGCTGGTCCCGGCTCACGCTGGGGGACGTGGCGACCCGGGCCGGGGTCGCGAAGACGACGCTGTACCGCCGCTGGCCCGGCAAGTGCGAACTGGTGGTCGACGCGGTCGCCGAACTCTTCGACGAACTGCGGCTGCCCGACCGCGGCTGCCTCGCCGCCGACATCGAGGGGGTGGTCCTGCAGTTCGCGGCCATCCTGGGCCGTCCGGAGGCCAGGAGCGGGCTGATGGCGGTGGTCGCGGAGTCCACCCGCGACGACGCCCTGCGCGAACGCATCCGCGCCTCCATCGTGGACCGCCAGAAGCGCCTGGTCCTGGAGGGCCGGGCACGGGCACAGGAGCGCGGCGAACTGCCTGCCGAGCCGGATCCGGCGGAGACGGCGCGCACGGCGGACCTGATCTTCGACATGGTGGCGGGCGCAGTGGTCCACCGCACCCTGGTCAGCGGCGAACCGGCGGACGAGCAGTGGGTGCGGGGCTTCACCCGCGTCCTGCTGCTGGGGCTCACCGCGCGGCCCGCGCGGTGAGCCCCGTGCACGCACCCGGCGGGGTCAGAACCCGGCCGGTTCCGTGTACACCCCCCACTCGTCCCGCAGCACGCCGCAGATCTCGCCGAGGGTCGCCTCGGCCCGTACGGCCTCCAGCATGGGCCCGATCATGTTGGTGCCCTCCCGCGCGGCCGCCAGCATGTCCTCCAGAGCCGAGCGCACCGCCGCCTCGTCCCGCGCGGCCTTCCGCCCGGCGAGCGCCCGGACCTGCTCCCGCTCCACCTCGTGGCTGACCCGCAGGATCTCCAGGTCCCCGGTGACCGACCCGGTGTGGACGTTCACGCCCACGACCCTCTTCTCGCCCTTCTCCAGAGCCTGCTGGTACCGGAACGCGGACTCCGCGATCTCGCCGGTGAACCACCCGTCCTCGATCCCGCGCAGGATCCCGGAGGTGATCGGGCCGATCGGGTGCCGCCCGTCCGGGTGCGCCCGCAGGCCCCGCTCCCGGATCTGCTCGAAGATCTTCTCCGCGTCGGCCTCGATCCGGTCCGTCAGCTGCTCGACGTACCAGGAACCGCCCAGCGGGTCCGCCACGTTGGCGACCCCGGTCTCCTCCATCAGCACCTGCTGCGTGCGCAGCGCGATCTCCGCGGCCTGCTCGCTGGGCAGCGCCAGCGTCTCGTCGAGCGCGTTGGTGTGCAGCGAGTTGGTCCCGCCGAGCACGGCGGCCAGCGCCTCCACGGCCGTGCGGACCACGTTGTTGTACGGCTGCTGCGCGGTCAGCGAGACCCCGGCGGTCTGCGTGTGGAAGCGCAGCCACTGCGCCTTCTCGCTCCTGGCGCCGTAGACGTCCCGCATCCACCGCGCCCAGATCCGCCGGGCCGCGCGGAACTTGGCGATCTCCTCGAAGAAGTCGACGTGGGCGTCGAAGAAGAAGCTGAGCCCCGGCGCGAACACGTCCACGTCGAGACCGCGCGAGAGCCCCAGCTCCACGTATCCGAACCCGTCCGCGAGGGTGTACGCCAGCTCCTGCGCGGCCGTGGACCCGGCCTCGCGGATGTGGTAGCCGGAGACGGAGAGCGGCTTGTAGGCGGGGATGCCGGCCGCGCAGTACTCCATGAGGTCGCCGATCAGGCGCAGGTGCGGCTCGGGCTGGAAGAGCCACTCCTTCTGGGCGATGTACTCCTTGAAGATGTCGGTCTGCAGGGTCCCGTTGAGCACCGAGGGGTCCACGCCCTGCCGCTCGGCGGCGACCAGGTACATGCAGAACACGGGCACGGCGGGACCACTGATCGTCATGGAGGTGGTCACGTCGCCCAGCGGGATGTCCTTGAACAGGACCTCCATGTCGGCGGCCGAGTCGATGGCCACGCCGCAGTGCCCGACCTCGCCGAGCGAGCGCGGGTCGTCGGAGTCGCGGCCCATGAGCGTCGGCATGTCGAAGGCCACGGACAGCCCGCCGCCGCCCGCCGCCAGGATCATCTTGTACCGCTCGTTGGTCTGCTCGGCGTTGCCGAACCCGGCGAACTGGCGGATCGTCCAGGTACGCCCGCGGTAGCCGGTCGGATGGAGCCCGCGCGTGAAGGGGTACTCCCCGGGCCAGCCGATCCGCTCGAATCCCCCGTACGTGTCCCCCGGCCGCGGCCCGTACACCGGCTCCACGGGATCGCCGGAGAGCGTGGTGAAGTCTGCGTCGCGCTTGCGGGCGGCGTCGTAGCGGGCCTGCCAGCGCCGGCGGCCTTCTTCGATGGCGTGAGCGTCCATGTCCCCGAATTTACTTGGACGTCCTAGTAAATGTCGATGGGCAACCGCCGCACGGGTGCCGTACGGCGGTCGGGGTCGGGGGAGGCGGCGGCTCAGGCCTCGGCGGCGGCGGGGGCCCGCTCGGCGAAGCGGGGCTCCAGCTCCCGGCTGATCCCGCGCTCGACGAAGAACGCGGCCGTCGGGACGGTCCCCGCCAGCAGCACCCACAGCTGCTTGCCGACCGGCCACTTGGCCTTGGAGCCCAGGTCGAAGGCGAACACCAGGTAGACGACGTACAGCCAGCCGTGCGCGATGGCGACGACCCGGGTGAAGTCGGCGGCACCGTCGACGTCCAGCCCGTACTTCGCGATCATGCTCAGGCACAGCAGCACCAGCAGGACACCGGTCGTGTAGGCCATGACGCGGTAGCGGGTCAGCACGCTCTTCTTCATGCCCACGAGCGTAACCGTCCGTCCCGGGAGGTCCCGTCCCGGGTCATTCGTCCTCGAAGTCGTGCGCCGCGACGCGCAGCGGACGCAGCATCGCGAAGATCTCCGCGCACTCCTCGGCGTCGTACGCCCCGAGGCCGAAGTCCATCGCCATCAGGTCGCGGGTGGCCGCGTCGACCACCTCGCGGCCCTTGCCGGTGATGACGGCGAGCGTGCCGCGGCCGTCGTCGGGGTTGGGCCGCTTGGCCACCAGTCCGGACCTGACCAGACGGTCCACGGTGTTCGTCACGGACGTGGGGTGCACCATCAGCCGCTCGCCGATCTTGGACATCGGCAGCTCGCCGGCCTTGGAGAAGGTGAGCAGCACCAGCGCCTCGTAGCGCGCGAACGTCAGCCCGTACGGCTTGACCACCGCGTCGACCTCGGCGAGCAGGATCTGGTGCGCGCGCATGATCGAGGTGATCGCGGCCATGGACGGCACGTTTCCCCAGCGCTGCTTCCAGAGTTCGTCGGCACGTGCGATGGGGTCGAAGGCGAGACTGAGAGGCTTCGGCACGTCATCAGACCCTACCGGCCGGTCATATGCCGGTCAGCTCCGTCTCGCCCTTCGGTCCGGCGGGCGGGGGCGCCGCGGCGGGACTACCGCGCCAGGTGCCGTTCGACCGTCTCGACCTTGGCGGTGAGGCCGTCGCTCACGCCGGGGCGGATGTCGGCCTTGAGGACGAGGGAGACCCGCGGGGCGCGGGCCTCGACGGCGGCGACGGCGCGCCGGACGACGTCCATGACCTCGTCCCACTCGCCCTCGACGGAGGTGAACATGGCGTCGGTGCGGTTCGGCAGCCCCGACTCGCGCACCACGCGGACGGCGTCGGCGACGTACTCCCCCACGTCCTCGCCGACCCCAAGCGGCGTCACGGAGAAGGCGACGATCATGCGTTCACGACCCCTTCCTTGCGGGCGCGGGCGGCGATGACGGCGTCCTGGGCCTCGCGGCGCAGCCTGCGCTCCGCGAAGAAACCGCCGGTGGGCAGGACGGAGAGGACGAAGTACAGGGCCGCGGTGCCGGGGCTCCACCTGGCGCGGTTCCAGGCGTCCGCCCAGAAGAGCACGTACAGGATGAACAGGACGCCGTGGACGGCGCCCATCACCGGCACCGCGTTGAAGTCCGTGGTCCGCTTCAGGACCGAGCAGACGAGCAGGAGGAGGAAGGACACGGCCTCCGGCGCCGAGACCAGGCGGAGGCGGCGGAGGGCGGAAGCTGTCTTGAGGTCCACGGATCACCTTCGGTGGGAGGGTCGCTGACGACGCGGTCACGGTGCGGACCGGCCTTGTGAACGCAAGCACAAGGCCCGCCCATTGTGACAAACACCGGTGCGCGCGGCACGGGAGGGGGCTGTCCGGCACGGGCCGCCCCCGCTAACGTCACAGCGTGGCGATGTTCCGGCTCCAGGGGAGCAAGGTCCTCGCCGTCGACATGACCGGGGACGCCGTGAAGGCGAAGAACGGCTCGATGGTCGCGTACGACGGGGAGATGTCCTTCAAGAAGCTGAGCGGCGGCGGCGAGGGGCTGCGCGGGATGGTGACGCGGCGGCTCACCGGCGAGCAGATGACGGTGATGGAGGTGCGGGGGCACGGGACCTGCTGGTTCGCCGACCGCGCCGCCGAGATAAACCTGGTCGACCTCCGGGGGGACAGGCTCTGGGTCGAGTCGAGCAACCTGCTCGCGACCGACGCGGGGCTGCGCACCGGCACGACCTTCACGGGGCTGCGCGGCGCCTCGCAGGGCAACGGGCTGTTCACCACGACCGTCGAGGGGCACGGACAGGCGGCGATCACGTCCGACGGGCCGGCCGTCGTGCTCCGGGTCGGCCCGCAGTACCCGCTGGTCGTCGACCCGGGGGCCTACATCGCCCACCAGGGCGAGGTGCGCCAGTCCTTCCAGTCCGGCGTGACGTTCCGCACGCTGCTGGGGGAGGGCGGCGGCGAGGCCTTCCAGATCCGCTTCGAGGGCGACGGGCTGGTCTACGTCCAGCCCAGCGAGCGCAACACGATCGCGGGGGACCTCTGACATGGCGTTCCGGGAACTCAACCCGAAGATGGTCGAGGCGACCGTACGGCCCGGGCAGCGGCTGTTCAGCCAGCGCGGGGCGATGCTCGCCTACCGGGGGGAGGTGTCCTTCACCCCCAGCGTCCAGGGCGGCCAGGGCGGCCTGGCGTCCATGATCGGACGGCGGGTGGCCGGCGAGGCGACCCCGCTGATGGCGGTCGAGGGCAGCGGCACCGTGCTCTTCGGGCACGGTGGCCACCACGTGCACGTCATCCACCTCTCCGGCGACACCCTGTACGTCGAGGCCGACCGGCTGCTCGCCTTCGAGGACACCCTCCGGCAGGGCACGGTGTTCCTGGGCTCCCAGGGCGGGGTCATGGGCCTGGTGCGCGGCCAGGTCACCGGGCAGGGCCTGTTCACGACCACGCTGCAGGGGCGGGGGTCGGTCGCGGTGATGGCGCACGGCGGCGTCTTCGGGATCCCCGTCACCCCGCAGCGCCCGGTGCACGTGGACCCGCAGGCGTACGTCGCCCACCACGGCGAGGTCCGCAACAAGCTGTCCGCCGCCCTGGGCTGGCGCGACATGGTGGGCCGCGGCTCGGGGGAGGCATTCCAGCTGGAGCTGAGCGGCAACGGCACGGTGTACGTCCAGGCCTCGGAGGAGAAGCTGTGAGCACGTACGGGAGCGCGGGCGGCCCGGTGGTGCACGACCCGGCGACCCTGCCCGCCGACGACAACGTGAACAGCTACACGTTCTGCGTGGAGCTGAAGGGCGGGCAGTGGTTCCTGCAGAAGGGGAAGATGATCGCCTACTACGGGGCGATCGAGTTCAACGGGATCGGGCACGGCCGGCTGGACCGGCTGGTGCGCACGTCCTTCCATTCGCCACTGCACGCGAGCGACTGGGTGGTGGCGGAGGGCTCGGGCAAGATGCTGCTCGCCGACCGGGCCTTCGACGTCAACTCGTACGACCTGGACGACGGGAACCTGACCATTCGCGCGGGCAATCTGCTCGCTTTCCAGCCAAGTCTCGCGCTCAAGCAGTCGATCGTGCCGGGCTTCCTGACCCTGATCGGAACGGGGAAGTTCGTGGCCGCCTCCAACGGCCCGGTGGTGTTCATGGAACCACCGGTCCGGGTGGATCCCCAGGCCCTGGTCGGCTGGGCCGACTGCCCCTCCCCGTGCCACCACTACGACCACGGGTACCTGACGGGCGTGCTGGGCGGCCTGCGGGCGCTGACGGGGCTCGGCGGGGCCTCCGGTGAGGAGCACCAGTTCGAGTTCGCGGGTGCCGGGACGGTCCTGCTGCAGTCGACGGAGACCCTCGTGCCGGAGGTGGCCACGGGGGCCGTTCCGCCGGGGCCGGGGGTACCCGGCGGTGGCGGGGCGGCGCCGGGAGGTCACGGCCCGCACACGCCGGGCGCACCGCGCCTTCCCGGACAGCTCGGGGACCTCCAACGTCGCTTCGGGCTGTGAACGGTAGTCTGCGGAGTGTGACTTCGAACGCGTGCGCACATGTCACACCACCCAAGGCAGTTCATCATTCAACTTCTTAGGTAGACTTCATTCATGGAGACCGAAACGGCCACGCGCTGGCTGACCGATGCGGAGCAGTGCGCCTGGCGCACCCACCTGGAGGTCAACAGGCTGTTGACGTACCAACTGGAAAAGGACCTGCAGCCGTTCGGGCTGACGATGAACGACTACGAAATCCTCGTCAACCTCTCCGAGTCGGAGGACCACAGGATGCGGATGAGCGACCTCGCCTCCGCCACCATGCAGTCCAAGAGCCGGCTCTCGCACCAGATCACGCGGATGGAGAACGCCGACCTGGTGCGCCGCGAGAACTGCGAGTCGGACCGCCGGGGCCTGTACGCCGTGCTGACCGAGCACGGCAGGGAGACGATGAGGAAGGTCGCGCCGCACCACGTGTCCTCGGTGCGGCGGCACTTCATCGACCTGCTGTCGGCCGACGCGCTCATAGAGCTCGACAAGTCCCTCAAGCCGGTCGCGGAGCACCTGAGGGGGCAACGGGGGCGTCCCTGACGTCCGGCCGCGCCCCGGGGCGCCGGGACACCCGCGTCCCGGGGCCCGCTCCCCCGGTGTCCGGACCGCCACGCGTCCCCGCGTGCCGGGCGGCCCGCCCTCCGCGCGGCCGGTGCCGCCGCCGGCACCTCCCGCCGGCAGGGAGCGCGGCCCGGGCGGCAGGGCACCGGGCGGCCCTGTCCGGCCCGCGCCCGCACCGCCCGCGACTCACCCCGCCCCCATGTCCCCGTCCGCGCCGGGCCCCGCCCCGGCGCGGGGGGGCGGGGTCAGTTTTCGGTCAGGCCCGCCACCAGTTCGTCCGCCGCGCGGTAGGGGTCCAGTTCGCCGGCGACGATCCGCTCCGCCAGGGCGCTGAGCCGGCGGTCGCCGTGGAGGTCGCCGATGCGTTCGCGCAGGGCCGTGACGGCGATCGTCTCCACCTCGCGGGCCGCGCGGGCCCTGCGGCGTTCGGTGAGGACGTCCCGCTCCTCCATCCAGGCGCGGTGCTTCTCCAGGGCCTCGACGACCTCGTCGACGCCCTCCGCACGGGCCGCGACCGTCTTCACGATGGGCGGGCGCCAGTCGCCGGGGCCGCGGGCCTCGCCCAGGCCCAGCATGTGGTTCAGCTCGCGGGCGGTGGCGTCGGCGCCGTCCCGGTCCGCCTTGTTGACGACGTAGACGTCGCCGATCTCCAGGATGCCGGCCTTCGCCGCCTGGATGCCGTCGCCCATGCCGGGGGCCAGCAGGACGACGGACGTGTCCGCCTGGGAGGCGATCTCCACCTCCGACTGACCGACGCCCACCGTCTCCACCAGGACCACGTCGCAGCCCGCCGCGTCCAGCACCCGGATCGCCTGGGGCGCCGCCCACGCCAGGCCGCCCAGGTGGCCCCGGGTCGCCATCGAGCGGATGTAGACGCCGGGGTCGGAGGCGTGCTCGGACATGCGGACCCGGTCGCCGAGGAGGGCGCCGCCCGAGAAGGGGGACGAGGGGTCGACGGCCAGGACGCCCACCCGTTTGCCCTGTTTGCGGTACGCGGTGACGAGCGCGGAGGTGGACGTCGACTTGCCGACGCCGGGCGAGCCCGTCAGGCCGACCACGTAGGCGTTGCCCGTGAGCGGGGCCAGCGCCGCCATGACCTCCCTGAGCTGCGGGGACGCCCCCTCCACCAGGGAGATCAGCCGGGCCACGGCCCGCGGCCGGCCGTCCCTGGCCTGGGCCACCAGAGAGGAGACGTCCTGCATCACAGCTCCGTTCGCTTCGCGGTCGTACAGGTGGGAAGTCAGGCCTTCGGAACCCGCAGGATCAGTGCGTCGCCCTGGCCGCCGCCACCGCACAGCGCGGCCGCGCCGACCCCGCCGCCCCGGCGCTTGAGCTCCAGCGCCAAGTGGAGCACGAGCCGGGCGCCGGACATGCCGATCGGGTGGCCCAGGGCGATCGCGCCGCCGTTGACGTTCACCTTTTCCGTGGACACCCCGAGGTCCTTCATTGACTGCACCGCGACCGCGGCGAAGGCCTCGTTGATTTCGATGAGGTCGAGGTCGGAGACCTCCAGCCCCTCCTTCTTCAGCGCGTGCCGGACGGCGTTGGAGGGCTGCGACTGCAGGGAGTTGTCCGGGCCGGCCACGTTGCCGTGCGCGCCGATCTCGGCGAGCCACTCCAGGCCCAGCTCCTCGGCCTTGGCCCTGCTCATCACGACCACGGCCGCCGCGCCGTCGGAGATCTGCGAGGAGGATCCGGCGGTGATGGTGCCCTCGCGGGAGAAGGCCGGACGCAGCTTGCCCAGGGACTCCACGGTGGTGTCGGCCCGGATGCCCTCGTCCTTGCTGAACAGGACCGGCTCGCCCTTGCGCTGCGGGATCTCCACCGGGGTGATCTCGGCCTCGAAGACGCCGTTCTTCTGTGCGGTCGCGGCCCGCTGGTGGGACAGGGCGGCGATCTCGTCCTGCTCGGCGCGCCCGATGCCGAGGCGGGTGTTGTGCTTCTCGGTGGACTCGCCCATGGCGATGTCCTCGAAGGCGTCGGTCAGGCCGTCGTACGCCATCGCGTCGAGCATCTGCACCGCGCCGTACTTGAAGCCCTCGCGGGACTTCGGCAGCAGGTGGGGGGCGTTGGTCATGGACTCCTGGCCGCCGGCGACGACGATGTCGAACTCGCCGGCGCGGATCAGCTGGTCGGCCAGCGCGATCGCGTCCAGGCCGGACAGGCACACCTTGTTGACGGTGAGCGCCGGGACGTTCATCGGGATGCCGGCCTTGACGGCGGCCTGGCGGGCCGGGATCTGCCCCGCCCCGGCCTGGAGCACCTGGCCCATGATCACGTACTGCACCTGGTCGCCGCCGATCCCCGCACGGTCGAGGGCGGCCTTGATCGCGAAGCCGCCGAGGTCGGCTCCGGAGAAGGACTTCAGCGAGCCGAGCAAGCGCCCCATGGGCGTTCGCGCGCCCGCGACGATCACCGAACTGGTCGTGGCAGAAGACATGGGCTGCGATCCCCTTACCGGCCTGCACGGCCAAGGAGTGAACGAGGGTTTACTTCGAATGTACTGAGGGGCGGTCCGCGGCGTCATCGGGCCGCCGGTGTGATCGCGCGCACGTTGCGTAACCATGCGCCGGGCGCTGCACTGGGTCCATGCTGACGCGAATCGACCACATCGGGATCGCCTGCCACGACCTCGACGCCACCGTCGAGTTCTACCGTGCCACGTACGGCTTCGAGGTGTTCCACACCGAGGTCAACGAGGAGCAGGGCGTCCGCGAGGCCATGCTCAGGATCAACGGGACGTCCGACGGCGGCGCCTCCTACCTGCAACTGCTGGAACCGACCCGGGAGGACTCCGCGGTCGGCAAGTGGCTGGCGAAGAACGGGGAGGGCGTCCATCACGTCGCCTTCGGCACGGCGGACGTCGACGCGGACGCCGCGGACATCCGCGGCAAGGGCGTGCGCGTGCTGTACGACGAGCCGCGGCGCGGCTCCATGGGGTCCCGGATCACCTTCCTGCACCCGAAGGACTGCCACGGCGTCCTGACGGAACTGGTCACTTCGGCCCCGGTTGAGTCACCTGAGCACTGACCCCCGTACATATGGGCCGGTAGGGTTGGGGGCGGTCGTCCTCGTAGGCGGGGGGCGACCGCATGCCGGGGTCCGGGTTTCGGGGGACGAGCGTCGGGTCAGCAGCCCGTGCTCCGCCGTTGATCTGACACCATTCCCCGGGGGCCCCGTCCGGCGGATGGACGGAGCTCGTTGGAGAAACTGACCAGGGGACGGATGGGACCGCGCAGTGCGGGGCTACGAGAGCCAGGAGCGAGAGCCGGCGGCTGACGTCGACCACCTCTCTCGGTTCGAAGCCGAGATGAAGCGGCTGAGGACCGAGCGGGAAAAGGCGATCCAGCACGCCGATGACCTCGGCTACCAGGTCGAGGTGCTGCGCGCCAAGCTGCACGAGGCGCGCCGCACCCTGATGACCCGGCCCGCCTACGACGGCGGTGACATCGGTTACCAGGCCGAGCAGTTGCTCCGCAACGCCCAGGTGCAGGCCGACCAGTTGCGCCAGGACGCCGAGCGGGAGCTCAGCCAGGTCCGCGCCCAGACCCAGCGCATCCTGCAGGAGCACGCCGAGCAGGCCGCCCGCCTGCAGGCCGAGCTGCACCAGGAGGCGGTCACCCGCCGCCAGCAGCTCGACCAGGAACTGGCCGAGCGCCGGCGGACCGTCGAGTCGCACGTCAACGAGAACGTGGCGTGGGCCGAGCAGCTGCGCGCCCGTACCGAGCAGCAGGCCCGCCGGCTGCTGGAGGAGTCCCGCGCGGAGGCCGAGCAGGCCATGGCCGCCGCCCGCGCCGAGGCCGAGCGGCTGACCCGGGAGGCCCGCGAGCGGCTGCGCGGCGAGGCGGAGGCGGCCCGCACGGAGGCCGACCAGATCCTGCGCCGCGCCCGTGCCGACGCCGAGCGGCTGTTGAACGCCGCCTCCGCGCAGGCCCAGGAGGCCGCCGACCACGCCGAGCAGCTGCGCAGCTCCACCACCAGCGAGTCGGACGCCGCCCGCCGCCGGGCCGCCGAGCTGGGCCGGGCCGCCGAACAGCGCATGACCGAGGCCGAGGAGGCGCTGCGCAAGGCGCAGACCGAGGCGGAGAAGCTGGTCACGCAGGCCAAGGAGGCCGCCGCCAAGGCGCTCGCCAGTGCCGAGGCCGCCAACGAGACCCGTACCCGCACCGCCAAGGAGCAGGTCGCCCGGCTGGTCGAGGAGGCCACCAAGGAGGCCGAGTCCACCCGGGCCGAGGCCGAGCAGCTGGTCGCCGACGCGCGGGCCGAGGCCGAGAAGGTCGTCGCCGAGGCCGCCGAGAAGGCCCGCAGCATCGCCGCCGAGGAGACCGCCACCCAGTTGTCCAAGGCGGCGAAGACCGCCGAGGACGTGCTGAACAAGGCGTCCGAGGACGCCAAGAAGACCACCCGGGCCGCCGCCGAGGAGGCCGAACGGATCCGCTCGGAGGCCGAGACCGAGGCGGACCGGCTGCGTGCCGAGGCGCACGACATCGCCGAGCAGCTCAAGGGCGCGGCGAAGGACGACACCAAGGAGTACCGCGCCAAGACGGTCGAGCTGCAGGAGGAGGCCCGCCGGCTGCGCGGCGAGGCCGAGCAGCTGCGCGCCGACGCGCTGGCCGAGGGCGAGTCCATCCGGGCCGAGGCCCGCCGGGAGGCCGTCGCGCAGATCGAGGAGGCGGCCAAGTCCGCCGAGGAGCTGCTGGCCAAGGCCAAGGCGGACGCCGACGAGCTGCGCCAGACCGCGACCACGGACAGCGAGAAGGTCCGCACCGAGGCCATCGAGCGGGCCACCACCCTGCGCCGGCAGGCCGAGGAGACCCTGGAGCGCACCCGCAAGGAGGCCGAGCGGCTGCGCGAGGAGGCCGCCGAGCGGGCCGAGGCGCTCACGGCGGACGCCGAACGGGCCGCGCGCGAGCTGCGCGAGGAGGCCGAGCGGACGGCCGAGGCCCGGCGCGCGGAGGCCGCCGGGGAGGCGGCCCGGCTACAGGCGGAGGCGCAGGAGCGGCTGGCGGGGGCCGAGCAGGCACTCACGGACGCGCGCGAGGAGGCGGCCCGGATCCGCCGGGAGGCCGGCGAGGAGACCGAGCGGCTGCGCGCGGAGGCCGCCGAGCGGATCCGCACGCTCCAGCAGCAGGCCGAGACCGAGGCCGAGCGGCTGCGCACCGAGGCCGCGTCCGACGCGTCCGCCTCGCGCGCCGAGGGCGAGGCCCTCGCCGTGCGGCTGCGCTCGGAGGCCGCCGCCGAGGCCGAGCGGCTGAAGGCGGAGGCGCAGGACACCGCGGACCGGGTGCGGGCGGAGGCCCAGGCCGCGGCGGAGCGGCTGGGCGCCGAGGCGTCCGAGACGCTGGCCGCCGCGCAGGAGGAGGCCGCCCGGCGCCGCCGCGAGGCCGAGGAACTCCTCGGCGCGGCCCGCGAGGAGGCCGACCAGGAGCGCGAGCGGGCCCGTGCGCAGAGCGAGGAGCTGCTCGCCTCCGCGCGCAAGCGGGTGGAGGAGGCGCAGGCCGAGGCGACGCGGCTGGTCGCGGAGGCCGACCGGCGCGCCGCGGAGATGGTGTCCGCGGCCGAGCAGCACGCGCAGCAGGTGCGGGAGTCCGTGGCCGGGCTGCAGGAGCAGGCGCAGCAGGAGATCGCCGGGCTGCGCTCGGCCGCCGAGCACGCGGCGGACCGGACCCGCCGGGAGGCCGGGGAGGAGGCGGACCGGGTCCGCACCGACGCCTACGCCGAGCGGGAGCGGGCGAGCGAGGACGCCTCGCGGCTGCGGCGCGAGGCGAACGAGGAGGCGGAGGCCGCCAGGGCACTGGCCGAGCGGACGGTGGCGGACGCCGCGACGGAGGCCGAGCGGCTGCGCTCGGACGCGTCCGACTACGCCCAGCGGGTGCGCACGGAGGCCTCGGACGCGCTCGCCGAGGCCGACCAGGCCGCCGCCCGCACCCGGGCGGACGCCCGCGAGGACGCCAACCGCATCCGCTCGGACGCGGCCACCCAGGCGGACACGCTCATCACGGAGGCCCGCAACGAGGCCGAGCGGCTGCAGACCGAGACCGCCGCGGAGGCCGAACGGGTCCGCACCGAGGCGCTCGCCGAGGCCGAGCGGCTGCGGACCCGAACGGCCGCGGAGGCCGAACGGGTGCGCACCGAGGCGCTCGCCGGGGCGGAACGGCTGCAGACCGAGACCGCCGCGGAGGCCGAACGGGTCCGCACCGAGGCGCTCGCCGAGGCCGACCGTGTCCGTGCGGAGGCCGTGACCGGCGCCGAGCAGCTCATCGCGGACGCCACCGGCGACGCGGAGCGGCTGCGCACCGAGGCCGCCGAGACGGTGGCCTCCGCCCGGCAGCAGGCCGAGCGGCTGCGCACCGAGTCCGAGCGGGCCCGGACCGAGGCGGAGACGGAGGCCGAACGGCTCGTCACGTCCGCGCGGCAGGAGGCCGAGCGGACCTTGGACGAGGCCCGCAAGGAGGCCAACAAGCGGCGCTCGGAGGCGGCCGAGCAGGTCGACACGCTCATCACGGAGACCGCGGCCGAAGCCGACAAGCTGCTCACCGAGGCCCAGCAGCAGGCGCTGAAGACCACCGCGGAAGCCGAGTCGCAGGCGGACACGATGGTGGGCGCGGCCCGCAGCGAGGCCGACCGGATCGTGTCCGAGGCGACCGTCGAGGGCAACTCGCTGGTGGAGAGGGCCCGTACGGACGCGGACGAACTGCTGGTCGGTGCCCGCCGGGACGCGACCGCCATCAGGGAGCGCGCGGAGGAGCTGCGCGACCGCATCACCGCGGAGATCGAGGAGCTGCACGAGCGGGCCCGCCGCGAGGCCGCCGAGACGATGAAGTCCACCGGCGACCGCTGCGACGCGCTCATCAAGGCCGCCGAGGAGCAGCTGGCCAAGGCCGAGGCGAAGGCCGAGGAGCTGGTCTCGGAGGCCAACTCCGAGGCGGGCAAGGTGCGCATCGCCGCCGTCAGGAAGGCGGAGGGGCTGCTCAAGGAGGCCGAGCAGAAGAAGGCGTCGCTGATCAGGGAGGCCGAGGAGCTGAAGGCCGAGGCGATCCGCGAGGCCCGGCGCACGGTCGAGGAGGGCAAGCGCGAGCTGGATATCCTGGTGCGCCGGCGCGAGGACATCAACGCCGAGATCTCCCGCGTGCAGGACGTCCTGGAGGCGCTGGAGTCCTTCGAGGCGCCGGCCGCCGGCAAGGACGGCGGAGTCAAGGCGGCCGCCACCGTCGGTTCCCCCCGATCGGGTGGCAAGGCGTCGGGCGACTAGCGAACGAGGACGGTTCTGATGTGTTCTGAGGTCTTTGCCCGGGTTTTCGGCGAGCAATCGGACGGTCAGCCACTCAAAAGAGGTGTCATTCTCCAGATCAAACACGTATCCGCTCGATGACACACCGCATCGGCGCCTAGGATTCCCCCTATCACCTCACCGGTCTCATTCGACAGGAACCCCATGAGCGACACTTCCCCCTACGGCTTCGAGCTTGTGCGGCGTGGGTACGACCGCGCTCAGGTGGACGAACGAATCTCCAAGCTCGTCTCCGACCGTGACAGCGCTCTCGCCCGCATCACCGCTCTGGAGAAGCGCATCGAGGAGCTCCACCTCGAAACGCAGAACGCCCAGACCCAGATCACCGACGCCGAGCCGTCGTACGCGGGTCTCGGCGCGCGGGTCGAGAAGATCCTCCGCCTCGCCGAGGAGGAGGCCAAGGAGCTGCGTGAGGAGGCCCGGCGCGCGGCCGAGCAGCACCGCGACCTCGCCGAGTCGGCGGCCCAGCAGGTCCGCAGCGACGCCGAGACGTACGCCTCCGAGCGCAAGGCCAAGGCCGAGGACGAGGGCGTCCGGATCGTCGAGAAGGCCAAGAGCGACGCGTCCCAGCTGCGCGCCGAGGCGCAGAAGGACGCACAGTCCAAGCGCGAGGAGGCCGACGCCCTCTTCGAGGAGACCCGCGCCAAGGCCGCGCAGGCCGCCGCCGACTTCGAGACGAACCTCGCCAAGCGCCGCGAGCAGTCCGAGCGCGACCTGGCGTCCCGTCAGCAGAAGGCGGAGAAGCGGCTGGCGGAGATCGAGCACCGCGCCGAGCAGCTCCGCCTGGAGGCGGAGAAGCTGCGCACGGACGCCGAGCGCCGCGCCCGCCAGACGGTGGAGACGGCCCAGCGCCAGGCCGAGGACATCGTGGCCGACGCCAACGCGAAGGCCGACCGGATCCGCTCGGAGTCCGAGCGCGAGCTGGCCGCCCTCACCAACCGTCGCGACAGCATCAACGCCCAGCTGACGAACGTCCGCGAGATGCTCGCCACGCTGACCGGCGCCGCGGTGGCCGCCGCCGGCTCCAGCACCGACGACGACTCGGTCTCCCGGGGCGTTCCGGCGCAGCAGTCCCGGTAACCGGCCGGCTTTCCGAGGGGCGGCGGGACCCGGTCCCGCCGCCCTTTCGCGTGCCCCGGGTGGCAGGCGTCCCGGGGCCGTCCTAGCGTGGCCGCATGATCGAGCTGGAGGGGCTGACCAAGCGGTACGGGGACAGGACTGCGGTCGACGGCCTCACCTTCACGGTCGGGCCCGGCATCGTGACCGGGTTCCTCGGGCCCAACGGCGCGGGGAAGTCCACCACCATGCGGATGATCCTGGGGCTGGACCACCCCACCGCCGGCGACGTCCGGATCGACGGCAGGCACTACGACCGCCTGCGGGACCCGCTGCGGTCCATCGGGGCCCTGCTGGACGCCAAGGGCATGCACGGCGGGCGCAGCGCCTACAACCACCTGCTGTGCCTCGCGCAGAGCAACGGCATCCCCCGGCGGCGGGTGGACGAGGTGCTCGGCGTCGTGGGGCTCACCGCGGTGGCGCGCAAGAAGGCGAAGGGGTTCTCGCTGGGGATGGGGCAGCGGCTGGGGATCGCCGGGGCGCTGCTCGGGGACCCGCGGATCCTGATGTTCGACGAGCCGGTCAACGGGCTCGACCCCGAGGGCATCCACTGGATCCGGAACCTGATGAAGTCGCTGGCCGCGCAGGGCCGGACCGTGTTCGTGTCGAGCCACCTGATGAGCGAGATGGCGCTCACCGCCGACCACCTGGTCGTCATCGGGCAGGGCAGGCTCCTGGCGGACACCTCCATGGCCGACTTCATCCGGCAGAACTCCCGGTCCTTCGTCCGCATCCGCACCCCGCAGCGCGAACGGCTCCTCGACGTGCTGCACGAGGCCGGGATCACGGTCGTGGAGACGGGCGGCGGGGCGCTGGAGGCGCCGGGCGGCAAGGCCGAGCGGATCGGGGAGCTGGCCGCCGGGCACGGGGTCGTGCTGCACGAGCTGAGTCCGCGGCAGGCCTCGCTGGAGGAGGCGTTCATGCAGCTGACGGCGGAGTCGGTGGAGTACCACGCGCACGCCGGGTCCGAGCCCGCCCCACGGGGCGCGGGCACCGGCTGGAAGGGGGCCTGAAGCCATGGCGGCCGTGCAGGTCATCCGGTCCGAGTGGACCAAGATCCGGTCCGTGGCGTCCACGGTGTGGACGCTGTCCCTGGCCGTGGTGGTCACCATCGCCCTGGGCATGCTCATCTCCGCGCTGTCCAGGCACCAGTTCGGCTCGATGCCCGCGCGGGAGCGGCTCTCCTTCGACCCGACGTTCGTGAGCTTCGCCGGGATGAGCCTGGGCCAGCTCGCCATGATCGTGTTCGGGGTGCTCGTCGTGTCGAACGAGTACAGCACCGGCATGATCCGCGTCTCCCTGGCCGCCGTGCCGCAGCGCGGCACCTTCCTCTTCGGCAAGATCGCCGTGGCCACCGCGCTCGCCCTGCTGGTGGGCATGGCCACCAGCTTCGCCGCGTTCTTCCTCGGCCAGGCGATGCTCGGCCCGCTGCGCACCCGGCTCGACGACCCCGGTGTGCTGCGCGCGGTGATCGGCGGCGGGCTGTACATGACGCTCATCGCCGTGTTCTCCATGGGCGTCGCCGCGATGCTGCGCTCGCCGCTGCTCTCGCTCGGCATCCTGATGCCGTTCTTCTTCCTGATCTCCAACATCCTCGGCAACGTGGACGCCACGAAGAAGGTGGGGCAGTTCCTGCCGGACCAGGCCGGCAGCCGGATCATGCAGGTGGTCCCGCGGGCCGGTGACGACACGCCCTACGGTCCCTGGGGCGGGCTCGGCATCATGGTGCTGTGGGTGCTCGCGGCCCTCGCCGGCGGCTGCCTGCTGCTCAAGCGGCGGGACGCCCAGTGACGCGTCCCCCGCCCCGCGCGGGGTCCTTCCTTTGCCTTCTCTTGGCCGGAACCGCGGGCACCCGGATATCCTCCTAACCCTTACGGGGGCGTGTGCCCCGCTGTCCTGAACCTTTCGATGGGTGCGGAGCATGATCGAGGCTGTCGGCCTGACCAAGCGCTACGGCGACAAGACCGCCGTGCACGACCTTTCCTTCCAGGTGCGGCCGGGCGCCGTGACCGGCTTCCTCGGACCCAACGGCTCCGGCAAGTCGACGACCATGCGGATGGTCCTCGGGCTGGACAATCCGACGTCCGGCACGGTGACCATCGGCGGCTACCCGTACCGCAAGCTGCCCAACGCGCCCCGCCAGGTCGGCGCGCTCCTCGACGCCAAGGCCGTGCACGGCGGCCGGACGGCCCGCAACCACCTGCTGTGCCTGGCCCAGCTCTCGGGCATCCCGGCCCGGCGGGTGGACGAGGTGCTCGGGGTGGTCGGCCTCCAGGAGGTGGCGCGGAAGCGCTCCAGGGGCTTCTCGCTCGGCATGGGCCAGCGCCTCGGCATAGCCGCGGCGCTGCTCGGCGACCCGCAGGTGCTGCTGTTCGACGAGCCGGTCAACGGCCTCGACCCCGAGGGCATCCTCTGGGTGCGCAACCTGATGAAGGCCCTCGCGGCCGAGGGCCGCACGGTCTTCGTCTCCTCCCACCTGATGAGCGAGATGGCGCTGACCGCCGACCACCTCATCGTCATCGGGCGCGGACAACTGCTCGCCGACATGAGCGTGCGTGACTTCATTTCGGCCAACTCAGCCGGCTTCGCGCGCGTCCGCACCCCCGACGCTGAGCCCGGGCTGCGCGAGAAGCTGACCTCCGCGCTCACCGGGGCCGGCGGCCACGTGCTGCCCGAGCAGGACGGCGCGCTGCGGGTGACCGGGCTGCCGCTGCCCCGCATCAGCGACCTCGCGCACGAGGCGGACGTCCGGCTGTGGGAGCTGTCGCCGCACCAGGCCTCGCTGGAGGAGGCGTACATGCGGATGACGCAGGGCGTCGTGGACTACCGCTCCAGCACCGACCGGAAGGCCGGCCTCCAGCAGCCCCCGCCGCCCGGCGCCCAGCCCCCCGTGCCGGTGCCGGGCCAGGGCCAGCCGGGCTGGTACGCCCCACCGCCGCCCCAGCAGGGCGGCCGGCCGTTCGCGCCGCCCGCGGGCCCGTACGGCGGCGCTCCCGCGGGTCCGTACGGCGCTCCCGGCGCCGGCGCCCCGAACCCGTACGCCGCGCCGCCCGCACCGGCCCCCGCCGCCCCGCCCGCACCGCCCGCCCCGCCCGCACCGCTGCAGGACCCGGCCGCCCCGGTCCGGCCCGCGTCCGCCCCCGCCCCGGCTGCCGGCCGGCTCCAGCCCCAGACCCAGCCCGAGGACGCCCGATGAGCACCCACCTGCCCCCGATGCCGCAGGCCCCCGCCGCCGCGCCCGACCGGCAGGCGGCGCCGGGCGGCCCGTACCCCGGTTACAGCTCGCCCATCCCGGTCGTGCGCACCCACCTCGGGCACGCGCTGGCCTCCGAGTGGACGAAGATCAAGTCGGTGCGTTCGACGATGTGGACGCTCGGCGTGTTCCTCCTCATCGTGATCGGCGTCGGACTGCTCGCCGGGATCGCGGTCAGCCACTCCGGCGACCAGTCCGGCCAGGACGCGCTGGGCCTCGGCTTCTTCGGCCTGCTGCTCGGCACGATGTGCATCATCACGCTCGGCGTGCTCACCACCGCGTCCGAGTACGGCACCGGCATGGTCCGCACCACGCTGACCGCGTGCCCGAGCCGGGGGCGGGTGCTGGCCGCCAAGTCGATCGTGTTCTTCGCCGTCGCCTTCGTGGTGACGCTGGCCGCCGCGTCCTTCGTGGCGGTGCTCCAGACCTCCCTGCTGGGCAGCCACGGCGCGGACGGCCCGACCGGCGGGCAGTGGCTGAAGGCCACCGTCGGCATCAGCCTCTACATCGCGCTGCTCGGGCTGCTCTCGCTCCTGACGGGCTCGGTGATCCGGCACTCGGCGGGCGCCATCACCATCATGATCGCCGTGGTGCTCGCCCCGCTGGTGATCGCCCTGTTCATGAACGCGTCCTCGCTGGGGGAGTTGCAGCAGGCACTGTTCGAGTACTCGATCCCGAGCCAGATGGGCGTCTTCTACGACAACGCCCTGAGCCGGTCCGGCCCGACCGGCTGGGACCCGCTGTGGATCATGCTGGGTGTGACCGCGGCGGTGTACGCCGGGGCCTACGCGCTGCTACGCAACCGGGACGTGTAGCCGGCCGCGCTCAGAACCTCGGCGCGTTGCGGGACCGCTGCACCCGTGTGGTGCGGCGGTCCTTCGCGTTCCAGCACGCCTTGTGCCAGTGGCGGCGGTCGTCCACGCCCGAGTACTCCGGCCAGGCCACCACGTGCGGGACGCCGGAGGGGATCAGCTGGTCGCAGCCCGGGCAGCGGTAGGCCTTGCCCTGCGTGCCCGCCCCGGCGACGTGGCGCACGCTCCAGTCCTCGCCCTGCCAGTTCTCCGTGGACTGCCATCCGCCGTACCGGCCGGCGCGGTCGTCCTCGGCGCTCCGGCCGGACGATCCGGCTGCCTTGGGTCGGTTGCGGCGCGGGGACACGGGACACCTCTCGGGGCTCTGCGGGAAGCACGGGCGGCATCCAGCGTACGCGGCGCCCGCCGGGGCACGCGGAACGCTCCGGCCCCCACGAGTCCCCCGCGGGACGGCCCGGTGCGCGGACGATCGGCGACTTCCGCCTTCGGGGCCGTGTCCTGCGCACGTGCCGGACGGTTGTGCCGGGCGGGGGAGCTCCGGTCGGAGCCGAGGAAGCGGGAAGTGCGATGCGCGTAGGAAGTTTTGTGCCGGCCGCCCAGTTCCCGGGCCAGGGCCCCGGGGAGGCCCTGCACCGGGCGGTCCGCTCGGCGGAGGCCGCCGAGGAGGCCGGTCTGGACACGGTGTGGCTGGCCGAGCACCACTTCGTGCCGTACGGCACCTGTCCGTCCGCCGTCACGCTGGCCGCGCTGCTGCTCGGCCGCACCCGCCGGCTGCGGGTCGGTACGGCGGTGAGCGTGCTGCCCACCGCGCACCCGGTCGCCCTCGGCGAACAGGCCGCGCTGCTGCACGTGGCGAGCGGCGGACGGTTCACGCTGGGCGTGGGGCGCGGCGGCCCGTGGGTGGACCTGGAGGTGTTCGGCACGGGTCTGCGGGCGTACGAGCACGGGTTCCCCGAATCACTCGATCTGCTGGTGCGCTGGCTGCGCGAACCGTCGGTCGCGGCCTCGGGCGAACGCTTCCGCTTCCGGGAGGTGCCCGTCGTGCCCCGCCCCTCGGAGGCGCTGACCGGGGCCCTTGGCCCGGAGGTCGTCGTCGCCTGCACCTCCCCGGCGAGCGTGGGGCTGGCCGCCGAGCGCGGGCTGCCGATGCTGCTCGGGATGCACGTCGGGGACGAGGAGAAGGCCGAGATGGTCGCCCTGTGGCGGCGCCGCGCACGGGCCGCGGGACGGCCGGCCGAGGAGATCGCGGACGCGGCCCACGTCTCGGCCGGCGTCTGCCAGCTCGCGGACCGGCGCACCGACGCCGTGGAGACGCTGCTGAAGGCGATGCCGGGCTGGTTGAAGCAGGGCCTCGAGGCCCACGTGACGGTCGACGGCCGGGCGCGCGTGATGCGCGATCCGCACGCCTACACCGAACTGCTCTGCGAGCTGCACCCGGTGGGCACCCCGCAGCTCGCGGCCGACCGGCTCGCGGCCACCTCCGAGCGCACCGGCATCTCCCGCTTCGCCCTGCTCGTCGAGGGCTCCGGCGATCTCGCCGCGACGGAGGAGAACGTGCGGCGCCTGGGCGCCGAGGTGCTGCCCCGGCTGCGCTGACCGGCTACCGGCTGCCCGGGGGCTTGCCGCTCCGGCCCCGATGCACCTCCCACGGGTGGAGCGGCAAGCAACGGCTCACTGCGTCAACGGCGTCGAAGCCGCGCGTCAGCAGTCCCGCAGCTCCGGCGACTGGTTGAGCAACTGGTTGCGCGCCGACGTGAAGCGGGCCAGCGTCTGGTCCACCGAGGCGTCCAGGGGGAACACCGCCACCCGGTGGCAGTTCTGGAAGGCCAGCCGTACCCCGAAGTGCCGCTGCAGCGCACCGCGTATGGCGTCACTCGCGAGCGCGCGCAGCAGCTGACCGCGTGCCTGCTCGTCCGGCGGGGGCGTCTGGTTGTCGGCGAAGGGTCCGCCGTCCACCTTCAGCTGGGCCACCAGCGAGCTGATCGTCTCCCACGCGTAGGGCAGGGAGGTCCGGACGCAGTCGACGAATGCTGCTTCGTCGACCTCGCCTCGCTCGGCCTGTTCGAGTAGGGCCGGTGAGACGTCGAGCGACATGGGTTCTCCTCTCGCACCCCCGACGAGCAGGGGTTGCCGGACGGATGAGGGAGCTCACGACACCGGACACGCTCCGTACACGGATCGCGATCTCCCGTTCTCCACCGTAGGCAACGGCCGGTGACCACACCAGCAGAACACGTATATGGAACGGTCGGGTTGGGCCCACTATCGGCCAGGGACGAACAAGAGTCACAAGGGGCAAAGCGGGTGAACCGGCGGCCCCGTGGTGCGGGCGGGGACGGGTGGGGGTGGGCGGATCGCGTGGGCTCCCCGGTGTCGAGTAGCGTTGCCGACCATGCGTCTCGTCATTGCCCGGTGCTCGGTCGACTACGCCGGCCGGCTCACCGCCCACCTGCCCTCGGCGCCCCGCCTGATCCTGGTCAAGGCGGACGGCAGCGTCTCCATCCACGCCGACGACCGGGCCTACAAGCCCCTCAACTGGATGTCGCCGCCCTGCACGTTGAAGGAGGGCGCGGACGACGGGGCGGGGGTCTGGACGGTCGTCAACAAGGCGGGCGAGAAACTGATCATCACGATGGAGGAGATCCTCCACGACTCCTCGCACGAACTCGGCGTGGACCCCGGCCTGATCAAGGACGGCGTGGAAGCGCACCTGCAGGAGCTGCTCGCCGACCGGATCGAGACGCTGGGCGAGGGCTACACCCTGATCCGCCGCGAGTACATGACCGCGATCGGCCCCGTCGACATCCTGTGCCGGGACGCCGACGGCGGGACCGTCGCCGTCGAGATCAAGCGGCGCGGCGAGATCGACGGCGTCGAGCAGCTCACCCGCTACCTGGAGCTGCTGAACCGCGACCCGCACCTCGCCCCGGTCCGCGGCGTCTTCGCCGCCCAGGAGATCAAGCCGCAGGCCCGCGTCCTGGCCACCGACCGCGGCATCAGCTGCCAGATCCTCGACTACGACGCCCTGCGCGGCATCGAGGACGACAAGCTCCGCCTGTTCTGAGCGGGACCGGTCCCCCGGACCGCCGGCGCCCGCCGCCCGTCGCCCGGGGGCGGTGACCGTGCGCCGCTCCCGCTCCCCCACCGCCCCCGCCGGGGGCGGGCATCCCGCGGAGGGGAGACGACCGCCGCGGCGGCGGCCCGCGCCGCTGCGTCACCGTGCCGGTGCCCGCAGGCCCCGGCCGGCCACCGCCGGGGGAATCCGCGCCGCCGGCCACCGGGCCGGGACACGGCCCCGCACCGCGCACCGCCGCCCCGGCCCGCACGCCCGGTCCGTGCCGCTACATCACCGTGCCGGCCCCGGAGGTCCCCGCTCCGCCGCTCCGCGTGGTGTCCGGCGACGTGGAGGTGAGCGTCGGGCCGCCGGCGGAGTCCGTGGTCGACGGGGCGGTGCTGGTCGACGGGGACGTGGACGGAGTGACCGGGGCGGAGCTCGACGGGGGCGCGGTGGACGGCGAGCCCGAGGGCGTCGGCTTCGAGGGGGCCGACGTCGACTGCGTCGGCTTCGTCGGCTTCGTCGGCTTCGTCGGCGTGGGCCCGGACGGCGTGGGGGACGTGTCCGTGCCGCCCGGCGCCTTCGTCCCCGACGGGTCCGCCGAAGGCGTCGCCGGGGGGGCCGGGTCGTCCGCCGTGCCGTACGTGCCGTCGGGGCCCGGGTTGGTCGGGGTGGCGAGCGGTCCGGCCGTGGCGGCCCCCGTGCCGTCGCCCTGCTCCGGCACCGCGCCCAGGCTGCCGTCGCCCGGGGCCTGGGTCGCGGACGGACGGGCGTCGGCCTTGCCGGCCGGGTTCTTGCCGGTGTCCTCCTGGGACGTCATGCCGAGGGTCACGACCGCGCCCAGCACGGCCACGAGCAGCGCGCCGGAACCGGCCGCGACCAGGTTGCGGCGGGTCGCCCGGCGTGCGCCGTCCCTGGCCCCGGGCACCACCGGAAGCCGGTGGGTGGCGAGGGTGTCGCCGACGGGGCCGGACGGCCGGTGGTCCGCGGGCGGCCCGGCCGGCGACGGCTCCCCCTCACGCGCGTCCGGTCCCTCCTCGCCCGCCCGCACCAACGGCCCGGGGACGTCGCCCGCGCGGTCGGCGACCAGCGCCAGGGCGCGGCGCCCGGCCACGGTGCCCGGCTTGTCGGCGAGCGCCCCGCGCAGCCCGATGGAGGCCTCCAGCTCGGCACGGGCCCGGTCGAGCTGCCCGCCGCACAGCGCGAGGACGCCCAGCTCGTGGTGGAAGTAGGCCTGTTCGGCCACCTCGCCGGACAGCCGGGAGGCCTCCGCGCCGAAGCGCAGCGCCCGTTCCCAGGCGCCCCAGTGCAGCCCGGCGGCGAACGCGGGCGCGGCCGTGCGGGCGAGCCGCACCGCGCAGCCGTCCGCGTCCTCGGCCCCGGTGCCGTCCCCGGCCTGCGGCGCCGCGCCCGGCACGAGCACCGCGAGGGCCGCCAGCACCGCGTCGGCCTCGGCGCACACCCGTTCGGGGGTGACCGAGGGGTGCCCGGCCCACCAGGCGTAGTGCTGGGCCGCGGTGCGGGCCCGGGCGGGGGCGTCGGCGTCGTAACCGGCGGCCTCCAGCTGGGTCTGCACACCGGCCGCGAGGCGGTAGCGGGAGCCGACCGGGGAGACCAGTCCGCAGTCGGCGAGTTCGCCGAGCGCGGCGTCCGCGTGGGTGTCGCCGACGAGGGCGGGCAGGTGCGCCTGGTGCGGCACCTCACCGCCGAGCGCGACGGCGAACCGCAGGGTGGCGCGGGCGGAGGCGCTGAGCCGGGCGGCGAGCAGCGGCGCGGGCGCGGCGGCCTCGCCCAGGGACGGCAGCGGGACGTCCTCCGGCTGTGCCGCCGGCAGGGACACCTCGGCGGAGACGCGCACGTTCTCGAAAACGCCGTACTCGTCCACCGCGCCGGTGCTGGCGCGCAGTTGGTCGCGCTGCCGCAGCAGCGCGCCGGCCTGCACGAACCGCAGCGGCAGGCCCTCGGACTCGAACCACAGGTCGCCCGCCCAGTTGGCCTCCTCCTCGGTGAGGACCCGGCCGACCGCGCGCTCCAGGATCTCCACGCCGGCCCTGCGGTCCAGGCCGCCGAGGAAGACCTCCTCGACGTCGGCGTCCGCGGAGGGCGCCGGAACGTCCGGGGTGGCGGCGAACAGGTACGCGCACTCGGGGGTGGCGTCGAGCAGTTCGTCCAGGGCGGCGCCGCCGAACCCGAGGTCGTCCACGACCACGACCGCGCCCGCCCGCCTGGCCAGGTCACGCAGTTCGTCCGGTTCCGGACGGTGCAGCGGGGCGTCGTGGACGGCGTGGACGAGGTCG
The DNA here is from genome assembly GCF_030499535.1 of Streptomyces sp. TG1A-8. NCBI lineage: Bacteria > Bacillati > Actinomycetota > Actinomycetes > Kitasatosporales > Streptomycetaceae > Streptomyces > Streptomyces sp. TG1A-8. Next base: position 2,354,961 of record NZ_JASTLB010000001.1, read on the forward strand.
TGCAGCAGCTCGGCGGCGGTGCGGTGGAAGCCGGTGAGGCGGACCACGCCGTCGGGGGCGAGGTCCAGGCAGTCCTCGGCGACGAGGTCGAGCAGGGCGGTGCGGCCGGAGCCACCGGGGCCGGTCAGGCGCACGGACCGGCCCCGGGCCAGCAGCCGCACCAGGCGCTCGCGTTCGTCCTGGCGTTCCAGGAGCGCGGGCGTGGGCCGGGTCGGGCCGGGCGGCACGGGCGGGCGGGAGCCACGCTCGGTGCCGGCGCGTTCGGCCGCGGTGAGTTTGCGGGGCCGGCCGGGCCGTTCGCCCGGCGGGCAGGGTTCTATCTCGCTGCCGTCGACGGGATTGATGGTCAGCAGGAAGTCGCCGGAGACGAGCCGCACCATGCGGGCGGGCGCGGGCGAGCTCGGCGCGAAATCGGCGGTGAGGGGTTCCCGGGGCGGGCGTCGGCTCGGAGCCTGGCCGTGCTGCTCGGGTCCCGGCGTGATCGGGTCCATGGGTTCGAGTCCCCCAAAAGCGTCGTGTGCCCTGTGTCGGCCCCTCCCGGCCTGCTGCACACCGCGCTGTCGCTTCTGGTCCGGGCCCGCTCGAGGGCCACGAGGCAGCGGGCGAGCGAACCCTAAACCTTCGCGTGGTGTCTGCGACAGGGCGGGGTGCCGCGCGGTCCGAGACGTCACGGTCCGGCGAGGATTGCCCCCCGGCGTGCGGTTCGGACACCGCATCCGGGTCTCCCCCGTCGGCCGGTTCACACCCGGTGTGTCCCACGCCGGGTCGCACCCGGTGCACTGTGGGCCGGTTGGCGCCCGGGGCGTCCCCTACGGTACGTCACACCCGCGGCAGCGACTCCACGCCGATGCCGCCCTCGATGGCGAGGATGCGGTGCAGCCGGGTGGCCACCAGCAGGCGCTGCAGCTGGAGCGGTACGCCCCGCAGCACCAGGCGGCGTCCGCAGCGGCCGGCCCGCCGGTGGACACCCATGATCACCCCGAGGCCGGTGGCGTCCCAGGAGTCCAGTTCGGACAGGTCCAGCACCAGGTTGCCGACTCCGTCGTCGACGGCCGAGTGCAGGGCCGTACGGGCGTCCGCCGCGCTGCGGACGTCGAGGCGGCCCCCGACGACCAGCTCGGCGTGGTCGCCCCTGATGTACATATGCGCTCCCCGTTGAGTGCGGTGCGGCGGACTCCGTGACGGTGATGGTGGTCGTGCTGTGCAACGTCTGACCGCGTGCGCGGCGAAGCGGTTGCTGTTCGTGGGTGAACCGATACCCGATTCACCCCGGGGGGTGATCCCCCGGGGCGTGCGTCCGTGCGGGCACGGGTCAGTACGTGTAGAAGCCCTGCCCGCTCTTGCGGCCGATGTCACCGGCGTCCACCATCCGGCGCATCAGCTCCGGCGGGGCGAACTTCTCGTCCTGGGACTCGGTGTAGATGTTGCTGGTGGCGTGCAGCAGGATGTCCACGCCGGTCAGGTCCGCGGTGGCCAGCGGGCCCATGGCGTGGCCGAAGCCCAGCTTGCAGGCGAGGTCGATGTCCTCGGCGCTCGCGACACCGGACTCGTAGAGCCTGGCGGCCTCCACGACGAGCGCGGAGATGAGCCGGGTGGTCACGAACCCGGCGACGTCCCGGTTGACGACGATGCAGGTCTTGCCGACGGACTCGGCGAACTCCCGCGCGGTGGCGAGGGCCCGGTCGCTCGTCTTGTAGCCGCGGACCAGTTCGACGAGCTGCATCATCGGCACCGGCGAGAAGAAGTGCACGCCGACGACCCGCTCGGGCCGCTCGGTGACCGCCGCGATCTTGGTGATCGGGATGGCGGAGGTGTTGGAGGCGAGCACGGTGTCCTCGCGCACGAGCCCGTCGAGCGCGCGGAAGATCTCGTGCTTGACCTCCAGCTTCTCGAAGACCGCCTCGACGACGAGGTCGGCGTCGGCGGCGGCGTCCAGGTCGGTGGTCGCGGTGATGCGCCCGAGGGCCGCGTCGGCGTCGTGCGCCTCCAGCCTGCCCTTGGCGACGAACTTGTCGTACGAGGCCTTGATGCCGTCGGTGCCACGCTTGAGTGCCTCGTCGGTGACGTCCCGCAGGACGACCTCCCAGCCGGCCTGCGCGGCGACCTGGGCGATGCCGGACCCCATGAGACCGGCCCCGATGACGGCGAGCTTCCGTGCCACTCCGACTCCCTGAAAGCTGTTGGTGTCTGACCCTCCGGCGGACGATAGCGCTCCGGAGCGACGGTGTGACCGGTAAGTAACGCGCGTCACGTCTCATCTGACGGACGTCACACCGGCAGCGGTACCGGGCACCCAAGGAGGGGCTTCGCGCGCCCCGTTCGGCCCGTCCGCCGGCCCCCGCCGGGGCGCGGGGCGCGCGGGGGACGGAGCCGTGCGGCCTCCTCTTGGGGTGTTGCTTCAGCACAGGGGGCCGCACGGCTCCGGGTGCGGCGTCGAGTGGCGCCTCGGCCTCCATGATGGGGGGCGGGCGCGGCCCCGCGTGCGCAAAGGCGGCGTTCCCCCTCGAAGGGTTGAATCATTCGCCGTTCGCGCCGCGCGCCGGGGGTGGCGCCGGGTAGCGGAGCCGGGCGGACCGGGTCATTGTTCCGTAACCCCGTGATCACGTGGCGTGCCGGGCGGCGGCCGGGCCATGCTGGCGTCCCCTTCCTGACGGCGCTTCAGCACCGTTGGCAGGAAGGGACGTTGGAGTGGACCTCCCTCACAGAAACGATGTGCGATGTCGAGTAAGAAGGTGGTGACCGTCGCCGTCCTGGTGGCGGTCCTCACGTGGAGCACGGTGATGACCGTGCTGGGACAGGTCGCGGCCGTGGCCGCCCTGCTCCCGTCCCTGGGCCTGCTCGTGCAGCAGACCGCCCAGGCCCTGACCGGGCCCGACGGCTCCCGCGCGCCCGCCTCCCCCGTCCCTCCCGCCGCCGGGGAGGAGCCGCCCCGATGACCCTGCCCCCTGGCACCGGCCAGCCGCCCCCGCCGCAGGCGGGCGGCAGGCGGGGACGCAAACCGGCCCCGATCTCCGAGGCGGCGGGCCTGTCGCACCGGGCCTGGCTGGAACCGGTGCGCGACTTCGTCTTCTCCAGCGGCCTGACCCTGGACGACCTCGTCGACCGCTCCGGCTACTCCAAGACCCGCATCAGCGAACTCCTGCGCGGCAACGGCTACTACCCCGCCTGGGAGATCACCTTCAGCGTGATACGCGCCCTGGGACTGCCCGTGCAGCCGATGCGCCGCCTGTGGAGCGCCGCGGCGCGCGAGGCCCACAAGGAGCCCGACTGGATCCGGCACTGCATCCGGCAGGTCGCGTGCGAGCCGGAGACCCCGCCCCTGGCCCACCGGGCCTTCACCGAGACCGTGCGCGCTCCCTACACCGCCTACGCGCGCACCTTCCTGCTGACCGACGACCGCGTCCGCTGGGCGGTGGGGGAGACCTTCGACCTGCTGTGGCTGTCCTGGAGCACGGCCGTCAGCAGCGAGAACCTGCGCCGCAACGCCTGGCGCCTGCTGCGCTCGCGCGTGATGGCGCGGGCCGGCCACCGCGAGGGCCGTCCCGACCTGCGCGCCGCGGTCTTCTCCACCGAGGAGGCCAGCGGCAGTGTGCCGGACCGCCTCGTCGTCCTGACCGACCTGGTGGACCTCTTCGACGCCATCGCCCGCCTCCCGCACGACCACATGGACGTCGTCGTGCTGCGCCACCTGTGCGGCCTCGACCTTGAGGAAACGATCCCCTACGTCACCGGCCTGAGCCCGGCCATCGCCCACGCCGTCGACCACCACGCCCGCGCCGCCCTCGAAGACCTGCTCCGCCCCTGCAGCCCCCGGGAGTGAACCCAGACCGCCATGAGCGCCATCGACGCCCTCCTCGCCCGCGCCCGCCTGCACGACGGCCCGGGTGCCCCCGCCGACACCGTCCCCTACGAAGACAGCGCCTACCCGGAGCAGGCGTACGACACCGTCGCGCCCGTCGGCGAACCGCCGGCCGACGCCGCCGCGGACCGTCACCTGCGCACCCTGTGCGACCTCGTCCTGACCGCCCTCGCCCCCGGGACCCTGCGGTTCCTCACCGACCAGCTCCCCGAGCCCGAGGGCGCCTGGCGGCTCGGCTGCGCCCTGAGCGTCGCCGGGATCGAGGAAGGGGCCCGTTTCTGGTGGCAGTACGCCGCCGGCGCGGGACACACCCCGGCCGCCTACTGCCTGTCCCTGCACCACCGTGCCCGCGGCGAGGCCCACGCGGCCGCCCACTGGTACGACCAGACCGGCCTCGACGCCCTGACGGACCACGACACCGTCCCGGTCACCGGCCTGTGCCCGCCGGTGCTGTGCACCTTCGACGCGTCCGTGCCCACCGTGCTGCGGATACTGAGCCGGCTGGCCCCCGCGGACCCGCGGCCGCGGCCCCACCGCGCCGACGCCGTCACCAACTACGTCGCCCTCGCCGTCCAGCGCGGCTACGCCCGTCATCCGGGCGTCGAGATACCGGTGCCCGGCCCGCGCTTCGCCGACCGCGTGAGCTTCCTGCTCACCTGGACCCCGCCGTGGAGCGGCACGGGCACGGGCGTCTTCAACCCGGCCCTGCCCAGCCGCGCGGGCGAGGCCTCCCCGCGCGGGCCGCGCGGACGCGGCACGGCGGCGCGGGAGCCGCAGGGCGATCCGGTGAAGTGGGTGATCTCCGTCAGGGCGTCACGATGAGCCGCGCACGGCGTAGGTGAGGACCCGCTCGCTCAGCAGGTCCTCGATGTCGTCGAGGAGGACGAGCACTTCGCGCGAGACCTCCTGCGGCGAGCGGCCCCGGACCATCTCGCGGCCGATGACCGCCATGACCGTGCTGTGCGCCCAGCCGATCTGACCGGCCATCAGGTTCGGCAGTTCGTCGTCGTCCGCGGCGCCGGTCTCCTCGCGCAGGGCCTGTTCGAGGTTGGCCTGCACCTCCTGGGCGATGGCCCACAGCCGGGAGCGCAGCGCGGGCGCCTCCTCGATGACCCGCTGGAAGCGCGTGTAGCCGGGGATCAGCCCCACCCGGGGCGACACGGCCTCGATCTCCTCGCGCAGCTCGCGCAGGACCGCGGCGGCGGCGGACTCACCGTCCGGACGGCCCCGGACCCAGCGGGCGAGGCGGTCGACCATGCCGGCCGAGCGGTCGAAGAAGAGGTCCTCCTTGGCCGGGAAGTAGTTGTAGACGGTGTTGACCGAGACGTCGGCGGCGGCGGCGATCTCCGCGACCGTCACCGCGTCGAAACCGCGTTCGAGGAACAGTCCCGTGGCGACGTCCGAGATGTACTGCCGTGTCTGCCGCTTCTTCCGCTCCCTGAGCCCCTCAGCCATGCCCCCATCCTAACTTCGTTGGGTACGGAGAAATTTTGGTGGCGTTGCAATTTTTCATGAACTCTGTTTTTCTGGCCGGCATGACAGCGGTCATCAGCGCGGCCGGACTGGCCCGCACCTTCCAGACGAAAGCCGGCCCGGTCGAGGCCGTGCGGTGTGTCGACCTCACCGTCCGCGAGGGCGAGATCCTCGGCTTCCTCGGCCCCAACGGAGCCGGCAAGACGACCACCCTGCGGATGCTCACCACGCTGCTCCGGCCCACCGGCGGCGCGGCCACCGTCGCCGGGCACGACCTGGCGGGCGACCCGGCCGCGGTGCGCGCGGCCTGCGGTTACGTCGCCCAGTCCGGCGGCACGGACCCGCAGGTCCCGGTGCGCGAGGAACTGGTCACCCAGGGGCGGATGTACCGCCTGCCGAAGGCCGCAGCGGTCGCCCGCGCCGCGGAACTGGCCGGTGAACTGGGCCTCACCGAGCTGCTCGACCGGAAATCGGGCGCGCTGTCCGGCGGCCAGCGGCGCCGTCTGGACATCGCGATGGCCCTCACGCACCGGCCGAGGGTGCTCTTCCTGGACGAACCGACGACCGGGCTCGACCCCGGCAGCCGCGCCGACCTGTGGGACCTGGTGCGCCGGCTGCGCGACACCCACGGCACCACGGTCTTCCTGACCACCCACTACCTGGACGAGGCCGACGCCCTCGCCGACCGGCTCGTGATCGTGGACCGGGGAGTCGTCGCGGCCGAGGGCACCCCGGGCGCGCTCAAGCTGCGGTACGGCGGCTCGGTCGACGCCTCGCTCCAGGACACGTTCCTCGCCGTCACCGGCCGCGGCCCCGCCCCGGCCGCCCCCGCCCCCGTCTCCGTATAGACCCGGCCGACAGGACCACGACATGCCCGTCCACGACACGGCCCTCGTCTACGGCCGCTACCTCCGCCAGTCGCTGCGCTCGCGCTTCGCGCTGCTGTTCGGCGTGCTGACGCCGCTGCTGTACCTGTTCCTCTTCGGCCCGCTGCTCACCGGCCTGCCACTGGGCGGGCGGGGCAGCTCCTGGCAGGTGCTCGTGCCCGGCCTGCTGCTCCAGCTGGGACTGTTCGGCGCCCTGTTCGCCGGCTTCGCGGTCATCATGGAGAACGCCCAGGGGGTGCTCGAACGGATGCGGGTGACCCCCGTCAGCCGGCTCGCCCTGCTGCTCGGGCGGGCCCTGCGGGACGCCACGGTCTTCGTCCTACAGGCGGTCCTGCTGGTGCTGGCCGCGCTGGTCATGGGGCTGCGCGCGCCGCTGGCCGGCATCCTGATCGGCTTCGCGTTCGTCGCCCTGCTCACGCTCTCGCTGGCGTCGCTGTCGTACGCGCTGGCGACGAGGGTCCGCACCCCGCAGGCGTTCGGGCCGCTGATCAACACGGTGTCGATGCCGTCGATGCTGCTGTCCGGCCTGATGCTGCCGATGACCCTGGCGCCGGCCTGGCTGGACGTGCTCTCGCACCTCGTCCCGTTCCGGTACCTGGTGGACGCGGTGCGCGACGCCTACGTCGGCGCGTACACCTCCGCGCACATGCTGTACGGCGTCCTCGTCGCCGTCGGCTTCGCCGCGCTGTCCGTGACGGTGGGCACACGCGTGTTCCGGACGGCCGGGGCGTAACTACGCTGGCCGTATGGTCAATCTGACGCGCATCTACACCAGGACCGGCGACAAGGGCACCACCAGCCTCGGCGACATGAGCCGGGTGCCCAAGACGGACCTGCGGATCTCGGCGTACGCGGACGCCAACGAGGCGAACGCGGTGATCGGCACCGCCCTCGCGCTGGGCGGCCTGGACGAGGAGGTCGTCAAGGTCCTCACCCGCGTCCAGAACGACCTGTTCGACGTGGGTGCGGACCTGTCGACGCCGGTCGTGGAGAACCCGGGGTTCCCGCCCCTGCGGGTCGAGCAGTCCTACGTCGACAGGCTGGAGGCGGACTGCGACCGCTTCAACGAGCGGCTGGAGAAGCTGCACTCCTTCATCCTGCCCGGCGGCACCCCCGGCGCGGCGCTGCTCCACCAGGCCTGCACGGTCGTCCGCCGTGCCGAGCGCTCCACCTGGTCGGCCCTGGAAGCACACGGCGACACGATGAACCCCCTCACCGCGACCTACCTCAACCGCCTGTCCGACCTGCTGTTCATCCTGGCGCGGATCGCGAACAAGGAGGTCGGGGACGTGCTGTGGGTGCCGGGCGGCGAGCGCTAGCGGGCCTCGGGGGCACAAACGGCCCGCCGGGCGGAGGAGTCGGGGTTTCGGCCGACCGTGCCGCAAGTGGTCCAGACCTATTGACCCGTGGTCCAGACCTTCCTATTCTCGCGACACCGTGGGCATGAAGGCTCAGTCATGCCCCTGACACCCCCAAGACGAGGGAGGCGCAGCATGCGCTTCAGACACAGAGCCGCGGCGGGGTTCGCGACCCTGTTGCTCCCCATGGCCGGACTGGTCGGTCTCGCGAGCCCGGCGCAGGCCGCGGCGAACGCCACCGCGAGCTTCACCAAGTCCAGCGACTGGGGCACCGGCTTCGGCGGCCAGTGGACCGTCAAGAACACCGGCACCTCCAGCATCAGCTCCTGGACCGTCGAGTGGGACTTCCCCTCCGGCACGTCCGTCACCTCCGCCTGGGACGCGGACGTCACCGGCTCCGGCACCCACTGGACCGCCAGGAACAAGTCCTACAACGGCACCCTGGCCCCGGGCGCCTCGGTGTCCTTCGGCTTCAACGGCGCCGGCTCGGGCTCCCCGAGCAACTGCAAGCTCAACGGCGACAGCTGCGACGGCACCACCGTCCCCGGTGACGCGGCGCCCTCCGCGCCCGGCACCCCGGCCGCCTCCGGTGTCACCGACACCTCGGTGAAGCTCGACTGGAGCGCGGCCACCGACGACAAGGGCGTCAAGAACTACGACGTCCTGCGCGACGGCAAGGTCGTCTCGACGGTGACCGCCACCTCGTACACGGACACCGGCCTGACCGCCGGCACCGACTACTCCTACACCGTGCGGGCCCGTGACACCGCGGACCAGACCGGCCCCGTCAGCGGTGCGGTCGCCGTGCACACCACCGGCACCACCACCACTCCCCCGCCCGCCGGCGGCAGCAAGGTCAAGCTCGGCTACTTCACCGAGTGGGGCGTCTACGGCCGCAACTACAACGTCAAGAACATCGTGACGTCGGGCAGCGCGGCCAAGATCACGCACATCAACTACGCCTTCGGCAACGTCACCGGCGGCAAGTGCGCGATCGGCGACTCCTACGCCGACTACGACAAGGCGTTCACCGCCGACCAGTCGGTCAGCGGCGTGGCCGACACCTGGGACCAGCCGCTGCGCGGCAACTTCAACCAGCTGCGCGAACTGAAGGCCAAGTACCCGAACATCAAGGTGCTGTGGTCGTTCGGCGGCTGGACCTGGTCCGGCGGCTTCGCCGACGCGGCCAAGGACCCGGCCGCCTTCGCCCAGTCCTGCTACGACCTGGTCGAGGACCCGCGCTGGGCCGACGTCTTCGACGGCATCGACATCGACTGGGAGTACCCGAACTCCTGCGGTCTGACCTGTGACACCAGCGGGGCCGCGGCCTACAGGAACGTCATGGCCGCGCTGCGCGCCAAGTTCGGCACGAAGAACCTGATCACCGCCGCCACCACCGCCGACGGCTCGGCCGGCGGCAAGATCGAGGCCGCGGACTACGCGGGCGCCGCCCAGTACGTCGACTGGTACAACGTGATGACGTACGACTTCTTCGGCGCCTGGGACGCCCAGGGCCCCACCGCCCCGCACTCCCCGCTCACCTCGTACTCCGGCATCCCGAAGGCGGGCTTCACCACCGCCGACGCGATGGCCAAGTTCAAGGCGATCGGCGTGCCCGCGAGCAAGCTGCTCATCGGCATCGGCTTCTACGGCCGCGGCTGGACCGGCGTCACCCAGGACGCCCCCGGCGGCACCGCCACGGGCCCGGCGGCCGGCACGTACGAGCAGGGCATCGAGGACTACAAGGTGCTCAAGACGTCCTGCCCGGTCACCGGCACCGTCGCCGGCACCGCGTACGCGCACTGCGGCAGCAACTGGTGGTCGTACGACACCCCCGCCACCATCGCCACCAAGATGGCGTGGGCCAGGAACCAGGGCCTCGGCGGAGCCTTCTTCTGGGACTTCAGCGGTGACACCGGCAACGGCGAGCTGGTGAGCGCCATCAACAGCAACCTGTAGGAGCGCCGGGCGCTAAGCGACGTTGACGCGCTGACCGGGCGGGGCTGCCTCGAGCCACGCGAGGAAACCGGTCAGCGCGTCTTCGCTCATGGCGAGCTCCACACGCGTGCCCCGGTGGGTACAGGCCAGGACGACCGCGTCGGAGAGCAGCGCCAGTTCCTCCTCGCCCTCGGGCAGCCGGCGGCCGGCCACCTCGATCCGGGCGCGCTCCAGGACCCGGCGCGGGCGGGGGGCGTAGGAGAAGACGCGGTACCACTCGATGCGGTCGCCGTTGTAGCGGGCGACGCCGTAGCTCCAGCCCTTGCCGCCGACGTCCGGTTTCCCGGGCGCGTCCCAGCGCAGGGAGCAGTCGAAGGTGCCCCCGGAGCGCTGGATCAGCCTGCGCCGCAGGCCGAACAGGAACAGCCCCACCACCACGAGCGCCACCACGATCCCGCACACAGTCAGAGCGAGGACCATCGGCACCGACCTCCTCGTCTCCCAGGTAGTGGAACGTCGTCGAGTACTAGGTAATGGAACCGGAAAAACACCCACATCTGCCTCAGCCGCGACCGGCACCGGATTGCTCCGGGCCGGCCGCGGCTGAGTGACGTCAACGCTCGGCGCAGGTTCAGCTCGCCGTCGCCGCGCGCAGTCGTACGTCCGCACGGCGCTCGGCGGTGGAGTCACCCTCCGCCTTCGCGCGCTCCAGCTCCCGCTGCTCGCGCTGGACGTCGATCTCGTCCGACAGCTCGGCGATCTCGGCCAGCAGCGACAGCTTGTTGTCGGCGAACGAGATGAAACCGCCGTGCACCGCGGCGACGACCGTTCCACCTTCACTCGTACGGATGGTCACCGGGCCCGACTCCAGCACACCGAGCAGCGGCTGGTGACCGGGCATGACGCCGATGTCGCCGGACGTGGTGCGCGCGACGACCAGGGTGGCCTCGCCGGACCAGACCTGGCGGTCGGCGGCGACCAGCTCGACGTGCAGCTCAGCAGCCAAGGGTGGCTCCTCGGGTCACCACCCGGCGGTAGTGCCGGGTGTTGGGGTCAATTCTAGTAGGCGTGACGGAGGGGGCGGGACGCGCCCGCCCCCTCACCGAGCACGGGGCTCGAAAGCCGGGCTCAGGAGACGCCCAGTTCCTTCGCGTTCTTCTTGAGGTCCTCGAGACCACCGCACATGAAGAACGCCTGCTCCGGGAAGTGGTCGTACTCGCCGTCGCAGATCGCGTTGAACGCGGCGATCGACTCGTCGAGCGGCACGTCCGAGCCGTCCACGCCGGTGAACTGCTTGGCGACGTGGGTGTTCTGGGACAGGAAGCGCTCCACGCGACGGGCACGGTGGACGACGAGCTTGTCCTCCTCGCCCAGCTCGTCGATGCCGAGGATCGCGATGATGTCCTGGAGGTCCTTGTACTTCTGCAGGATCGTCTTCACGCGCATGGCCGCGTTGTAGTGATCCGCCGAGATGTAGCGCGGGTCCAGGATCCGGGACGTGGAGTCCAGCGGGTCCACGGCCGGGTAGATGCCCTTCTCGGAGATCGGGCGGGAGAGCACCGTCGTCGCGTCGAGGTGGGCGAAGGTGGTGGCCGGGGCCGGGTCGGTCAGGTCGTCGGCGGGGACGTAGATCGCCTGCATGGAGGTGATCGAGTGACCGCGGGTCGAGGTGATGCGCTCCTGCAGGAGGCCCATCTCGTCGGCCAGGTTCGGCTGGTAGCCCACCGCGGACGGCATGCGGCCGAGCAGCGTGGAGACCTCGGAACCGGCCTGCGTGAAGCGGAAGATGTTGTCGATGAAGAACAGCACGTCCTGCTTCTGGACGTCACGGAAGTACTCGGCCATGGTCAGGCCGGCCAGCGCGACGCGCAGACGGGTGCCCGGGGGCTCGTCCATCTGGCCGAAGACCAGCGCGGTCTTGTCGATGACGCCCGAGTCGGTCATCTCCTCGATGAGGTCGTTGCCCTCACGGGTGCGCTCACCGACACCGGCGAACACGGAGACACCGTCGTGGTTGTTGGCGACACGGTAGATCATCTCCTGGATGAGCACCGTCTTGCCGACGCCGGCGCCGCCGAACAGGCCGATCTTGCCGCCCTTGACGTACGGGGTGAGCAGGTCGATGACCTTGACGCCCGTCTCGAACATCTCGGTCTTGGACTCGAGCTCGTCGAAGTTCGGGGCCTTGCGGTGGATCGGCCAGCGCTCGCCGTCGTAGGACTCGTCGACGTTCAGCACCTCGCCGAGGGTGTTGAACACCTTGCCCTTGGTGAAGTCGCCGACGGGGACGGAGATGGCCGCGCCGGTGTCGGTCACCGTGGCCTGGCGGACCAGGCCGTCGGTGGGCTGCATGGAGATGGTGCGGACCAGGCCGTCACCCAGGTGCTGGGCGACCTCCAGGGTCAGCGTCTTCCTCTCGCCCTCGTTCGCCGGGTCGGCGACCTCGACGTGCAGGGCGTTGTAGATGTCCGGCATCGCGTCGACGGGGAACTCCACGTCGACGACCGGGCCGATGACCCGGGCGACGCGGCCCGTAGCCGTCGCGGTCTCAACAGTGGTGGTCATTAGCGGTCACTCCCCGCGGTCGCGTCGGCCAGGGCGCTCGCGCCACCGACGATCTCGCTGATTTCCTGGGTGATTTCGGCCTGGCGGGCCGCGTTGGCAAGCCGGGAGAGCGTGTTGATCAGCTCACCCGCGTTGTCGGTGGCCGACTTCATCGCGCGCCGCGTGGCGGCGTGCTTCGAAGCGGCCGACTGGAGCAGCGCGTTGTAGATGCGGCTCTCCACGTAGCGCGGCAGCAGGGCGTCGAGGACGTCCTCGGCCGAGGGCTCGAAGTCGTACAGCGGAAGGATCTCGCCCTTGGGGGCGACCTCCTCCGCGACCTCTTCGAGGCGCAGCGGCAGCAGCCGGGCGTCGAGCGCCGTCTGCGTCATCATCGAGACGAACTCGGTGTAGACGAGGTGGAGCTCGTCCACGCCGCCGTCCGCCGTCTCCTTCTCGATGGCCTCGATCAGAGGCGCCGCCACCTTCTTGGCGTCCGCGTACGTGGGCTCGTCGGTGAAACCGCTCCACGATTCCGTGACCTTGCGCTCACGGAAGTTGTAGTGGGCCACACCGCGCCGGCCGACGATGTACGTGTCGACCTGCTTGCCCGAGCGCTCCAGGCGCTCGGTCAGCTGCTCCGCCGCCTTGATGGCGTTGGAGTTGAAGGCACCGGCCAGACCGCGGTCGCTCGTGAGGAGCAGGACCGCGGCACGGGTCGGGTTCTCCGCCTCCGTGGTGAGCGGGTGCCTGGTGTTCGACCCCGTACCGACCGCCGTGACCGCGCGCGTCAGCTCGGTCGCGTAGGGCGTGGAGGCCGCCACCTTGCGCTGCGCCTTGACGACGCGCGAGGCGGCGATCATCTCCATCGCCTTGGTGATCTTCTTGGTCGCGCTGACGGATCGGATGCGACGCTTGTAGACCCGGAGCTGGGCTCCCATGAGTCAGGTCCCTTCCTTACGTCACTTGGCGGCAGCGGCAGGAGTGTCCTCGCCGAGCAGCTTGCCGTCCGAGGTCTCGAACTGCTTCTTGAACTCCGCCACGGCGTCGTCGATCGCCTGGATCGTGTCGTCCGACATCTTCGCGCCCTCGCGGATGGAGGTCATCAGGCCCTGCTCCTTGCGGTGCAGGTACTCCAGCAGCTCCCGCTCGAAGCGGCGGATGTCGGCGACCGGGACCTCGTCCATACGGCCGTTGGTGCCGGCCCAGACGGAGACGACCTGGTCCTCGGTGGCCATCGGCTGGTACTGGTCCTGCTTCAGCAGCTCGACCATGCGCTGACCGCGCTCCAGCTGGGCCTTGGAGGCCGCGTCCAGGTCGGAACCGAAGGCGGCGAACGCCTCCAGCTCGCGGAACTGGGCGAGGTCCACCCGCAGGCGGCCGGAGACCTGGCGCATCGCCTTGTGCTGCGCGGAACCACCGACCCGGGAGACGGAGATGCCGACGTTCAGCGCGGGGCGCTGACCGGCGTTGAACAGGTCCGACTCCAGGAAGCACTGGCCGTCGGTGATGGAGATGACGTTGGTCGGGATGAACGCCGAGACGTCGTTGGCCTTGGTCTCGACGATCGGCAGGCCGGTCATCGAACCGGCGCCCATGTCGTCGGAGAGCTTGGCACAGCGCTCCAGCAGCCGGGAGTGCAGGTAGAAGACGTCACCCGGGTAGGCCTCGCGGCCCGGCGGGCGGCGCAGCAGCAGGGACACCGCGCGGTAGGCGTCGGCCTGCTTCGACAGGTCGTCGAAGATGATCAGGACGTGCTTGCCCTGGTACATCCAGTGCTGACCGATGGCCGAACCGGTGTACGGCGCCAGGTACTTGAAGCCGGCCGGGTCGGACGCCGGGGCGGCGACGATGGTCGTGTACTCCAGCGCGCCGTTCTCCTCCAGCGCGCGGCGGACCGACGCGATGGTGGAGCCCTTCTGGCCGATGGCGACGTAGATGCAGCGGACCTGCTTCTTCGGGTCGCCCGTGCGCCAGTTGTCGCGCTGGTTGATGATCGTGTCGACGGCCAGGGCGGTCTTGCCGGTCTGGCGGTCACCGATGATCAGCTGACGCTGACCGCGGCCGATCGGGGTCATCGCGTCGACGGCCTTGTAGCCGGTCTCCATCGGCTCGTGCACCGACTTGCGCTGCATGACCGTGGGGGCCTGCAGTTCGAGGGCGCGGCGGCCGTCGGTCTCGATCTCGCCGAGGCCGTCGATCGGGTTGCCGAGCGGGTCGACGACACGGCCGAGGTAGCCCTCGCCGACCGCGACGGAGAGGATCTCGCCGGTACGCGTGACCGGCTGTCCCTCCTCGATGCCGCTGAACTCGCCCAGGACGACCGCGCCGATCTCGCGCTCCTCCAGGTTCAGCGCGAGGCCGAGGGAGCCGTCCTCGAACTTCAGCAGCTCGTTCGCCATGGCCGAGGGCAGACCCTCGATCTTGGCAATGCCGTCGCCGGCGACGGTGACCGTACCGACCTCCTCGCGCGAGGCCGCGTCCGGCTTGTACGACTGGACGAAGTTCTCCAGCGCGTCCCGGATCTCCTCCGGCCGGATCGTGAGCTCCGCCATCTGGGTTCCCTGCTCTCCTTGTTGGGCCCGAAGTTTCACTTTGGGGGGATGGGGACTCCCCCCATTAGGAGGTGAATCCTCTGCACGGCCCAACCAGGGCCGTCATCAGTACGTTCTGCTTGTTGAGTTGCTAGCTCGCCATGCGGCGGGCGGCCTCGTCGAGCCGGTCCGCGAGGGAGCCGTTGATGACCTCGTCGCCGACCTGCACCCGGATCCCGCCGAGGACCCCGGGGTCCACGTCCAGGTTGAGGTGCATGCGGCGGCCGTAGAGCTTGGCGAGGGCGGCGCCCAGGCGCCGCTTCTGCCCGTCGCTCAGCGGCACCGCCGAGGTGACGACGGCGACCATGCGGTCCCGGCGCTCGGCGGCGAGCCTGGACAGGGACTCCAGTCCCGCTTCCAGGCTACGTCCACGCGGCGCGGTCACGAGGCGCGTCACCAGACGTTCGGTCACCGGCTTGGCCCGCCCGCCGAGCAGCCGGTGCAGCAGCTCGGTCTTGGCCCGGGCGCCGGCGGCGCGGTCGGTCAGCGCGGCCCGCAGCTCGATGCTGGAGGTGACGATCCGGCCGAACCGGAACAGCTCGTCCTCGACGTCGTCGAGCGTGCCCGTCTTCTCCGCTTCGGTGAGGTCGGCGGTGTTCGCCAGCTCCTCCAGCGCGTCGACCAGGTCGCGGGACTGCGACCAGCGGGCGCGGGTGGTGCCGGCCACCAGGTCGGCCGCCGCGCCCCCGATCTGCCCGCCGATCAGGCGGCGGACCAGGTCGGCCTTGGCATCTCCGGGCTGCGCCGGGTCGGTGAGGACCCGGCGCAGCCCGGCCTCGCGGTCGAGCAGCGCGGTGACGGCCGCCAGCTCGTCGGCGAGCTGCGCGACGTCCACGGACGTGGAGTCCGTCAGCGCGTCGAGACGCTCACGTGCGGCCGCCAGGGCCTCGCGGCTCGCTCCGTTCATCGCGTGGCCTCGGCCTTCTCCTCGAGCTCGTCGAGGAAGCGGTCGATCACACGGCTCTGACGGGCGTGGTCCTCGAGGGACTCGCCGACGAGCTTGCCGGCCAGGTCGGTGGCGAGCTTGCCGACGTCCTGGCGCAGGGCGGACGCGGCGGCCTTGCGGTCGGCCTCGATCTGGGCGTGGCCTGCGGCGACGATCTCCTCGCGCTGCCGCTGGCCTTCGGCCCGCATCTCGGCGATGAGCGTGGCACCCTGCTCCTGCGCCTCCTGGCGCAGGCGCGCGGCCTCGTGCCGGGCCTCGGCGAGCTGGGCCTTGTACTGCTCAAGGACGCTCTGGGCCTCGACCTTCATGGTCTCGGCCTCTTCGATGCCGCCTTCGATCGCCGCTCGGCGCTCCTCCAGAACCTTGTTGATGTTCGGAAGCAGCTTCTTCCAGAAGAAGAAGAACACGATGGCGAAGGCGATGGTGCCGATGAGCAGCTCGGGACCGGCGGGCAGGAGCGGGCTCTGCTCCGTCTCCTCGGCCGCCAGCTGTGCCAGGTTGGCGATCACATCAGTGCCTTTCGTCTCTTCGTGCCGGGTAAGAGGGACTTACTTACCGAACACGAACGGCATAACGATGCCGATGAGGGCGAGCGCCTCACAGAAGGCGAAGCCCAGGATCTGGTTGGCACGGATCAGGCCGGCGGCCTCGGGCTGGCGGGCGAGGGCCTGGGTGCCGTTGCCGAAGATGATGCCGACGCCGATGCCGGGGCCGATAGCCGAGAGGCCGTAACCGACGGAACCGAGGGAACCGGAGACAGCGGCGAGGGTCTCAGTGGCAGCCATGCTGAATCTTCCTTCTCTTTACGGACCGGTGGGGGTTGGCCACCGGACGACCGGGGTGGGGTGGGGGCTCAGTGGTGCTCGGCGAGAGCGCCCTGAATGTACGAGCAGGCCAGCAGGACGAAGACGTACGCCTGGACGGCCTGGACGAAAAGCTCGAAGCAGATCATGACCATGGTCATCACGAAGGAGACACCGGCGGCCGGGATCATCCAGCTGTTCAGCAGGTACCAGGAGGCGACGGTGAACATCACCAGCATGAGGTGACCGGCGAACATGTTCGCGAAGAGCCGCACCGCGTGCGTGAACGGGCGGACGATCAGGTTCGAGAAGAACTCGATGACCATGACCAGCGGCAGCACCGCGCCGAGCGACTTGTCGTACCCCGTCACGTTCTTGAAGAAGCCGACGAAGCCGTGGCGCTTGAAGGTCAGGCCGACCCACAGGACCCAGACGAGCAGGGCCAGGACGACCGGGAAGGCGAAGACCGAGGAGACCGGGAACTGCGCCAGCGGGACCACGGACCAGATGTTCATGATCCAGACGAAGAAGAAGAGGGAGACCATGAGCGGCACCCACTTCTCGCCCTCGCGCTTGCCGAGGGTCTCGTACACGATGCCGCGGCGCACGAAGTCGTAGCCGGCCTCGCCGATCAGCTGCAGCTTGCCCGGGACGACCTTGGCCCTGCCGAAGGCGGTCCAGAAGAAGGCGACGACGACCAGGGAGGTGATGAGCGCGAGCAGCATCACCTTGGTGAACTCGAACCCGCCGACGGTGGCCATCGGCTTGAACAGGAACGAGTGCAGGCCCGGAGCCGGGAAGCCGCACCCGTTGTCGGACATGATCCGGCAACTCCAGTCAAAGGCGAGCTGGGTCTGGTCAGCACTCACCGCGGGCTCCTTCGGCGTGACGCATGGGTACGGCAACCTCGTTGTGTCGGCGCGGCACACGGCCGCGGAGCGGCACCGGACTGGTGTTACGGACGTGGGGGCGGCTGGGGGGCATCGAGCCTCGCGATCGAGCAGGCGTCAGCTCAGGTGCCCGCGCCCGCGATGCCGCAGTTGGCACCGGACGATAGCAGGAGATCTCACAGGTCTTTATCCCGCCCCTACCCCTCACGACGACGGCCCCGTCTTCTCGCGTTTCTCGCTCTTCGCGGAGTCGGGGTCGATGTAGAAGATCTTGGCTTTCAGGTGCGCGCGCGCCTGAGCGGCCATCCACACGACGGTCGCGACCACCAGCGCCACGGCGAAGGCCTTCGCGTCGAAGAGGGAGGTGCCCTTGAAGACGGCGACGAAGATCAGGAGGAGGAGGAGCTGGGCCGTGTAGAGCATGAGCCCCATGGCCTGGAACAACTGCGGGAGCGTCCTCGCCGTCCACTGCAGCACGTACAGGCCGATTCCCATGAACAGGACGGCCAGCACCGTGCCGACGGCCGCACCCAGCGCACCCCTGCCCCCCGCGACCGCGGCGCTCACGGCGACGGCGATCGCACCCGCAGCCGCTGCGGGCACAGCGATCTGCAGAAGGTTCCGGGCGTCTTTGGACGGCATGGCGGCAACTCCGCTTTCACAGGGGGCAGGTGTCGTCATGGACGAGCGTAGTCCCGGGCCGAGTGGGCGAGCCTCACACCAATGGACCGTCGCACTACGGTCCTTCGGTTCTCCCCGGGGTTCTCGTGAACGGTATCACAAACTATTTGATGAGGTCTTTACCTGCTGGGTGTGCTTACTGTCACACATGAGAGTGATCCTGCGCGTCTGTGCAAAAACCGTGCCCATTTGCCTGGTATTGGGAGGGTTGGTTCCCCCACGACTTGGCAATGCTCTAGTCAGATTCTTACCTTGCGGTCCTTACCGGTGCGGGACCGGGAGCCCAGGGCGGTGGCTCCGTTGACGCCCGTCGCACCGGCCGGGACGGGGGCCCGCTCGCCGGGAACGGCCGTTCCGGCGGGCCCGGGCGCCTGCGCGGCGCCCTCCCGCGCATCCCCCGGCTCTCCCGTCTCCCCCGGCCCTTCCGTTTCCGGCGCGCAGCCCGGCACGGCGTCGACGGCCTCGGCGGGCCGCCTGCGCCTGCGGTAGCGCGGCGGCACGATGCGCTGCGCCCACATCGGGGCGCGCGGGGTGAAGCGCGGCAGCAGGAGCAGGATCAGGCCCACCGCGCTGAGGAAGACCACGCCGAGCACGATCCACATCGACGCGGAGTTGACCGAGTACGCCAGTGCCCCGAACCCGATCAGGGCCGACCAGAAGTACATGATCAGCACGGCCCGGCTGTGCGAGTGGCCGATCTCCAGCAGCCGGTGGTGCAGGTGCCCCCGGTCCGCCGCGAACGGCGACTGGCCCCGCCAGGTGCGGCGGACGATCGCCAGGACCAGGTCGGCGGCGGGCACGGCGATGATCGTCAGCGGCAGCAGCAGCGGGATGTAGACGGGGACCGTCTGGTGCACCGCCGCCTTCTCCGACCCCGTGAAGAGGGCCAGGGCGTCGGGGTCGACCTGGCCGGTGATGGAGATCGCGCCGGCCGCCAGCACCAGCCCGATCAGCATCGAGCCCGAGTCGCCCATGAAGATCCGCGCCGGGTGCATGTTGTGCGGCAGGAAGCCCAGGCACATGCCCATCAGGACGGCGGCGAACAGGGTCGCCGGGGCGGCGGCCTCGATGCCGTACGAGTACCAGATGCGGTACGAGTACAGGAAGAACGCCGCCGCCGCGATGCACACCATGCCGGCCGCGAGGCCGTCGAGGCCGTCCACGAAGTTCACCGCGTTGATCGTGATGACGACGAGCGCGACCGTCAGGAGCGTGCCCTGCCACTGGGTCAGGGCGACGTTGCCGACGCCGGGGACGGGCAGCCACAGGATCGTCAGACCCTGCATGACCATGACGCCCGCGGCGATCATCTGACCGCCCAGCTTGATCAGCGCGTCGATCTCGAACTTGTCGTCCAGGACGCCGATGAGCCAGATCAGGGCCGCCCCGGACAGCAGCGCCCGGGGCTCGTTCGACTTCGCGAAGACCTCGTTGAGGTTGGTGAGGTGGTCGGCGACCAGCAGGCCCGCGCACAGGCCGAAGAACATCGCGATCCCGCCGAGGCGCGGAGTGGGCTCCCGGTGCACGTCACGCGCCCGGATCTCCGGCATGGCTCCGGCCACGATCGCGAACTTCCGTACCGGCCCTGTCAGCAGATACGTCACCGCGGCCGTGATGCAGAGCGTCAGCAGGTATTCACGCACGGGCTTCCCCACAGGTCTCGCTGGCCATCACAGCTCCACACCCTAGCGACGCGCGCATGTGGATGAGGACTTCCGGACGGCGACGATGGTTGCACGCGTGGTTGTGCACGACGGTCACACCGGGGTGTACGGGCGTGCGCCCGCCCTCGCTCAGCCGGGGTACGGCGGAAATCTACCGGTCAGCTCCCGGACCTGCGCGCGCACCCCGGCCGGGTCCCGCTCACCGCGCACGACGGCCGCCAGCAGCACGGCGATCCGCGCCATCTCGGCCTCCCCCATCCCCTGCGTGGTCACCGCCGCCGTGCCCAGGCGCAGCCCGCGGCCGTCGCCGCGCGGGAGCGGGCAGCACTCCAGGACCAGGCCGGCGGCGGCGAGCCGGCCGCGCGCGGTGCGGCCGTCCAGGCCGAGCGGCGCCGGGTCGGCGGCGATCAGGTGGGTGTCGGTGCCGCCGGTGGCCACCGCGAGCCCCTCGGCGGCCAGGTGAGCGGCGAGCACCCGCGCGTTGGCGACCACCCGCCCGGCGTACGCGGCGAACGCCGGGGTCGCCGCCTCGCCGAAGGCGACGGCCTTGGCGGCGATGGTGTGCATCTGCGCGCCGCTCTGCGTGAAGGGGAAGACGGCCCGGTCGACGCGCTCGGCCAGCTCGCTCCCGCACAGGACCATCCCGCCGCGCGGGCCGCGCAGCACCTTGTGGGTGGTGGCGCACACGATGTCGGCGTACGGCACCGGGCTCGGCGCCGCTCCCCCGGCGACCAGGCCGATCGGATGGGCGGCGTCGACGATCAGGTAGGCCCCCACCTCGTCGGCGACCTCGCGGAAGAAGGCGTGGTCGAGGTGGCGGGGGTAGGCGATGGAGCCGCACACGACGGCCTTGGGCCGGTGGGCGCGGGCCAGGGCGCGGACCTGGTCGTGGTCGACGAGCCCGGTCCCGGCGTCGACGCCGTAGCCGACGAAGTCGAACCAGCGGCCGGAGAAGTTCGCGGGCGAGCCGTGGGTGAGGTGGCCGCCGTGGGGCAGGCCGAGGGCGAGGACGGTGTCGCCGGGGCGCAGCAGGGCGGCGTAGGCGGCCAGGACGGCCGACGAGCCCGAGTGGGGCTGGACGTTGGCGTGCGCGGCGCCGAACAGCGCCCTGGCCCGCTCGACCGCGAGGCGTTCGGCGGCGTCGGCGAACTCGCAGCCGCCGTGGTGCCGGGCGCCCGGGTAGCCCTCGGCGTACTTGTTGGCCAGTGACGAGCCGAGGGCGCCGAGCACGGCCGGCGAGGTGAAGTTCTCGGCGGCGCTCAGCTGGAGCGTCGTCGACTGCCGCGCCAGTTCCCCGTGCAGGACCTCGGCCAGTTCGGGGTCCTGCCGCCGCAGGGCATCGGTCTCGAGGACGGGGGTGACCGGCATGGCGGGCTCCGGGCGGTCGGCGGGGACGTAGGTCCAATGTAGGCCCGGGGTGGGCGGCGCGCGCGGCGTCACGCCCGCTCGGACCCGCTCACATCCGCGCCGGCACGCCCGTCAGCGCGGTCACCACCGGGTCCAGCGCCTCGCGTATCTCGTCACCGATGGACCGGAAGAACGTCAGCGGGGCGCCGTAGGGGTCGTAGACCTCGTCGGCCTCGGCGGTGGGGGCCAGCAGCCAGCCGCGCAGGGCCGCCGCCGCGCGCACCAGGGCGCGGGCGCGCATGACCAGGCCGTCCTCCAGCGGCGGCAGGGTGGCCGGGTCTATCGCCCGCACCAGGCGGGTGAACTCCTTCAGGGTGAAGGTGCGCAGGCCCGCCGAGTGGCCCATGGAGATGACCTGGGCGCGGTGGTCGCGGGTGGCGGTCAGGACGAGGTCGGCCCTGATGACGTGCTCGTCCAGCAGCTCCCGGCCGACGAAGCCGGTGGTGTCCGCGCCGAACTCGGCGAGCACGGTCTCCGCGTGCGCCTCCATGGGGGCGCCCTCGTGGCCCCAGGTGCCCGCGCTCTCCACGATCAGCCCGCCGCCGAGCACACCGAGCCGCTCGGCCACGAAATGGCGGGTCAGCCGCTCGGTGATCGGCGAGCGGCACACGTTGCCGGTGCTGACATGGAGGATGCGGAAGGTGTCGCGCGGGAACCCGAACGTCGTCGTCTGTTCCGCCGCGCGCTCTCCGTTGCCTATGCCGAACCCCGCCTCAGGGGCCGTCAATTCGCCACCTCGAGGTCGGGTACGACCTTGCGCAGCTCGTCCGGGGAGATCGCGCCCTCGCGCAGCAGCAGCGGCACCTCGCGGGAGACGTCCACGATGGACGACGGCACGTTGCCCGGGGTGGGGCCGCCGTCGAGGTAGACGGAGACGGAGTCGCCGAGCATCTCCCGGGCGGCGTCGCAGTTCTCCGGCGCGGGGTGCCCGGTGAGGTTGGCCGAGGACACGGCCATGGGGCCGACCTCGGTGAGCAGCTCGATGGCGACCGGGTGCAGCGGCATGCGGACGGCGACCGTGCCCCGGGTGTCGCCGAGGTCCCACTGCAGGGACGGCTGGTGCCGGGCGACCAGCGTGAGGGCGCCGGGCCAGAAGGCGTCGACCAGTTCCCAGGCCAGCTCGGAGAAGTCGGTGACGAGGCCGTGCAGGGTGTTCGGGGAGCCGATGAGCACGGGGGTGGGCATGTTGCGGCCCCGGCCCTTGGCGGCGAGCAGGTCGGCGACGGCCTCCGAGGAGAACGCGTCGGCGCCGATGCCGTACACCGTGTCGGTCGGGAGCACCACCAGCTCGCCCCGGCGGACGGCGGAGGCGGCCTCGCGCAGACCCGTCACGCGGTCGGTCGCGTCATTGGTGTCGTATCGCCGTGCCATGTCTAGCTGGCCTCCTCGTACACGTACTGCGGGCTGGACGTCGGGGCGGTCACGGCAGCGCC
Organism: Streptomyces sp. TG1A-8; assembly: GCF_030499535.1. NCBI lineage: Bacteria > Bacillati > Actinomycetota > Actinomycetes > Kitasatosporales > Streptomycetaceae > Streptomyces > Streptomyces sp. TG1A-8. Next base: position 2,377,435 of record NZ_JASTLB010000001.1, read on the forward strand.
TTGCGGGCCGTCGCGAACCGGGGGCGGTTGTTGAGGTCGGGGTGGTCGGCGGCGTCGGCCCAGCCCCGCTCCTCGGTGAAGATCCACGGCACCTGGCCGCCCTGGGTGTCGGCGTGCTCGATGACGACGACCCCGCCGGGGCGCAGCAGCCGGTGCGCGGTGCGCTCGATGCCGCGGATGAGGTCGAGGCCGTCCTCGCCGGAGAACAGGGCCAGCTCCGGGTCGTAGTCACGGGCCTCGGGGGCGACGTACTCCCACTCGGTGAGCGGGATGTACGGCGGGTTGGAGACGACCAGGTCGACCTGGCCGTCGAGGTCCGGGAAGGCCGTCAGGGCGTCGCCCTGGCGCAGGTCGACCCTGGAGCCCGCCATGTTGCGGCGGGTCCACACCAGGGCGTCCTCGGACAGCTCCACGGCGTGCACGCGCGAGCGCGGGACCTCCTGGGCGAGGGCCAGCGCGATCGCGCCGGAGCCGGTGCACAGGTCCACGATGCAGGGCTCGACGACGTCCATGGCGCGCACGGCGTCTATGGCCCAGCCGACCACCGACTCGGTCTCCGGCCGGGGCACGAAGACACCGGGGCCGACCTGGAGCTCCAGGTACCGGAAGTACGCCCGCCCGGTGATGTGCTGCAGCGGCTCGCGCTGCTCGCGGCGGGCGATGACCTCCCAGTAGCGGGCGTCGAAGTCGGAGTCCTTCACGGAGTGCAGCGCGCCCCGCTTCACCCCGTGCACGAACGCGGCGAGCTCCTCCGCGTCGGTGCGCGGCGAGGGCACGCCGGCGTCGGCCAGCCGCTGGGTGGCCTGGGCCACCTCGGCGAGCAGCACGCTGCGGGGGCTCGGGGGCCGCCCCCCGAATTCTTGCTGCACGCTGGTCCTCCGTGTGGTGCGTGTCGTACTCGTCGGTGCGTACGCGCCTCAGGCGGCCGCGAGCTTGGCGGCCGAGTCCGCGTCGACGCAGGCCTGGATGACCGCGTCGAGGTCTCCGTCCAGGACCTGGTCGAGGTTGTACGCCTTGAAGCCGACCCGGTGGTCGGAGATGCGGTTCTCCGGGAAGTTGTACGTACGGATCTTCTCGGAGCGGTCGACGGTGCGGACCTGGCTGCGGCGGGCGTCGGCGGCCTCCCGCTCGGCCTCCTCCTGGGCCATGGCGAGCAGCCTGGAGCGCAGGATGCGCATCGCCTGCTCCTTGTTCTGCAGCTGGCTCTTCTCGTTCTGGCAGGAGGCGACGACCCCGGTGGGCAGGTGCGTGATGCGCACGGCGGAGTCGGTGGTGTTGACGGACTGGCCGCCCGGCCCGGAGGACCGGTAGACGTCGATGCGCAGGTCGTTGGGGTTGACCTCGACGTCGACCTCCTCGGCCTCCGGGGTCACCAGGACGCCCGCGGCGGAGGTGTGGATGCGGCCCTGGGACTCGGTCGCCGGGACGCGCTGCACGCGGTGCACGCCGCCCTCGTACTTCATCCGCGCCCACACGCCCTGGCCGGGCTCGATCTGCCCGCGGGCCTTCACGGCGACCTGCACGTCCTTGTAGCCGCCCAGCTCGGACTCGGTGGCGTCGATGATCTCGGTCTTCCAGCCGACCCGCTCGGCGTAGCGCAGGTACATGCGCAGCAGGTCCCCGGCGAACAGGGCCGACTCGTCGCCGCCGGCGCCCGCCTTGATCTCCAGGATGACGTCCTTGTCGTCGCTGGGGTCGCGCGGGACGAGCAGCAGGCGCAGCTTCTCGGTCAGCTCGTCGCGCTGCTTCTCGAGGTCCTTGACCTCGGCGGCGAAGTCCGGGTCGTCGGCGCCCAGCTCGCGCGCGGTCTCGATGTCGTCACCGGTCTGCTTCCAGGAGCGGTACGTGGCGACGATCGGGGTCAGCTCGGCGTAGCGCTTGTTCAGCTTGCGCGCGTTGGCCTGGTCGGCGTGGACCGACGGGTCGGCGATCTTCTTCTCCAGATCGGCGTGCTCGGTGACGAGCTCCTCGACGGCCTCGAACATCTTGCGGCTCCTGTGCTGCGGGGGAAGGGAGGGCGGGCGACCAAAAACGCCGGTCCCGGGCGCGTCCCGGAGCGGGGCGCGGCCGTGGACCGGCGAGATGGGGCTCGCTACTTCTTGGAGCCGGCAGCCTTGCCGAAGCGGGCCTCGAAGCGGGCCACACGGCCACCGGTGTCGAGGATCTTCTGCTTGCCCGTGTAGAACGGGTGGCACTCGGAGCAGACCTCGGCCCGGATGGTGCCGGACTCGATGGTGCTGCGGGTGGTGAACGACGCGCCGCAGGTGCAGCTGACCTGCGTCTCGACGTACTCGGGGTGGATGTCGCGCTTCAAGGTGTCTCCTAGTTTCGGGAGGGCGCCGGGTCGCAGCCGCGGGAATGCGGGAGCGTGAACCGGAACCGACGGACCAGTCTGCCAGGACTGGCGCCATCCCCCAAAACCGGGGGTGCGGCTGTTCTATTCCCCCGGGTCGGGGCGCGGGCGCGCGCGCCGGGGCGCCGCGGACGGGAGTGCGCCCGGCGGGGCCGGTCGCCCGGTTTCCCGCGTCCGTCAGGAGGTGACCACGCCCTGGGCCTTCCCGGTGGCCGTCCCCTTCGTGGCCGCCGCCGGGATCGGCCGGTCCTCCCTCAGCGCCGTCCACACCAGGCGGGCCTTCGCCTCCTGCACCAGGACCCGGTTGGGGTCGGCCGGGTCGTAGCGGACCGGCATGGTGACCATCGTCAGGTCGGAGGCGCCGATGCCCCTGAGGCCGTCCGCGAAGTCGATCAGGGAGTTCACCGAACCGAGCCCGGAGTCGGTGGTGACGGCCCTGGTGGCGGTGTCGGCCAGGTCGTACAGCTTCTTGGGGCTGGTGAGGACGCCGATCCGCCCGACCTGGTCGACCAGCGCCTTGACGAAGGCCTGCTGGAGCTGGATGCGGCCGAGGTCGGAGCCGTCGCCGACGCCGTGCCGGGTACGGACCAGACCGAGGGCCTGCCCGCCGCTCAGGGTGTGGGTGCCGGCCTTGAGCCTGAGGTGGCTCTGCGGGTCCTCGATCGCCTTCGTGGTGGTGACCGGAACCCCGCCGAGGTCGTCGACGAGCCGCTGGAAGCCGGCGAAGTCGACCTCCAGGTAGTGGTCCATGCGCAGGCCGGTCATGGACTCGACGGTCTTCACGGCACAGGCGGCGCCGCCGGTGGAGTACGCGGAGTTGAACATCGCGCCCGGGGCCGCCGGATGCGTCCGGCCCTCGGTGTCGGTGCAGGCGGGGCGGTCGATCAGGGTGTCCCGCGGGACGGAGACCACGCCGGCCCTCCGGTGGCCCTGGTAGACGTGGACGATCATCGCCGTGTCGGAGCGGGCGCTGCCGTCGTCGGTGCCGCCGCCGAGCCCGCCGTTGGCGCCGGAGCGGGTGTCCGAGCCGAGGACCAGGATGTTCTCGGAGCCGTCGTCGGTCTTGGTGGGCCGGTCGTTGCCGAGGGTCTGGTCGATGTCGACGCTGCGCAGGTTGCCGTTGAGCCTGAAGTAGACGAAGCCCGCGCCGGTGCCGCCCAGCAGGACCACGCCCGCGGCCGTCCAGGCCGCCGCGAGCAGGGCCGTGCGGCGCTTGCCGCGGCGGGGACCGACGGCGGCCGGTTCCGGTATGCCGGGGTCCGGCGGGTTCTCGGCGGACACGTCACTCCCGGGTCTCGTCGGTCGGTTACCCCCTGCTTCCAGGGTCGGGCGCGGTGCTCACCACTCCATCGTCGCTCCATCGGGTGAGACGGAGAAATCCGGGAGAGGGTTGCACGGCGCACCGTGCCCGGCGCGCGGCGGAGTGCGCGGTGCGTGGCGGAGTGCGCGGTGCGTGGCGGAGTGCGCGGTGCGTGGCCGGCGTCCGTGCCGCCCGGCGCCGGGCGGGGCAGGGCCCCCCCGGGGGGAGTCGAACGGCAAGGGCCGCCTCCTGTCACTGGTGACAGGAGGCGGCCCTGGAGACCCCGGAGGGCGCGGTGCCGCGTCCGGTGCGTTCCGCCCGCGCGGACCCGGTCAGCTCCGGAGGAGCCGTGGCCGGCGGACGGCGGTGCGGCGAACGGCGCTCACCGCGACGGTGTTCAGTCGCCGTTGCCCGGAGTCGGCGTCGTCTTCTGGATCTGCATCAGGAACTCGGCGTTCGACTTGGTCTGCTTCATCTTGTCCAGCAGCAGCTCGATGGCCTGCTGCTGGTCGAGGGCGTGCAGCACCCGCCGCAGCTTCCAGACGATGCCCAGCTCCTCGGCCCCGAGCAGGATCTCCTCCTTGCGCGTGCCGGAGGCGTCGACGTCCACGGCCGGGAAGATCCGCTTGTCGGCGAGCCTGCGGTCGAGCTTGAGCTCCATGTTGCCGGTGCCCTTGAACTCCTCGAAGATCACCTCGTCCATGCGGGACCCGGTGTCCACGAGAGCCGTGGCCAGGATGGTGAGCGAGCCGCCGTCCTCGATGTTGCGCGCCGCGCCGAAGAACCGCTTCGGCGGGTACAGCGCGGTCGAGTCGACACCACCGGACAGGATGCGGCCGGAGGCCGGCGCGGCCAGGTTGTAGGCACGGCCCAGTCGCGTGATGGAGTCGAGCAGCACGACCACGTCGTGGCCCAGCTCCACGAGCCGCTTGGCGCGCTCGATGGCCAGCTCGGCGACCGTGGTGTGGTCCTCGGCCGGGCGGTCGAAGGTCGAGGAGATGACCTCGCCCTTGACCGACCGCTGCATGTCGGTGACCTCTTCCGGACGCTCGTCGACGAGGACGACCATCAGGTGGCACTCGGGGTTGTTGTGGGTGATCGCGTTGGCGACCGCCTGCATGATCATGGTCTTGCCGGTCTTCGGCGGGGCCACGATCAGACCGCGCTGGCCCTTGCCGATCGGCGACACGAGGTCGATGATGCGGGTGGTCAGCACGCCCGGGTCGGTCTCCAGGCGGAGCCGGTCCTGCGGGTAGAGCGGGGTCAGCTTGTTGAACTCCGGACGGCCGCGGCCGTGTTCGGGCGCCATGCCGTTGACGGAGTCGAGGCGGACCAGCGCGTTGAACTTCTCGCGGCGCTCGCCCTCCTTGGGCTGGCGGACCGCGCCGGTGACGTGGTCGCCCTTGCGCAGGCCGTTCTTGCGGACCTGGGCGAGGGAGACGTACACGTCGTTCGGGCCCGGCAGGTAGCCGGAGGTCCGGATGAACGCGTAGTTGTCCAGGATGTCCAAGATGCCCGCGACGGGGATCAGGACGTCGTCGTCGGCGACCTGCGGCTCGACGGCGATGTCGTCGCGGCCGCGACGACCGCGGCGGTCGCGGTAGCGGCCGCGACGGCCCCGGCGTCCGCCGTCGAAGTCGTCGTCGTCCTGCTGGCGGTCCTGGCGGCCGCCCTGCTGCTGGCTCTGCTGCTGGCGCTGGCCGCCGCCCTGGCCCTGCTGGTCGTCGCCCTTGCCGCGGCGGTCCCGGTCGCGGTCGCGGCCCCGCTCGCGGCGGTCGCGGCGGCCACGGCCCTCGCCGTCGGCGGCGTCGTTCCTGCTCTCGCCCTGCGGCTGCTGCGCGGGCGCCTCGCCCTTCGCCTCGGCGGCGACCGGCTCGGCGCCGTTCGCGGCCGGGGCGCCCGCCTCGGCGGTGGCGCGGCGGCGGCGGCGCTCGGCGGGGGCGTCGTCACCGGCGGCGCCGGGGGACGGCTGGCCGGGGATCTCGATCTGCTGCTGGGCCACGGCCTTGGCGGCGGCGCTCTGCTCGTTCGCGGGCTTGGAGGAGGCGTCGGTGGCCTTGTCCGCCTTCTTCTCGGCGGCGTCCTCACCCGTGCGGGCCTTGGAGGTGGCCCGGCGCTTGGGCTTGGTCTCGGCGGCGGCCTCGGCCTTGGGGGCGGCTGCGCCGCCCTGTGCCTGGGCCTCCTTGATGACCTCGATCAGCTGGCTCTTGCGCATGCGCGCGGTGCCCCTGATGCCGAGGCCCGAGGCGACCTGCTGCAGCTCGGCCAGCACCATGCCCTCGAGGCCGGTACCGCGGCGCCGCCGGGAGCCGGCACCGGTGGCAGGCGCGGAGGCGTCCGTGGCGGGCGCGGCAGCGGTCTCCTCGACACGTGCGCCCATCAGATCGGTGGTGTCGCTCACGAAGGGTCCTTCCCTGGAGCGGACGTCGGCCTGTCTGGCTCGGCGACCGGTTGTGCTGTCCGGCTACGGTCCTGTCTCTGTGGACCGTGCCGGGGCGGTGGTCCGCCAAAGCGGCGGAAGAAATGTGCTGGTGATGGCGCTTCCGCGAGCCGTGGCACCGTGTGTCACGTGGCGTGGTAGCACCGATTCCGGAGCGTGCCCGGCGACCGGCTCAGTGTCCGCATACGTCGTACTGCCCAGGTACGGCGTACGGAACACGGAGTGGCTCGGGAGGCTCCCGGAAGAATGTCTGTCCCGGACGGGGACACGAAGCACCTCGCCATGGTGGGGTCGGGTGCAGACTTGAGATTAACACTACCGGATCCAATAAACATTCCCCCTCTCCAAATCCGGCAACCGTGTCTCAGGCCGCGAGCGGCAGCACGCTCGCGCCGTGCGTGTCGAGGTCCAGCCGGTTGGCGGCCCAGCCCGCACCGGCGAGGTGGGACACCTTGTCGGCGCTGTCGGTGTCGGCCAGGGCCAGCACGGTGGGTCCGGCGCCGGAGATGACGGCGGGGACGCCGTCGGCGCGCAGCCGCTCCACCAGCGCGGCGCTCTCCGGCATGGCCGGGGCGCGGTACTCCTGGTGCAGGCGGTCCTCGGTGGCGGGCAGCAGCAGCTCGGGGCGCCTGGTCAGGGCCTCGACGAGCAGGGCGGCGCGGCCCGCGTTGGCGGCGGCGTCGACGTGCGGCACGGTGCGCGGCAGCAGACCGCGGGCGGTCTCGGTCAGGACCGGCCTGCCGGGCACGAAAACCACCGGAACGATGGAACGGTCGGGCTTCATCCTGATCGCCCGGGCGGCGCCGGACTCCATCCAGGAGAGGGTGAAACCGCCGAGCAGACAGGCCGCCACGTTGTCCGGGTGGCCCTCGATCTCGGTGGCCAGTTCCAGCAGCGCGGCGTCGTCGAGGCGGGACTCGCCGCCTATGGTCACCGCGCGCGCGGCGACGATGCCGGCGCAGATGGCGGCGGAGGAGGAGCCGAGGCCCCGGCCGTGCGGAATGCGGTTGGCGCAGACGATCTCCAGGCCGCGGGGCTGCCCGCCGAGCAGGCCGAAGGCGGTGCGCAGGGCGCGGACGAGGAGGTGGTCCTCGTCACGCGGGAGGGTCTCGCTGCCCTCGCCCGCGATGTCGATGTGCAGCCCGGAGTCGGCCACCCGGACGACCACGTCGTCGTAGAGCCCCAGCGCGAGGCCCAGGGCGTCGAAACCCGGACCGAGGTTGGCGCTGGTGGCGGGAACGCGCACCCGGACGGCGGCGGCGCGGAACGCTGGACCGGCCATCGCTCGTTGACTCTCCTTGAGCTGCGTGACTGTCGAACGGCGCTCGTTGGGACCGATGGTCGTTCGATGGACTTCCGATGACGTACGGGGACCCGCCGGGCTGCGGGGACGGCGCGGCGCCGCACGCGGGGCATGTGTGGTGGGCGGGTTCGCCCCAGCCTATCGAAGGAAGGTTCCGCGGCGACATAGGGCGCACAGGAGGCGCACGATGCGTGTCGCCATGCCTCCTGTGCCCCCTGCCGGGGACCTTCCCGGTTTCCGGGGCGGCGCGCTCTCAGGCGAGGCCGAGGCGCTCGGCCGCGGTGGCCGCGTCGACCGGGACGGTGACGGGCTGCGGGGCGCCGGCGACGGCCCAGTCGGGGTCCTTCAGGCCGTTGCCGGTGACGGTGCACACGATGCGCTGCCCCGGGTCGACCCCGCCCTGCTCGGCGGCCTTGAGCAGACCGGCCACGGAGGCGGCGGAGGCGGGCTCCACGAAGACGCCCTCCTGAGCGGCCAACAGCCGGTAGGCGCGCAGGATCTCGCGGTCCGTCACCTCGTCGATGACGCCGTCGGACTCGTCCCGCGCGGCCAGCGCCTGGCTCCAGGAGGCCGGGTTGCCGATGCGGATCGCGGTGGCGATGGTCGAGGGGTCCTTGACCACCTCGCCGCGCACGATCGGGGCGCTGCCGGAGGCCTGGAAGCCCCACATGCGGGGCGTCCGGGCGGCGACGCCGTCGGCGGCGTACTCCCGGTAACCCTTCCAGTAGGCCGTGATGTTGCCCGCGTTGCCGACCGGGAGGACGTGGATGTCGGGTGCGTCGCCGAGCATGTCCACGATCTCGAAGGCCGCCGTCTTCTGGCCCTCGATGCGCACCGGGTTGACCGAATTCACCAGCGCCACCGGGTAGTTGTCGCTCAGGGCGCGGGCCAGGGTGAGGCAGTCGTCGAAGTTGCCGGCGACCTGGAGGATCTTCGCGCCGTGCACGAGGGCCTGGCCCATCTTGCCCAGGGCGATCTTGCCCTGCGGCACGAGGACGGCGGAGACCATGCCGGCCCGCACGCCGTACGCGGCCGCGGAGGCGGAGGTGTTGCCGGTGGAGGCGCAGATGACGGCCTTCGCCCCCTCCTCCTTGGCCCTGGAGATGGCCATGGTCATGCCGCGGTCCTTGAAGGACCCGGTCGGGTTCGCGCCCTCGACCTTGAGGTGGACCTCGCAGCCGGTGCGCTCGGAGAGCACCTGCGCGGGCACGAGGGGCGTGCCGCCCTCGCGGAGCGTCACGACCGGTGTGTCGTCGGACACCGGCAGCCGGTGCCGGTACTCCTCGATGATTCCGCGCCACTGGTGGGTCATTGCTGGTTACTCTCCTTCAACCCGCATGATGCTGGCGACACCCCGCACGGTGTCGAGCTTGCGCAGCGCCTCGACGGTCCCGGTCAGGGAGGCGTCGGACGCGCGGTGGGTGACGACGACGAGGGAGGCCTCGCCGTCCTTGCCCTGCTGGCGCACCGTGTCGATCGACACCCCGTGCTCCGCGAACACGGTCGCGACCTGGGCGAGCACGCCCGGTTTGTCGGCGACGTCGAGACTGATGTGGTAGCGCGTGACGACCTCGCCCATCGGGGAGACGGTCAGGTCGGCGTACGCCGACTCGCCGGGCCCCTTCGCACCGTTGAGCCGGTTGCGGCACACGGCGACGAGGTCGCCGAGCACCGCGGAGGCGGTGGGCGCGCCGCCGGCGCCGGGCCCGTAGAACATGAGCTGCCCGGCGGCGTCCGACTCCACGAAGACGGCGTTGTACGCGCCGCGCACGGAGGCGAGCGGGTGGCCGAGCGGGATCATGGCCGGGTGCACGCGGGCGGTCACCGACCCCCCGTCCGCGGCCCGCTCGCAGATGGCGAGGAGCTTGATGGTGCAGCCCATCTCCTTCGCCGAGCGGAAGTCGGAGGCGGTGACCTCGGTCATGCCCTCGCGGTGGACGTCGTCCAGGCGCACCCGCGTGTGGAAGGCGATGCCGGCGAGGATGGCGGCCTTCGCGGCGGCGTCGAAGCCCTCCACGTCGGCGGTCGGGTCGGCCTCGGCGTACCCGAGCGCGGTGGCCTCGTCCAGGGCCTCCTGGTAGCCGGCGCCCGTGGAGTCCATCTTGTCGAGGATGAAGTTCGTGGTGCCGTTGACGATGCCGAGGACCCGGTTGACCTTGTCGCCGGCGAGGGACTCGCGCAGCGGCCGGATCAGCGGGATCGCGCCGGCGACGGCGGCCTCGTAGTACAGGTCCCGGCCGTGCTCCTCGGCGGCGGCGTGCAGGGCGGCCCCGTCCTGGGCGAGCAGGGCCTTGTTGGCGGACACGACCGAGGCACCGTGCTCGAAGGCGGCGGTGATGAGGGTCCGGGCGGGCTCGATGCCGCCGATGACCTCGACCACCACGTCGATGTCCCCGCGTTTGACGAGGGCGGTGGCGTCGGTGGTCACCAGGTCCGGGGCGATGCCCTCACGGACCTTGGCGGGCCGCCGCACGGCGACCCCGGCCAGCTCCACCGGGGCGCCGATCCGGGCGGCGAGGTCGTCGGCGTGCGTCGTCATGATGCGCGCCACCTCTGAGCCGACCACTCCACAGCCCAGCAGCGCCACCTTCAGCGGACGCGTACGCATCATCCGACCTCGTTTCCTCATACCGTCAGCGGTGGGACCAGTCTCACTCACCGGACGGGAGTTTCTACCCTTGGTCCGGATCGTGAGACATCTATTTCATTTACGCGGGGGTGGCGGACCGGAGATCTTCCACCCCCGGTTTCGCGGGCCCGCGGTCACCCGACGTCGAGACGCAGCAGGTCCTCCTCCGTCTCGCGCCGGACGATGACCCGGGCCCCGCCGTCGCGCACCGCGACGACGGGCGGCCGGAGCACGTGGTTGTAGTTGCTGGCCATGGAACGGCAGTAGGCACCGGTGGCCGGTACGGCGATCAGGTCGCCCGGCGCCAGGTCGGCGGGCAGGAACGCGTCCTTGACCACGATGTCCCCGCTCTCGCAGTGCTTGCCGACGACGCGGGCGAGCATGGGCTCGGCGTCGGAGGCCCGCGACGCCAGGGCCACGCTGTACTCGGCGTCGTACAGCGCGGTGCGGATGTTGTCCGACATGCCGCCGTCCACGGAGACGTAGGTGCGCAGCCCCTCGAGCGGCTTGACGGTGCCGACCTCGTACAGCGTGAAGGCGGTGGGCCCGACGACGGCGCGCCCCGGCTCGACGGAGATCCGCGGGGTGCGCAGCTTGGCGGCCTCGCACTCGCGGGTGACGATCTCGCCGAGGGCCTTGGCGATCTCGTGGGGTTCCCGGGGGTCGTCGTCGCTGGTGTAGGCGATGCCGAGCCCGCCGCCGAGGTCGATCTCGGGCAGTTCGACGCCGTGCTCGTCGCGGATGTCCCTGAGCAGTCCGACGACCCGGTGGGCGGCCACCTCGAACCCGGACATGTCGAAGATCTGCGACCCGATGTGGCTGTGGATGCCGATCAGTTCGAGCCCGTCGAGCTGCAGCGCCCGCCGCACGGCCTCGGCGGCCTGCCCGCCGGCCAGCGGGATGCCGAACTTCTGGTCCTCGTGGGCGGTGGCGATGAACTCGTGGGTGTGCGCCTCGACGCCGACGGTGACCCGGATCTGCACCGGCTGCCGCCTGCCGAGGGACCGCGCGATGTGCGCGACCCGCACGATCTCCTGGAAGGAGTCGAGGACGATCCGCCCCACACCGGCCCCGACGGCCCTGCGGATCTCCTCCTCGGACTTGTTGTTGCCGTGGAAGGCGATGCGCTCGGCGGGCATCCCCGCGGACAGCGCGGTGGCCAGCTCGCCGCCGGAGCAGACGTCCAGGTTGAGCCCCTCCTCGTGCAGCCAGCGCACCACCGCGCGGGACAGGAACGCCTTGCCGGCGTAGAACACGTCGGCGCCGGTCCCGAAGGCGGTGCGCCAGGCGCGCGCCCGGGCCCGGAAGTCGGCCTCGTCGAGGATGTAGGCGGGGGTGCCGTACTCCTCGGCGAGCCGGGTCACGGGAATCCCGCCGACGGTCAGGACACCGTCCTCGTCGCGCTCCACGGTCCGGGCCCAGACCTTCTGGTCGACGGCGTTGAGGTCGGCGGGCGGAGCGGCGTAGTGCCCCTCGGGGAGGACGTCGGCGTGACGGGGTCCGGCGGGGTGCGCGGAACGGCTCATGACGTGACTCTCAGACTCTCTGTGTCTCTCCGGGACCCGTGGTCGCTTCGCGCTCGGCCCTCAGAGGTGTTCGGGTGCGTCGATGCCGAGCAGGGACAGGCCACCGGCGAGCACCGTCCCGGCGGCTTCGGCGAGGGCGAGCCGGGCGCGGTGGGCGGCCGAGGGTTTCTCCTCGCCGCACGGGAGCACGGAGGGCAGGAAGGGCAGGACGGCATCGGCGACGGTGACGAGATGCCGGGCGAGCCGGTCCGGGGCGCGATGGGTGGCGGCCGCGGTGAGGACACGGGGGTGGTCGGCCAGACGCGCGACGAGGCGCCGGCCGGCCTCTTCCGGTACGGCCCCCGGCTCGGCGGCGAACCCGAGACGGGCCGCGTTGCGGCCGAGGGCCCGGACGCGCGCGTGGGCGTAGCGCACCCGGAACAGCGGGTTGCTCTCGCGCTGTACGAGGTGGTCGGCGGTGATCCGGGGCCGGTCGTGCGGCGCGGGGTGCAGCAGCGCCCACTGGGCGGCGTCCGGCCCGAGCGGAGCGGGGTCCTCGGGCGCCGGCACGGGCCGCAGGGTGACCGGCTCCCCGTGCTCCACCTCGGCCCGCCCTCCCTGGCTGGCCACGATCCGCACCACGGCGTCGGCGACGACCTCGGCCCGCACCTCGTAGGGCACGCGCAGGACGATCACTTGCCCGGCGAGGGCGTCGGTGTGGCCGTAGGGGCGGGGGGGCGGAGGAGGCTGGGGGGCAGGGGGAGCCGGCGGGCGCCGGGGCACTGACGGGGTTCGGGTGCCGCGTGGGATTCGGAGGTCGCGTGGGATTCGGGGGCCGCGTGGTTCTCGTCGATCGCCCGGCTGTCGGGGTTGACCGAGCTGTCGGGGCTGTCGGGGATTTCATGGCCCTCGCGGCGCTGCTGGTGCTCACCGCTCCCCGGGGTCTGCCGGTTCCCCCGGGACTGCTGGTCCTTTGGGGATTGCCCGTTCTCTTGGGGCTGCTGCTCCTCTTGGGGCTGCCGGTCCTCTTGGGGCTGCCGGTCCTCTTGGGGCTGCCGGCTCGCCCGGATCTCGCGAACGAGCGTCTCGGTGAGGTCGGCGTCGGAGCGGAGGCTGATGTTGAGGAACCCGGGTCCGGTGATGACGACGTCCTCGATGCCGTCGGCGCCGATGAGACGCGTCCGCAGGACCTCGGCCACCCGTCGGGGCGGCTGCCCGGCCGGCCGGGCGAGCTGCAGCGCGATGGTGGTGGCGAAGTCCCCGCACCCGCCGGGCCCCGGCTCGGTGACCACGACGCGCTCAGGAACGGTCACGCTCAGCTCCCCCTCCTCCACAGCGCACCGCACGGCGTCCAGCACGCTGCGGCGAAGCTCGGGGAGGGTCACGGAACAAGGGTAGGGGAGGCCGGGAGGGGGAGTGCCCGGCCGGGGTGCCGATCCGGGTCGGCCGGGACGGGCGTCCGCGCTCGACGGGGCCGGCGCCTGCGACGGGGCGAGCGGCGACGACGGCGCCAGGTCGGCGCCGGTCGGGGAGGAGCCACCCGCCCTCGACCACGGCCGTCCGCCATCCGTCATCCGTTGTGCACCACGCGCTATCCGCCGAAAGGGACCCCACCGGGAACTCCGCCGGCCACTCCACCGGGCGTCCCACCGCCCCCGTCACCCCCGTCGTCCCCGTCCCCTTCGCCCCCGGCATCGCCGGTACCGCCCTCGCCCGGCCCCTCTCCCCCGGAGCCTCCCCCGGTCCCCTCGCCGCCCCAGCCCCTTCCCAGGGCCCCGGGCGCGTTCCCCCGCTCGATCAGGTCCTTGACGACTCGAACGAGCTCCCTGGGCTCGAAGGGCTTGGCCAGGAAGGCGTCGACACCGGCGTCGACACCGGTCTCCGCTTCGTACTGGGTGCAGGCGCTGATGATGGCGACGGGCAGGTGTTGCGTACGGGGGTCGGCTCGAAGCCGGGCGGCGGTGCGCAGCCCGTCCAGTCGAGGCATGACGATGTCGAGCGTCACGACGTCAGGCTGCACCTGATGCACTACTTCCAGACACTCGGCACCATCGGCCGCGGTCACGACCTCAAGCCCCTCAAGCTCGAGGTTGACCCTGATCAGCTGCCGGATGACCTTGTTGTCGTCCACAACGAGGACCCGGCCAGACACGCCTGACACAACTCGAGAGTAGGTGGGGACCAGCCACCGCGTCCGGGTTTTCCCCACTTCCACCCCGCCCGGGAGACCTGGTCCACTCCCGGAGGGGAACCGGTCGCCCGCGCGTCGGGGTGGAGGGCCGGCCGTCACGGCCGTCGGTTTCACGGACGGCCGCGTTCGGACCGGGACGCGTGAACCGGCCGTCCGGCACGCGTCGGGGCCGGACCGGCGCATGGGCGCGGACCGGCCAACCTGCCGCGGCCGGCGGACCCGCACGGCACGCGGGGCATCCACCAGGACCCCCGTCACCCCATCCGGGGAACCGTCCCTCACCACGGGCGACGCCTACCCGGGCAAGGAGAAGGCGACGCTTCGGTTGCCGGAGGGGGCGGGTGCAGGGGGCCCGCACCCGAGGAAGATCAGCCCGGCGGACGGCCCGCCGCCCCCACCCACGGGAAACCGGTTCCTGATCACCCCGGAGAACCTGCTAGGGTTCTACCCGTCGCCGCAAGCGAAGAGCTCAGCGCCCGACACGCCCCCGTAGCTCAGGGGATAGAGCAACGGCCTCCGGAGCCGTGTGCGCAGGTTCGAATCCTGCCGGGGGCACCCAGCATGAGGTGCCCAAAGACCCCGTCACCAGCGGAAACGCTGAGGCCGGGGTCTTCGCGTATGTGCAGGCGTGTGCGGCCCGGAGCGGCCGCATGTCGGTGCCTGTGGACGAGGCGTGGGCGGGATCTTGAAGCGTTGTCCCAGGTGAGTCGTACTGTCCGCGACCTTCGGGTTCGGTGCGACAGTGACCCGCCGGGCAGGAACCTGACGTGTCGGATGCGTGCGCTTGGATGAGCGGGTGACCGTTCATGACGTTGCTCGACACCTGCCCGAGATAGCAGTCCTCCGTGAGCACTGCCGCTCCATGGCCGTCCTGGAGGCAGTCCTGAGCCCTGAGTGGGAGAGCCGCCGCCACTCCTTCGACGACCACTGGTCCGAGACGGAGTCGATGGCCTCGATGCGGAGCGGATCGGGCGACGAGTACTCGATCGTTTTCTCACCCGCCGGCGTCTACGTGCGGGGATTCGATCACGAATCGCCCATGAGCCCCTATGCAGAGGACGGGCCATGGCCCGGAGTGCTCGACGAGGTCCCTGAGGTCTTCCGGCCGTACGTCGGAGAGCCGGTGTTCTCCGATGAGGACGGAATGTCTCTCGTCACTGCATGTATGTGGCGGAGGACGGTCGACGACGGCTGGAAGGCGGGAACGATCGGATTTCCCGACGCGGCAACGGGGGATCCGGACGGCGCCAATTACCTGTTCCAATTGTTGGTTCATCGCTCACCGGAAGCGTTTCAGCGGTGGGCCGAGGACTACTACGAGGTCCCGGTCGATCTGGAGGCCGTTCGTCACGTCTTCTCGTCCCGCCCGCTGACCGAAGAAGTGGTCCGCGCGTTGAACCCGGAAATCGTCCTGGTGGATCTCTCGCAAGACATTGCGGAGACCGGTTATCCGACGAGCTGGGACACGGAGCAACAATGAGGCCCCTGGACGCGATACCAGGGGCCTCGGAGGCGGGCAGCGGTGCCGGTGCATTCGCATGATCGTCGCAACGTTGCAGGCTCGGAGTGCCGGAGCGGCGGTGAATGCCTGAGCCGGGGTCTGCCAACTCAGTGTCCTGCGGGGTCGGCTGTTGAGCCTCTGCTCAACGACGCGGAGGTCGTCAGCGGTGTGCAGGGACAGGTTCGTGCGCTTGGGCAGGTACTGCCGGATCAAGCCATTGGTGTTCTCATTCGCGCCTCGCTCCCAGGGACTGCCAGGGCGCGCGGAGAAGATCCCGTCGGTGAAGTAGGGCGCGAGTTCGTGGTGGCGTGACATCTCGGAGCCCTGGTCCCAGGTGAGACTGCGACGTGCTTGTTCTGGCAGCTTGCCGAGGGCGGCAATGAGGGCATCACGCAACCGGCCGGCCGAATGCCCCTCGCGTTCGCGGCCGCGGTGGTGGGCCAGGCCGGCTATCTCCCGGATCCCCAGGCCGCGACCACGCAACGAGGCGATCCTCCGACACTCCAACAGCGGCAAATGCCGGCCCGAACGCGAGGCTTCCGGAAGATAGTCCGGTTGCAGGCCACCGTTCTCCCTCCGCCACCGGTAGCCCGCCTTACGCCCGATCCCGAGTTGCCTGCACGCCTCGACGCTGCCCACCCCGGACGCCAGAAGGCGCCAGTACTCGGCCTCGAGCTCCAGTCTGCGCTTGCGTCCCCGCCCCGCCATCAACACTCCACAATGATCAAGGAATGTTGCGACAAGCGTTAGAACCCAAGGACCCCGATAGGGGGTCACGGTTCAAAGCACGGCGACATCCCGCAGCCCGTCCTCGGTAGGGCTGCACTGCAATCACCGTCCGCGGTCCCGCGCCCCCTCCTAGGAGCACACGCGCGCCCTGTCGAACTCCGCACGGCTTCCACCGCCTCTCTTCAGTCAACGCACCGCTTGCAGCAGCAATGGCAGAGAGGTGGAGCGCGCGGATCCCGCACAGGGAGCATAAGAGGTAGGATCAGTAGCATGAGTGAGCCTACCGGCAAGTACTCGATCACCATGCCGCGCGACATCGCCGAAGCCGCCAAGGCCCGCAGCGGTCCCTCCGGGCTGTCCGCCTACGTGGCCGCGGCCGTCGCCCGCCAGGTCGAACGGGACAACCTCAATGAGGTGATTCAGGTGGCCGAGGCCGAGCATGGACCCATCACAGAAGAAGAGATCCAGTCCCTGCGGGACCAGCTCCACCAGGCACGCGAGCAGCAGATGCAAGGCGGAGTGAACGCGGCGTGACCCGTTCCCCCGCCATCCCCGGCGGCACCCTGGTCCTCGACAGTGAAGGGCTGGCCAAGGCTGTCCTGCGAGACCGCACAGTGACCGGCTGGCTCGCTCTGGCCCGTGCCGATGACCTGCGCGTGATCACTTCGGCAGTCACCCTCGTGGAAGTGGTCCATCCCCGGATCAACCGCCCGGCGCTGGAGTGGACCCTCTCCCGACTCGTCGTCGAACCGGTCACCGAGCCGATTGCCCGGCACGCCGCCGCGCTCCTCGCCGACGCCGGCCTGCACGGCCACAAGTACGCCATCGATGCCGTGCTCAGCGCCACCGCCCTCACCGCGCCCGGCCCCGTCACGGTCCTCACCTCCGATCCTGAGGACATCGCAGCGCTGTGCGGCGGACGCATAGCAGTGATCAAGGTCTGACGGCGTGCGTTGAGCGCCCGGGTCTGGATCGGGCCTGCCGGGCAAAGGTGACTGGGCCCGGTCGTTCGTCGCCGAAGGCGCACTCGGGCTCACGACCTTGTTCGTCGAGCAGCGGTCTTCTTCGCCGCCCTCCGCGCAGGTACGGTCGCGGTCCCGGAGCCCGTCGGTTCGACGTCCAGGACCTGGCAGGCGAGCGTGAGCCAGGCTCGGGCATCCGCGCCGTCGAGGTCGTCGGTCCACATCAAGGTGCCGTTCGGACCGCCGCCCTTGTCCCACGGGGCGATGCCGTTCTTCGCGTACCATTCCCTCTTGCGCTCCCACTTCCGCGCGTAGTCGGGGAGGTCGAGCATGCCGGCGTGTTCCCAGAAGACCGTACGACCGTCCTTCGTGGCCACGGTGAAATCGGGACGGACGACGCGGCCGTCCGCGCCGGTGAGCGACTCCTCGTAGAGCCTCCGTCCCGGTGCCAGGCGGTCGAGGAGACCTGTGATGATGACCTCGTTCTTCGAAGCCATCGGCGTGCCGTCGGCCAGCGTCCACAGCGCCGCCAGGTGTGGGACCTGGTCCAGCGCTACCGGGCGCATCTGGACCGGGAGCACCGCACCACGCACGCGCTCATCGCCGACGAGGCCGCCCGTGCGGAGGGCCGGCGGATGGCCAAGGTGACCGCACAGGCCCGCTACAAGACCGAACACGGTGGCCTCGACCTGATCCACCGCGAGGCCGGGAGCGGTATGTGGCTCAAGCCCCGTTACCGGCACGTGGTCGTGGACGAGGCGCAGGACCTGTCCGCCTCCCACTGGCGCATGCTGCGCGCGATGGTGACGCCCGGCCCGAACGACATCTTCCTGGTCGGCGACGCCCACCAGCGGATCTACGCCCATCAGGTAGTGCTGGGACGGCTGGGCATCAGCACGCCAGGCCGAGCCTCACGCCGGCTGACCCTCAACTACAGGACCACGCGCGAGATCCTGGGCAGTGCGCACGGCCTCATCGTCGGCGAGCAGTTCGACGATCTCGACGACGGCCGGGACACCCTCGAAGGTTACCGGTCCGTCCTCACCGGGCTGGCACCGCAGTACTGGCGCGCCCCCGACTGGCAGACCGAGATGCAAGCGATCGCCGCGCTTCTCAGGGAACGCCACGACCGTTACGGAACCCCCTACGCGGCAATGGCGGTCGGCGTCCCGTCGCGTGACGCGGTCACGCAGTTGGCCGTCACCCTGGCCGATGAGCGGTACGGCATCCGCGCCTGCGAGATCGGCAGGGACATCCCGACAGGGGTTGACGCCGTGCGCATCGGCACGCTGCACGGCTTCAAGGGGCTGGAATTCCAACGGGTATTTCTCGCCGGGGTGAGCGAGGGCCTGGTCCCGCATCAGCGGCTCGAAACGTACCGGCATGAGCAGGCGGAACGCTACCGGCAGGAGGAACAGCGGTCCCGCTCGTTGCTCTTCGTGGCGGCCACGCGGGCCCGCGACGAACTGGTGATCACCTGGAGCGGGAAGGCCAGCCGCTTTCTCCCGGACCACGCCGTAAGCACCGCCGGTCACGCCACGGAACTGCCGGTGGACGACGGACCGCCGTCCGGATCCGCAGCGGCATAGTCGGACAAGCGGCTCGCACGGCCCGGCCGACTGCTCGTCGGAAGCCTCCGAACTCCTTGGCTCCGGGTCTGACCAAGGCGAACGCCGACATGAGGGAGCGGAAGTCAGTCTCACTGACTCCCGCTCCCTCGTTGTCTCCCGGCGTTCGCGACACACCTTCGACTCCGGGGCGCCCGTCAGCCGGCGTCCGGCCATTCCTCGGGAGGCGGAGGCGGCTCCGGGTCGTTCTGCCGCTCCGCCTGGCGCGCGTTCTCCCCTCGCAGGCTCGTCAACCACGGCCACAGATCCGGCAGGGACTGTTCCGGGCAGGCGAGGCGGTGCTCGATACGGCACCGCTGGAACTGATCCGGCGGACACACTCCGTAGACCGTCACCCGTCCGTCGGACAGCTCGATCCACCGGTGCTCCGCAGGCACCGTGTGGGCCGGCGGTCGCATGTCCGGCTCCAGCAGCACCCAGTCCTGCTCGAGCGTCGCCACCCGATCCTGCGGCAGCCCGCAGTACGGACAACGGGACCGCCCGCTGCCCAGCCGCCGCGGCTCCTCTTCCACAACCCCCATACCGTGAGGGTCGTCAGCCCGTCGGCCCGGGCGTAGAGCGCAAACCGGACGGAACTCCTGGGGCAACCGTCAGGCAACGAGACGAGGCACGACGCGGCAGGTGCGGTCGGCAACCAGCGGCCGACCGCACACGGCCGAGATGCGACGGACCGCCCTCGCCCGGCAGGCCGGGGGCTTCGGACCGGTCGCAGCGCGCTCTGTCAGCGCCTGCGGCGCAGGAGGGTGCGGGCCGGGACATCCGGCCTCAAGTGGGTTTCGGTGGATTCGAGTTGGCGTCGCCGGCCGTCCCTTGGGTGTGCCGTAAAAGTGTTTGTCATGTGCCCCGGTCGTCGGCAGAATCGTCGCGGTCCGACGGAGACCCCGTCGGCCGGGACGCTGCCTGGAGCAGCAGGGGGAGAACCATGAAACTTCGCGTGCCCAAGTACGCTCTGGCCCGCGTGACCTCGGCGCTGGTGGGGCTCACGCTGGCCGCCGGGACGGTCGGGCTGACGGCGGGCTCCGCCCAGGCCCAGTCCGTGGGCTCGGGGTCGTTGAGCTTCAGCGGGGACGCCGGCGACTACATCAGCGGCGGTGGGTCCTACTCGTACTCCACCGACGCGCAGGACGGTCTGACCGTGTCGGCGAACACCGACAACGGTGTCGTCTCCGTCTCCGTGACGGGGGCGAACGGCGACTGGTGGAGCCTGGACCTCGCGGCGCCGTCCGGGCAGGCCCTGCGGCCGGGTGCCTACACCGACGCCAACCGCTACCCGTTCAACGGGACGGGACCCGGACTGGACCTCAGCGGCAACGGACGCGGGTGCAACACGCTGACCGGCTCGTTCACCGTCGACGACCTGGCGTTCGGGCCCAACGGGTACGTCCAGACGCTCGACGCCTCCTTCGAGCAGCACTGCGAGGGCGATGCCGCCGCCGCGCGGGGCGAGGTCCACATCCACAACCCCGCCCCGCCGGAGCAACTCGATCTGGGGGTCGCCGTCGCGGTGAACGGCACGGCCGGCAGCCTGAACGGCAACGCGGCCGTCCGGGGAACGGTGACCTGCAACCAACCGGTGGACGTCACCGTGTCCGGCAACGTCACGCAGGTGAAGAAGAAGGTCCTCATCCGCGGTCCGTTCTCCACCTCGGTGGCGTGCCGGCCGGGTGCGGAGGTCACGTGGACGGCACAGGCGGTCCCCACGGGGACCACGCCGTTCCAGAAGGGTGACGTCGAGGTGCAGGCGCAGGCCTCCGCCACGGACCCGAACTACGGGGGGACCGTGACGGCCGGTGAGACCACGGCCGTGCACCTCAGCAGGGACTGACGCGGGCCTCAGCTCGTCCGCGTTCCCGGCCCCGGTCGCGCACGGTGCGCGACCGGGGCCGGAGTGCTGCCGGGGCCGGAGTGCTGCCGGGAGCGGTGCGTGGCCGGGAGCGGTGCGCGCGGGGCCGGCCCTTCCCGCCGTGGGGCCGGGCATCCGTCCGGGGACGGCACGGTGCGGACCCGGCCGCCTCGGCGCCGACGGCCCGGCCCGCACCCCGTGGCCGGCGCGATGGCGTTCCCCGGCCCGCCACGGCTGATCACCGGCCTCATCCGCCGGCAATCACCCCGGGGTGAGCGGGTATCCGCTCGGTCATGCCGCGCCCCGAAGGTCCTTCCGTCAGCCCCGTCCACGACCGCGTCGGCACCACGACCCTGGTGCGCAGTGCGGGGACCGGGCGGGTCGACGGACCGGACGGCGCGCTGGTACTGGTGCCGGGACTGGGGGCGCCCGGGTACCTGCTGCGGACGCTGGAGCGATGTGCGCGGCGCGGGCCGGTGCGGGTGCTGGACGTCCCGGGTTTCGGCGATCCGGCCGGGCCCGCGTGCTCCGAGACCCTCGGGGCGCTGGCCGGCACCGTGGCACGGTGGCTGGTCACCGTGCCGCGCGCTCCGGTCGTGCTCGCCGGTCACTCGACCGGCGCCCAGGTGGCGCTGCACGCGGCCGTGCGGGTGCCCGAACGGGTACGGGCCCTGGTCCTGCTGGCCCCCACCTTTCCGCCCCGTCTGCGACGCACGGGTCCGCTCGTGTCGGCGTTCCTCCGTACCGCCGTCCGCGAGTCCCCCTCCGTGGTGCCGACCGTGCTGCCGTCCTACCTGAAGGCCGGGCCCCGGCGGCTGGTGAACTGCATCCGCTCGGCCCAGGCGGACGCGCCGGAGGACCTGCTGCCCGCGGTGACCTGCCCGGTCACGGTCGTGGCGGGAGAGGACGACGCGCTCTGCCCGCCGGAGTGGATCGACCTCCTCGCGCGCCGGGCCGGGCGGGGCCGTGCCCTGGTGGTGCCGGGCGCGCACTCGTTCCCCCACCGGTACCCGGCCCTGACCGCCCGGCTGCTGGCCGAGGCGGGGGAAGCCTGACGTCCGGGGCCACCCGTGGGCGGCCGGCGCTCACCGTGCTCCGGCCGTGCCCCGGCCGTTCGGTGGCCGTGCCCCGGCCGTTCGGTGACCGTTCGGTGGCTCGTGCGGCGCCGCCCGCGGCGGAGCGGAACATGGTCAGGTGGCGGTCGGTCCGCCCAGGATGTCGGTGGTGATGTCGGCCAGCGTCCGGCCCGTCCCGAACGCGCGGGCCCGCATCAGGGCGAGGGCGTCCTCGGTCGTCACCCCCTGCCGGGCGGCGAGCACGCCGATGGCGCGGAAGGTGTCGAACCAGTGGGCCCGGACGATCCCGGCGGGTTCCCAGTCGGGCGGCTCGTCTCCCGTGAGCAGTTTCGTGTGAACCCGGAACAGGGCCTCGGCCACCGCGTCCGCCACGTCCTGCCCCTGCTCCGCGACGTCCTCGGCCAGGGTGTGCGGGTGGCAGGCGAGGACGTCCAGTGATCCGAGGACGTAGTCGCCGAAGAAGAGGGGGAACGCGTATACGGACCTGACCTGCGGCAACTGCTCACGCATGGTCGCGCCGAACAGCGGCCACGGTGTCGGCGCCCCGTGCAGGTCGCGAACCAGTACGGGCTCGCCCGTGGCCGCGGCACTGATGCACGGGCCTTCGAGCACGGTGAACTGGATCTGTTCGAGCCGCAGTGCCGTGGCGTCCGAGGCGGCCAGCAACTGGCGCGACGGCGTGTCGGTGAGCAGCGCCAACGTCACCCCGTCCGCTCCGAGGGCCTCGCGCACCGCTGCGCACAGGTGCCGCGGGAGCTGTGCGGGCGCCGTCCCGGACACGGCCTGCGCCACCGTCCGTGCCGCACGGTGCTCGTCGGCCGTCACGCGGCCCTCCTGCGCGTCGTGCCGCCGGGCGGGGCCGGCGGACGGACGGGCCCGGGCGCCGTCGGCGTGGAGGGCGCGCCCGCGGAGCGTGGGAACGGCATCGATCCCACCCCTCAGCGGTTCAGCAGCAGGATGAGGAGGCCGGTCGCCACCGCGCTGATGAGGAGCGAGCCGAGACAGCCGATGCGATTGCTGAAGAAGAACATGCCCCCCGGTTACCCCCCTCCTCGCCGTCCGATCACCTGACCGGAGGGGAAGGGGGAACGGGCTGTGCCGACGCCCCGGCGGACGGACCCGCCCGGTGGTTCACCCGGTGCTCCACCCGGTGGTTCGTCCGGTGGCTCACCCGGTGCTCCACCCGGTGGCTCGCCCAGGCGTCACGCCGAGCGTTTGCGGGACGTCGTCTTCTTCGCCGTGTCCTTGGCCGCCGCGTTCTTGGCCGCCACGTTCCTCGCCGCCGTGTTCTTCGCGGCCGTCGTCTTCCTCGCGGTGGACGCGGTGGGCTTCGCCGTGTTCCCGGCCGTGGATCTGGCTGTCGTCTTCGCCGCCGCCTTCCTCACGCTCTGGGCGGACTTGGCCGTCGACTTCTTCGGGGCCGCCGCCCTCCTGGCGGCGGCCGTCTTCTTCGTCGCGGAGGCCGACTTCCTGCCGCCCGTCTCCTTGGGGGTGGCGCGGCCCCTGCGGAGGGGGGTCACCTCGGCCTCCCCGGCCGGTTCCTCGCCGCGGGACGCGCGGACCGCGCGCACGCTGTTCTCCAGGGCCGCCATCAGGTCGAGCACGTTGTCGCTGGGGGCGGGGGGTTCGGGCAGGTCGTCGCCGGCCGTCTTCGCCGCGATGACCTCCTCCAGCGCCTCGCGGTACTCGTCGTGCAGGTCCTTCAGGTCGACCTCGCCGAGGGTGTCCATCAGGACGCCCGCGAGGTCGAGTTCCTGGTCACGGACGGTGGCGTTCACGGTCGGGGCCACTCCTTCGGGTGCCCGTACCTCATCGGGCCACAGCAGCCCGTGCATGGCGATCGCGTCACCGACCACGCGCAGCATGCCGAGCCGCTCCCGGCCGCGCAGCGCGTACTTGGCGATGGCGACCTTGTTGCTGCGCTTGAGGGCCTCGCGCAGGAGGATGTACGGCTGGGCGGCCAGGGCCCCCCTGACCGCCAGGTAGTAGGACGCGCCCATCTGGAGCGGGTCGATCCGGTCGGCCGGCACGAAGGCGACGATCTCGATCGCGCGGGTCGTGGGGATGGGCAGGTGGGCCAGGTCGTCGTCGGTGATCGGGATCATCGTGCCGTTGGCGTCCTCGTACGCCTTGCCGATCTCCGCCTGGGTGACCTCGCGCTCCTCCAGTTCGCACACCCTTCGGTAGCGGATGCGGCCGTTGTCCTCGGTGTGGACCTGGTGGAAGGAGATCGAGTGGCTCTCGGTGGCGTTCACCAGCTTGATCGGGATGCTGATGAGACCGAAGGAGACGGCCCCGTTCCATATGGATCGCACGCGCGGCACCCTTCCTTCCCGCTCCTGACGTCAGGACGGCCTTTTGCCGAGATTGTCATCTTATGACGCCTGTCACATGGACGGAGGGCCGAAGGGGCTGCACCTGCCGACGGCCGGGCCGGGGGGACACCTGCCCCCGCCCGCCCGCGCCTGTCTCCGCCTGTCCGCGCCGCCGCCCCGTGGGGCTTCACCGCCGTCCGTGGCCGTCCGCCCCTCCTCCCTGCCGCCCGGCCGTCCGGCCGTCCGGCCGTCCGGCCGCGGGGCCTACGGGTCCGTGCGGACCTCCGCCGCCGCACACCCGGCGGGTACCGGAGTGCCGGAATACGGGAGCACCGGAGTGCCCGAACACCCGGGTACCGGCCCGGCCGGCGCCTCCGCCGGTCAACCGGCCGAACTACACCCTCCCCCACGTGTTCCGGTCCCGGGCCATCGCGTGGAGGGCTTCCACGTCCGCCGGCTTCAGGACCCCGCCCAGGCGGGCCAGGGCCGGCAGCGCGGAGTCCCGCAGGACGCGGACCGCGCGGGGCGCGGCGGCGACGGTCACGTCGGAGGGGTCGGCCAGCGCCAGGACCGGGTGGACCTCGGCCGTCAGGGCGTAGGAGGCGCGGTCGGCGTCGGCGCGCAGGCGGCGCAGCAGCGGCTCGGCCGCGCGGCGCCCCAGGGTCACCACGGGGTCGGCCACCAGGACCCGCTGCTTGCGCGCGTACAGGGCGTGGACGGCGAACAGTCCGCCGGGGCCGATCAGCAGGTGGTGGATGCGGTCGCCGCCGGGCAGCGGGACCGAGTGCAGGGTGTGCCAGCCGGCGCCCTCCAGCCGGTCCAGGGCCTCGCCGACGGTCTGCTCGGCACTGAGGGCGCGCCGGCGCGGGTCGGGGCGGAGCCTGCGGACGGGGGCGGGGTCCCGGTCGAGGGCGACGAGCAGGGCCTCGCCGGGGCGGTTGGGCGCGAGGTCGTCGTCCGGGTGCAGGGTGAGCCGGGCCAGTTCCGCGGGGGTCGGGACCGGGGGCGGACCGACGGTCACCGAGCCGGCCAGGAAGGGGCCCAGGGCGTCCAGTACGGCCTTCCTGTGGGCCTCGCCGAGCAGGTTGATCCGGCCGGTCCCACGGTCGTACCAGGCGATGGTGGCTCCATCGCGACCGCAGACGTACAGCCGTTCGCTCCCGTGCCGCCAGGCCGGCACCACGCGCAGTCCGCTCATACGCCATCACCCCTCATCCATGGGAACAGGCGGGCGCTCGCGGGGCAAGAAGTCGAGGGCCGGGCGCCCCCCGGCCCTCAGCGCGCCCGGCGGCGGGCGCGGGAACGGTCGCGCTCCGGGGCGCGCGAAAGCCGTGGCGGCGGTCCGCGCCTCCGGTCGCCCGCGCGGCGGCCCGGGCCCCGCGGCGACGGCTCGGCCCTCCGCCTGCGCGTGCACCCGCCCGGGAGGTGCCGGAGGAGGACCCGCCGCGGCCGGCCGTCCACGCCGGCCGGGCCCGCGACGGACCCGGCCGGCGACCGCGCACCACACGGACCACGGAGCCCGTGCAGACCACACGGGCCACACGAGCCACACGGGCCACCTGGATCGCACGAATCACACAGAGCCCACCGACCACACGGACCACACAGGGCCTGCGTGACCCCGGCCCGCTGGAGACCGCGCCGTGACGGTCACCGACATCGCCACCGCCGCCACCGCCGCCACCGCCGCCATCACCACCACCGCCACCACCGCCGCTCCGATCACCGGCCGGGGCACCCCGTTCGCCGCGCCGGGAGGGCGCAGCCCGGCCACCGCTCCTAATGTGGCGAACAGTCGGCTTCGCCCCGCTTCCCGGAGGTGCTCCATGTCCCTGCGCTCCACCCCCACCCGGCCGTTGGCCCGGGACCTCGCCCGGCACCTCGTCCGCGGCCTCGCCCTCGCGGCCGCGACGGGCGCCCTGGCCGGCACCGTCACGGTCGCTCCCGCCACGGCCGGCGACCTCCGGCGCGACGGCGGTCCGGGCGTGGACCGCCAGGACCGCAACGCGCGGGACGGCGGCGGGCAGGACGGCGGCGGACGGGCCGAAGGGGCCGGTGACCCGGGCGGCCGGGACGAGGGCTTCGACGGCCGGGGGGACCGGGACCCGCGGCGCTACCGGGGTGTCGTCACGGCCAAGGGCGGCATGTGGCTGCACGACCGGCCGGACCGGGGCGGCCGGCGGGTGCGGGTCGCCCGGGAGGGCGAGACGGTCTCGATCTACTGCAAGACCCGGGGCGTGGCCGTGGACGGCAACTCCCTGTGGTACCTGCTGACGGACGGCACCTGGGCGTGGGGCTCGGCCCGCTACATCGACAACGTCGGGCCCGCGCCACGCTGGTGCTGACCGCGGGACCTGCGACGCGGGACGCGTCCCTTTTGGATAGGTTCCGGACATGACCAAGGCCGGAAGCGTCATGCCGGTGACGCGGGCACCCGTGCCCGTCGTCCCCCTCCCCCGGCGCCGTGGCGTCGAACTCGCCCTGATCGTGCTGGCCGTCCTGCTCTCCGTCTACGGCTACTGCGCCGTGGGGCTGGCCGTGACCGGCGCCGTCCCGCCCGGCGCCGCCGGTTACGGCGCCGGGCTCGGCGTGCTCGCCCTGCTCGCGCATGTCGCGGTCCGCCTGCGGGCGCCGTGCGCCGACCCCCTGCCGCTGCCCATCGGCGTGCTGCTCAACGGGCTGGGCCTGGTGCTGATCCACCGGCTCGACCTGGAGACCCCGGGCGACCTGGCGGCCCCCACCCAGCTGGTGTGGTCCGCCCTGGGCGTGAGCCTGTTCACCGTGATCGTCCTGCTGCTGCGCGACCACCGGGTGCTGCAGCGCTACTCGTACGTCTGCGTGGCCGCGGCACTGGTCCTGCTGCTGCTGCCGATCCTCTTCCCCGCGGTCAACGGCGCCCGCATCTGGGTCCGGATCGCCGGGTTCTCCATCCAGCCCGGCGAGTTCGCCAAGGTGCTGCTCGCGGTGTTCTTCGCCGCCTACCTGGCCGCCAACCGCAACGCGCTGGCCTGCGCGGGCCGCCGGCTGTGGCGGCTGCGGTTCCCGACCGGACGGGTGCTCGGCCCGATCGTGACGATCTGGCTGCTGAGCGTCGGGGTCCTGGTCCTGGAGCGTGACCTCGGCACCTCGCTGCTCTTCTTCGGCCTGTTCGTCGTCCTGCTGTACGTCGCGACGGGCCGCACCGGCTGGATCGCGGTCGGCCTGCTGCTCGCCGCGTTCGGCGCGGTCGCGGTCGGTCGGCTGGAGCCGCACGTCAACGGCCGGATCGAGGACTGGCTGCACCCGTTCGCCACGATCGAGGCGGGGCAGGGCCCCAACCAGGTCGCGCAGTCCCTGTTCGCGTTCGCGGCGGGCGGGATCCTCGGCACCGGTCTCGGACTCGGCCACTCCGTCCTCATCGGCTTCGCCGCCAAGTCCGACTTCATCCTGGCGACGGCGGGCGAGGAGCTGGGCCTCGCCGGACTCGCGGCGGTCTTCCTGCTCTACGCCCTGCTCGTGGAGCGCGGCTACCGGGCGGGCCTGGCGCTGCGCGAGCCGTTCGGCCGGCTGCTGGCGGTCGGTCTCGCCTCGATCCTGGCGATGCAGGTGTTCGTGGTCGCGGGCGGGGTCACCGGGCTGATCCCGCTGACCGGCATGGCGATGCCGTTCCTGGCCAGGGGCGGCTCCTCGGTCGTCACCAACTGGGCCATCGTGGCGCTGCTGGTCCGGGTGAGCGACTCGGCCCGCGGCCGGTACGACGGGCAGGAGGCCCCGTGACCGGCTACGGACTCGACCGCCCCATGGCGCGGTACATCCGGCACGCGCGGGTGTTCTGCGCCCTGCTGCTGGCGGCCCTGCTGGCCAACGCCGCCCGGGTGCAGGTCGTCGCGTCCCACGCCTACGATGGCAACCCGGCCAACCGCCGGGCCGCCATCGCCCGTTACCAGCAGCCGCGCGGGGACATCCTGGTGGGCGGCGAGCCGGTCACCGGCTCCATCGACACCGGCGAGCAGTTGCGCTACGAACGCACCTACCTGGACGGCCCGCTGTACGCCCCGGTCACCGGGTTCGCCTCGCAGACCTACGGCACCACACTGCTGGAGCACACCGAGGACGGCGTGCTGTCCGGCACCGACCCGATGCTGTCGCCGTTCCCGCTGTGGAGGGACGTGACGCGCACGCGCGGCGCCGGCGGGAACGTCGTCACCACGCTCGACCCCGGGGCGCAGCGGGCGGCCTACGACGGACTGGCCGGGCGCAAGGGCGCGGTGGCCGCGGTGGAACCGGCCACGGGCCGGGTCCTGGCGCTGGTGTCCGCCCCGTCGTACGACCCGTCGGAGCTGTCCGGCAACAGCGAGGCGACGGCCTCGGCCTGGGCGCGGCTCGGCCACGACCCGGAGCGGCCGATGCTCAACCGGGCGGTGCGGCAGACGTATCCGCCGGGGTCGGCGTTCAAGGTGGTCACCGCGGCGGCGGCGCTGGACGCGGGCGTGGTCGCGGACCTGGACGCGCCCACCGACTCCCCCGACCCCTACCGGCTGCCGGGCACCACCACCCGGCTGACCAACGAGGGCGACGGCTGCCGGGACGCCTCGCTGCGGGAGGCCTTCAGCTGGTCCTGCAACACGGTGTTCGCCAAGCTGGGCGTGGACGTGGGCGTGCGGGACATGGCGGCCACGGCCCGGGCGTTCGGCTTCAACGACACCCGGCTGCGGATCCCGTTCGCCGTCTCGCCGAGCACCTTCGACCCGCAGGTGGACAGGGCGCAGCTCGCGCTGTCCTCGATCGGGCAGTACAACACGCGGGCCACGCCGCTGCAGATGGCGATGGTCGCGGCGGCCGTGGCCGACGGCGGCCGGCTGCGCCCGCCGTACCTGGTGGAGCGCACGACCCGCCGGGGCGGCGGGACGGTCGCGGGCAGCGGCGCCGGTCCGGCCAGGCAGGTGATGCGCCCCTCGACGGCCGTGCGGCTGAAGGAGCTGATGACCGACGTGGTCGAGGAGGGCACCGGCACCCGCGCGGCGATCCGCGGCGCCACGGTGGGCGGCAAGACCGGCACCGCCCAGCACGGCGTCGGCAACGCCGGTGTGCCCTACGCCTGGTTCGTCTCCTGGGCCCAGGCCGACGACGACCTGGAGCCGAAGGTCGCGGTGGCGGTGGTGGTCGAGGACGCGTCGGCCGACCGGGGCGACATCAGCGGCGGCGGTGACGCGGCCCCGATCGCCAAGGCGGTGATGCGGGTGGTCCTCGGCCGGTGAGACGGGGACCGGCGGGGCCGGGCCCCCACCGGCCCCCGGGCGGGGCGCGGCGGTCCTCAGCCGACCGGCTGGAGCAGCTCCGAGCGGACGGTGAGGGCGGTGCGGGCGGCGGTGGCGAGATCCACGTCGGCGGCCTCCTCCTGGGGCAGGGCGACCTCGCCGATCACGGCCGCGGTGTTGCCGTCCGCCCAGGCGCAGACCGGGTAGGTGAGCGTCACCAGCGCCTGCTTCTGGGTGAGCACCTCGCAGCTGACGGTGGTGTCCGCGCCGGCCGGGGTGACGTCCCGGGCGGGCCGGGTCACCGTCACGCCGTCGGCCTCGGCGGCGCCCTTGAGCATGTTGCGCCGGACCGTGTCGCGGTTCTTGAACCGGCCGTACACGCCCGACACCAGCAGCATGCCCTTGGAGTCGTCGCCGCCGGGGCTGTAGCGGCCGACCAGGGCGTGCATGTCCTTGGCGTCCCAGGCGCCGTCGGCCTCGTCCTCGATCTTGCGCCCCTCGCTGCCGGAGAGGTCCTCGGCGAGGACGTACGTGCCGTCCAGCAGCTCGTGCCGCAGGACCAGCCGGTTCTCGGCCGCCGGGAAGCCGCTCCCGGCCACCGCGCCCAGCAGGACCAGTCCCGCGACGCCGGCCGCGACGACGCCGCCCACGATCCCGAGCACCAGCCCGACGCGCCGCCTCCCCGGCGGCTGCGCCACCGGCGGCACGCCCCAGGCCGGGTGGGGCTGCTGCGGCGGGTACGGCTGCGGTCCGCCGTGGGGCTGCTGCCAGGGGTGGGGGGAGCCGTAGGGGCCGGGGGCCTGCGGGGGTTGTGCGTAGGGGTACTGCGGCGGCTGCGGGGGCTGTGCGTAGGGGTACTGCGGCGGCGGGGGGCCGGCGGGATACGGCTGCCGGGGCGGTGGAGGCATGGACACGCCAGCACGCTACTTCACCGGGCGAACTCGTCGCGCACAGGGGATTGACGAGCTTGCTGACAGGCAGTCTCATAAGAGGCGGACGACGACGTACCACCGGGTGACGAGGTGAGGGAGCCATGACGACCCTGACGGAAGCGGACGCGCTGGACGGACTGCGCGACGCGCTGGGCCTGCTCAAGGACCGGGAACAGGTGGCCGAACGGCTGCTCGTCTCGTCCGCCAAGCACTCGTTCGACCCCGACAAGGAGCTGGACTGGGACGCGCCCTTCGAGGAGGGCAAGTGGTTCTGGCCGCCGGAGCTGGTCTCGCTGTACGACACCCCGCTGTGGAAGCGGATGAGCGAGGAGCAGCGCATCCTGCTCTCCCGGCACGAGGCGGCGGCGCTCGCCTCGCTCGGCATCTGGTTCGAGCTGATCCTCATGCAGCTGCTCGTGCGGCACATCTACGACAAGGCGGCCACGAGCGCCCACGTGCGCTACGCGCTGACCGAGATCGAGGACGAGTGCCGGCACTCGAAGATGTTCGCCCGCCTCATCTCGCGGGGCGGCACGCCCTGGTACCCGGTCAGCCGGGTCCACCAGAACCTGGGCCGCCTGTTCAAGACGATCTCGACCACCCCCGGCTCCTTCACGGCCACGCTGCTCGGTGAGGAGGTCCTGGACTGGATGCAGCGCCTGACCTTCCCGGACGAGCGGGTCCAGCCGCTGATCCGGGGCGTCACGCGCATCCACGTGGTCGAGGAGGCCCGCCACGTCCGCTACGCCCGCGAGGAGCTGCGCCGCCAGATGGTGACGGCCCCGAAGTGGTCGCAGGAGTTCACCCGGGTCACCTCCGGCGAGTTCGCCCGGGTGTTCTCCGTCGCCTTCGTCAACCCCGACGTCTACACCGGCGTCGGCCTGGACAAGCGGGAGGCCATGGCCCAGGTCAGGGCCAGCGCCCACCGCCGGGAGGTCATGCAGACGGGCGCCAGGCGGCTCACCGACTTCCTGGACGACATCGGGGTGCTGCGCGGTGTCGGACGGCGGCTGTGGAAGTCGTCGGGCCTCCTGGCCTAGGGCCCCTCGTCAGGATCGGGCCGGGCTCGCGGGCTCCGGCCCGATCCGGACGAAAGACCCCGGCCGTGTGGTTTCCGGCTCGGCCGCGCGGCGCGCGCACCGGACGATTACCCTGCGAGGCATGACCCCGCAGGCCGCCACCCCCGCCTACCGCCGGCTCAGCGTCGAGGAGCGCCGCAGCCAGCTCCTCGAGGCGGCGCTGTCGCTGTTCGCGCACCGCGCCCCCGAGGACGTCTCGGTGGACGACGTGGCGGAGGTGGCCAAGGTCTCCCGCCCGCTGGTGTACCGCTACTTCCCCGGCGGCAAGCAGCAGCTGTACGAGGCCGCGCTCGGGTCGGCCGCCGAGGAGCTGCGGCAGTGCTTCGACGAGCCCCGGCAGGGCCCCCTGCTGCCCCGGCTGTCCCGCGCCCTCGACCGCTACCTGGCCTTCGTGGACGAGCACGACGCCGGGTTCAGCGCGCTGCTCCAGGGCGGCAGCGTGGTGGAGACCTCGCGGACCACGGCCCTCGTGGACGGCGTCCGCCGGGCCGCCGCCGAGCACATCCTCAGCCACCTCGGCGTCCGCGATCCCGGTCCGCGCCTGCGCATGACGGTCCGGATGTGGATCACGGCGGTGGAGGCCGCCTCCCTGATCTGGCTCGACGAGGACAAGCAGCCCCCGGTCGAGGAGCTGCGCGACTGGCTGGTCGAGCAGTTCGTGGCCGTCCTCGCGGTCACCGCCGGCCGCGACCCGCAGACGGCCGCCGTCGTCGCCGCGTTCGCCGGGGATGGCTGAGACTGGAGCCGTGAAGAGCCAGGACACCCCCTTCGAGGGCGGCCCCATGGACGGGCGCGTGCTGCCCGTGCTGCTCGGCATGACCGGGCACCCCCCGAAGACCTACCGCATCCCCGTCCCCGACGCGGCCGGCGGCCCGCCCACCGTCCTCGTCTACCGCCGCGTCCCGCGCGGGCACGGCGGGTTCGGGCCGGCGCGGGGCTGGAAGTACCGGTACGACCCCGGTGGCGGGCGGGACGGCGGGGTCAGGTGGCCCTGGTCCGGGCCGGACGCCACGCCGTCCGGCTCGCCGGACGACGCGACCGGGTGAGAAGGTTGCGCCGAACCGCGCAGGCGCGGCGCGCGGCGCGCGCGGACACGGCAGGTCTCACGGAGCGGAGGAGGACGGAGGGTCCGTCCGCCCCGTACCGGAGGTGATGACGTGTCAGCGAAGCTCCTGCGTCTGGCGTGTACGGCCGCGGTGGCGGCCCAGGCCGTCCTCGCGCCCCTGCCCGCGGTGGCCGCGCCGGACCCGCGGCGGTCCGTCTCCCGGCTGCTGACCGACTTCCAGCGGCTGTACCTGCAGGCCGAGAGGGCGACCGAGACCTACAACGCCGCCGCGGAGCGGCTGGAGCACCAGCGCGCGGTGGTGGTCCGCCTCGACGGCGAACTCGCCCACGCCCGGCTCGTCCTGCGGGACAGCCGCGGCGACGCCGGGCGGCTGGCCCGCGAGCAGTACCAGAACCGCAGCGACCTCTCCCCCTATCTGCGCCTGCTGCTCGCCCGCGACCCGCAGCACGCGCTGGACGAGGGCCACGTCATCGGCCGGCTCGCCCGCGACCGCGCCGAGGCGCTGGACCGGCTGACCGGCTCGGAGAAGCGCAGGGACGCCCTCGCCCGGGCGGCCCGCTCCGCGCTGGACACCCAGCTGACCCTGGTCGGCCGGCAGCGGAAGGCTCGCGACGACGTGCGCGCCCGGCTCGCCGACGTCGAACGGCTGCTCGCCTCCCTCACGCCGGAACAGCGCGGCGAGATGGCGGCGCTGGAGCGCGACGGCGTCGCCGACGCGCAGCGCCGGCTCACGGCCTCGGGGGCCCTCGGCGACGGACGCCCCCCGTCCCGCGGGGGCGACCGCGCGGTCCGCTACGCCATGGAGCAGCTCGGCAAGCCCTACCGGTGGGGCGCCGCCGGGCCGGGGGCGTACGACGGCTCGGGGCTGGCCTTCCGGGCCTGGGAGCAGGCGGGCACCCCGATCCCGCGCACCGGCCGGGAGCAGTGGGCCCGGCTCGGGAAGGTCCCCCTGGACCGGCTCCGCCCCGGCGACCTGATCGTCTACTTCCCCGAGGCCACGCACGTGGCGCTGTACGCGGGAGGCGGCAAGGTCGTCCAGGCGCCGGGGCCGGGCGAGCGGGTCACGCTCGCCCCGATCGCCGGCCACCCGATCCTGGGCGCGGTCCGCCCCGACGCCGCTCCCGCGGCCGCCCCGGGGACGGCGGGCCCGCGGGCGCGGGGAACGGCGCGGCCGCCGGCGGTCAGGCCCCGGTGACCGAGGCCAGGTAGGCGCCCGTCTTCTCCGGGTCGTAGAAGAAGTTCTCGAAGTCGGCCGGGTCGTTGAAGGCATTGGCGAACCGGTCGGCGACCGGCTGCAGCTGGCCCGCCGCCCCGATGAGGTTCAGCACGTGCTCCGGCGGCGGGGCCAGCATCGCGTTCGTCCACTTGGTGACGTGCTGGGCGGTGGCCCAGTACCGGTCGAACGTGGCCCTCATCCACTCCTCGTCGAACGGCTGGTCCCCCCGCTCCAGGATCGACGCCAGGTAGGCGGCCGCGCACTTGGACGCCGAGTTGGAGCCCTGTCCCGTGATCGGGTCGTTGGCGACGACGACGTCGGCCACGCCGAGGACGGCCCCGCCGGAGGGCAGCCGTCCGACCGGGTTGCGCACGGTCGGCGCGTACCGGCCGGCCAGCGTGCCGCCGGCGTCGGTCAGCTCGGCCTTGGTGGCCCGCGCGTACTCCCAGGGCGTGAACCTCTCCATGAGTTCCAGGGTCAGGGAGAGGTGTTCGGCCGGGTTCTTGACGCCCTGGAAGACGTCGAGCGGGCCGCCGGGTATGCCCTCCCAGAACAGGATGTCGGCGCGGCCGGAGAGGGTCAGCGTCGGCATGACGAACAGCTCGCCGACCCCGGGCACCAGGTTGCAGCGGACCGCGTCGAACTCCGGGTGCTCGGGGCGGGGGCCCAGGCCGTGCACGTACGCCACCGCGAGGGCGCGCTGCGGCGCGCTGTACGGGGAGCGCTCGGGGTCGCGGGCGAACATGGACACCAGCTCGCCCTTGCCGGCCGCGACCAGGACGAGGTCGTAGGCGCGGGAGAAGTAGTCGAGGTCGCCGACCGCCGCGCCGTGGATGACGAGCTGGCCGCCGCGCTGCGCGAAGGTCTCCATCCAGCCGGCCATCTTCACCCGCTGGTCGACCGACTGCGCGTACCCGTCGAGCCGGCCGACCCAGTCGATCGCGCGCTGCGTGGGGCCCGGGTCGTGCGAGCCGGGCGCCGCGACCGAGACGCCGAGCCCTTCGATCTTCGGGGCCTGGGACTCCCAGAAGTTCAGCTGCAGATCGCGCTCGTGCTGCAGTGCCGTGTGGAACATGCACTGCGTCGACATGACCCGGCCGGAGCGGATCTCGTCCGCGGTCCGGTTCGACATCAGGGTGACCTCGTAGCCGTTCGACTGCAGGCCGAGGGCGATCTGGAGGCCGGACTGGCCGGCTCCGACGACGAGTATCTTCCGCATGCGGGTGGTGGCTCCTCAGTTCCGACTACTCGGGGGTTTCATCGAGCGCGTGGCCCACCAGGGCCAGCAGGGTCTCGATCACCGAGATCCGGCGCCGCGCATCCATGATCATGACAGGGATGTGCGCGGGGATCGTCAGGGCCTCCCTCACGTCCTCCGGGTCGAACACCTGGGCGTCGTCGAAGTGGTTGACCGCGACGACGTAGGGCAGACCACAGCTCTCGAAGTAGTCCAGCGCCGGGAAGCAGTCCTTGAGCCGGCGGGTGTCGGCCAGCACGACGGCGCCGATCGCGCCGCGCACCAGGTCGTCCCACATGAACCAGAACCGCTGCTGGCCCGGCGTGCCGAACAGGTAGAGCACCAGGTCGTCGTCGAGCGTGATGCGGCCGAAGTCCATGGCCACCGTGGTGGTCAGCTTGTCCGGGGTGGCGCTCAGGTCGTCGGTGCCCTCGCTCGCCTCGGTCATCAG
This sequence comes from Streptomyces sp. TG1A-8, assembly GCF_030499535.1. Lineage (NCBI taxonomy): Bacteria > Bacillati > Actinomycetota > Actinomycetes > Kitasatosporales > Streptomycetaceae > Streptomyces > Streptomyces sp. TG1A-8. Next base: position 2,412,428 of record NZ_JASTLB010000001.1, read on the forward strand.
CGCCTCGGTCTGCAACGGCGTGATCTCCGAGACGGCCGTGACCAGCGTGGTCTTGCCGACGCCGAAACCGCCCGCCACCACGATCTTCGTGGCGACGGGAGCCCGGTCGCGGTCCGTCTGCCAGGCCTTCAGGTCCTCGTCGGGCCCGGCGAAACCGGCGACGAGCGGGGTGCCCCCGGCGGAGGCGGTGGCGTCAGAGACGGCGGAGTCCACTCAGCACCCTTTCCAGCAGAGCGCGGTCCGGACGGCCGGTGCCGTGACCGGTTCCGGTGCCGTACACACGGATCTTTCCCTGGTCCGCGAGGTCGCTCAGGAGAACGCGGACCACGCCGAGCGGCATCTTCAGCAGCGCGGCGATCTCGGCCACCGTGCGCATGCGGCGGCACAGCTCGACGATGGCCCGCATCTCCGGCATGACCCGGGTGGTGAGGGAGCCGTTCGTCAGTTCCCTGCGTTCCTCGGCGGCTTCGAGGGCCTCGGCGCCGGCCGTGCTCCCCACGATGGTCTCCACCAGGAGCACGTGGCCGAAGCGGGTGCGGCCGCCGGTGAGCGAGTAGGGGCGCACGCGGGCGGGTTTTCGCTCGCCGCCGCGCACGGGGAGCTTCTCCGCCGGCTCGCTCATCGGCCGCCCCCCGTCGACTCTGCCTCCAGGGACTTGCGCAGCTCGGTGCGCAGCTCGGGGGTCAGCACGTGCCCGGCGCGGCCGACGAAGAGGGCCATGTGGTACGCCACCACGCTCATGTCGCACTCGGCGGAGCCGTGCACGCCGAGCAGCGAACCGTCGCTGATCGACATGACGAACAGGCTGCCCTCGTCCATCGCGACCATCGTGTGCTTGACCTTGCCGAACTCCATCAGCTTGGCGGCGCCCAGGGTGAGGCTGCCGATGCCGGAGACGAGCGTCGCGAGGTCGGCGGCGGAGCCGCGGGGGCCCTTGGCCGTGCGGGCCTCGCGGGACCTGGCGGTCTGGTCGGGATCGGAGGACAGCAGGAGCAGGCCGTCGGAGGAGACGACCGCGACGGACTGGATGCCGGGTACCTCCTCGACCAGGTTGGTCAGCAGCCAGTGCAGGTTGCGGGCTTCACTGCTCAGTCCGTAGGTACTGGGCGCGGTCAACTGCTTGCCTCCTCGGCTGTGCCCCCCGTGGCTTCTCCGGTGTGTGACGCGATCTCCGCTTCCACGTCCCGGTAACCGGCCTGGGCTCCCTTGCGGAAGCCGCCGAGCCTGCGGCGGAGGGCTTCCGCGTCCACGGAGCTGGTGCGCTGACGCGGGGTGTGGTCGGGTGCGGTAATCCTGGGGGTGCGCTTGGGAAGGCCCTTGCTGGTGACCGCCTCGGCCTCGCCTTCGGGGTCTTCGCCCGCCTGCGCACCACCCGTGCGGCTTTCGCCGTCGGATGCGGACGGTCCCCCCGGTACCCCTCCGCCGCCGACGGCCGCGCGGTCCGGGTGCGCCGCCGCCGGTTCCCCGGGCGGGGTGTCCGGGAGCAGGAGTTCCATCGTCGTCTCGGCGAAGGCCTCCAGCGGCTCCTTCGGGCGGGCCGGGGTGTGCGCCGTGTCCGGTGCGGTCTCGTCGGCCCGCACGTGTGCCTCGGCGGAGCCGGGCTCCGGCTCCGGTTCCCGGGTCCCCGGCCCGGTGTCCGTGTCCTGGCCCGCCCGCGGCGCGGTTTCCCGCGGCTCGGCCCGCTCCGCCTCGCGGACGGCCTTCTCCGCCAGCGTCACCAGCGGGTCGGTGCCGGTGTCCTTCGCACGGCCGTGCAGGACGTTGGAGTTGGCCTCGGCGTCGGCGCCGGGCAGGGAGAAGGTCTGGGTGGCCTCCGGGACCCCGGCCGGGGCGGGGGCCGTCGCCGCGGGGGCGTCGACGAGGAGGGAGCCGGGCAGGACGACGACCGCGGCCGTCCCGCCCTGCTTCTGCTCGCGCAACTGGACGCGGACGCCGTGCCGGTGGGCGAGGCGGGCCACGACGTACAGGCCGAGGCCGAGACCGTCCTCGCCCTCCTGGTCGTACGGCGACTCCGGCTCGAACTCGGCGAGGCGGGAGTTGAGGCGGTCCAGGCGGTCGCCGGTCATGCCGATGCCCTCGTCCTGGACGGAGAGCATGACCTCGCCGGACTCCAGCAGCCAGCCGGAGACCTCGACGGGCAGGTCCGGCGGGGAGAACGCGGTGGCGTTCTCCAGGAGTTCGGCGAGCAGGTGGGACAGGTCGTCGGCGGCGAAGCCGGCCACGTGGGCGTGCGGGGGCAGGGCCGCGATGCGGACGCGTTCGTAGCGTTCGATCTCGCTGACCGCCGCGCGGACCACGTCGACCAGTGGGACCGGGCCCGGGTGCTGCTGGACGTGCTCGGTGCCGGCCAGCACGAGGAGGTTCTCGCTGTGACGGCGCATGACCGTGGCGAAGTGGTCGAGCTTGAAGAGGGTCGACAGGCGGTCGGGGTCCTGCTCGCGCTCCTCCAGGCCCTCGATGACGGCGAGCTGGCGTTCGACCAGGCCCAGGGTGCGCAGGGCGAGGTTGACGAAGGTGGAGCCGATGCTGGTGCGCAGCCGCTCCAGCTGGGCGGCCGAGTCGGCCAGTTCGGCGCGCAGTTCCTCGCGGGCGTCGGCCATCCGCTGGCGCTGGCCGACCAGGTGCTTGCGGTCGGTCTCCAGGGTGCTCACGCGCTCGTGCAGGGCGACGGCGTGCGCGTGCAGGGCGTTGACGGACCGGACGACCTGGGCGAACTCGTCGTTGCGGCCGGTGAAGGCGATCGGCTCCTGGGCCGTGGGGTCCTCGGCCCCGGCCAGGCGCGCCGAGCCCCGGCGCAGCACCGACAGCGGCCGGGTCAGGGTGCGGGCCATGGCGGTGGCGATGCCCACGGCGACCAGCATCAGGGCGCCGAGGGCGGCGATCCGGATCTCCAGGGCGGTGACCTCGTCGTCCCGGAACCGGGCGAGGTCCTTGGTGCGGTGGTCGTACAGCGCGGACTCGGCTCCCCGCATCAGCTCGACGCGGGCGGACAGGGCCGCGTCCAGCTTCTTGGCGCTGGTCGCCAGGTCGTCGTCGGAGAGGACCGGCTGGTCGGTGAGGGCCGCGAGGTACTTGTCGGCGGAGTTCACCTCGGGACCGGTGACCGTCGAGTCGTAGGACTCCACGGCCGCCTTGGGGGCCGTCCCGCGGAAGTCGGCGAGGCTCGCGTCGGCGCGCAGGCGGGCCTGCTGGGCGGCGGCGGTCAGGGCGTCGCGCTGCTTGCGGTCGGCCTCGTCGGCCGCGGTGGTCGTGGTGGCCAGGCCGGTCAGCGGGTTGATCTCGGTCCGGGCGCTGGAGGGGATGCCCAGCGCGGCCAGCAGCAGGCCGCGGGCGGCGGCGGACTGCTGGACGGCGGTGTCCAGTTCGGCGAGCGCGTGGGCGCCGGAGTCGGTCCGCGAGGGAGCCCGGCCCCAGCCCCGGCTGCGCTCGGCCGCGGGCGCCGCCACGGCGAGGTCCTCGGCCAGCCGGTGCAGCTCGGTGATGGTCGCCGAGTACGCCTGGTGGGTCTGCAGCGCGTTCGTCCTGCCGGTGAGGGCGGCACGGCGGACGGCGGCGATGTCGTCGAGGTCGCCGCGCAGCCAGGACGGGGTACCGGTGTCGGCGCGCAGGTCCTCGACCTGGCGGTCGACGCGGGCGCTGCGCTGCTCGGAGGGCGCCTCGGACCTGGGGCGGCCGGCCGCGATGTAGGCGGTGACCTCGTCGCGCTCGTCCGCGAGGGAGTGGGCGAGCGCGAGCGCGTCCTGGGTGCGCGCGGCCAGGGTGACCAGGTTTTGCGCGTCGCTGACGTCCGCCGAGGCGGTGAGGAGCGCGGGCGCTCCTGCCGCGGCGATGGCCGCGGCCACCACGGCCACGGCGACGATCAGCCGGGTGCGCACGTGGGTGGGACGGCCATTGCCCACCGGGGTCTGCTCGGCGTCCCCCTCGGGGGCCGTCTGCCTGCCTGTGCGCCGAGGCCGCTTCATCTGCACCGGTGCTCGCATTCCTGAACTCGTCTACCCAAGGGGCCGGGTGGCGCCCCGTCGTCTCGGTGCCAAGTGGTGCGTACACCCGGTTCGTACGGTTCCCGACCCTCCCAGCGCCGGTGGGCAGTGGTCCCGCATCACCTGACCCGCCACCCGAAGGAGTGAACATCGGAGGGGAGTTGGCGGGCAAGTTCCCCCGGCGCGTGCCACGGCCGTGCGCAGCGGGCCGGTTGGACGCGCGCGGCAGGCTTTGGCAGTATTCGCCGCCACACCTTCCCGGAGCGTGCCATTTACCTCCAAATCAGGCGCCTGACCTGCGGGGCAGCGTCGATTCGGCGTTTCTTGGCGGCCTTTGGCGACGAGTGTGAAGGGCTCGTGCAGACTGGCCGAATGCGTACTGATCTCGTCTCGGAACCCGGTGACGCGGCACGCCCCAACGAGGACTTCGCCGGGGTCGGGCTACCCGCCTCCGGACAGGGCGGTTGCGTGATCTTGCTGGACGGAGTGACGCCCCCGCGGGACGGGGCGGGGTGTCTGCATTCCGTCCCCTGGTTCACGGCGCGGCTCGGTGGCGCGCTGACCGAACTGACCCTTTCCGGCCGGGATCTGGGGCTCCCGGAGATCCTCGCGCGGGCGATCGCCCGAACCGCCGACGCGCATTTAAACCTCTGTGAGCTTTCTCACCCGCGCACCCCGCAGGCGACCGTCGTCCTGGTCCGCTGGTCCGCCGAGACCCTGGAGTACCTGGTGCTGTCCGACTCGGCGCTGCTCCTGCGGTCCCCCGACGGCACGGTCACGCCGGTCCTGGACGACCGCCTCGCCCGGCTGCCCCGGTCCGCCCTGGCCACGGACGCCCTGGTCGACGCCACCCTGCGCAACAAGGAGGACGGCTTCTTCACCGCCGCCGCCGATCCCTCGGTGGCGGCCCGCGCGGTCACCGGCACCCTCGCGCGGCACGAGGTGGGCGCGCTGGTCGCGCTGACGGACGGCGCGGCCCGCTGGACGCAGACGTTCCGCGAGGGCGACTGGACGGCCCTGTTCGACGTGGTCGCCAAGGAGGGCGCCCGCTCCCTGGTCGAGCGGGTGCGCGAACGGGAGGCGGCGGACCGGCGGGAGCGGGTGTTCCTGGGCCGCGGCAAGACGCACGACGACGCGACGGTGGTGTACGTGGAGCTGTAGGGCCGCCTGCCGGCGGACGGGCTCACTTCGCCATGACAGCGTTCAGCTGGTGCAGCAGGCGTGCCAGTTCGGCGACCTCCCGGCGGTCCCAGTGGGCGAGCTGGCTGACGTAGCGGGCGCGGCGGGCCTCGCGGACCTTGCCGACCCGGCCGCGGCCCTCGTCGGTCAGGGTCACCAGCCAGGCGCGGCCGTCGGCCGGGTCGGGCTGGCGGGTGACCAGGCCCAGCTCCTCCAGGGCGCGCAGCTGACGGGACATGGTGGCCTTGCCGACGCCGACGTAGGCGGCGAGTTCGGTGGCGCGCTGGCCGCCCAGTTCGTCGAGGCGGACGAGCAGGCCGTAGGCGGAGGACTCCAGGTCGGGGTGGACCTCGCGGGCCATCTCGCCCTGGTTGGCCCGGGCCCGTCTGAGCAGTACGGTCAACTCGCGTTCCAGCGCCAGGAATTCCTGGTCCGCACCATGCGGCGCCAGCGGGCCGGTGCCGCCCCGCCCGTCGCCGTTCCCGTCCTCGCGCACGTCGGTACCCCTGATCGGTTTCGCGGTCCTGAAAGTTTTCGTCACACGCCCACGTTGCCGCAGCTCGCCCAGTATTTCGCAGGCGTAGACCAACGGCGGGCTCCGGACCCCCTTCCCAGGCCCGGGTCTACGTGCGTAGCGTCTTCGGCGGACCATGAATGGCATGCCCACGCCATTAGGTCAGCGGTCACCTCGCGGTCCCCCCACTCCCCCCCCGGAGGACACGTCATGCGCGTGCACAGACCCGGTTCCCCCCACCCCCGCACCCTCGCCGTCCTCGCCACGGCCCTGCTCACCGCGCTCTGTCTCGCCCTGCCCCTCACCCGCGCCGAGGCCGCCGCCCCCGCCCGCGGCTCGGCGTCCATGGGCGCGGGCGTCCTCGCCCACGACGGCCGGAGCGGCACCCCCAAGAGCGCCGACGCCACCCAGACCGAGGGCGTCGACGTCTCCGGCCACCAGGGCGACGTCGCCTGGTCCACGCTGTGGAACAGCGGGGTGCGCTGGGCGTACACGAAGGCCACGGAAGGCACGTACTACACCAACCCGTACTTCGCCCAGCAGTACAACGGCTCCTACAACGTCGGCATGATCCGCGGCGCCTACCACTTCGCCACCCCGGACACCACCAGCGGCGCCACCCAGGCCAACTACTTCGCCGACCACGGCGGCGGCTGGTCCCGCGACGGCAGGACGCTGCCCGGCGTGCTCGACATCGAGTGGAACCCGTACGGCGCCGCCTGCTACGGCAAGACGGCCGCCGGGATGGTCAGCTGGATCGCCGACTTCCTGAACACCTACAAGGCGCGCACCGGCCGCGACGCCGTGATCTACACGGCCACCAGCTGGTGGACCCAGTGCACCGGCAACTACGGCGGCTTCGCCGCGACCAACCCGCTGTGGATCGCCCGCTACGCCTCCGACCCGGGGACGCTGCCGGCGGGATGGGGTTACTACACGATCTGGCAGTACACCTCCTCCGGCCCCACCGTCGGCGACCACGACAAGTTCAACGGGGCCCTGGACCGCGTCCAGGCCCTGGCCAACGGCTGATCCCCCGCTGCGTGCGCGGCGGCCGTCCCCCGGGCGGCCGCCGTCCCGCGCTGCGTTGGTGCCCCACGCCGCCCCGGGCGGTGCCGGTCGGGGCCTGCCGGGCAAGGGCGGGATGAGCGGCGGTGGAGCGACAGTCGACGTACGTGGCCGTGGCCACGGCCACCATCGACGAGCGGGACGTCGTGACCGGCTGGAGCGAAGGTGTCCGGCGGCTGCTCGGCCACGAACGCCCCCGGTGGTCGTCGGCCGGCCCGCCCGCGCGCTGCTCGCCGGCGACGCGGCGGCCCGGCGGGCCCCGACCGGGCGGAACCGGTGGAACGGCACCGTCCCGCCGCGCCACCTGGACGGCACACGGCTGGAAGCGGGCCCGCTCGTCCACCGCCGGACCCCGGACACCGGCGGCGCCGAACGGCTGGTGGTGAGCGCCGCCCGGCCCGGCCCCGGCCGCCCGGGGCGTCCCGCCGGAGGAGCGGGCGTCCCCGCGGTGCCCTTTCCCGCCGGCGGTCCTCCCGCGGCCCTGCCCCGGCCGGCCGGTCCCCGTGCGCGAAGACGGCGACGGCCCGGGCCTCCCTCACGGGGCCCGGGCCACGCCTCCCCGCGGCGTCCGTCACGCCGCCACGGGAACCTCCGGCGCCGCACCGCTCGTGGCGGGCGCGAGCGCCAGCTCCAGGACCTGGCGGACGTCGGTCACGGCGTGGACGTCGAGCCCGTCCAGCACCTCGGCCGGGACGTCGTCCAGGTCGGGCTCGTTGCGCTTGGGGATGATCACGGTGGTCACCCCGGCGCGGTGCGCGGCGAGCAGCTTCTGCTTCACGCCGCCGATGGGCAGCACCCGGCCGGTCAGCGAGACCTCTCCGGTCATCGCCACGTCCGTGCGCACCAGGCGGCCGGAGAGCAGGGACGCCAGGGCCGTGGTCATCGTGATGCCCGCGCTCGGGCCGTCCTTGGGCACGGCGCCCGCCGGGAAGTGGATGTGCACGCCCCGGTCCTTCAGGTCGGCCACCGGCAGCTCCAGCTCGGCGCCGTGGCTGCGCAGGAAGCTCAGCGCGATCTGCGCGGACTCCTTCATCACGTCGCCCAGCTGGCCGGTCAGGGTCAGGCCCGCCGCGCCCGTCTCCGGGTCGGCGAGGGACGCCTCGACGAAGAGCACGTCGCCGCCGGCCCCGGTGACCGCGAGGCCGGTCGCCACGCCGGGGACGGCCGTACGGCGCTCGGCCGGGTCCTGGGCGGACTCGGGCACGTGGTGCGGACGTCCGATCAGATCGCGCAGGTCCTCGTCACGGACGGTGGACGGCAGTTCCCGCTCGCCCAGTTCGTGCTGGGCCGCGACCTTGCGCAGCAGCCGGGCGATGGACCGCTCCAGGGTGCGCACGCCCGCCTCGCGGGTGTACTCGCCGGCGAGCCTGCGCAGCGCGCCCTCGTCGATCGTGACCTCGTCCGCGGTCAGGCCGGCCCGCTCCAGCTGGCGCGGGAGCAGGTGGTCACGGGCGATGACGATCTTCTCGTCCTCGGTGTAGCCGTCCAGGCGGACGATCTCCATGCGGTCCGCGAGCGCCTCCGGGACGGCCTCCAGGACGTTGGCCGTGGCCAGGAAGACGACGTCGGACAGGTCCAGCTCGACCTCCAGGTAGTGGTCCCGGAAGGTGTGGTTCTGGGCCGGGTCCAGGACCTCCAGCAGGGCCGCCGCGGGATCGCCGCGGAAGTCCGACCCCACCTTGTCGATCTCGTCGAGCAGCACGACCGGGTTCATGGAGCCGGCCTCCTTGATGGCGCGCACGATCCGGCCGGGCAGCGCGCCGACGTAGGTGCGCCGGTGGCCGCGGATCTCGGCCTCGTCCCGCACGCCGCCGAGGGCGACCCGGACGAAGGCGCGCCCCATGGCGTGCGCGACGGACTCGCCGAGGCTGGTCTTGCCGACACCGGGCGGGCCGACGAGCGCGAGCACGGCACCGCCGCGCCGCCCGCCGATCACCCCTAGGCCGCGCTCGCCGCGCCGCTTGCGCACGGCCAGGTACTCGGTGATGCGCTCCTTCACGTCCTCCAGGCCGGCGTGCTCGGCGTCGAGCACGGCCTTGGCGCCCTGGATGTCGTAGGCGTCCTCGGTCCGCTCGTTCCACGGCATCTCCAGGACGGTGTCGAGCCAGGTGCGGATCCAGGAGCCCTCCGGGGACTGCTCGCTGGCCCGCTCCAGCTTGTCGACCTCCTTCAGCGCGGCCTCGCGGACCTTCTCCGGCAGGTCGGCGGCCTCCACGCGGGCGCGGTAGTCGTCGGACTCCTCGCCCTCCTTCTCGCCGTTCAGCTCGCGCAGCTCCTTGCGGACGGCTTCGAGCTGGCGGCGCAGCAGGAACTCCCGCTGCTGCTTGTCGACGCCCTCCTGGACGTCCTTGGCGATGGTCTCGGCCACGTCCTGCTCGGCGAGGTGGTCGCGGAGGTGCTGGGTGGCGAGCCGGAGGCGGGCCACCGGGTCGGCGGTCTCCAGCAGCTCGACCTTCTGCTCGGTGGTGAGGAAGGGCGAGTAGCCGGAGTTGTCGGCGAGCGCGGAGACGTCGTCGATGGCCTGGACGCGGTCCACGACCTGCCAGGCGCCGCGCTTCTTCAGCCAGCTGGTGGCCAGCGCCTTGTACTCCTTGACGAGCTCCGCCACCTGGCCCGGCAGCGGATCGGGCACGTCCTCCTCCAGGCGGACGCCCTCGACCCACAGCGCCGCGCCCGGCCCGGTGGTGCCCGCGCCGATCCGCACCCGGCTCCGGCCGCGGATCAGGGCCCCCGGGTCGCCGTCGGCCAGCCGGCCGACCTGCTCGACGGTGCCCAGCACACCGGTCCTGGCGTACGTGCCGTCGATGCGCGGCACCAGCAGGACCCTGGGCTTGCCGGGCTCCGACCGGGCGGCGGCCTGCGCGGCCTCCACCGCGGCGCGCACCTCGGCGTCGCTCAGGTCCAGCGGAACCACCATCCCGGGCAGCACGGCCTCGTCATCGAGCGGCAGCACGGGCAGGACGAGCGTGAACGCTGTGGACTCAGCAGCCATGATCTCCCCTTAGGCAGTCAACTTGAGCTATGCCGACTCAATGTTCACGAGCCCGGGAATGTTCCCCCAGCCCTGTTCGCTCTCAGCGATCACCCGCGGGCGGCCGTTCCGGTCCGGCCGACAGGCACCGGCCCGCCCCCTCCACAACCCCGTGCGCCCTCCGTAATTCCCGTGAACGCCGGACCCCGTTCGAGCAGGATGGGCACATGACTGCCACGCCCGACATCCCCGTGGTCCTGGACCGCCGAGAAGGCCCGTACGGCGAGGTGGTGCTGCGCAGGCACGGCACCCTGCTGCAGATCATCGCCAACGGCTGCTTCCTGATGGACACCTCCGACGGCCGCTCGGAGCGGCTGCTGGTCGACGCCGCGTACGGCGCCCTGGACGGGCGCCCGGCGCCGGACGTGCTGATCGGGGGACTCGGCGTGGGCTTCTCGCTCGCGCACGCGGCCGCCGGCCGCCGCTGGGGGCGGATCGTGGTCGTGGAGCGGGAGCCCGCCGTCATCGGCTGGCACCGGGACGGCCCCCTGTCCGGACTGTCCGCCGCCGCCCTCGCCGACCCGCGCACCGAGATCGTCGAAGCCGATCTCGTGAGGTACCTCGACGAGACGCCGGACACGTTCGACGCGCTGTGCCTCGACATCGACAACGGACCCGGCTGGACCGTCACCGAGGACAACGGCGGCCTCTACTCGCCCACCGGACTGGCCGCCTGCGCGCGGGTGTTGCGGCCCGGCGGCGTGCTCGCGGTGTGGTCGGCGCAGCCCTCACCGGAATTCGAAGGAACCTTGCGGAATGCCGGGTTCCGTCAGGTGCGTACCGAAGAGGTGCCCGTTGCCCGGGGCGTTCCGGACGCCGTGCACCTCGCCGTCCGACCTGGATGGCGACGGCGCGGCGTGTCCCCGTAATGTGCTGCCCTGACGCCGATCATTCAAGCGTCAATCGCAGTCATGGGATCACCCCACGGGTTCCGGAAAGCAACAGGGGCGGGCGATGGAGCAGACACACACCTCCCAGACCGGTGCGGCGGCGACCACCCAGGGCGCACAGCGCCGGGTACTGGTCGTCGAGGACGATCCCACGATCGTCGACGCCATCGCGGCCCGGTTGCGCGCCGAGGGGTTCCTGGTGCAGACCGCGGCCGACGGACCCGCCGCGGTCGACACGGCCGAGGCCTGGCAGCCCGACCTGCTGATCCTGGACGTCATGCTGCCCGGCTTCGACGGCCTGGAGGTCTGCCGGCGCGTGCAGGCCCAGCGCCCGGTGCCGGTGCTGATGCTCACCGCGCGCGACGACGAGACCGACATGCTGGTCGGGCTCGGGGTCGGCGCCGACGACTACATGACCAAGCCGTTCTCGATGCGCGAGCTGGCCGCGCGCGTGCACGTCCTGCTGCGCCGGGTCGAGCGCGCGGCGTTGGCCGCGGCCACGCCCCGCTCGGGCATCCTGCGCCTGGGCGAGCTGGAGATCGACCACGCGCAGCGCCGGGTGCGGGTGAGGGCGGAGGACGTCCACCTGACGCCCACCGAGTTCGACCTGCTGGTGTGCCTGGCGAACACCCCACGCGCGGTGCTCTCCCGGGAGCAGTTGCTGGCCGAGGTGTGGGACTGGGCGGACGCCTCCGGGACCCGCACGGTCGACAGCCACATCAAGGCGCTGCGCCGCAAGATCGGCGCGGAGCGCATCCGCACGGTGCACGGCGTCGGCTACGCGCTGGAGACGCCGACCCCATGAGGGACGGGCGGCAAGTCGCGCACAGGAGCCCCGGGGAGGAGGAGCCCTGGGGCGGCGTGCGCCCGTTCTCGATCAAGACCAAGCTGGGCGCGCTGGTCGTCATCTCGGTGCTGATCACCACCGGTCTGTCGATGATCGCGGTGCACACCAAGACGGAACTGCGCTTCATCACGGTCTTCTCGATGGTCGCCACGCTGCTGATCACGCAGTTCGTGGCGCACTCGCTCACCGCGCCGCTGGACGAGATGAACGCGGTGGCCCGCTCCATCTCGCGCGGCGACTACACGCGCCGGGTGAGCGAGAGCCGCCGTGACGAGCTGGGCGACCTGTCCGAGACGATCAACGTCATGGCCGACGAGCTGGAGGCCCAGGACCGGCAGCGCAAGGAACTGGTGGCGAACGTCTCGCACGAGCTGCGCACCCCGATCGCGGGTCTGCGCGCGGTGCTGGAGAACATCGTCGACGGGGTCACCGAGGCGGACCCCGAGACCATGCGCACGGCCCTGAAGCAGACCGAGCGGCTGGGCCGGCTGGTGGAGACGCTGCTGGACCTCTCCCGCCTGGACAACGGGGTCATACCGCTGAAACTGCGGCGCTTCGAGGTGTGGCCGTACCTGTCGGGGGTGCTGAAGGAGGCCAACATGGTCGCCTCGGTGCGCGCGGGCATCGCCTCCGGTTCCGGCAGCCACACCCGGACGGACGTCCACCTGCACCTCGACGTCTCGCCCCCGGAGCTGACCGCGCACGCGGACCCCGAGCGCATCCACCAGGTCGTCGCCAACCTGATCGACAACGCGGTCAAGCACAGTCCGCCGCACGGCCGGGTGACGGTGAAGGCGCGGCGCGGACCGCAGCCGGAGTCACTGGAGCTGGAGATACTGGACGAGGGGCCGGGCATCCCGAGGTCGGAGTGGCACCGGGTGTTCGAGCGGTTCAACCGGGGCGTGGTGTCCCGGCCGCACGGCCCGGGCAGCGACGGCGGCACGGGGCTCGGGCTGGCCATCGCCCGGTGGGCCGTCGACCTCCACGGCGGCCGGATCGGTGTGGCCGAATCCGACCGGGGCTGCAGGATCATCGTCACCCTTCCGGGGCTCTCCTCCGTGACGGGTTGACGTACAGTGCGAATCGGAAGCCCAAGATCCGCCAGACGTTCGCCCAGCCGGGCACGTGTGATCAGGGACGGGCCCGCGCCCCGCGGCGAGTGACGGCGGGGCGGGCCCCGGTCGGCGCGCCCTTCCGTTCGCTCCCGCCTGCGGAACTACGCTTGTTTCCCGCCATATCAAGCCCTGAAACACAGTTTCCGATGTGACTTACACGACGATGAACGGGCCCGACCTGACCTTCCCCCTCTTGGAGGCGTAGCCTTTATTTCCGCTGTCCATCACCTTGTGAAGCGGAAGAGGGCGGTTGCCGCCGTGTCGCCACAGTCCCCCAGTAACTCGAGCATCTCGACCGACGACCAAGCCGGGAAGAACCCCGCTGCCGCGTTCGGTCCCAACGAGTGGCTCGTCGACGAGATCTATCAGCAGTACCTCCAGGACCCGAATTCGGTAGACCGCGCCTGGTGGGACTTCTTCGCCGACTACAAGCCGGGAGCTCCCGCCGCGGTCGCGGGGGCCGCGGAGGCGGCCCCCGCCGCCCCGGCCCAGCCCGCGGCTCAAGCCGCCGCCCCGGCCCAGGCCGCTGCGCCGGCCCGGCCCGCGCAGGCTCCGGCGCCCGCGAAGCCCGCCGCCGCTCCCGCGGCCCCCGCCGCCCCCGCGGCGCAGGCCCCCGCCCCGGCCGGGCCGGCGCAGCCCGCGCAGGCGCCCGCCCGGCCCACGGCCGGGGCGGCCCCCGCCGCCGAGGCCCCCGAGGGGCCGGAGTACGTGACGCTGCGCGGTCCGTCGGCGGCCGTCGCGAAGAACATGAACGCCTCCCTGGAGCTGCCGACCGCCACCTCGGTCCGCGCCGTCCCGGTGAAGCTGCTGTTCGACAACCGGATCGTCATCAACAACCACCTGAAGCGCGCGCGGGGCGGGAAGATCTCCTTCACGCACCTCATCGGCTTCGCGATGGTCCAGGCCATCAAGGCCATGCCGTCGATGAACTGGTCGTACGGCGAGAAGGACGGCAAGCCGACCCTGGTCAGGCCGCCGCACGTGAACCTCGGCCTGGCCATCGACCTGGTCAAGCCCAACGGCGACCGCCAGCTCGTCGTGGCCGCCATCAAGAAGGCCGAGACGCTGAACTTCTTCGAGTTCTGGCAGGCCTACGAGGACATCGTCCGCCGCGCCCGCGACGGCAAGCTGACGATGGACGACTTCACCGGCGTCACCGTCTCCCTGACCAACCCCGGCGGCCTGGGCACCGTGCACTCCGTGCCGCGCCTGATGCCCGGCCAGTCGGTGATCATGGGCGTCGGCTCCATGGACTACCCGGCGGAGTTCCAGGGCACCAGCCAGGACACCCTGAACAAGCTCGGCGTCTCGAAGGTCATGACGCTCACGTCGACCTACGACCACCGGGTGATCCAGGGCGCCGCCTCCGGCGAGTTCCTGCGCCAGGTGGCGAACCTGCTGCTGGGCGAGAACGACTTCTACGACGACATCTTCGAGGCGCTGCGCATCCCCTACGAGCCGGTCCGCTGGCTCAAGGACATCGACGCCTCCCACGACGACGACGTCACGAAGGCCGCCCGCGTCTTCGAGCTGATCCACTCCTACCGGGTCCGCGGCCACGTCATGGCCGACACCGACCCGCTGGAGTACCAGCAGCGCAAGCACCCCGACCTGGACATCACCGAGCACGGCCTCACCCTGTGGGACCTGGAGCGCGAGTTCGCCGTCGGCGGCTTCGCCGGCAAGTCGATGATGAAGCTGCGCGACATCCTCGGCGTGCTGCGCGACTCGTACTGCCGCACCACCGGCATCGAGTTCATGCACATCCAGGACCCCAAGCAGCGCAAGTGGATCCAGGACCGGGTGGAGCGCCCGCACTCCAAGCCGGAGCGCGAGGAGCAGCTGCGCATCCTGCGCCGGCTGAACGCCGCGGAGGCCTTCGAGACCTTCCTGCAGACGAAGTACGTCGGCCAGAAGCGCTTCTCCCTGGAGGGCGGCGAGTCCGTCATCCCGCTGCTGGACGCGGTGCTGGACTCCGCCGCCGAGTCGCGCCTGGACGAGGTCGTCGTCGGCATGGCCCACCGCGGCCGGCTGAACGTCCTCGCCAACATCGTCGGCAAGTCGTACGCGCAGATCTTCCGCGAGTTCGAGGGCAACCTCGACCCGAAGTCGATGCACGGCTCCGGCGACGTGAAGTACCACCTGGGCGCCGAGGGCACCTTCACCGGCCTGGACGGCGAGCAGATCAAGGTCTCGCTCGTGGCCAACCCCTCGCACCTGGAGGCGGTCGACCCGGTCCTGGAGGGCGTCGCCCGCGCCAAGCAGGACATCATCAACAAGGGCGGCACGGACTTCACCGTCCTGCCGGTGGCGATCCACGGGGACGCGGCCTTCGCCGGCCAGGGCGTGGTGGCCGAGACCCTGAACATGTCGCAGCTGCGCGGCTACCGCACCGGTGGCACCGTCCACATCGTCATCAACAACCAGGTCGGCTTCACCGCGGCCCCCGAGTCCTCGCGTTCCTCCATGTACGCGACGGACGTGGCCCGCATGATCGAGGCCCCGATCTTCCACGTGAACGGCGACGACCCCGAGGCCGTCGTCCGCGTCGCGCGGCTCGCCTTCGAGTTCCGCCAGGCGTTCAACAAGGACGTGGTGATCGACCTCATCTGCTACCGCCGCCGCGGCCACAACGAGTCGGACAACCCGGCCTTCACCCAGCCGCTGATGTACGACCTGATCGACAAGAAGCGCTCGGTGCGCAAGCTGTACACCGAGTCCCTGATCGGTCGCGGCGACATCACCCTGGAAGAGGCCGAGCAGGCGCTGCAGGACTACCAGGGCCAGCTGGAGAAGGTCTTCACCGAGGTCCGCGAGGCCACCTCGCAGCCCGCCCCCGGTGACGCCCAGGCACCGCAGGACGGCTTCCCGGTCGCGGTCCCGACCGCGGTCTCCACGGAGGTCGTCAAGCGGATCGCCGAGTCCCAGGTCAACATCCCCGACCACATCACCGTGCACCCGCGCCTGCTGCCGCAGCTGCAGCGCCGCGCGGCGATGGTCGAGGACGGCACGATCGACTGGGGCATGGGCGAGACCCTGGCCGTCGGTTCGCTGCTGCTGGAGGGCGTCCCGGTCCGCCTGGCCGGCCAGGACTCCCAGCGCGGCACCTTCGGCCAGCGCCACGCGGTCCTCATCGACCGCAGCACCGGCGAGGAGTACACGCCGCTGCAGTACCTCTCCGAGGACCAGGCGCGCCTGAACGTCTACAACTCCCTGCTCTCCGAGTACGCGGCGATGGGCTTCGAGTACGGCTACTCGCTGGCCCGCCCCGACGCGCTGGTGATGTGGGAGGCCCAGTTCGGCGACTTCGTCAACGGTGCCCAGACGGTCGTGGACGAGTTCATCTCGTCGGCGGAGCAGAAGTGGAACCAGACCTCCGGCGTCACCCTGCTCCTCCCGCACGGTTACGAGGGCCAGGGCCCGGACCACTCCTCGGCCCGCCCGGAGCGCTTCCTGCAGCTGTGCGCGCAGAACAACATGACGGTCGCGATGCCCACGCTCCCGTCGAACTACTTCCACCTCCTGCGGTGGCAGGTGCACAACCCGCACCACAAGCCGCTGGTCGTCTTCACCCCGAAGTCGATGCTGCGCCTGAAGGCGGCGGCCTCGAAGGCGGAGGAGTTCACGAACGGGCAGTTCCGCCCGGTCATCGGCGACGCGTCGGCCGACCCGGCCGCGGTCCGCAGGGTCGTCTTCTGCGCGGGCAAGGTCTACTACGACCTGGAGGCCGAGCGGCAGAAGCGCGGCGCCACGGACACCGCGATCATCCGCATCGAGCGGCTGTACCCGCTGCCGGGCGCCGAGCTGCAGGCGGAGATCGCCAAGTACCCGAACGCCGAGAAGTACCTGTGGGCGCAGGAGGAGCCGGCGAACCAGGGTGCCTGGCCGTTCATCGCGCTCAACCTGATCGACCACCTGGACCTGGCGGTCGGCGCGGACATCCCGGCCGGCGAGCGGCTGCGGCGCATCTCGCGCCCGCACTCCTCGTCCCCGGCGGTGGGTTCGGCCAAGCGCCACCAGGCCGAGCAGGAGCAGCTGGTGCGTGAGGTGTTCGAGGTCTGAGGACCCGGGCCGGCACGGCACGGCACGCGCGAGGGCCCGGCCCCGAGTCCGCACGGACCCGGGGCCGGGCCCTCCTGCACGCGGTGGGCGGGTCCGCCCGTCCCGCTCCTCCCGGTCGTCCCCCTCGCCCTGGTCCTCCTGCCGGCCCGGCCGGCCCTACTCGTCGTCCTCGTCGTCGAGCCGGGCGAGCCAGGTGGCCAGCCGTTCGACGGGCACCTCGAAGTCCGGGTTGAGGTCCACGAACGCGCGCAGCTGCTCGGCAAGCCACTCGAAGGTGACCTCCTCCTCGCCGCGCCGCTTCTCCAGCTCCTCGATCCCGCGGTCGGTGAAGTACATGGGCTGCCTCTCGTGCGTCTGCGTCCGGGCCGGTACGGGGTTCGGGAACAGCCTATGCAGTGGGCGGCGGTGCCCACGAACGGGTGCCTTGACTTCCCGAGGGCACGATATATCGTGTTTCACAGGAGACGCGATATGGCGCGTCATGAGCGTGTCCGGCCGAGGAGGTCCCCATGTCCGAGTGGTCCGTCGCCGAACCCCGGAAGCTGGCGTTCGACACCCCCGTGCGGGACCTGCACGTCCGCATCGTCGACGGAACGGTGAACGTGGTGGGCACCGACGGGGGTTCCGCCCGCCTGGAGATCGCGGACGTCGAGGGCCCGCCCCTGAGCGTGACGCACCACGACGGCACGCTCACGGTGGCCTACGACGACCTGCCCTGGAAGGGCTTCCTGAACTGGCTCGACCGCAGGGGCCGGCGGCGCAGCGCCGTCGTCTCCCTCGCCGTCCCGGCCGGCACCCGCGTCGAGGTGGGCGTGGTCGGCGCCGGTGCGGTGGTCTCCGGCATCGGCGGCGGCTGCGTCGTCAAGGGCGTCACCGGTGACACCACGCTCGTCGGCCTCGCCGGACCGGTCCGTGCGGACACCGTGTCGGGCAGTCTGGAGGCCCAGGCCGTCACGGGCGACCTGCGGTTCCACTCGGTCTCGGGCGATCTGACCGTCGTGGCGGGCTCGGGTCCCGTCGTGCGCGCGGAGTCCGTCAGCGGCTCCATGATCCTCGACCTGGACCCGGACGGCCCGACCGACGTCCGGCTGACCAGCGTCACCGGTGAGATCGCCATCCGCCTGCCGCACCCGGCGGACGCCGAAGTGGAGGCCAACACCGCGAGCGGCACGATCTCCCACGCCTTCGACGGCCTGCGCGTGCACGGCCAGTGGGGCGCCCACAAGGTCACCGGCCGCCTCGGCGCCGGCAACGGCAGGCTCAGGGCCACCACGGTCTCCGGCTCCATCGCCCTGCTGCGCCGCCCACCGGCACCGGACGAGGAGGGCCCGGCCGGACGGTCACCCGGTCCGGCGGCCGGCCCGCGGACCGCCCCGGGGGATCAATCCGTCTCCGGCCGGGACTCCGGTGCCGCCCAGGCCCCGGCCGACGGCACGACCGACAAGAAGGTGCTCTGACATGCCTCCCGTCTTCGCCCACGGCCGCCTGCGGCTCTACCTGCTCAAGCTGCTCGACGAGGCCCCGCGCCACGGCTACGAGGTGATCCGGCTCCTGGAGGAGCGTTTCCAGGGGCTGTACGCCCCCTCGGCGGGCACGGTCTACCCGCGCCTGGCCAAGCTGGAGGCCGAGGGCCTGGTCACCCACACCACCGAGGGCGGCCGCAAGGTGTACGCCATCACCGACGCCGGCCGGGCCGAGCTGGCGGACCGCAGCGGTGAACTGGCCGACCTGGAGCTGGAGATCCGCGAGTCGGTCGCGGAACTCGCCGCCGAGATCAGGGCCGACGTGCGCGGCGCCGCCGGCGATCTGCGGCGCGAGGTCCGCGCGGCCGCCTCCGAGGCCCGGCGGGGCGGCCCGGCGGGCGGCGGGACGGGCTTGCCGGAGGACGGCGGCCCCGGTGACAAGGAGGCCTGGCGGGCCGCCAAGGAGGAGATGCGCCGGGTCAAGCAGGAGTGGAAGGAACAGGCCCGCCGCGCCAAGGACGAGAGCCGCCGGGCCCGCGAGGAGGCCCAGCGGGCCCGGCGCCAGGCCCAGGAGGCGCAGGCGCGGGCACGGGCCCAGGCGCAGGAGGAGATGCAGCGCATCGCCCACCGGGTCCAGGAGCGGGTGCAGGACCACTTCACCCGGGGCGACTGGCCGACGGGCATGCGCGAGGGTCTCAGCGAGCTGGCCAGGGAGCTGGGCGAGTTCGGCAAGGACCACGGGAAGGAGTTCGGCCGGGAGTGGGGCTTCGGCCGCACCGCCGAGGGCACCGGTACCCGCCCGCACACGTCCGCCCCCGCGGCCGGGCCCGAGTACTCCGCCACTGCGGAGGACTTCCCGGCCGGGTTCGCGCCGTCCTGGGCCCACGAGGAGAGCACCGGCGACCCGGCCCGCGACCTGGACCGCCTCCTCGACCGCTTCCGCGACGACATCCGCGACGCGGCACGCGACCACGGCGTCACCGCCGACCAGCTCCGCGACGCCCGCGGTCACCTGTCCACGGCGGCGGCCCGCATCGGCGCGATACTCCGCGGCCCGAAGGTCTGACGGACGGCGGGCCCGGCCGCCCCGCCCGCACGGCGCGCCCCCCGGACCGGCCCGGGGGGCGCGGTGCCGGGCGGGAGGCGGCCCCGCGCGCTTCCGGACGGGAGGCGGCCGCGTCGCCGCCCCGCCTCAGCCGTTCGTCAGCACGATCTTGCCGAAGTGCTCGCCGGACGCGAGGCGCTCGAAGCCCTCGCGGGCCCGGTCGAGGGGCAGCCCCTCGTCGATGACGGGGCGCACACCGGTCGCGGCGCAGAAGGCGAGCAGGTCCTCCAGCTCCTCCTTGGTGCCCATGGTGGAGCCGACGACCTTCAGCTCCAGGAAGAAGATCCGGGTCAGCTCGGCGTGCGAGGGCCGGTCACCGCTGGTGGCGCCGGAGATGACGACGGTGCCACCGGGCCGCAGGGACTTCACCGAGTGGGACCAGGTGGCGGCGCCCACGGTCTCGATGACGGCGTCCACCCGCTGGGGCAGCCGGGCCCCCGGCTCCACCGCCTCCACCGCTCCCAGCTCCAGGGCCCGCCTGCGCTTGGCCTCGTCCCGGCTGGTGGCGAAGACGCGCAGGCCGGCCGCCTTGCCGAGCACGATCGCGGCCGTGGCGACACCGCCGCCCGCGCCCTGGACGAGGACCGAGTCGCCGGGGCGCACCCCGGCGTTGGTGAACAGCATCCGGTACGCCGTCAGCCAGGCGGTCGGCAGGCAGGCGGCCTCGGCGAAGGACAGTTCCCGGGGCTTGGGCAGGATGTTCCAGGTGGGCACGGCGACCTGCTCGGCGAAGGTGCCCTGGTAGCGCTCGGTGAGGATGGAGCGGGGCTCGTCGGGGCCGACGCCGTGGCCGGTCTGCCCGATGACGGAGTGCAGGACGACCTCGTTGCCGTCCTGGTCGATTCCGGCGGCGTCGCAGCCGAGGATCATCGGCAGCCGTTCCTCCGGCAGTCCGACGCCCCGCAGGGACCAGAGATCGTGGTGGTTGAGGGAGGCGGCCCGCATGGTGACGGTGCTCCAGCCGGGTCGGGCCCCGGGAGCCGGACGTTCCCCCGACTCAAGGCCGGTGAGCGGCTGGTCGCGGTCGATTCGGGCGGCGTAGACAGCGAACATGCGCTTGACGATAGGTCCGCCGCACGGCCGACGGAACCAGGGGGGTCTGTGACACATGCCCTCTTGCGCGGGGGCGTCCGTGCGGCGCAGCCGGACACCGGAGGGCCTGGAGGACGTCATCGCCCGCGCGACGGCCGGCGGGGAGAAGAACGGCCCCGCCCGGACGGGCGGGGCCGTGCGGCGCGGCGTCAGCGCCGGGCGACGCCCTCGGCCCGGGCGGCGGCGGCGACCGCCGCGGTGACGGCCGGGGCGACCCGCTCGTCGAACGGCGACGGGATCACGTAGTCCGCGGCGAGGTCGTCACCGACCACCGCGGCCAGCGCCTCGGCGGCGGCGATCTTCATCCCCTCGGTGATCCGCGTGGCCCGCACCTGCAGCGCGCCCGCGAAGATGCCGGGGAAGGCCAGCACGTTGTTGATCTGGTTCGGGAAGTCCGAGCGCCCGGTGGCGACGACCGCCGCGTGCCTGTGGGCGACCTCCGGGTGCACCTCGGGGTTCGGGTTGGCCATCGCGAACACGAAGGCACCCTCCGCCATGGAGGCCACGGCCGCCTCGGCGACCGTACCGCCGGAGACCCCGATGAAGACGTCCGCGCCCGCGAGGGCGTCCTCCAGCGAGCCGGTGAGGCCCGCCTTGTTGGTGAAGGAGGCCAGCTGCCGCTTGACCGGGTTCAGGTCCTCCCGGCCGGCCGACACGACGCCCTTGCGGTCCGCCACCGCCACGTCCCCGATGCCGGCCTCGACCAGCATCTTGGCGATGGCGACACCGGCCGCGCCGGCGCCCGAGATGACGGCCCGCAGCTGCCCGATCTCACGCCGGCTCAGCCGGGCGGCGTTCCGGAGCGCCGCGAGCGTCACCACGGCCGTGCCGTGCTGGTCGTCGTGGAAGACCGGGATGTCGAGGCGCTCCTGCAGCCGGCGCTCGATCTCGAAGCACCGGGGCGCCGAGATGTCCTCCAGGTTCACTCCGCCGAAGGAGGGAGCGAGCCGGACCACGGTCTCCACGATGTCGTCGACGTCCGTGCAGTCGAGCGCGATCGGCACCGCGTCGACACCGCCGAACTGCTTGAAGAGGATCGCCTTGCCCTCCATCACGGGGAGGGAGGCCCGGGGACCGATGTCCCCGAGCCCGAGCACCGCCGTGCCGTCGGTGACGACGGCGACCACGGAGGACTTCCACGTGTAATCGTTGACCAGCTCGGGCTGCTCCGCGATCGCGGAGCACACGCGCGCGACGCCGGGCGTGTACGCGAGGGAAAGGTCGTCCTTGTCACGGACCGGCACGGTGGCCTGCACGGCCATCTTGCCGCCACGGTGCAGCGCGAACACCGGATCGAAGGAATCGAGGGGCTCGGCCCCGCCGTCCCGGTCCGCTTTGCTGTCGCTGCGAGGATTGACGATCTCCGCTGCCACTTTGTTTTACCCCTTAGGTGTGCATGGTTTGAGGGTCGACCACTCCTGGTGAGGGGTGGGCGGGCACCGCGCAAGACCCGATTGCTGATACGTACGGGCGCATACGCGACGGGCGCGCCGCACACGCGCCCTGAGCCCCGGATGAGGGGTGTAAAGAACCTTCTTACCGGACGGACGGTGCTCGCGACGAGTCCATTAGGTGCAAGGTCACATCTCGGTACCAGGAAGCCACAGACGGATGACGCGCGGCTGACGGGGACGGTCGCGGCCGTCCGCAAGAGGTTCGGGAGGTGGGAAAAACCACGTCGCCGCCCGCCCGCATCGTGAGACACGGCGAAGATTTTCCGGTCCGCGCCCCGACTTCCCGCAGATGATTCGGGGCGATGGACCGGGGATGTACCGACCTGATGCGGTTCAGGGGTCGCCCGTTATCCGATTTTGACATAAGCGCGCCCCTGAATGGCGTAGCCCGAATGGCAAGATGCCGTAAACCCACGAGGTCGCGACACCCGAAAGTGTGTGTTTCCGTCGACCCATCGGCAACTTTCGCATCCGCCGGAGGAACCACGATGACCGCAAGCTCCACCCGTCGTACGACCGCCGCGCACTCCCGGCTAGCAGCGGTCGGTGCGATCGCGGTCGCAGGCGCCCTGCTGCTCACCGGTTGCGGTGACCAGACCAAGGACAAGGACAGTGGCTCCGGCAGCGCCTCCAGCAGCAACGCCCCCCTGGCCGACAAGCTCCCCCGGGCGATCCGCGACAAGGGCGAGATCAGAGTCGGCTCGGACATCGCCTACGCCCCGGTGGAGTTCAAGGACTCCGCCGGCAAGGTGAGCGGCCTCGACCCCGACCTCGCGGCGGCCATGGGCAAGCAGCTCGGCGTGCGGCTCACGTTCGAGAACGGCACCTTCGACGCCCTGCTCACCGGTCTGCGCTCGGGCCGCTACGACATGGCGATGTCGGCGATGACGGACAACAAGAACCGCCAGCAGGGCATCGACCCGGACACCGGCAAGAAGGTCGGCGAGGGCGTCGACTTCGTCGACTACCTGACCGCCGGTGTCTCGATCTACACCCGCAAGGGTGACACCAAGGGCATCGCGTCCTGGGCGGACCTGTGCGGCCGGAAGCTCGCCGTCGAGCGCGGCACCGTCTCGGAGGACCTGGCCAAGCAGGAGGCCAAGAAGTGTCCGAGCGGCAAGAAGCTGGCCATCGAGGCGTTCGACGACGACCAGCAGTCCCAGACCCGGCTGCGTTCGGGCGGCGTGGACGCGGCCTCCTCCGACTTCCCGGTCGCCGCGTACGCGGTGAAGACCTCCGGCGGCGGCAAGGACTTCGAGATCGTCGGCGACCAGGTCGAGGCGGCGCCGTACGGCATCGCGGTGGCCAAGAAGGACACGCAGCTGCGCGACGCCCTGAAGGCCGCGATGGACGCCGTCATCAAGAACGGCGAGTACGAGAAGATCCTCGAGAAGTGGGGCGCCGAGGACGGCGCCGTCAAGGAGTCCACCGTCAACGGCGGCAAGTGACCCGCGCAGACAGCGGCCGCTGAGAGGCAACACCCGTGACTGACATACACAAGACGGCCGGGGAGCAGCACACTCCCCCGGCCGGCCCGGAGGCCATCAGAGCCGTCCCGGTCCGGCACTACGGACGCTACGTCTCCGCCGTCATCGCCATCGCCCTCCTCCTGGCGATCATCTACGCGTTCGGCCAGGGCAAGATCAACTGGCACGCGGTCCCGGACTACTTCTTCGACCACCGGATCATGCAGGGCGTCGGCAAGACGCTCCTGCTGACCGTGCTGTCGATGCTGATCGGCATCGTCGGCGGCGTCGTCCTCGCGGTGATGCGGCTGTCGAAGAACCCGGTGACCTCGTCGATCTCCTGGTTCTACATCTGGTTCTTCCGCGGCACCCCGGTGCTGGTGCAGCTGTTCCTGTGGTTCAACCTGGGCCTGGTCTTCGAGTACATCAACCTGGGCCCGATCTACAAGAACTACTGGTCGGACTTCATGACGCCGCTGCTGACGGCGCTGCTCGGCCTCGGGCTGAACGAGGCCGCGTACATGGCCGAGATCTGCCGGGCCGGCCTGCTCGCGGTGGACGAGGGCCAGACCGAGGCCGCGCACGCCCTGGGCATGAGCCACGGCAGGACGCTGCGCCGGGTGGTCATCCCGCAGGCGATGCGTGTGATCGTGCCGCCGACGGGCAACGAGGTGATCAACATGCTGAAGACGACCTCGCTCGTGGCGGCCGTCCAGTATCCCGAGCTGTTCCGCTACGCACAGGACATCGGCCAGAACTCCGGTGCCCCGGTGGAGATGTACTTCCTCGCCGCGGCCTGGTACCTGATCATGACCTCGGTGCTGAGCGTGGGCCAGTACTACATCGAGCGCTACTACGCACGGGGCTCCAGCCGACAGCTGCCGCCGACGCCGTGGCAGAAGGTGAAGACGAACATGCTCTCCCTGGGCCGGCCGAAGGGAGGCCTGGCATGACAGGCGGACTGGGCAAGGGCGGCACCGTCCCCGCGGGGACGGTGCCGATGGTCAAGGCCGAGGGCGTCCACAAGTCCTTCGGGCCCGTCGAGGTGCTCAGGGGCATCGACCTGGAGGTGAGGTCGGGCGAGGTGTTCTGCCTGATCGGCCCCTCCGGTTCCGGCAAGAGCACGTTCCTGCGGTGCATCAACCACCTGGAGAAGGTCAACGCCGGGCGGCTGTACGTCGACGGCGAGCTGGTCGGCTACCGCCAGAAGGGCGACAAGCTGTACGAGCTGAAGGACAGCGAGGTCGCGCTCAAGCGCCGGGACATCGGCATGGTCTTCCAGCGCTTCAACCTGTTCCCGCACATGACGGCCGTGGAGAACGTCATGGAGGCTCCCGTCCAGGTCAAGGGCGTCAGCAGGGCGGAGGCCCGGGAGCGGGCGCTGCAGCTGCTGGACCGGGTGGGCCTGGCCGACAAGTCGGGCAACTACCCCTCCCAGCTCTCCGGCGGCCAGCAGCAGCGGGTGGCCATCGCGCGGGCCCTGGCGATGGACCCGAAGCTGATGCTGTTCGACGAGCCGACCTCGGCCCTGGACCCGGAGCTGGTCGGCGACGTCCTGGACGTCATGCGCGACCTCGCCGAGTCCGGCATGACGATGGTCGTCGTCACCCATGAGATGGGCTTCGCCCGCGAGGTGGGCGACAGCCTGGTGTTCATGGACGGCGGTGTGGTGGTCGAGTCCGGCCACCCGCGGGACGTCCTGACGAACCCGCAGCACGAGCGGACGCAGTCGTTCCTGTCCAAGGTGCTCTGAGCGGTCCCCGAAGGGGCGGTACGGCCCGGCCGTACCGCCCCTTCGGGCTGCCGCACCCCGGCGGGCCCCCGCCCCGCACGCACCCGTAATACCCTGGAGGGACAACCGGCCGTTACCCGGATTCCCCCGGCCGTTGCCCGGTTCCCCTCCCCGTCCGCAGACCCGATCTCCCCGTCCGCAGACCCGACCCACGAGCGCCCCACAAGGACCCCCGGTGGAACTGGCCTATTACTCGGATTACGCCGTCCGGCTCGTCAACAGCGAGGAACCGGTCCGGGGCAGGGACCAGCTGACCTCGGTCGAGGCCGTCCGCGTCCTCTTCGGGGACAACGCGTCGGCGGCCCGCCGCGCCACCGACGCCGACGTCACCCGCTTCCGCTCGGTCCGGGCCCGGCTGCGCGCGGTCTTCGAGGCGGCCGACCAGGGCGACGAGACGCTGGCCGTGGACCTGCTGAACTCCCTGCTGCTGGAGTTCCCGGTGAGCCCGCAGATCTCCGGCCACGACTTCCGGGACGAGGACGGCCGGCCGCTGTGGCACATGCACCTGGCCGACCACCCCTCCAACGCCACCGCCGGCTACGCGGCCATCGCGACGATGGGCCTGGCCTTCCACCTCACCGAGTACGGTGTCGACCGCCTGGGCCTGTGCGAGGCGCCCCCCTGCCGCAACGCCTACCTGGACACCTCCACCAACCGCTCCCGACGCTACTGTTCCGACCGCTGCGCCACCCGCGCCAACGTGGCCGCCTACCGGGCCCGCAAGCGCCTGGCGGCCGACCGGTCGGCGAACAGGGGCCTGGCGGCCGACAGCGCCCAGCGGGCGAACGCCAGCGGCGAACGCTGACCGGCCCTGAGCGGCCGGTAGCGCAGCCGCGCCCGCCCGAGGATCAGCTCCTCGGGCACGACCCCGTAGTCCGTGCTGTCCCCGCCCGCGTACGGGTTGTCCCCGAGCACCCACCAGCCGCCCCCGCGCCGCTCCACGGCCCGCTTGACGACCAGCAGGTCCTGCTGGAACGGATGACGCAGGACGACCACGTCCCCGGGCCTGATCGCGGCCCCGTACTGCAGCAGCAGCCGGTCCCCGTGGCGCAGCGTGGGCACCATGGACGGCCCCGTCACCTCGGCCAGCCCGAAGGGCGCCCCGGCCCTGCCCCGCTCGGAGTCCTGCGACAGCTCCGGCATCCCCGCCACCTCCCCGGTCCGTTCCTCCACCAGTTTCAGTCTGACCCCGGAGTTTTGTCCCAAGCCCCAGGGGGCACCGACGAAAACACGTCCTCCAGGGAGTAATCTCGCACCTGAGAAGACGATCACGAGGAAGGAATGCTCCATGCTTTCCCGCCTGTTTGCCCCCAAGGTCAAGGTCAGCGCGCACTGCGACCTGCCCTGCGGCGTGTACGACCCGGCCCAGGCCCGCATCGAGGCGGAGTCGGTGAAGGCCGTCCAGGAGAAGATGGCCGGCAACGACGACCCGCACTTCCAGACGCGTGCCACGGTCATCAAGGAGCAGCGCGCGGAGCTGGCCAAGCACCACGTGTCCGTGCTCTGGAGCGACTACTTCAAGGCCCCGCACTTCGAGAAGTACCCGGAACTGCACCAGCTGGTCAACGACACCCTGAAGGCCCTCTCGGCCGCCAAGGCGTCCACCGACCCGGCCACGGGCCAGAAGGCCCTGGACTACATCGCCCAGATCGACAAGATCTTCTGGGAGACCAAGAAGGCCTGACGGTCTTCTCGTCGCCAGGGGCCCGCCGCGCTCGCCGGCCGGGCCCCTTCGTCGTGCCCGGGGGCCGCCACGGGGCGCCGGGGACCCTCCCGGACCACGGGGAGCGCGGGGCGGGCCCGTGCCAAGCTGGGGCGGTGACCCTGGAGGACCTGGTACGGCTGCGGCGGGTGCGCGACCGCATGGACCGCGAGTACGCCGAGCCGCTCGACATGACCGAGCTGGCCCGTGGCGCCCACATGTCGGTCGGCCACTTCCAGCGCAGCTTCCGCAAGGCGTTCGGGGAGACCCCGTACAGCTACCTGATGACCCGGCGCGTGGAGCGGGCCAAGGCGCTGCTGCGCCGCGGCGACCTCACCGTGACCGAGGTGTGCCTGGCCGTCGGCTGCACCTCCCTCGGCTCCTTCAGCTCCCGGTTCACCGAGCTGGTCGGGCAGACGCCGAGCGCCTACCGGACCGGCTCCCACGAGGCGAGCGCGGTGATCCCGTCCTGCGTGATCCGTGCCTTCACGCGCCCGCGCCGCCGGCCGTACTGAGCGGGTTCCCGCGCCGGGCGCCACGGGTGCGCCTAGCGTGCTCCCATGGACGTGAAACTAGCGCAGTGCTTCATCGCCGTGGACGACCACGACAAGGCGCTCGCCTTCTACCGTGACGTGCTCGGCCTCGAAGTCCGCAACGACGTGGGCTTCGAGGGGATGCGGTGGGTGACCGTCGGCTCGCCGCTGCAGCCGGACGTGGAGATCGTGCTGGAGCCGCCCGGCGCCAGTCCGGACGCCTCCCCGGCCGACCGGCAGGCGACGGCCGAGCTGCTCGCCAAGGGGATGCTGAGGGGGGTCATCTTCACCACCGCCGACTGCGACGCTCTGTTCGAGCGGGTGCGGGAGTCCGGCGGCGAGGTGCTCCAGGAGCCGACGGACCAGCCGTACGGGGTGCGCGACTGCGCGTTCCGGGACCCGGCCGGCAACATGCTGCGGTTCATCGAGCGGCCCGCGGTCTGACCCGCGCGGGGCGGACCCCGCCGGGTCCGCCGGTGGCCGCCCGCCTCGGTGGCCGTCCGCCGGGCGCACGCCTGCACCGACCCGGCGCCGCTGACCGCCCGGCCGGCCGGGCTGCGGGACCCGGCGGCCCCGGCGGACCGGCGGCGCGGGCGGCGCGGGCGGCCGGCCGCGTCATCCCCAGGGCTCCACGTCCACCACGGCCTCGACCGGCACGGGACCGTAGACGTGCGGGAACTCCTCGCCGTCCGGTGGCACCGCCTCGTACTTCACCGGCACACCGAGCCGGGCGGGGTCCACGACGAGCACCACCAGCTCGTCCGGACCCTCGTGGTCGCCGTACAGGAAGGCGGCCACGCGCGGGAGCTGCTCACGGGTGGAGAAGTGGACGAAGCCCACGTCCCGCAGGGTGCGGCCACGGGTCGACCTCTCGTAGGTGCCGCGCCGGCGGGCGGCTTCCCACAGGGAACGCTCGGTGATGTGGAGGATGTACGGGAGTTTCGGCATGCGGCCACGTTAGGGCTTCGCGGCGGAGTCACCGGGCCGCGGGGGCGCCTCCCGGCCGGCCGCGTCCGGTGGCTTCCGCGGGCGCGGTGGCTCCGGTGGGCCCGCCGGGCTCCGTGCCCTTGCGGTGGGCCGCGCAGTCGGGGTTGCGGCACGGACCGGGGCGCCGCACCGGCACCCGGGCGCCCAGTGTCCTGTGCCGCACGACGACCAGGTCGACGGACTGTCCGCAGACGGGACAGGCGTGTTTCTCGCTGCCCGTGTCCCCAGGGCAGGGCGGCCGGGGACGCGGCGCTCCCCGCGCCGGGACGTGCGCTCCGGGTGTCCGTGCGCACGGTGTGCGGGCCCCGCCCAGGGTGGGGTGCGCGGGGCCCGCCGGGCCGGAGCCACCGGTGGCCGTGCGGGGTCAGGAACCGCACGTCCCCGGTGGCTCCGGGGTCCTTCGCCGGCCGCCGGGCCCGGCAGCCCGCCCGGCCGCCTCAGCCGCTGCGCCGGGTCACGAACTCGGCCAGGGCCAGCAGCCCGCCCGCCGTCTCCGGGGCGGGCACGGCCCGGGCCAGCTCCTGCACCGCCCGGGCCATCCGGTCGGCCGCCTCGGCCTGAGCCCAGTCCCGGCCGCCCGCCCGCTCCACGGCCAGCGCCGTCCGTGCGATCTCCTCGCCGTCGCCGTCCTCCCCGGCCTCGTACGGCCTGCCGTACAGCGCGGCGAGTTCGGCCGCCGCCGGGGTGCCGGAGGTGAGGGCCGCCACCACCGGCAGGGACTTCTTGCGGACCGCCAGATCCGCCCCGACCGGTTTCCCGGTGAGTCGCGGATCGCCCCATATGCCGATCACGTCGTCGATCAGCTGGAAGGCGAGCCCGGCCTGGCGGCCGAAGCCGTCCAGTGCCGCCACGACCTCGTCACCTGCGCCCGCGTACATCCCCCCGACGGCGCAGGCGCAGCCCAGCAGCGCGCCCGTCTTCGCCTCGGCCATGGTGAGCACCTCGGCGAGGGCGACGTCCTCGGGAGCGCGCCGTTCCAGGGCCGTGTCGGTGTGCTGCCCGGCGCACAGCTCGATGACGCAGCCCGTGAGCCGGGCGGCGGCCGCCGCCGCGGCCGCGTGGGCGTCCTCGGCGAGCAGTCGCAGGGCCAGTGCCTGCAGGGCGTCCCCGGCGAGGATCGCGTCGGAGACGCCGAACACACTCCACGCCGTGGGCCGGTGGCGGCGGGTGGTGTCCCGGTCCATCACGTCGTCGTGCAGCAACGTGAAGTTGTGGACGAGTTCGACCGCCACCGCCGCGCGGACGGCCGCCGCCCTGGCGCGCGGGCCGCCGAGGGCACCGGCCGCGGCGAGGACGAGCGCGGGCCTGATCGCCTTGCCCGCGTTCCCCGTCGCCGGGGTGCCGTCGGCGTGCTCCCAGCCGAAGTGGTAGCGCGCGATCCGGCGCATCGGGCCGGGCAGCGACGCGACGGCCGCCCGCAGTTCCGGGTCGACCAGGGCCCGGGTCCGCTCCAGCAGGGCCGCCGCCTCCGACCCGTCGAGCGGGCCGGGCCCGGCGTCCCCCGCGAACTCGCGCGGTCCCCGCGGTGCGGGCCGCCGTCCCGGACCGGCGGACCGCGCGGCCACGGGTGGGCACCGGTCGGTCCCCGTCACGGAATCGGCCATGTCTCCCCCTCACCGGTCCCGGAGGATCTACCCGCCCCGGCGGGCGGGAACACGGCCGTCACGCGCGGAGAGGTCACTTCCACCGTCCGATCTCGACGTTCTCCAGCACACCGAGCGCGTCGGGCACCAGGACGGCCGCCGAGTAGTAGGCCGTGACCAGGTACTTGATGACGGCCTGTTCGTTGATGCCCATGAAGCGGACGGACAGGCTCGGTTCGATCTCGTCCGGGATGCCGGACTGCCGCAGGCCGATGACGCCCTGGTCCGCCTCGCCGGTACGCAGGGCGATGACGGAAGTCGTCCGGGCCTCGGTGACCGGGATCTTGTTGCACGGGTAGATCGGCACACCGCGCCAGGTGGGGATGCGGTTGCCGCCGATGTCGATGGTCTCCGGCACCAGTCCGCGCTTGTTCAGCTCGCGTCCGAACGCGGCGATCGCGCGGGGGTGGGCGAGGAAGAGCTTGGTGCCGCGCCGGCGGCTGAGCAGTTCGTCCATGTCGTCCGGGCCGGGCACGCCGTCGTGCGGCTGGATCCGCTGGTCGTACTCGCAGTTGTGCAGCAGACCGAAGTCGCGGTTGTTGACCAGCTCGTGCTCCTGGCGTTCCTTCAGCGCCTCCACGGTGAGCCGCAGTTGCTGCTCGGTCTGGTTCATCGGCTGGTTGTACAGGTCGGCCACGCGTGTGTGGATGCGCAGCACGGTCTGGGCGATGCTCAGTTCGTACTCGCGCGGCCGGGCCTCGTAGTCGACGAAGGTGTGCGGGATGTCCGGCTCGCCGGAGTGGCCGGCCGCCAGCTCGACCGCCTTCTCGCCGTACTTGTTGGTCCGCTGCTCCGGGATCGAGCGCAGCCGCTCCAGGTGTTCGCGCAGTGAGTCGGAGCGCTCGGCGACCTGCTGGAAGTCCTGGCGGCCGAGGACCAGTACCGTGCACGCGGTGTCGGCGCGGGCGGTGTACTCCCAGATGGCGTCCGGGTCCAGCAGCGCCTGGTCGCCGAAGTAGGCGCCGTCGGCGAGGACGCCGAGGACCGCGTCGTCGCCGTACGGGCCGGTGCCGACCTTCTCGACCCTGCCGTGCGCGAGGAGGTACACCTCGTCGGCCTGGCCCCCGAAGGAGGCGATCACCTCGCCGGGGGCGAAGTCCCGCTGACGGCAGCGCCGGGCCAGCTCGGCGAGCACCCCGTCGTCCTCGTACGACCGCAGCACGGGCAGTTCGCCCAGTTCGGCCGGGATGACCTCCACCTGGTCCCCGGTCTTCACGAAGGTGACCCGGCCGTCGCCGACGGCGTACGTCAGCCGCCGGTTCACCCGGTACGTGCCGCCGTGCACGTCCACCCAGGGCAGGGTGCGCAGCAGCCAGCGGGAGCTGATCTCCTGCATCTGCGGCGCCGACTTGGTCGTGGTGGCCAGGTTCCGCGCTGCCGCCGTGCCGAGGGACTGCTGCGGCTTGCCCTGATCCGTGCGGACCTCTTCGCCTAACGACATAAAAGAATGCCCTCCCATGTATGCCCGGCGCCGAAGCGCGCCGGGCACCGCTCTCGTGCACGAGCGTTCCATCACGGTGCATGTGTGCGCCATTACCCGAAAGAGGGGGGTTGGATCATCGCACGACTGGGCAGACAGAGGGACCCGCGTCCCCGGCGCCGCCGGGTGTGCGTCCTGGCCGGATCGGCTCGCACGGCGTGCGAACGAGGTAGTCCGTGACGTCCGGTTTCGGTAGAAGCAGGCCTACGGGAGGGCCGCGACCGGCGGCGCTCGGACACGGCACGAAGGAGGGGTCATGGCCCCACCCATGTCCGCGAGCGGGTTCCTGCAGGCGCTGCGTGCGGAGGGCGTCACGGTCGTCGAGGTGGGCGACTGGCGGAACCACAACCGCAACCACAAGGGGCCGTGGGGTCCCGTCCACGGCGTGATGATCCACCACACGGTGACCCGGGGCGGCGCGCGCACGGTGGAGCTGTGCCGCGACGGCCACGCGGACCTGCCGGGCCCGTTGTGCCACGGCGTGATCACCAAGGACGGCCGGGTGCACCTGGTCGGCTACGGCCGCACCAACCACGCCGGCTCCGGCGACGACGAGGTGCTGCGCGCGGTGATCGCCGAGCGGGGGCTGCCGCCGGACAACGAGGCGAACACCGACGGCAACCGGCACTTCTACGGCTTCGAGTGCGAGAACCTGGGCGACGGCGAGGACCCCTGGCCGCAGGTGCAGTTGCAGGCGGTCGAGCGGGCCGCCGCAGCCGTCTGCCGCCACCACGGCTGGACCCAGCGGTCGGTCGTCGGCCACCTCGAGTGGCAGCCGGGCAAGGTGGACCCGCGCGGGTTCTCGATGGCGTGGCTGCGCGAGCGGGTCGAGGAGCGGCTGAAGGGGTAGCCGTGCCCCGGCTCCGCGCGACAATGACCGGGTGACCAGCCCCGACCCGCTCGCCCCGCGCCTGCCGTCCCCCGTGGAGGAGGTGCGGGACGAGCGTTTCGCCCGGCACGGGCTGCGCCTGCTGCTCAAGCGGGACGACCTGATCCACCCGGAGCTGATCGGCAACAAGTGGCGCAAGCTGGTGCCCAACATCGAGGCGGCGCGGGGCCGGGCGCTGGTGACCTTCGGCGGGGCCTACTCCAACCACCTGCGGGCCACGGCCGCGGCGGGCCGCCTGCTCGGACTGGCGACCACCGGGGTGGTCCGCGGCGACGAGCTGGCCGGCCGGCCCCTGAACCCGTCCCTGGCCCGGTGCGCGGCCGACGGCATGCGGCTGCACTTCGTCGACCGGTCGGCCTACCGGCGCAAGACCGAGCCGGAGGTCCTGGCCGGGATCCTGCGGGCGGCCGGGGCCGAGGAGGCGTACGTCGTCCCCGAGGGCGGCAGCAACGCGGAGGCCGTGCGCGGGTGCCGGGCGCTCGGCGAGGAGCTGC
The DNA here is from genome assembly GCF_030499535.1 of Streptomyces sp. TG1A-8. Lineage (NCBI taxonomy): Bacteria > Bacillati > Actinomycetota > Actinomycetes > Kitasatosporales > Streptomycetaceae > Streptomyces > Streptomyces sp. TG1A-8. The sequence continues at coordinate 2,445,214 of NZ_JASTLB010000001.1, forward strand.
GCGGGCGGGCCGACGTGGTCGCGGTGGCCTGCGGCACCGGCGGCACGCTCGCCGGACTCGCCGCCGGGCTGGGCGCCGGCGGGCGCGCGCTCGGGGTACCGGTGCTCAAGGGGGACTTCCTGGCCGCCGAGGTACGGGCGCTGCAGGAGCGGGCCTTCGGCGGCCGCCGCGGCACCTGGTCCCTGGACGGCCGCTTCCACTTCGGCGGGTACGCGCGCACCCCACCCGCGCTGGAAGCCTTCGCCGAGGACTTCGAGCAGCGCCACGGGCTTCCCGTGGAGCGTCTGTACGTCGCCAAGATGCTGCACGCACTCCTGACCCTGGCCGGGGAGGGCGCCTTCGCGCGCGGGACGACGCTGGCCGCGGTCGTCACCGGCCGGCCCTTCCCCCCACCGCGGCCCCCGGCCGGAAGCGGTCAGCCGGCCTCCCGGTAGGCGGCGGCCTCCTCCAGGTCGAGCCGGCGCAGCAGTGCGCGGAGCATCTCGTCGTCGATGTAGCGGTGGTCGCGGAGCATGACGAAGACCTCGCGTTCGGCGCCGATCATCTCGCGGGACAGGCGGCGGTAGGTCTCGTCCACGGACTCGCCGGTGACCGGGTTGACCTGGCCGAGGCGTTCCCACACGGCGTTGCGGCGGCGCTCCAGGACCGAGCGCAGGCGGTCGGCGAGCGGCGGGGGCAGGGTGTTGCGCTCGTCGGTGAGGAGTTCGCCCAGCCGGCTCTCGGCGGCGCGGGAGGCCTGGGCCTGGGCGTTGGCCTCGGCGAGGGTCTGGGCCTGCCGGTCGCGGCCGGGGAACCTCAGCAGGCGGATGAGCGGGGGCAGGCTCAGGCCCTGCGTGACCAGTGTGCCGATGACGGTGGTGAAGGTCAGGAAGAGGATCAGGGTGCGCTGCGGGAAGGGGCCGCCGCCGTGCACGGTGAGCGGAACGGAGAAGGCGATGGCGAGGGACACCACCCCCCGCATGCCGGCCCAGCCGGTGACCAGGGCGCCCCGCCAGGTCGGGTTCTCCTCGCGCGCGCGGATGCGCGCCGACAGCAGGCGGGGCAGGAAGGTCGCCGGGAAGACCCAGACGAACCGGGTGAGGACGACGACCAGGAAGAGCACGACGGCGTACCAGGCGGCCACGAGGCCCTCGTACTGCCCGAGCCCCTTGAGGACGACCGGCAGCTGGAGGCCGATCAGCGCGAAGACCGCGGACTCCAGGACGAAGGCGACCATCTTCCAGACCGCCTCCTCCTGGAGCCGGGTGGCGAAGTCGACCTCCCACGCGCGGTGGCCGAGGTAGAGGGCGACGACCACGACGGCGAGGACCCCGGAGGCGTGCACCTGCTCGGCGACGCCGTAGGCGACGAACGGGATGAGCAGGGAGAGGGTGTTCTGCAGCAGGGGTTCTCGCAGGTGCGTGCGCAGCCAGTGCAGGGGTGCCATGAGGACGAGGCCGATGCCGACGCCGCCGACGGCGGCGAGCAGGAACTCGCCGATGCCGCCCGCCCAGGTCGCGCCCTCGCCGACGGCCGCGGCCAGGGCGACCTTGTAGGCGGTGATCGCGGTGGCGTCGTTCAGGAGGGACTCGCCCTGCAGGATGGTGGTGATCCGGGACGGCAGGCCGACCCGGCGCGCGACCGCCGTGGCGGCCACCGCGTCCGGCGGCGCCACCACCGCGCCCAGTACGAGCGCGGCGGTCAGCGGCATGCCGGGGACGATCAGGTAGGCGGCCCAGCCGACCGCGACGGTCGCGAAGAGCACGTAGCCCACCGACAGCAGCGCCACCGGTCTGAGCTGGGCCCGCAGGTCGAGGTAGGAGCTGTCGGCGGCGGAGGTGTACAGCAGCGGCGGCAGCAGCAGCGGCAGGACGACCTCGGGGTCGAGGGTGTAGTCCGGCACTCCGGGGAGGGCGGAGACCGCGAGGCCGGCCGCGACCAGCAGCAGGGGCGCCGGCACCGGCGTGCGCCGGGCCGCCGCGGCGATGGCGGCGCTCGCCGCCACCAGCAACAGCAGCGGCATCACGTCCATGGTCCTCGCCCACCCTCGGTTTCCTCGCGGTCACCCGCGCGGCCGTCGTAACCTGGCCATCATGAAACAGTGCACGCACGCCGACGCGCTGCCGCACCCGGAGCCCGAGCCGCTGAGCACGACCTGCAGGGAGTGTCTCGCGCTCGGGACGCACCCGGTGCAGTTGCGGCTCTGCCTGACCTGTGGCCACGTCGGCTGCTGCGACTCCTCACCGGGACGGCACGCCACGGAGCACCACGAGGATTCCGGTCATCCCGTGATCCGGACCTTCGAGCCCGGCGAGGAGTGGCGCTGGTGCTTCGTCGACCACGTCCTCGTGTGACGCCGCGCGGGGGCGGCACGCTCCGGCCGGCGGGGGCGGTTCGGGCGTCTGACGCCGGGGTACGTCAACCCGGCGCGCGCTCTTCCCATTTGGGCCCGCCCACCCTCTAGACACGGAGCGTATTCAAAGCTTTACTGTGAGTGACGCCAGGGGGTTGGGGTCCCGGGGACAGGAACGTTCCGGGCGCGATAGCGTCACCGCGGAACCACGTACGCGTTACCCCGGGGGGCGACCCTCGGCCCGTGAAGCTCGTACTACCAGTTTGTACACCATGGAGGTGAGGGTGTCCCAGATCGCAGGCGAGCCCGCGACCCAGGACTTCGTGGAAGTCCGGCTGCCGGCTGCGGGTGCCTACCTGTCGGTGCTGCGGACGGCCACGGCCGGCCTGGCGGCCCGTTTGGACTTCACCCTGGACGAGATCGAGGACCTGCGCATCGCCGTGGACGAGGCCTGCGCGATCCTGCTGCAACAGGCCGTGCCCGGCTCCGTGCTCAGCTGCGTCTTCCGGCTGGTCGACGACTCGCTGGAGGTCACGGTCTCGGCGCCGACCACGGACGGCCACGCCCCCTCGCGGGACACCTTCGCCTGGACCGTGCTCTCGGCCCTCGCGGGCAAGGTCTCGTCCGCCGTCGACGAGGACAGGACCGTGTCGATCAGCCTCTACAAACAGCGCGGCGCGGGCCCCGGGCCGGCGTGAGGAACGGGGATAGGCCGGTGCGGGACGAAGAGCGTGGCACACGGGAGCTGCCGACGCAGGGCGCGGACCCTGCGGACGGTTCCCGACGCATGGCGGACGGCATCGACGGCATCCCCGAGCAGGCCAGGCCGCACCCGGAGGGAGACTCCGCGCAGGCCGGCAGCGACGGTGCCGTGCAGAGCGCGCCCGCGCGGGAGCGTGGCGGGACCGGGTCCCCCTCGCCCCCGGGGGCGAGGGCTCGGGGAAGGGCTACGGGCGGGACGATGAGCGAGCACGAGCGGTACGCCGAGGACGACGCACTGGGCGCGGAGGCCGTGCAGGCCACTCAGCACGACCCCCACGACCGCAGCGGGGCGCGTGCGCTGTTCGTCGAGCTGCGCCGGCTGAACGCGGGCAGCGCGGAGTACGCGGAACTGCGCAACCGGCTGGTCCGCATGCACCTGCCGCTGGTCGAGCACCTGGCCCGTCGCTTCCGCAACCGCGGCGAGCCGCTGGACGACCTCACCCAGGTCGCCACGATCGGTCTGATCAAGTCCGTCGACCGCTTCGACCCGGAGCGCGGCGTGGAGTTCTCCACGTACGCCACCCCGACCGTCGTCGGCGAGATCAAGCGGCACTTCCGCGACAAGGGCTGGGCGGTCCGCGTGCCGCGCCGCCTGCAGGAGCTGCGGCTGTCGCTGACCACGGCGACGGCGGAGCTGTCCCAGTTGCACGGCCGCTCCCCCACGGTGCACGAGTTGGCGGAGAAGCTGGCCATCTCCGAGGAGGAGGTCCTGGAGGGCCTGGAGTCCGCGAACGCGTACTCGACGCTGTCGCTGGACGTCCCCGACACCGACGACGAGTCGCCGGCGGTCGCCGACACCCTGGGCGCCGAGGACGAGGCGCTGGAGGGCGTGGAGTACCGCGAGTCGCTCAAGCCGCTGCTGGAGGACCTGCCGCCGCGCGAGAAGCGGATCCTGCTGCTGCGCTTCTTCGGGAACATGACCCAGTCGCAGATCGCGCAGGAGGTCGGCATCTCCCAGATGCACGTCTCCCGGCTGCTGGCCCGCACGCTGGCCCAGCTGCGCGAGAAGCTCCTCGTCGAGGAGTGAGCTACCCGGTCCGGCCCGGCCCCTTGATGCCGAGGGCCCGGGTCGTCTCCCCGTTGACGAGGAGCACCAGCGCCGCCACGGCGACGACCGCGAGGGCGATGCCGACCGGGATGGCCATGCTGTCGGCCTTGAGCAGGCTGTAGGCCACCGGAAGGGCCATGACCTGCGTGATCACCGCGGGGCCGCGGCTCCAGCCGCGGCGCAGCAGCAGCCCGCGCGCGGCGAGCAGCGGCAGCAGCGCGAGCACGACCAGGGTGACGCCCAGGGTCACGGCCTGCTGCCGGTCGTCCGGGGCCCCGGTGAGGCCGAGGACGAGCACCCACAGGCCGCCGGCCACCAGGGCGGTCCCCTCGGCCGCGGCCAGGGCGGCCGCGTACGTCAGCCGGCGCGGGCGCGGCTGCGCGGCCACGGTGTCGGCGGCGGTGTCCGGGGCGGGGTTTCGCTCACTGCTCACCCCAGAAGGGTAGCCCCGCACCCCCGGACGCCGCCTTCGCCCCGCAGCCGCGCACGTCCCGGTTCACGCTCCGCTTCCCCACCGGATCCCCTCCTCGGACTGGGCCGGGTACCTGCCAGTAGGTACGCTGCCCTGCATGCGTGCACTTCTCGTGGTCAATCCGGCGGCAACCACCACAAGCGCACGCAGGCGTGACGTGCTGATCCACGCGCTGGCCAGCGAGATGAAGCTGGAGGCCGTCACCACCGAGTACCGCGGCCACGCACGCGACCTGGGCCGGCAGGCGGCCGAGAGCGACGACATCGACATGGTGGTGGCCCTCGGCGGCGACGGCACCGTGAACGAGGTGGTCAACGGTCTGCTGCACGCCGGGCCCGCCCCGGAGCGCCTGCCCGGTCTCGCCGTGGTCCCGGGCGGCTCCACCAACGTCTTCGCCCGCGCCCTGGGCCTGCCCAACGATCCGGTCGAGGCCACCGGCGCCCTGCTGGACGCCCTGCGCGAGGGCCGGGAGCGGATCGTCGGCCTCGGGCTGACCTCGGGCACGCCCGGCACCGAGGACGAGGCGGTGCCGTCCCGCTGGTTCACCTTCAACGCGGGGCTGGGTTTCGACGCCGGCGTGGTCGGCCGGGTCGAGCAGCACCGCGAGCGCGGCAAGAAGTCGACGCACGCGCTGTACGTCCGCCAGGTGGTCCGGCAGTTCCTCGGCGAGCCCCACCGCCGGCACGGCACGATCACCCTGGAACGGCCCGGCGCCGGTCCCGTCACCGGCCTCGTTGTCGCCATAGTCTCGAACACGTCCCCTTGGACCTATCTCGGCAATCGCCCGATGTACACGTCGCCTAAGGCGTCGTTCGATAAAGGCATCGACGTGCTCGGCCTCAGCCGCCTTTCCACCGCCGCGGTTGCCCGGTATGGCACCCAGTTGCTCACTTCGTCCCCCGAGCGCGGACCCCACGGCAAGCACGCCGTCTCACTGCACGACCTGGATCACTTCACCTTGCATTCGAAGGTGCCCCTGCCCCTTCAGATGGACGGCGACCACCTCGGACTGCGTAAGAGCGTGACGTTCACAGGCGTACGCCGTGCACTGCGTGTGATTGTGTGAGCGGAACGGGCGAAAGTCCTTTCACTCGAACGTTTAGGCCAGGGTGCACCCCATGGAAGTACGGCTGTGACCTAGTCGACACCGAGGAATCAAAAAAAATCTTCCGGAAGGGGTTGTATCCGCCGCTGAGGTTTGCAAGTCTCTACGTGGCGATCGGGACGGCCCGCAACACCGGCCTCCACTGATCACCGGAAACCCTCTTCAATCCTCAGGACCACGCCGGGGAAGACTCGGCGATCGGCCCTTCACTTGTTGAGGGATTCGTGAAAGCGTTCACATTCACAAGCAATCCGCACGTAATACCAAGGAGAGGTAGCAGCCATGGACTGGCGTCACAACGCCGTTTGCCGCGAGGAAGACCCCGAGCTCTTCTTCCCCATCGGCAACACCGGTCCTGCGCTGCTGCAGATCGAGGAAGCCAAGGCCGTCTGCCGTCGCTGCCCGGTGATCGAGCAGTGTCTGCAGTGGGCGCTCGAGTCCGGCCAGGACTCCGGCGTCTGGGGTGGTCTCAGCGAGGACGAGCGCCGCGCCATGAAGCGCCGCGCCGCCCGCAACCGGGCCCGTCAGGCCTCCGCCTGACACTCCCACCCCTGCTGACAGCCTGAGCTTGGCGGCGCGCACAGCACGTACGCATCTCCCGCCCCCGAGCCGCAGCGCGCAGTATCCCCCGATGCGCAAGCTTCGAGCTTAAGCCCCGGACCACCCAGTGGTCCGGGGCTCAACGCTGTGCGCGCCCCCTCCGGTGAGCTCGCGGCAGGCCTTGGCCCGACGGCACGCGCCACTGGCGGGGCCCGCTACTTCTGCGCCTGCACCGGAACGTCGAGGATCACCCGGGTCCCCCGCTCCGGCGCCGGGACCATGTCGAAGGTGCCGCCCAGTTCGCCCTCCACCAGGGTCCGGACGATCTGCAGGCCGAGGTTGCCCGAGCGGTGCGGATCGAATCCCTCGGGCAGGCCGACGCCGTCGTCCTGGACGGTGACGAGGAGGCGGGCTTCCTTGGCGGTGCCGCCGCGTACCGCGGAGACCTCGACCGTGCCGGTGTCGCCCTCGCGGAAGCCGTGCTCCAGGGCGTTCTGCAGGATTTCGGTGAGGACCATCGACAGCGGGGTGGCGACCTCGGCGTCGAGTATGCCGAACCGTCCGCTGCGCCGGCCGGCCACCTTGCCCGGGGAGATCTCGGCGACCATCGCGAGGACGCGGTCGGCGATGTCGTCGAACTCCACGCGCTCGTCCAGGTTCTGAGACAGCGTCTCATGCACGATCGCGATGGAGCCGACCCGCCGGACGGCCTCCTCCAGGGCCTCCCGGCCGCGCTCGGAGTCGATGCGCCGGGCCTGCAGGCGCAGCAGGGCCGCGACGGTCTGCAGGTTGTTCTTCACCCGGTGGTGGATCTCCCGGATGGTGGCGTCCTTGGTGATCAGTTCGCGTTCGCGGCGGCGCAGTTCGGTGACGTCCCGGAGCAGCACCAGGGAACCGATGCGGGCACCCTTGGGCTTGAGCGGGATGGCGCGGAACTGGATCACCCCGTCGTGGGCCTCGATCTCGAACTCGCGCGGCGCCCAGCCGCTGGCCACCTTGGCGAGCGCCTCGTCCACCGGACCGCGGGTGGGGGCGAGTTCCGCGGTGGTCCGCCCCAGGTGGTGGCCGACCAGGTCGGCGGCCAGTCCCATGCGGTGGTAGGCGGACAGCGCGTTCGGGGAGGCGTACTGGACGATGCCGTCCGCGTCCAGCCGGATCAGGCCGTCGCCGACGCGCGGCGAGGCGTCCATGTCGACCTGCTGGTTCGGGAACGGGAAGGAGCCGGCCGCGATCATCTGCGCCAGGTCGGAGGCGCTCTGCAGGTAGGTCAGCTCCAGGCGGCTCGGGGTGCGGACGGTCAGCAGGTTGGTGTTGCGGGCGATGACGCCGAGGACGCGGCCCTCACGCCGCACGGGGATCGACTCGATCCGGACGGGGACCTCCTCGCGCCACTCCGGGTCGCCCTCGCGCACGATCCGGCCCTCGTCCAGCGCCGCGTCCAGCATAGGCCGCCGGCCGCGCGGGACGAGGTGGCCGACCATGTCGTCCTGGTAGGAGGTCGGGCCGGTGTTCGGGCGCATCTGGGCGACCGAGACGTACCGGGTGCCGTCGCGGGTGGGCACCCACAGGACCAGGTCGGCGAAGGAGAGGTCGGAGAGCAGTTGCCACTCGGAGACCAGCAGGTGGAGCCACTCGAGGCCGGAGTCGTCGAGGGCGGTGTGCTGGCGGACCAGTTCGTTCATGGAGGGCACGTCTGCGAGCGTACCCGGGGGCCGCGGGCGGCCGAGAAACACCCGCGGGCCGCGGCGCCTGGGAGGGACCCTCAACCCACCCGGCACCGCAGCCCGGAGCATCATCGGCCGCGGGGTGTGCGGTCCCGGTCGGCCGAAGGTCGAGGAGCCGGGGCAGTCAGGGCAGAGAGCTCCGGTTCCTCGTCCGCCTTCCTGTGCGGGGAAGGCGGAGGCTTTTCAATTTTCCCCTACGCATTGTGGACTGGACCAGAGGAGGTGTCCATGCGCCGGAAGGCACGTGTCGGGGCGGTCGGCGCGCGGTACTCCGGCACGCGGTGTCCCGAAGCCTAGCCCGCCGGGGGCGGCCGCGGCACCGGACGGCCGGGGCGGCTTCCGCCGGGGCCGGGCGCGGTGCCCCTCCTGCGCCGCGATCCGGCCCCCGGCTTCTGTTAGATTGGTCTAAACCACATGGACATGTTCCCCCGACCTCCAGCCCTCTCCAGAACGGCAGGCCCAGCGTGGAAGTAGTCATCGTTCCGGACGCGGCCGCGGGCGGCGAGCTGATCGCCGAGGCCACGGCCCAGCTGCTGCGGCGCAAGCCCGACGCCCTACTCGGCGTGGCCACCGGCTCCACCCCGCTGCCCGTCTACCGGGCGCTGGCCGCCAAGGTGCGCGCCGGTGCGGTGGACACCTCGCGGGTGCGGATCGCGCAGCTCGACGAGTACGTGGGGCTGCCCGCCGAGCATCCCGAGTCCTACCGCTCGGTGCTGCGCCGGGAGGTGCTGGAGCCGCTGGGGATCGGCATGGACGCGTTCCTGGGGCCGGACGGCACGGCCGAGGACGTGCAGGCGGCGTGCGAGGCGTACGACCGGGCGCTCGCCGAGGCCGGCGGTGTCGACCTGCAGCTGCTCGGGATCGGGACGGACGGGCACATCGGGTTCAACGAGCCGTGCTCCTCCCTCGCCTCGCGCACCCGGATCAAGACGCTGACCGAGCAGACCCGCCTCGACAACGCGCGCTTCTTCGGCGGCGACGTCGAGCAGGTGCCGCACCACGTCATCACCCAGGGCATCGGCACCATCCTGGAGGCCCGGCACCTGGTGCTGCTCGCGACCGGCGAGGGCAAGGCGGACGCGGTCGCGGCCACCGTCGAGGGCCCGGTCGCGGCCGTGTGCCCCGCCTCCGCGCTCCAGCTGCACCCGCACGCCACGGTCGTCGCCGACGAGGCCGCCGCGTCCAAGCTGAAGCTGGCCGACTACTTCCGGCACACCTACGCCAACAAGCCCCGCTGGCAGGGGATCTAGGGGCTCCGGCGCGTCCCGGCCGGGTCCGGTGGACTAGACCAACAGCGGGCGCACCGGTATATAGAGGAGATCACGGAGCGTGCGGGGTGAAGTCCTGACACGCGCAGCCGTGCCACGATGTGAGCCGTGGCCGATGCAGGTCGGTCGCTTCGGCATCCGGAGCCGGGAAGGCAGAGCATGAGCACCGACGTCAGCAGCGCGGGGACCGAGGCCGGCACGCCCGTCCGTACCGCGCGCGTGCCGAAGTACTACCGTCTGAAGAAACATCTGCTCGACATGACGGAGACGCAGGCACCGGGCACGCCGGTCCCGCCCGAGCGCACGCTGGCCGCGGAGTTCGACACCTCCCGCACGACCGTCCGCCAGGCCCTGCAGGAACTCGTGGTGGAGGGCCGGCTCGAACGGATCCAGGGCAAGGGCACCTTCGTCGCCAAGCCGAAGGTGTCCCAGTCGCTCCAGCTCACCTCCTACACCGAGGACATGCGCGCCCAGGGCCTGGAGCCCACCTCCCAGCTGCTGGACGTCGGGTACGTCACCGCCGACGACCGGCTGGCCGAGCTGCTCGACATCACGACCGGCGGGCGCGTGCTGCGCATCGAGCGGCTGCGCATGGCCAACGGGGAGCCGATGGCCATCGAGACCACCCACCTCTCGGCCAAGCGCTTCCCGGCCCTGCGCAGGTCGCTCGTGAAGTACACGTCGCTCTACACCGCGCTCGCCGAGGTCTACGACGTCCACCTCGCCGAGGCCGAGGAGATCATCGAGACCTCCTTGGCCACCCCGCGGGAGGCGGGCCTGCTCGGCACCGACGTGGGCCTGCCGATGCTGATGCTCTCCCGCCACTCCCTGGACCGCGAGGGCAAGCCGGTGGAGTGGGTGCGGTCGGTGTACCGGGGCGACCGGTACAAGTTCGTCGCGCGCCTCAAGCGCCCGGTGGAGTGAGCCGGGGCCGCCCCGCGCACGGCCGCCCCGGAAATCCGCATACCGATATGCGGACCAGGTCTTCCGCTCCCGGGACACCGTCACCTAGATTGCCTGCGCATTGCACCGCAGATCAACCAGGGGACGGAGCCGTGGGATGTCCGGAACACCAGAAGTGAGACCACCGGTGGTGACACCGGTCCGCGTGATCATCGGCCTGTGTCTCGTCGCACCCTTCGTGGCGATGCTGTGGGTCGGCTCCTACGCCAAGACCGGGCCCGGGTTCATCGGCATCCCGTTCTTCTACTGGTACCAGATGCTCTGGGTGCTGATCTCCACCGCGCTCACGATGCTCGCGTACCAGCTCTGGCAGCGCGACCAGCGCTCCCGCACCTCCGGGAAGGGGGGTGACGCGCGGTGAAGGACGGCGTCAACGGCGTCGCCCTCGGCGTCTTCGTCTTCTTCTTCCTGGCCGTGACGGTCGTGGGCTTCCTGGCCGCCCGCTGGCGCCGGGCCGAGAACGAGCACTCCCTGGACGAGTGGGGCCTGGGCGGCCGGTCGTTCGGCACCTGGATCACCTGGTTCCTGCTCGGTGGTGACCTGTACACGGCGTACACCTTCGTGGCCGTGCCGGCGGCAATCTACGCGGCCGGCGCGTCGGGCTTCTTCGCGGTGCCGTACACGATCCTGGTGTACCCGCTGATCTTCACCTTCCTGCCCCGCCTGTGGTCGGTCTCGCACCGCCACGGCTACGTGACGACCTCCGACTTCGTGCGCGGGCGGTTCGGCTCCAAGAGCCTGTCCCTGGCGGTGGCGCTGACCGGCATCCTCGCGACCATGCCGTACATCGCGCTGCAACTGGTGGGCATCCAGTCGGTGCTGGACGTCATGGGCGTGGGCGGCGGCGAGGACACCAACTGGTTCGTGAAGGACCTGCCGCTGCTGATCGCCTTCGGCGTGCTGGCGGCGTACACCTACTCCTCGGGCCTGCGCGCCCCCGCCCTGATCGCGTTCGTCAAGGACGCCCTGATCTACATCGTCATCGCGGTGGCGATCATCTACATCCCGATCAAGCTGGGCGGGTTCGACGACGTCTTCGCCAAGGCGGGCGAGAAGTTCACCACGACGGGCGTGGGCGGTGTCGTGCCGGCCCCGGCGGGCCAGTGGACGTACGCCACGCTGGCGCTCGGCTCGGCCCTGGCGCTGTTCATGTACCCGCACTCGATCACCGCGACCCTGTCGTCCAGGAGCCGTGAGGTGATCCGCCGCAACACCACGATCCTGCCGCTGTACTCCCTCATGCTGGGCCTGCTGGCGCTCCTGGGCTTCATGGCGATCGCGGCCGGGGTGAAGGTCGCCAACGGGCAGCTCGCCATCCCGCAGCTGTTCGAGAACATGTTCCCGGACTGGTTCGCGGGCGTGGCCTTCGCGGCCATCGGCATCGGCGCCCTGGTCCCCGCGGCCATCATGTCCATCGCGGCGGCCAACCTCTTCACCCGCAACATCTACAAGGACTTCATCAAGCCGGACGCGACGGCGAAGGAGGAGACCCGGGTCTCCAAGATCGTGTCCCTGCTGGTGAAGGTCGGCGCGCTGGTCTTCGTCCTCACCATGGACAAGACGGTCGCCATCAACTTCCAGTTGCTGGGCGGCATCTGGATCCTGCAGACCTTCCCGGCCCTGGTCGGAGGCCTGTTCACCCGCTGGTTCCACCGCTGGGCGCTGCTCGCCGGCTGGGCCGTCGGCATGGTGTACGGCACGGTCGCCGCCTACGGGGTGGCCTCGCCCACGCAGAAGCACTTCGGCGGCTCGGCGAAGGAGATCCCGGGCATCGGCGAGATCGGCTACATCGGCCTCACCGCCTTCGTCCTGAACGTCCTCGTCTCCGCGGTCCTCACCCTCGTCCTCCGGGCCGTCAAGGCCCCCGAGGGCGTCGACGAGACCAGCCCCGCCGACTACACGGCGGACTCCGGCGACCCGGGCGTCCGGTCGGAGCTTCCGCCGGTCACCGCGGGCAACGTGCACTGACCCCACCCGAACCACCCGCGGCGGGCCGCCGGAAAGCAGGACACCGGCGGCCCGCCGTCGTGTCCGCCCGCCCCGCGGCCCCCGCCATCCGGCGCGGGCGGCCGCCGGGCGCCGCGCCCGGGACACCCGGGGCCGCGTGCCCCGTCCCGTCGGCCCGGCGCGCCGCGCACGCCGCCGAACGCGCCCGGGACCCGCTCCCGCGGGCCGGCGGCATCCGCCCGCCCGCCCGCGAGCTGACCCTCTGAAGCCACCGTGACACACAAACAGACACAACATCTGGGGGTGACGCGGCGCCCCGGCACTAGATGTATGCTCATGCTCGCTGTCGCCGCAGGGGAATCCGGTGTGAATCCGGAACTGTCCCGCAACGGTGTACCCGCGTGTTCCCGCACGCCCGTCCAGTCCGAGGACCTGCCGGCAGCGCACCCGGCCGTCCGGTCCGGGTGCCCTGAGACGTCCGGGCCTCGTGGAGTGGGCCGGTGGACGCGGCGCCGTGCGCGCTCGTGCTCCCTCCTGCCCTCCGCCTGGCCCCGGCGCCGAGCGAGGGAGAGCCCCCACGTGACCATCGCGCCAGCCGATCCGGCTTCAGCCACCCGGGCGACCGGGGTTCCGGTGGAGACCGACGGCCCCGGTGCCGCACTGCTGCGGACCCTGACCGAACTGACCGCCGACCTCCCCGACGCCGACCCCGGCCGGGTCGCCGCCGCCGCGCTGCGCGGCCGGTCCGCGCGGGCCGACGGGGCGGAGCTGCGCGAGCTGGCCACGGAGGTGGCCGCCGGCCTGATCCCCGAGGACCCGGCCTACTCGAAGCTGGCCGCCCGCCTGCTGACCCTCGCCATCCGCGCGGAGGCCGCCTCGCAGGGCGTCACCGGCTTCGCGCGGTCCGTCGCCGTCGGGCACCGCGAAGGCCTCATCGCCGACCGCACGGCCGCGTTCGTACGACTGCACGCGGCCCGGCTGGACGCGCTGGTCGACCCGCACGCCGACGACCGCTTCGGCTACTTCGGCCTGCGCACCCTGCACAGCCGCTACCTGCTGCGGCACCCGATCACCCGCAAGGTCGTCGAGACGCCCCAGCACTTCATGCTGCGCGTCGCCGCCGGCCTCGCCGAGGACGACACCGCGCGCTCCGTCGACGAGGTCGCCGCGCTCTACACGCTCATGAGCCGCCTCGACTACCTCCCCTCCTCCCCCACGCTCTTCAACTCCGGCACCCGGCACCCCCAGATGTCGTCCTGCTACCTCCTGGACTCCCCGCTGGACCGGCTGGACTCCCTCTACGACCGGTACCACCAGGTCGCCCGGCTCTCCAAGCACGCCGGCGGCATCGGACTGTCCTACTCCCGCATCCGCTCGCGCGGTTCGCTGATCCGCGGCACCAACGGGCACTCCAACGGCATCGTCCCGTTCCTGAAGACCCTGGACGCCTCGGTGGCCGCCGTGAACCAGGGCGGCCGGCGCAAGGGCGCCGCCGCGGTGTACCTGGAGACCTGGCACTCCGACATCGAGGAGTTCCTGGAGCTGCGCGACAACACCGGTGAGGACGCCCGCCGCACGCACAACCTGAACCTCGCGCACTGGGTCCCCGACGAGTTCATGCGCCGGGTCGGCGCCGACGCGCCGTGGTCGCTGTTCTCCCCCTCGGACGTGCCGGAACTGGTGGACCTGTGGGGCGAGGAGTTCGACGCCGCCTACCGCGCCGCCGAGCGCGCGGGCCTCGCGAGGAAGACCCTCCCGGCCCGCGACCTGTACGGCCGCATGATGCGCACCCTGGCGCAGACCGGCAACGGCTGGATGACCTTCAAGGACGCCGCCAACCGCACCGCCAACCAGACCGCCGAGTCGGGCCACGTCGTCCACTCCTCCAACCTGTGCACCGAGATCCTGGAGGTCACGGACGACGGGGAGACGGCGGTCTGCAACCTGGGGTCCGTGAACCTGGGCGCCTTCGTCACCGGCGACGGCATCGACTGGGAGCGGCTGGACGAGACGGTCCGCACGGCGGTCACCTTCCTGGACCGCGTCATCGACGTCAACTTCTACCCGACCGAGCAGGCGGGCCGCTCCAACGCCAGGTGGCGCCCGGTGGGCCTGGGCGTGATGGGCCTGCAGGACGTCTTCTTCAAGCTGCGCCTGCCCTTCGACTCCCCCGGGGCCAGGGCCCTGTCGACGCGGATCGCCGAGCGGATCATGCTCGCCGCGTACGAGGCCTCCGCCGACCTCGCCGAGCGCGGCGGCCCGCTGCCGGCCTGGGAGAAGACCCGTACGGCCCGGGGCGTCCTGCACCCCGACCACTACGGCGTCGCGTTCGCCTGGCCCGAGCGCTGGGCCGCGCTGCGCGAGCGGATCGCCTCGGTCGGCCTGCGCAACTCCCTGCTCCTGGCCATCGCGCCGACCGCCACCATCGCCTCCATCGCGGGGGTCTACGAGTGCATCGAGCCGCAGGTCTCCAACCTGTTCAAGCGCGAGACGCTGTCCGGTGAGTTCCTCCAGGTCAACTCGTACCTCGTGCAGGACCTCAAGGATCTGGGCGTGTGGGACGCGCACACCCGTGAGGCGCTGCGCGACTCGGGCGGCTCGGTGCAGGACCTCGCCCGGATCCCCGAGGACGTGCGCCGGCTGTACCGCACGGCGTGGGAGATCCCGCAGCGCGGCCTGATCGACATGGCCGCGGCCCGCACGCCGTTCCTGGACCAGGCCCAGTCCCTGAACCTGTTCCTGGAGACGCCGACCATCGGCAAGCTCTCCTCGATGTACGCCTACGCCTGGAAGTCGGGCCTGAAGACGACGTACTACCTGCGCTCGCGCCCGGCGACGCGGATCGCCCGTGCGGCCCGGGCGCAGGCCGCCGCCCCCGCCCGGCCGGCGGCCGACCCCGAGGCCGTCGTCTGCTCCCTGGAAAACCCCGAGTCCTGCGAGGCCTGCCAGTGACGACCACCCGTACCGCCCGCCTGCTCGACCCGGGCTTCGAACTGACCCTGCGCCCGATGCGCTACCCGGACTTCTACGAGCGCTACCGGGACGCCATCAAGAACACCTGGACCGTCGAGGAGGTCGACCTCCACTCGGACGTCGCCGACCTCGCCCGGCTGACGCCGGCCGAGCAGCACCTGATCGGCCGCCTGGTGGCCTTCTTCGCGACGGGCGACTCGATCGTCGCGAACAACCTGGTGCTGACCCTCTACAAGCACATCAACTCCCCGGAGGCGCGCCTGTACCTGTCGCGCCAGCTGTTCGAGGAGGCCGTGCACGTCCAGTTCTACCTGACGCTGCTGGACACCTACCTGCCCGACCCGGACGACCGCGCCGCCGCCTTCGCGGCCGTCGAGAACATCCCGTCGATCCGCGAGAAGGCCGGGTTCTGCTTCCGGTGGATCAACGAGGTCGAGAAGCTGGAACGCCTGGAGACGAAGGCGGACCGGCGCCGCTTCCTGCTGAACCTGATCTGCTTCGCGGCGTGCATCGAGGGGTTGTTCTTCTACGGCGCCTTCGCGTACGTCTACTGGTTCCGCAGCCGGGGCCTGCTGCACGGTCTGGCCACGGGCACCAACTGGGTGTTCCGCGACGAGACCATGCACATGTCCTTCGCCTTCGACGTGGTCGACACTGTCCGCAAGGAGGAGCCGGACCTCTTCGACGACCGGCTCCGGCAGCAGGTCACCGACATGCTCCGGGAGGCCGTCGAGGCCGAGCTGCGGTTCGCGCGCGACCTGTGCGGTGACGGCCTGCCGGGCATGAACACCGAGTCGATGCGGCAGTACCTGGAGTGCGTCGCCGACCAGCGCCTCACGCGCCTGGGCTTCGCCCCGGTGTACGGCTCGGAGAACCCGTTCGCCTTCATGGAGCTGCAGGGCGTTCAGGAGCTGACCAACTTTTTCGAGCGGCGTCCCTCGGCGTACCAGGTGGCGGTGGAGGGCACCGTCGACCTGGACGAGGACTTCTGATCCCCACCGCCTTCGGGTGATGCCGCCCGGGCCTCCTGGGCCTCCCTTATCCGCCGGTCCACGCGCCTGTCGCGCAGGGCACCGAGCACGGACGGGAGGGCCAGGAGGACCAGGATGCCGAACGTGACGAGCATGCCGATCAGGCCTTCGATCTGGTTTCCGTTCATGGACACCACTGTCGCGCCGGACGGTCCTGTCCGGGAGTGGCAGGACTGCCGTACCACCTCGATTTACTGCCAGTGGTGCGGCACACTGGCAGCATGCTGAAGAACGTGGCCGCCGTGCTGCTGGACGGAGCGCACCCCTTCGAACTGGGCGTGGTCTGCGAGGTGTTCGGGATCGACCGCAGCGACGAGGGCCTGCCGGTGTACGACTTCGCCGTGGTCTCCGCCGAGGGCCCCGCCCTGGGCACCCACTGCGGGTTCACGGTGTCGACGCCGTACGGCCTGGAACGGCTGGAGGAGGCCGACCTGATAGCCGTGCCGGCCGGCGACGGTTACGCGGAGCGGGAGTACCCCGAGGAGCTGCTGGACGCCCTGCGGCGGGCCGTCGACCGCGGTGCCCGGGTGCTCAGCGTCTGCTCCGGGGTGTTCGTGCTGGCCGCCGCCGGGCTGCTGGACGGGCGGCGGTGCGCGGTGCACTGGCACCACGTCGAGCAGCTCGCCCGGCGCCATCCGCGGCTGACCGTCGAGCCGGACGTGCTCTACGTCGACGCGGACCCGGTGATCACCTCCGCCGGCACCGCGGCCGGCATCGACGCCTGCCTGCACCTGGTCCGCAAGGAACAGGGCCCGGAGGTCGCCAACAAGATCGCCCGGCGGATGGTGGTGCCGCCGCACCGGGACGGCGGCCAGGCGCAGTACGTCGAACGGCCGCTGCCGAGGGCGTCCTGCGACACCGTGGGAGAGGTGCTGGTGTGGATGGAGGAGCACCTGGACCAGGAGGTCACCGTCGAACAGCTCGCCGCCCGCGCCCACATGGCGCCGCGCACCTTCGCGCGCCGCTTCCAGCAGGAGACCGGAACCACGCCGTACCGCTGGATCCTGCGCCAGCGGGTGCTGCTGGCGCAGGAGCTGCTGGAGGGCACCGACGAGACCATGGACGCGATCGCCGCGCGCACCGGGTTCGGCACCGCGGCCGCGCTGCGCCACCAGTTCGTCCGCGCGCTGGGCACCACCCCGAACGGCTACCGGCGCGCGTTCCGCGGCCCCCGGGCCGCCTGAGCGCGCGCCGGTGCCGGCGGGCCCCGCCCACCGGAGCACGGGCTTCAGCACCAGCCCGTGCGGGGAAGCGTGCACGAGCGCTCCCCCCTCGGCCGCAGGGCGGCGCGCACCCCTCCGTGCCGGACGCGCGCCGTCGCGTGTCCCCGCGCCCGTCTCGTTCGGCACCACAACCGGTCGCCGTGGGAACGGAGATGAACGGCGCCCCACCGGGAGGGATCCCGGCGGGGCGCCGCGGGCCGGCACCGGAGCGCGTCGTGACCGCTCCGGCGCGGGTCTCAGTCGTTCGGGACCACGGGGTAGCGCGGCTCGTTCTCGGCCATCTGCCGCAGGGCGTCCTTGCGTTCGCGCTTGGACAGGCGGTCGATGTAGAGGTGTCCGTACAGGTGGTCCGTCTCGTGCTGCAGGCAGCGGGCGAAGTAACCGGTGCCGCGGACCCTGATCGGGTTGCCCTTCTCGTCCTGGCCGGTCACCTCGGCGTAGTCCGGGCGCGCGAGCGGTGCGTACGCCGTCGGCACGGACAGGCAGCCCTCGTTGCTGTCGTCCAGCCGGCGCCTGTCGGCGGGCAGTTCGACCAGCCTGGGGTTGCAGACCACGCCGACGTGCCGGACGCCCTCGTCGTCGGGGCAGTCGTAGACGAAGACCTTCAGGTCGACCCCGATCTGGTTGGCGGCCAGGCCCACGCCCTCGGCGGTGCGCTGGCTGGCGAACATGTCCGCGACCAGCCGGTCCAGTTCCTCGCCGAACTCGGTGACGTCCTCGCACTCCTTGTGCAGGACCGGGTTGCCGACGACCGTGATCGGCCGCGAGGTGCCGCGCTCGCGCCAGGCCTTCTCGCGCTCCTCGCAGTCCTCCGTGTCGACGACGTAGCCCTCGTCGTCGACGGGGAGCACGCCCGCGTGCTGCTGATCGGTGTCCTGCTGCGCCATGACCGACGTATGCCTTCCTCAGAACCGGGTGATGATGCTGCTACAGCCTACGGGTGCCGCGGCCCCGAGGGGGCGCGGGGAACCGCACGACCGGCCGCGCGGGAGCCACGGCGGCGAGCGGGCCTCAGCAGACCTCCTCCAGGTCCCGCCAGTCCCGGGAGTCCGGACTGTCCGCGACCCACCCGTCCAGCAGCTCCCGGACCAGCGAGGCCGGCGCCGCCACCCCGCACTCCCGCTCCGGCACCCACAGCTGCCCGTCCGTGCGGTGGCCCAGCGGCCCGGGGTGTCCCGGCTCGCTGTGGTCGTGCGGGTCCAGGTGCACGCCGTCGCCCTCGTCGGACGGCATGCGCGACTCGGAGCACATCCGGCACAGCAGCCGCACGGAAGAGGACCAGTCCTCCGCGGCGAACCCCGCGTCGGAGGCGAGCTGTTCCAGGGCGTCCCGGTCGGCCTCGGTGGCCGCCTCCAGCAGCACCACCCAGGTGGGCACGGGTGAGGGGGCCCATAGCTCGATCTCGTCGAAGACCGGGAAGGCGTGCCCGTCGGACGTCGTGCGCTCACCGTGCGGGACCCCGTCGTGCAGCACGACCTCGCCCCAGCGCCGCCCGGACGAGGGCAGCGGGATGGACAGCACCTCGATCCGCGCCGGGTCCAGCCGGCGGCCCCACACGACCTCGGCCTCCCCCTCCGGGGACAGCCGTACGGCCGCGCTGCCCAGCTCCATGCCGAGCGGCTCGCCGGAGGCGGCGCCCGTCCCGGCCCGGGGCCGGCAGGCGCCGCCGGGCACCCTCAGCCCGTAGGCCTGCCAGGCGCGGCGGGCCAGCGGCCAGTCCTGCAGGGCGGTGGCGGCGATGCCGACGTTCCACCAGTCGGGGGCGCCGGTCCCCCGGTCGAGGAGGGCCACGGCGCGCAGTCCGGCGGCGCGGGCCTGCTCCCAGTCGTGCCGGAACTTGTGCAGCAGGGCGAGGTTGAACCAGGACTCCGCCAGCCAGGGTTCCAGGTCGGCGGCGCGGGTCAGCAGTTCGCCCGCGTCCTCGTACCGGCCGTCGCCGATGAGCGTGAACGCGCGGTCCGTGGCCTGCCGCCAGGAGGCGGAGGGCCGGTGCCGTCCCTTGCCGAAGATCCTCACGATTCCCGCCTGCCAGTTCCAGTTCCGCACAGTGGGCTGGCCTGTGCCCCCGGACACCCTCTCCCTGGCATCCAACCACGTACGCCAGGACGGGCGCTCATTACCCATGGGTTACCCCGTCGGGGCGGGGTCAGACAGTCCCGTGGCGGACACCCGGGCCGGCGCCTCCACGATCCCGGGAGCGCAGTCCACGCCGGTGGCCGGGCGCAGTTCCTCCAGCGCGCGCGGCGGGCGCCGGGCCCGGTGTCCCGCGCCTTCTCCTCACGGGCGTTCCCGGGCCGCACGGCGGCTCGCCGGCCGTGACGACCGGGCGCCGGCCCCTGCCGCGGCGCAGGGTCCGGACGAACGCGGCGACCGCGGAGGGGGGCGGGGGAAGGGAGAGGGGGGGCCGAAGCGGGTGCCCGCGCGGCGCTGCGGCTCCGCGGGCGCCGCCCGGGCCCGTCGGTCCGGGTCGGCAGCCCTGGACGGCTGCCGGGGGCCGGGGCCCGTGACCGGCGGGCCGGCACGGCCGGGTGACCGTCGGAGGGGGTCAGCTCTCCCGCGTGGTGACGGTCACGTCGTGCTCGGGCACGGTGTGCCCGGAGCGGATCAGCTCGATCCGCCCCATCACCTTGGCCCGCAGGTCGGCGGGCACGTCGTCATGGCCACAGCACCGCTTGACCAGCTTCTTCACGGCCTGCTCCAGGCCGTACTTCTCCAGGCACGGCGAGCATTCCTCGAAGTGGTGCTGGAACTTGTCGCGGTCGACGTCCGGCATCTCGCTGTCGAGGAACTCGTACAGGTGGTCCAGGACCTCACTGCAGTCCGTCTCGTGCGGCTCTCCGCAGCTCATGAGCCCGAGCCTTTCGCTTCGTTCGCCTCTCCGGCGCCGGCGGGGACCAGTCCGCGCTCGCGGGCGTAGTCCTCCAGCATGCCGCGCAGCTGACGGCGGCCCCGGTGCAGCCGGGACATCACCGTACCGATGGGTGTCCCCATGATGTCCGCGATCTCCTTGTAGGCAAAGCCCTCCACGTCCGCGAGGTAGACGGCGATGCGGAACTCCTCGGGGATCGTCTGGAGCGCCGTCTTCACGTCCGAGTCGGGCAGGTGGTCGAGCGCCTGCGACTCCGCGGAGCGCAGACCGGTCGACATGTGCGACTCGGCACGGGCGAGCTGCCAGTCCTCGATCTCCTCGGCCGCGCTGCGCTGGGGTTCGCGCTGCTTCTTGCGGTACGAGTTGATGAAGGTGTTGGTGAGGATCCGGTACAGCCACGCCTTGAGGTTGGTGCCCTCGCGGAACTGGTGGAAGGACGCGTACGCCTTGGCGTACGTCTCCTGCACCAGGTCCTCGGCGTCGGCCGGGTTGCGCGTCATGCGCAGCGCGGCCGAGTACATCTGGTCGAGGAATTCGAGCGCGTCCCGCTCGAAGCGCGCGCTGCGCTCCGCGCTCGACTCGGCGGACGCCCGCGTGTCCGCCTCCGCTCCCGCGCCCTGGCCCTCGGGCAGCTCCGCCTGGCCGTCGTCGGTCCCTGCGTCGGTCCCAGTGACCGGACCCACCTCCTCAAATTTCCGGGCGGGACCGAGACCGGTCCCACTCGTTTCGGAGGATAGAACACGACCCGTGCCAGCCGCCGCTCGAACCGGAGCCGTCTTGGCCGCGTGCAGCACCGTCCAGTCCAGGTCGGCACGGCTGCTGCGGCTCGGGCATGTGGTCGGACCCATGCGGCGGACTTCCTCTCCTGCGACGTCGGTGCCGTTGCTCCCAGCACCTCTGCCCCGCACAACAGCGCCCCGCCGCGCAACATTCCCGGCCGTCACCGGAGTGAGGCGGTCCACTCCACGACGGCCGCGGTGATGATCCCCAGCGCCCGCTCCGGCGTGGTCCCCGCGCGCTTGGGCACGGCGAACCCGTGGTCGCCGTGCTCGACCTCGACCAGGTCGAAGTCCCCTTCGGGGAACTCGCCGGGCTTGCCGAAGGGGTCGTTGCCGCCCTGGACGACCAGCGTCGGCACCCCGGCCCCGAGCAGTTCGTCCGCCCGGGACCGCTCGGGCCTGCCCGGCGGGTGCAGCGGGAAGCCGAGCGCGAGCACGGCGTGCGCGCCCAGTTCGGCGGCGGTCCGGCAGGCGACCCGTGCCCCGGCGCTGCGGCCGCCGGAGACCACCGGCAGCCCCGGCGCGGTGAGCGCGGGCCACAGGCCGCGCCAGCCGGCGTCCAGGGTCTTCGGCGCCGGCGCGACCTTCCTGCCGGCGACGCGCCAGGGCTGTTCCACCAGGGCCACGGAGACCCCGTGCGCGGGCAGCTCGCGGGCGAGCGCCTGGAGGTCCGGGGCCTCGATGCCGCCGCCGGCGCCGTGGCCGACGGCCAGCACCAGCCGCGCCGGCCGCGCCGGGTACCAGGTGATGCGGGCGGTGCCCGCCGCGGTCGCGATGGTGTGTTGCGTCACGTCAGAAGAGTGTGCCCTCTTCCGGTGCCGCCAGTTCCCCCAGCAGCTCCGGACCGTTGTTGCGGACGTTGCTGACGGCCGTGGAGACCGGGTAGGCGCGCATCAGGCCGGGCGGGGGCGGGGCGAGCAGTTCCCGCAGGCCGTCCGGGTCCGTGCGGGCCGGGTCCAGCCAGGCGTCCCAGCGGTCCGGGGTGAGCATGAGCGGCATCCGGGGGTGGATCGCGGCCAGCGACTGCGGGCCCTCGGCGGGGGCGGCGGCCAGCGGGGTGGTCTCCGCCTCGGTGGTGATGACCGAGCAGGTGACCCACCAGGCCCGGGCGTGGCCGTCGGGCAGCGTGCGGTCGCGCCAGAACTCGTACAGGCCGGCCATCGCGAACACCGAGCCGTCGGCGGGGAGCACGAAGTAGGGCTGTTTGCGGGGCCGCTTCCTCCTGCCCTGCACCTCCAGCTCCCGCTCCTGCCCGCCGGTGACCCACTCGTAGTAGCCGTCGGCGGGCAGGATGCAGCGGCGGGCGGCGAAGGCGCGCCGGTAGGCCGGCTTCTCGTGCACGGTCTCCGCGCGGGCGTTGATCATGCGGGCGCCGCCCTCGGGCGTCCTGGCCCAGGACGGCACCAGGCCCCACGTGAGCCTGCGCAGCTGCCGGAGCGGACCGGACCCGCCGGCGTCCTTCGGCGGACGCTCCAGGACCGCGTGGACCTGCTTGGTCGGGGCCACGTTGTAGTCCGGTTCCAGCGTCTCCTCGGGCTCCCACGTGTCGATCTCAAAGACTTCTGCGAGATCCTCGGGCCCACGACTGGATGCAAACCGTCCGCACATGCGTGCCACACTGCCAGGCCCAGCCGCCGCCCGGCCACCGCCCGGCCACCGCCGACCCGACCAGAGGGAGCCACTCGGACACATGGACAGCCTCGCCGCCACCGCGCTGCCCGGCCTCTGGGACCGGCTCACCGGCACCCAGCCCGATCCCGGCCTGTGGGTGGTGCTCGCCACCCTCGCCGCCGCGCTCGCCGTCGTCGTCCCGCACGCCGTGTGGCGCGTGGCCCGCAACGCCGTCACGATCGCGCACGAGGGCGGTCACGGCCTGGTGGCCCTGCTCACCGGCCGGCGGCTCACCGGCATACGCCTGCACTCCGACACCAGCGGTCTCACACTCAGCCGCGGCAGGCCCCACGGCCTGGGCATGATCCTGACCGCGGCCGCCGGGTACACGGCGCCCTCGCTGCTGGGGCTCGGCGGTGCCGCGCTGCTGGCCACGGGGCGCATCACACTGCTGCTGTGGGCGGCGACCGCGCTGCTGCTCGCGATGCTGGTGATGATCCGCAACGCCTACGGGGTGCTGACCGTCGTCCTGGCGGGCGGGGCCTTCCTGCTGGTGTCGTGGCTGGCGGGGGCGCAGGTGCAGGCGGCGTTCGCGTACGCGGTGGTGTGGTTCCTGCTGTTCGGCGGGGTGCGTCCGCCGTTCGAGTTGCAGGCCAAGCGGGCGCGGGGCGGCACGGGCGACTCGGACGCGGACCAGTTGTCGCGCCTGACGCACGTACCGGCGGGCCTGTGGCTGTTCCTGTTCCACACGGTGTCGCTGTGCTCGCTGATCGGCGGAGGCCGCTGGCTGCTGGAAGGTTGACGCCGGCCCCTCCTTATAGAGTTGTCCCATGGCCCCGAACACCGCACACCCCGATCCCTGGCCCGCCCCGCACGCCGTCGCAGCCGTCGACGCGACGGTCCACGTCCCGGGGTCCAAGTCGGTCACCAACCGCGCCCTCGTGCTCGCCGCCCTCGCCTCCGAGCCGGGCTGGCTGCGCCGCCCGCTGCGCTCCCGCGACACCCTGCTGATGGCGGGCGCGCTGCGCGCGATGGGCGTCGAGATCGAGGAGGGCGTGGGCCCGGACGGCTCCGGCGAGGCCTGGCGGGTGCTGCCCACGGACCTGCGCGGTCCGGCCACCGTGGACGTCGGCAACGCCGGTACGGTGATGCGCTTCCTGCCGCCGGTGGCCGCCCTGGCCGACGGCCCGGTCCGGTTCGACGGCGACCCGCGGGCGTACGAGCGTCCGCTGCACGGGGTGATCGACGCGCTGCGGGCGCTCGGGGCCCGGATCGACGACGACGGCCGGGGCGCGCTGCCGCTGACCGTGCACGGCGGCGGGGCGCTGGACGGCGGCCCGGTGTCCGTCGACGCCTCCTCGTCCTCCCAGTTCGTCTCGGCACTGCTGCTGTCGGGTCCGCGGTTCAACCAGGGTGTCGAGGTCCGGCACACCGGTGACACCCTTCCCTCCCTGCCGCACATCCGGATGACCGTGGACATGCTGCGCGCGGTCGGCGCCCAGGTGGACACCCCGGAGTCGGGCGGCGAGCCGAACGTGTGGCGGGTGACGCCGGGCGCGCTGCTCGGCCGGGACCTGACGGTCGAGCCGGACCTGTCGAACGCGCAGCCGTTCCTGGCGGCGGCCCTGGTCACCGGCGGCAAGGTGCTGATCCCGGACTGGCCGGAGCGGACCACCCAGCCGGGTGACCGGCTGCGGGAGATCTTCACCGAGATGGGGGGCTCCTGCGAACTCACCGACCGGGGGCTCGTGTTCACCGGTTCCGGTGCCGTGCACGGCATCGACGTCGACCTCGGCGACGTCGGCGAGCTGACCCCGGGCATCGCCGCGGTCGCCGCGCTCGCCGACTCCCCCTCGACCCTGCGGGGCGTGGCCCACCTGCGGCTGCACGAGACGGACCGGCTGGCCGCGCTCACCAAGGAGATCAACGAACTGGGCGGTGACGTCACCGAGACGGCCGACGGCCTGCACATCCGTCCACGCCCGCTGCACGGCGGGGTCTTCCACACCTACGAGGACCACCGCATGGCGACCGCCGGCGCGGTCGTCGGACTGGCGGTGGAGGGCGTGCGGATCGAGAACGTGGCGACGACGGCGAAGACGCTGCCCGACTTCCCCGACCTGTGGACCGGGATGCTGGGGAACTGACGGGCGGGACCGGGACATGCGCCGCTACGGCAAGCACACCGACGAGGACGACATCCGCAGCCGCCCGAACCGCAAGGGCAACCGGCCGCGCACGCACATCCGCCCCAAGCACGAGGACGCCGCCGAGGGCATGGTCCTCACCGTCGACCGGGGCCGGCTGACCTGCCTGGTCGGGGACCGCACGGTGATGGCGATGAAGGCCCGCGAGCTGGGCCGCAAGGCGGCCGTGGTGGGCGACCGGGTGGCCCTGGTCGGCGACCTGTCCGGCGCGAAGGACACCCTCGCGCGGATCGTCAGGATCGGGGAGCGCTCCTCGGTGCTGCGGCGCACGGCCGACGACGACGATCCGTACGAGCGGGTGGTGGTCGCCAACGCCGACCAGCTGGCGATCGTCACCGCCCTGGCCGACCCCGAACCCCGCCCGCGCCTGATCGACCGCTGCCTGGTCGCGGCCTTCGACGGCGGTCTGGAGCCGCTGCTCGTCATGACCAAGTCGGACCTGGCCCCGCCCGACGAACTGCTGGAGCTGTACGGCGCCCTGGACATCCCCCACGTCGTCACCAGCCGCGAGGAGCTGGAGACCGGTGGCGCGGCCCACCGGGTGCGCGCGCACCTGCGCGGCAGGGTCACCGCGTTCGTGGGCCACTCGGGCGTCGGCAAGACGACCCTGGTCAACGCGCTCGTCCCGCAGGACCGGCGGCGCATCACGGGCCATGTGAACGCGGTGACGGGCCGGGGCCGGCACACCACGACGTCCGCGCTCGCGCTGCCGCTCGGGGACGGGGAGGGCTGGGTCGTCGACACCCCGGGCGTGCGCTCCTTCGGACTGGCGCACATCGATCCCTCGCGGGTGATCCACGCCTTCCCGGACCTGGAACCGGGTACGCGGGGCTGCCCGCGCGCGTGCAGCCACGACGAGCCGGAGTGCGCGCTGGACGCGTGGGTGGCCGAGGGGCACGCCGATGCCGCGCGGCTGTACTCGCTGCGCCGGCTGCTGTCCACGCGGGAGCGCACGGACGGCGACTGATCACCGCGTGTTTGACCGGGTGCAGGTGAGGCAAGTGCATAATCGCACCGAGCCGGGGATCCGGACCTACGGGAGGACAGCACATGGCGTGGCTGCTGGTCATAGTGGCCGGGATGTTGGAGACCGGCTTCGCCGTGTGCCTGAAGCTCTCGCACGGGTTCACCCGTCTGTGGCCGACGATCGCCTTCGCGTCCTTCGCGCTGGGCAGCTTCGGTCTGCTGACCCTCTCGCTGAGGAAGCTCGACGTCGGCCCCGCCTACGCGGTGTGGACCGGGATCGGTGCCGCGGGCACCGCGATCTACGGGATGGTCTTCCTCGGTGACCTGGTGTCGACGCTGAAGATCGTCTCGATCAGCTTCGTGATCATCGGCGTGATCGGACTGCAGCTGTCGGGGTCGGCGCACTAGGTGTGCTGTCCCGCGTCCCGCGCCGCCGGCGTGGCCGGGGCGGGCCGCCCGGCCCCTGTCGCCACGCTCCCGCCCCGCCGGCGGACGGCCGGAGTGCGGCGACAGGGGCTAACGCACCGCTCGCTGCCGCTGGAGCACCGCCCGGACCAGCACCGCCACCCCGCCCTCTCCCGCCGGCGGCGCCGTCACGCAGGACAGGGCGAGGCGGACGACGAGTTCGCAGGAGCGGGCCAGTTCGGTGGTGTCGAAGGGCGCGGCGCCGGGCCCGGTCAGCGCCTTCACCGCCCGGTCCCGCACGGTCCGCACGAAGTCCCCGGGCGACGGCGGGGCCCCGTCCACCCGGCGCTGCGCGGGCACGGTCGGGAAGGACGGCGCCGAGAAGACCGCCGGCTGGGGCAGGCGTTCGTTCCAGCAGCCGGTGAGCAGGGCCCGGACCAGCGCGTTGTCCCGGGCGGCCGAGGCGGTCCACTCGGCGGTGGCGGTGAGCCGGTCCTGCGCGTCGGCGGCGGTGGGCCGCCCCCGGGCCGGAGCGGCGGCGGGCCGGTCCCAGGCACCGGTGGCGGGCCGTCCGCGGGGTTCGGCGGGGCCGGCGAGGGCCCGGTCGACGCCGGCGAGGTACCCGTCGGCCTCCCGCCGCACCAGGGCCCGGGCGAGGCCGCCCTTGCTCCCGAACTCGTTGTAGAGCGTCTGGCGGGAGACCCCGGCCGCCGCGGCGACGTCGACCATGCGCACCGCGGACCACGGCCGGTGCACGAGCGCCGTGTAAGCGGCGTCCAGTAGGGATTCCCGGGCTGGGGGCATCCTCGCCTCCCTGGAACAAGTGGTACTGGGCTCAGAGTTGACGCGTCCGCACGCACTGTCAAGGGTTCCCGGAGGGGCGTGCGGGGGCGCCTCCCGGCGTCCGCCACCGGCCCGGATGAGCGCGTCCGCGCCTGGCACCGGGCGCGCGCCCCTGCCTTCCGGACCCCGTGTGGCCCCCCGGCGGTCCCGGCGGATACGGTTCGTCACATGCCGGACTACCTCGACGACCTGCGCCTGGCCCACGAGCTCGCGGACGCGGCCGACGCCGCCACCACGGCCCGCTTCAACGCCCTCAACCTGAAGGTGGAGACGAAGCCGGACATGACGCCGGTGAGCGAGGCGGACAGGGCGGCGGAGGAGGCGGTCCGGGAACGGCTCCAGCGCGCCCGCCCCGGGGACGCGGTCCTCGGCGAGGAGTACGGCGTGGAGGGCACCGGCCCGCGCCGCTGGGTCGTGGACCCGATCGACGGCACCAAGAACTACGTGCGCGGCGTCCCGGTCTGGGCCACCCTCGTCGCCCTGACGGAGGAGGGCGAGGGGGGTCACCGGCCGGTCGTCGGGGTCGTCTCCGCCCCCGCGCTGGGCCGCCGCTGGTGGGCCGCCGAGGGGCACGGCGCCTTCACCGGCCGCAGCCCGGCCTCCGCGTCCCGGATCCGCGTCTCGCGCGTCGGCGACCTGGCGGACGCCTCCTTCGCGTACTCCTCGCTCTCCGGCTGGGAGGAGCGGGGCCGGCTGGACGGCTTCCTGGACCTGACCCGCGCGGTGTGGCGCACGCGCGCGTACGGTGACTTCTGGCCGTACATGATGGTCGCCGAGGGGTCGGTCGACTTCTGCGCCGAGCCCGAGCTGTCGCTGTGGGACATGGCCGCCAACGCGATCATCGTGACCGAGGCCGGCGGCACCTTCACCGGCCTCGACGGCCGCCCGGGCCCGCACGGCGGTGACGCCGCCGCGTCCAACGGCCTGCTGCACGACGCGCTGCTGGGGTATCTCGGCCGGCGCCCCTGAAGAGCCGACGGCCCTCCCGTGCGCCCTCGGCCGGCCGCGCACGCCCCCTTGTTGACCCCCTCTTCACCTGCCACCCTGAGGGCATCCCCCTCGCGAACGTGTGCGGTGCCGCACGGGCGCCTCCGGCGCCGGGCCCGCACGCTTCGAGGGATCCCGCAGGAGGTGGTCACATCCCATGCTCGTCCGTGACGCCATGAGCACGGTGGTCCTCACCGTCGGCCCCGCCCACACCCTCCGCCAGGCTGCCGCCCTGATGTCCGCCCGCCGCGTCGGCGCGGCCATCGTCCACGACCCGGACGCCGGCGGCGTCGGCATCCTCACCGAGCGCGACATCCTCACCTCCGTCGGTCTCGGCCAGGACCCGGACACGGAGCGGATCCACGCCCACACCACCGGCGACGTCGTCTTCGCCGCTCCGACCTGGTCCCTGCAGGAGGCGGCCCGCGCCATGGTGCACGGCGGCTTCCGGCACCTGGTCGTGCTCGACCGGGGCGAGCCGGCCGGCATCGTCTCGGTCCGCGACATCATCCGCTGCTGGGTACCGGACCGCGAGCCCGCACCGGTGCCCTGAGTGGCCGGACGGGCCGGACCCCGGCGGGGTCCGGCCCGTCCGGCCACTCCGCGGCTCAGCCGCGCAGCGCCCGCACCGCCGCCTCCAGCCGCTTGCCGAAGTCGGCGTCCGCGTTGCGGAAGTTGCCGATCGCGCGCTCGGCGATGTCCTCGCGCGAGACCTGGGAGATCGAGCCCGCCAGGTTGGCGACCAGGCGCTCCTTCTCGTCCTCGCTCATCAGCCGGTAGAGGTTGCCCGCCTGGACGAAGTCGTCGTCCTCGGCGTGCGCCGGGGTCGGGTGGCTGCCGGTGCCCGCCGTGAAGCCGTCGAACGGCTGCCACAGCGGCCGGCCCGTCTGCTGCGGGCCGCCGAAGCTGTTCGGCTCGTAGTTCCTCTCGCCGCCGTGCCGGCCGTCGTAGAGGAAGCCGTCACGGGAGTGCGTGTTCGCCTCGGTGGCGTGCGGGCGGTTCACCGGCAGGTGGTCGGCGTTGACGCCGACGCGGTAGCGGTGCGCGTCGCCGTACGCGAACAGGCGGCCCTGGAGCATCTTGTCCGGGGACGGGCCGATGCCGGGCACGAAGTGCGCGGGGCTGAAGATCGACTGTTCGACCTCGGCGAAGACGTTCCGCGGGTTGCGGTTCAGCTCCAGCTTGCCGATCTCCATGACCGGGTAGTCCGCGTGCGGCCAGACCTTGGTCAGGTCGAACGGGTTGAAGCGGTAGGCCGCCGCGTCCGCCGCCGGCATGACCTGCACGCCCACGGTCCAGCTCGGGAACTCGCCGCGCTCGATCGCCTCGCGCAGATCGCGCTGGTGGGAGTCGGGGTCCTTGCCCGCGAGGACGTCGGCCTCCTCGGCGGTGAGGTTCCTGATCCCCTGGTCGGTCTTGAAGTGGTACTTGACCCAGAAGACCTCGCCGGCCTCGTTGTTCCACTGGTAGGTGTGCGAACCGAAGCCGTCCATGTGACGGTACGACGCCGGGATGCCGCGGTCGCCGAACAGCCAGGTCACCTGGTGGGTGCTCTCCGGGCTCAGGCTCCAGAAGTCCCAGACGTTGTCCGCCTCCTGGCTGCCCGTGTAGGGGTCGCGCTTCTGGGTGTGGATGAAGTCGGGGAACTTGATGGCGTCCCGGATGAAGAACACCGGGGTGTTGTTGCCGACGAGGTCGTAGTTGCCCTCCTCGGTGTAGAACTTCAGCGCGAAACCGCGCGGGTCGCGGACGGCGTCCGCCGCGCCCAGGTTGCCGGCCACGGTCGAGAAGCGCAGGAAGACCTCGGTTTGCTTGCCGGCCCGGGAGAGGAAGGCGGCGCGCGTGTACCCGGTGAGGTCGGCGGTCACCGTGAAGGTGCCGTAGGCGCCGGCGCCGCGGGCGTGCACCACGCGCTCCGGGATGCGCTCACGGTTGAAACGGGCCAGCTTCTCCAGGAGGAGCTGGTCCTGCACGAGCACCGGGCCGCCGACGCCCGCGGTCTCGCTGTTCTGGTTGTCGGCCACCGGGGCGCCGGCCTCGGTGGTGAGCGGTCCCTGCGTCACGTGCGCCTCCTGCGTCATGCTGCCGTCTTGTCCCTCGATCAAAGCCGATGCCGATCCTACAATGGACTTTGTCTAAGTCAAACAGCATTCCAAAATCACATCGGTTCGCAATCTGGTCCCCCTGGCTGCTAGGCTGGTGGCCATGAGCGACCTTCTGGATCGGCTGCGTGGACGCGGATGGCGGATGACCGCGCAGCGGCGCGTCGTGGCCGAGGTCCTAGACGGCGAGCACGTGCACCTGACGGCCGACGAGGTCCATGCACGGGCCGTCGCGAAGCTGCCCGAGATCTCCCGGGCGACCGTCTACAACACCCTGGGCGAACTGGTGTCGCTCGGTGAGGTGCTGGAGGTGAGCACGGACCGGCGCGCCAAGCGGTACGACCCGAACGCGCACCGGCCGCACCACCACCTGGTCTGCGCCCGGTGCGGCGCGATCCGCGACGTGCACCCCTCCGGCAACCCGATCTCCGACCTCCCGGACACGGAGCGCTTCGGCTTCACGGTCTCGGACGTCGAGGTGACGTACCGGGGACTGTGCCCGGACTGCGCGGCCGCCTAGGGCGCGGACGCCGCGGGGCACGCGGCGCCGAAGACCAGGAAGAGGGGGCCCCGGGCCCCCTCTTCTCGTTCCCCGCGCCGCGTGCCCGCACGGGGTACCTCTGCACGCACCGAGGGCCGGAATCCGTCTCTGGATTCCGGCCCTCGGCCTTCAGTAGCGGGGACAGGATTTGAACCTGCGACCTCTGGGTTATGAGCCCAGCGAGCTACCGAGCTGCTCCACCCCGCGTCGGTGAGTACGACACTACGTGAGGGGGGCGCCGGGAAGCAAATCGCTCGGCGCGCGGGGCCGGGGAGCCGTGTCCCGCGTCCGGTGCCCGCGCGGCCTCACGCCGAGAGTTCCTCGCGCAGCGCGTCCCGCAGCCGCCCCGCCCGCTCGGCCACCTCCGCCGGCCCCAGCGCCACCGCCCGGTCGGCCCACCGCTGCCCCTCCGCCAGTTCCCCGCGACGTGCGTAGACGAGGGCCAGCCGCAGCGCCGCCCGGCCGTGCCCGGCGTCGGCGGCCCGAGTCCACCACACCGCCGCCTCCGGCTCGCTGCCCTCGCGGGCCAGCAGCAGCCCCAGGTTGAACGCCCCGTTCCGCGAGCCGGCCTCCGCCGCCGCCCGGTACCACCGCGCCGCCTCGACCACGTCCCCCCGGGCCGCCGCGAGCATGCCGACCCGCACCTGGGCCCGCCGGTGCCCCTGGGCGGCCGCCCGCTCGTACCACTCCTCGCACTCGGTCTTCTCGTGCGCGCTCTCGCCCAGCTCGTGCGCGGGCTCCGGCGGCCGGCGCGCGTCGAGCACGGTCGCCAGCCGGTACGCGGCCTCGGCGCTGCCCCCGCCGGCCGCGCACCGCAGGTACCGCTCGGCCTCCTGCTCCTCGCCCTCGCGCAGCCGGGCGATGCCCACCTGCAGTGCGGCCTCGGTGTGCCCGGCCGCGGCCGCCCGCCCGTACCAGCGCAGCGCGGCCTCGTCCTCGCCCCGGCCGGCGTGCAGGATGCCGAGGTTGAACGCGGCGTCCACGCTCCCGGCCTCGGCCGCCTTGGCGAACCAGGGCTCGGCGCCGGTCGTGTCGCCGCCCTGGAGCAGCAGGATGGCCAGCGCGTTCGCCGCCTCCCGGTGGCCGGCGTACGCGGCGTGCCGGTACCACTGCTCGGCCTGCGCGGTCCGGCCCTGCTCGGCGCAGAGCAGGGCCAGGTTGTACGCGCCGTTGTCGTCCCCGGCGGTCAGCGCCGCCCGGTACCAGCGCTCGGCGGTCTGCGTCTCCCCGCGCTCGGCGTGCAGCGCGCCCAGCGCGTTGGCCGCGTTGCCGTCCCCGTCCTGCGCGGCTCTGAGCCACCACACGGCCGCGCTCTCGGTGTCCCCGGCGTCGCGCAGCAGGAATCCGAGCGCACAGGCGGCCCGCGGCTCCCCGTCCTTGGCGGAGGTCAGGTACCAGCGCCCGGCCTCCCTGAGGTCGCCGCGCTTCTCCAGGATCGCGCCGAGTTGCAGGGCGGCCTGCCGGTGGCCGCGCGCGGCGGCCTGCCGGTACCACTGCTCGGCCTCGCCGGCGGCACCGCCAAACCCGCGGTCGCCCTCCCGGGCGGCGGCCCTGCGGTCGAGCGTGCGGGCGAGCCGGTAGGCGGCCTCGCGGTGCCCGCGTTCGGCGGCGGCCCGCATCCAGTGCTCGGCGCCCGCGTCCCCGCGGTGCTCCAGCAGGTCGGCGAGCGCGTAGGCGCCCAGCACGTGGCCCTGCTCGGCGGACTGGCGCAGCCAGTACTCGGCGGCGGGCTCGTCCCCGCGCTCGCGGTGGTGGCGGCCGAGCGCGTGGGCGGCGGCGGCCGAGCCGGCGACGGCGGCGATGCGCCACCAGCCGGCGGCCTCCTCGGCGTAGCCGCGCTGGTGCAGCAGGACGCCCAGGTTGTTGGCGGCGGCCCGGTCGCCGGCGGCGGTGGCGGCGCGCAGGTGGGGTTCGGCTCCGTCGAGGTCGCCGCGGCGCAGCAGCACGGCCCCGAGGACGCTCGCCGCCTCGGCGTCGCCGGCCTCCGCCGCGAGCCGCAGGCGCACCTCCTCCGCGGCCTCCCCCGCCTCGTCGCGGGCGGGGTCCTCACCGGACGGCTGCACAAATCGCCCTGTCGCGCACAGAGTTGCCTTGTCCCCCATAACGTCCATCGTCGCACCACCTGCAACCTGGGTACACCCGGAATACCGCAGCCCGTGAGGTCACTTCAGCGTTTTGTCGACATGCCCACAGAGAGACAAGTCAAACACAATCGGCCCAACTCCCCACGGCGGCGCGGCCGTTTCCCTCCCCCCTGTGCAAGAGTTCGCACATCACGAAGGCCCGGACTCCTGTGCGGAATCCGGGCCTTCGAGTGCAGTAGCGGGGACAGGATTTGAACCTGCGACCTCTGGGTTATGAGCCCAGCGAGCTACCGAGCTGCTCCACCCCGCGCCGTTGTCCGGCAACCGTACCACGGCGCGGGGCGGTCCTGATTAGCCCCCGTCCCCGCCCCGGTCCCCGCCGCCCGTCCCGCCGGCCTTCGACTGCGCCTGCTCGGCCTGGCGCAGCGCGTCCCGCAAATCCTTCTGGGCCTTGGCGTACGCGTCCCAGTCGGGCCCGTCCTTCAGGGCCTGCTGGCCGGCGTCGAAGGCCTTCTGGGCGTCTTCGAGCGCCTGGCGGACCGTCGGGTCGCCGGTGCCGGGCGGGTTGGTGGTGCCGGTGTCCGGTGGCGGGGTCGAACCCTTGACCCCGAACACCTTGTCGAGGGCTTCGTCCAGGGTGTCCTCGAAGGCGGTCCTGCCCTCGTAGGTGACCAGCACCTTGCGCAGCAGCGGGTACTTCAGCTCGCCGCCGCGGACGTAGACCGGCTCCGCGTACAGCAGGCCGCCGTCCAGCGGCACGGTCAGCAGGTTGCCGTACTCCACCTTCGAGTGGCCCCTGCTGAGCAGGCTGATGGTCTCGGCGATGTCCTGTTCCGAGTTGAACTGGCTCTGCACCTGCTTGGGTCCGTCGACCGTGGTGCTCGTCGGCAGTTTCAGGATCCTGATCCTGCCGTAGTCGTCCGTGCGCGGATCGGAGTCGACCGCCATGAAGGCGCTCAGGTTGTCCCGACCGTTCGGGGTGAACGTCGTCGTCAGCGAGAACGCCTGCGCGTCCTGGTCCGGCATCTTCATGCTCAGGTAGTACGGCGGCACCGCGCTGCGCGAGTCGTTGGTCGGGTCGTCCGGCACCTGCCACACCTCGCTGCCGCTGAGGAACGTCTGCGCGTTCGTCACGTGGTACCGGGTGAGCAGCTCGCGCTGGACCTTGAACAGGTCCTGCGGGTAACGCAGGTGGGCCATCAGGGCGGCGGAGATGTCCGAGCGGGGCTCGACCGTGCCGGGGAAGGCCCTCATCCAGGTCTTCAGCACCGGGTCCTCGGTGTCCCACTGGTAGAGCTTGACCTCGCCGGTGTACGCGTCGACGGTCGCCTTCACCGAGTTGCGGATGTAGTTGACCCGGTTCTGCTGGGCCACCACGGTGCGCGAGGTGTTGGTGGCGGTCAGCGAGTCGGCCGTGGTGTCGCCGAGGGTCGTGCGGGAGGAGTACGGGTAGCCGTTCGAGGTCGTGTACGCGTCCACGATCCACTGGATGCGGTGGTTCACCACCGCCGGGTAGGCGTCGCCGTCGATGGTCAGCCAGGGGGCGACCGCCTCGACGCGGTCCTTGGGCGTGCGGTTGTACAGGATCCGCGAGCTCTTGCCGATCGCTCCGGAGTAGAGGATCTGCGGCTCGTTGAACGCCACCGCGTACGCCGCCCGGTTGAGCGGGCTGCCGAGGTTCACCCCGCTCCCGCCGGTGTAGCTGGTGGTCTTCTCGCCCTCGTCGTCGGAGTAGTCGATCTCCTTCTGCGGACCGCCGACGATCGAGTACGTGGTGGTCTTCTCGCCGTAGTAGACCTGCTGCTGGTACGTGCCGAGGTCGCCCTTGGACGGGAGGTTCCGCTCGGTGAAGACCGGCCGGCCCTCGGCGTCGGCCTCGGTGCCCTTGGCGGCGACCACGCCGTAGCCGTGCGTGTAGCGGAAGTGGTCGTTGATCCAGTTGTTCTTCGGGATGCCGTTCAGGTTCAGTTCGCGCAGCCCGAGGACGGTGTCCTGGTCCTTGCCGTCCGCGGTGCTGTACCGGTCGACGTCGAGGTTGGTCGGGAAGCCGTAGTAGTTCCGGATCTGCTGCAGCTGCTGGAACGTCGGCGAGACGATGTTCGGGTCCATGATGCGCAGGCTGGCCGTGCCGTCGACCCGGTCGCGCAGCTTCGTGCGGTCCGCGGTGCCGGACTTGCCCGCGTACTCGGTGACCTTGGTGTCGTCGATTCCGTAGGCCTCGCGCGTCGCCTTGAGGTTCTTCTGGACGTACGGGGCTTCCTTGGCCTGCTCGTTGGGCTGCACCTGGAACTTCTGCACGATGGCGGGGTACAGCCCGCCGATCAGGACCGCCGACAGGACCATCAGGCCGAAGCCGATGACGGGCAGCTGCCAGGTGCGCCGCCACAGGGTGGCGAAGAACAGCAGCGCGCAGATGACGGCGATGCAGAACAGGATCGTTTTGGCCGGCAGGTAGGCGTTGGCGTCGACGTAGCGCAGGCCGGTCCAGTCGCCGGTCGCCTTGAAGTCGCTGGACTTGACGGCGAGGCCGTACCGGTCGAGCCAGTAGGCGACCGCCTTGAGCGCCACGAAGACGCCGAGGAGAACCGACAGGTGGCCGGTCGCGGCGGCCGTGGCGCGCGCGCCCGGACTGGTGACGCGCAGCCCGCCGTACAGGTAGTGGGTGAGCGCGGCGGCGATCAGGCACAGGATCGCCGCGGCGAAGCCGAAGCCCAGCAGGAACCGGTACCAGGGCAGGTCGAAGGCGTAGAAGGAGATGTCGAGGTGGAACTGCGGGTCCCGCTGGTGGAAGGGCACGCCGTTGACCCACATCAGCCAGGTGCGCCACTGGCTCGACGCCGAGGCGCCCGCGATCAGCCCGACCAGGGCGGTGACGGCGAGCAGCATCCACTTCTTGTACGGCGCGATGCCCATCCGGTAGCGGTCCAGGCTCTGCTGCTCCATGGACATGGCGCTCAGCGGGGGCCGCAGCCGGTGCGCGAGCCAGATGTTCACCCCGACGGCGACCGCCATCAGCAGGCCGAAGACGAAGAAGAGCCCGATCTTGGTCCACAGGGTGGTGGTGAACACGGACGAGTAGTGCACCGACCGGTACCACAGCCAGTCCGTCCAGAAGCCCGCGAACATGGTGAACGCCATGCCGAGGACGGCGAGGACGCCCAGTGTCACGAGCAGGGCCCTGACCCGCCGCGACGGGCGGCCCGCCCTGATCCGTGGCCCCGTCGGGCCTCCGCCGCGGTCCGGCATCTGGAAAGCCAAGGTGCGCACCTCGAAGTTCGCTGTCGATCCGTCAGGCCCTCGTGTTCGCGGGCCCGCCGTGGCCCCCCGTGACCGCGGGCCCACACCTATGCAACTTACTCACGGTTTACTCGGTTCCCGGTTCCGGCCGGGAACGAGGCAGGATTGTGACCATGTCCAACACTCCCATGGCGGCGAGCCCGCTCACCCGGGCCGTACTCGAGATCGACGAGTACGCCTCCGGCCTCGGCTGGGACCAGCCCGCCCGCCTCTTCGCCCTCGTAGACACCGCACGGCTGCGGGCCCGGGAACCCTCGCTCGCCGCCCAGCTGGGCCTCCTGGACGAGCCCGAGACCACCGGTCTCACCCCGATCGAGCAGGACGAGGTGCCCACCGACAGGCCGCTCGACGACTTCCTGGGCACCATCGCCTGGCCCGACGCGGTGACCGGCTGCGCGCTCACCGTGGAGCGCCTGATGCTGCCCCCGTCGGCGGAGGCGCAGGTCCCGCAGGGCCTGGGCGAGGCCGAACTGGCCCAGTGGGTGGCGGACCACCCCGAGCGCCAGGAGGTGCGCATGACGGTCGCGGTGCTGCGCGGCGGCGGCCGGGAGTCGGCGCTGCGCCTGCGCGAGAAGGACTCGCCGACGGAGGTCCTGACGGGCCCCGACCTGGTGCCGGGCCTGGCGGAGGCCCTGGCGGCGACGTTCGAGGACTGATCACCGCCGGCCCGCTGCGCGGCGGGCGCCCCCGCCGGCGGGGGCGCCCCGGCCGTGTCCCGGACCGCTCAGCCCTTGGCGGTGCACTTCGGCAGGTCGGCGGTGTCGCCGCCGCGGATGTCCTTCAGGGCGCCGAGCGCGTCGCCGATCGTCCTGACCTTGACGAGGGTGAGGCCGCCCGGGGCGTCCTTGGCGGCGGCCGCGCAGTTGTCGGCGGGCGTGAGGAAGTACCGCGCGCCCTTGCTGCGCGCGCCGACGGTCTTCATATCGATGCCGCCGATCGGCCCGACCGTGCCGTCGTCCTCGATGGTCCCGGTGCCGGCGACGAACCGGCCGCCGGTGAGGCTGCCGGGGGTGAGCTTGTCGTAGATGCCCAGCGCGAACATCAGGCCGGCGCTGGGACCGCCGACGTCGGCGAGCTTGATGTCGATGGTGAACGGGAAGGTGTGGTCGGTCCCGGCGGAGATCCCGACGATGGCGCGCCGGGCGCCGCTGTCGTCGGAGACCTCGGTCGTGATCGTCACGTCCCGCGTGCGGGGCGCCGTCCCCTTCCCCTTCTCGTTCCCCTTCTCGGCGGCGGCCTGCTCCTTGGCGGGCACGACCGTGAAGACGGCCTTCTGCCCCGGCTCGTGCCGCGTCACCAGCTTCGCGACGTCGGCGGGCTGCTTCACCGCGGTGCCGTCCACGGCCTTGATCACGTCTCCGGCGTGCAGCCTGCCCTCGGCCGGGGACCCCTTGACGACGGTGGAGACGATCACCCAGGACTTCACGGGGATGCCCAGTTCCCTCAGGGCGGCGACCTTGGCGCTCTCCTGGGACTGGCTGAACTCCTCGGCGTTCTCCTGGCTGGACTGCTCCTCCGTCTTGCCGTCCGGGTAGAGGGTGTCGTGCGGCACGATCTTGCTGTCGCGCGCCAGCCAGCCGTAGACGGCCTCCACCAGGTTCATGCGGAAGTCGGCACTGGTGACCCGGACGGTGGTCATGTTCAGGTGCCCGTCCGTCGCGTACGTCCTGTGCCCCGAGATCTGCAGCACCGGCTCGCCCCCGTGCTCCCCGAGCGTGTTCACGGTCGGGCCGGGGGACATCTCCGAGTACGGCACGGGGATGAGCACTCCCGCGCACAGGAGCGCGATCAGCATCAGGGTGGAGGCGAGCATCGTCGCGGTGCGGCGTGGCATGTCACGACAGTACGGGACGCCCCTGTCGGCGCACCGTCAGGGCACCCCCGTCACGCGCCGCCCGCGCCCGTGCGGGACTTCTCCATGGCCTCGCGGAACCTGGCGTACCCGTCGAGCTCCGGACCGTCGGCCCGCGCCCGGCGCGTCCGGTTGGCCCAGCTGCCCCACAGACCGGCGCAGACCGCAGCCACAAGCGGAACCAGCAACCAGACGAGCACTGCCATGCCGGCCTCCCGACCCCTTGAGCGTCCGCAATTGACTGATCAGCAGATTAACCATCCGCACGGACAACGCTCACGCCAGGGGGGCGGTTACGCAACCGGACGATCCGGTTGGCCGAACACGCCCCGACGACGGCCTCCCGCCGCCCGACCGCCGCCCGTCCACCGCCCCCGATGACGGCGCTACGCGCCGACCCATTCCTCCGACCCGTCGGAGAACCGCTGGTGCTTCCAGATGGGCACCTCATGCTTGAGGTCGTCGATGAGCGCGCGGCAGGCCTCGAAGGCCTCGCCCCGGTGGGGACACGCCACGCCGACGACGACGGCGAGATCGCCCACCGCGAGGTCCCCCACCCGGTGCACGGCGGCCAGCGCCCGCACCGGGTACCGGGCGGCCACCTTCTCGGCGATCCGCCGCATCTCGGCCTCGGCGCTGGGATGGCAGGAGTAGCCGAGCGCGTCGACGTCGGCGCCCGAGTCGTGGTTCCGCACGGTCCCCACGAACAGCGCGACGCCGCCGGCGGCGTCGTCCCCGACGGCCCGGAACACCTCGTCCACGGACAGCGCGGTCTCCCGGACGCCGATCAGCTTGATGGGGTCCTGCGCGGCCTGCTCACCGGGGTGATCGTTCATGGGTGCCATTCCCCCATGGTGCCGCACCCCGCGGACGACCCGGTACACGCGGCCCGCCCGTCCCGCGCGGGCGGCGTTCGGGGCCCTTCCCCAGGCCCCCGGCGGGCGCGAGGGTGGCTCCCGCCTCACAGCCGCCGCCGCGCCTTCCTGGCCCGGCGCACGACGGCGGCGGCGCCCAGCAGGGCGACCGTCGCGCCGGCCGCCCCCGCCGCCGTCGCGTCCTTGCGCCCCAGCCGGCGCCCGACGACCGTGTGCCGTCCGGCGACCTCCTCCAGCAGTTCGGCCAGCACCTCCTCGTTGGTCCACCGGGGCCGCCACCCGGCGTCGTGCAGCCGGCTCCCGCTGACCACCCAGGGATACATCGTGTACGCGAGGTCGCCCGCCGGGGACGGGGTGAGCCCGATCCGGTGCAGCCGCGCCGCCGCGCCGAGCGCGACCGCCGACGGCAGCTCCATCCGCCGGATCCCGCTCAGCTCCTCGACCTCCTCCTGCTCCAGCCATCCGTCGCAGCCGACGGCCAGCTCCCCGTCCACCTTCTCCAGGACGGCGTACTCCAGCGCACCGCACAGGTCCTCGACGTGGCAGAACTGCCAGGCGGGCCGCGAGCCGGCCACCACGAGCAGGCGGGGCGACTCGAAGTACCGGGTCAGCGCCGTGTCCGTGCCCCCGACCAGGACCGCCGGCCGCACCACGGTCACGTTCAGCCCCGGATGCGCCCGCGGCGCGCGCCGCCCCAGCCGCTCGACCTCCAGCAGGTCGCCGACCCCGGTGGCCTCGGCCGTCGCCCGCAGCTCGGCGTCCTCCGACAGCGGCAGCTCGTTGTCCGGCAGCGCCCCGTAGACCATCGCGGACGTGCACAGCACCACCCGGTGCACCCCGGCCGCCGCCGCGGCGGTCAGCACGGTCTGCGTGCCCCGCACGTTGTACGCCGTGCGGGCGGCCGCGTCGCTCCCCAGGTCGAGGTCGAGCGCCAGGTGCACCACCACGTCCACGCCGCGCAGCTTGTCCGCGATGGCGGGGTCGCGCACGTCGAGGATGTGCCACCGCGCCGCCGCGCACTCCCCGCGCCGCTCGTCGATGGCGACGACCTGCCTGACCTCCCCGGAGGCGGCGAGCCGCTCGGTGAGCAGGGCGCCGACCCCGGTGGCGGCGCCGGTGACCGCGACGACGGGTCCGCGCACGGCGGAGGGGACGGACGGGTTTCGCGCTGCGCGAACCTGTGGATCTGGGGAACTCACCGGGCGTCTCCAGCGGTTGTCTTCTGTACGGGCGCGAGTGAGGCGTACGTACCAGGTGCATCCATCCTGCCGCAGGCTTTCCGTGGGCGAAGCACCGAGGCCCGATCGGGCCCAGGTGTCTACGCTGGGTGGTGACGTCGGGCAGCCGCGCCGCCGGAGAGAACCGGTGGCCTTACCAGCCGAGGAATCCCGTGAGTGACACCCCATTCGGATTCGGCCTTCCGCCGGAGGAGCCGGAAGACGGCGACGAGGGCAAGAAGAAGGAACGGAGCGGCGGTGGGCAGGGACCGGGCAATCCGTTCGGTTTCGGTGGCCTGCCGGGAGCCGGCGGCTTCGGCGGCCCCGGCGCCGACAATCCGCTCGCAGCCATGTTCGGTTCGCTGAACCCCACCGACCTGGGCGCCGCGTTCCAGCAGCTCGGCCAGATGCTCTCCTACGAGGGCGGCCCGGTGAACTGGGACATGGCCAAGCAGATCGCCCGCCAGACGGTCTCCCAGGGCACCCCGGACGGCGTCAAGGACGCGAGCGTCGGCCCCGCCGAGCGTTCCGCGGTCCAGGAGGCCGTCCGCCTGGCCAACCTGTGGCTGGACGACGCCACGTCCCTGCCGTCGGGCGCCGCCTCCGCGGTGGCCTGGTCCCGCGCGGAGTGGGTCGAGGCGACCCTGCCCGCCTGGCAGGAACTGGTCGACCCGGTCGCCGAGCGGGTCGGCGCGGCCATGGGCGACGTCCTGCCGGAGGAGATGCAGGCCATGGCGGGCCCGCTGATCGGCATGATGCGCTCGATGGGCGGCGCCATGTTCGGCACCCAGATCGGGCAGGCCGTCGGCGTCCTCGCGGGCGAGGTCGTCGGCTCCACCGACATCGGCCTGCCGCTCGGCCCGGCCGGCCGGTCCGCGCTGCTCCCGGCCAACGTGGAGGCCTTCGGCAAGGACCTCGGCGTGCCGCGGGAGGAGGTGCGGCTCTACCTCGCGCTGCGCGAGGCCGCCCACCAGCGCCTCTTCGCGCACGTGCCGTGGCTGCGCTCGCACCTGTTCGGCGCGGTCGACGGCTACGCGCGCGGCATCAAGGTCGACACGGCCAAGCTGGAGGACGTGGTCGGCCAGTTCGACCCGCAGAAC
Organism: Streptomyces sp. TG1A-8; assembly: GCF_030499535.1. Taxonomy (NCBI): domain Bacteria; kingdom Bacillati; phylum Actinomycetota; class Actinomycetes; order Kitasatosporales; family Streptomycetaceae; genus Streptomyces; species Streptomyces sp. TG1A-8. The sequence continues at coordinate 2,486,337 of NZ_JASTLB010000001.1, forward strand.
CCCGAGCAACTGCAGGACGCGCTGCAGCAGGGCATGTTCCAGCCGGAGGACACGCCCGAGCAGAAGGCGGCCCTGGCCCGTCTGGAGACCGCCCTGGCACTCGTCGAGGGCTGGGTGGACGCGGTGGTCCACGCCGCCGCGAAGCCGCGCCTGTCGTCGGCCGACGCCCTGCGCGAGACCCTGCGCCGCCGCCGTGCCACCGGCGGCCCGGCCGAGCAGACCTTCGCCACGCTGATCGGCCTGGAACTGCGTCCGCGCCGGCTGCGCGACGCCTCCCGCCTGTGGGCCTCGCTCACGGACGCCCGCGGGGTCGACGGCCGGGACGCCCTGTGGCACCACCCGGACATGCTGCCCACGGCCACCGACCTGGACGACCCCGACGGCTTCGTGCACCGCGAGCAGCTGGACTTCTCCGAGCTGGACAAGATGCTCGGCGAGGCCGCGGACCGGCCCGGCCCGCGCAAGGAGGACGACGGCGAGCCCGAGGACGACGGCACCCAGTGAGCCTGTACGACGACGCGGTCCTCGTCCTGAAGGGACACGAGGGCCAGGACGAACTGCGCCAGGCCTACCTGGACCACCTCGGCGCGCATCCGGACGGCATGTGGAAGGCCTGCTCCGCGGGACACCTCACGGCCAGCGCCCTGGTGATCGACCCCGGGCGCGGCCGGGTCCTGCTCACCCTGCACAGGAAGCTGCGCATGTGGCTGCAGATGGGCGGCCACTGCGAGCCGCAGGACGCCTCCCTGGCGGCGGCGGCGCTGCGCGAGGCTACCGAGGAGTCCGGGATCGGCGAACTGGAGCTGCTGCCCGGCGGCCCGGTGCGCCTGGACCGGCATCCGATCCCGCCGCCGTGCCACTTCCACTTCGACGTCCAGTACGCGGCGCTGGCCCCGCGCGACGCCGAGCACGCCATCAGCGACGAGTCGCTGGACGTGCGCTGGTTCGCCTACGACGAGGTGGCGGACGTGGCCGACGCGTCCGTCGTGCGCCTGCTCGACGCCGCGCGGGCCAGGCTCTGAACGGGTGAGGGGTGGCCGCGCTCGCGGCCACCCCTCGCGCCCGGCTCAGCTCCAGACGTTGCCCTGGTTCTGTCCGCGCGCCCCGTGCTGTCCCATGCCGAACTGCGCGGCGAGGCCCTGCCCGATCTGCGCGTGCTGCGGCGGGAGCAGCTCGCTGGGCTGGACGAGCGCGAACCCGGAGCCCATGAAGCTCAGCTCCCAGCCCTCACCGGTGGCGCCGCGGCGCCGCCACACCCCGGAGGAGTGCGTCTGGGCCTGCATCTGCACCCGCAGTCCGGTGGACCAGGCGACGATGGCGTCGGCGTCGCAGTTGACGTACTTGTCCGGCGTGACCTGCACCAGCAGCGGCGCGCCCGACGTCATCAGGGCGACCTTGCCGCGTCCGGTGATGTTGAGCTGGTACTTCCCGGACCCGGAGATGCCGTAGAGGCTGTCGACGGCGATGACCTCGTGGTGCAGCGAGGAGTCCATGGCGAGGACGTAGGCGCTGTCGACGGTCAGCCCGTCCTGCTCGACGTCCATGAGGTGCACGTACTGGGCGAGGTTGGCGAGGAAGACCGTGCCCTGCCCGTGGCAGCGCATCAGGTCCAGGCCCTCGCCGGTGTGCGCCCGGGAGCGGCGCTGGTGGTTGCTGCGGTACTCGGCGTCGAACTCGACGAGCCCCTGGTAGGCGACCATGGTGCCCTTGCGGGCGAGGATGTCGTCGTGGCCCTCCAGGGCGACGCGGAGCATCTGCTTGTTCTGCAGGCTCCAGCGCTCCTGGGTCTGCAGGTCGTTGTGCGCGAAAAGCGGGCTCTGCATGGTGTTCTGGATTCCCCCTCAACCCCGGAACCGGAGGCGGTCGGTGCTGTCCTCGCTGGGCTGGACGACGACGATGCCCTGGCCGGAGAAGGCCATCTGGTAGGCCTCGCCGCTGCCCCGGCCGATCAGCGACTGGGCCCTGAAGCTGCGCTTGCCCTTCACCTTCAGGTTCGGGGACCAGGCCACCAGCGCGTCCGGGTCGACGTACGTCTCGTCCTCGCCGCCGCCGCAGTCGACGACGATCGGCTTGCCCCGGGAGGTCAGCGCGACCCAGCCCTGCCCGGAGATCCGGGTGTTCCACAGGCCCTGCCCGGCGAACTTCGCGAGCCCCTTGACCCGCTCGACACCCCAGGTGAGGTGGGCGTCGAAGGCGAGCAGGTTGGTGGCGTTGACGGAGATGCCGTCGCCGTTGAGGTTGATCACGACGACGTCGGCGCCGTAGTCGGCGAGGTAGAGCAGGCCGTCGCCGGAGCACTTCATCAGCGGGGCGCCCTCGCCGGTGACCCAGTCGCGGGCGATCTGGCGGACGGCCGGCGGGTTGGGCTCGTACTGGATGAAGCCTTCGTAGGCGACCATCGACCCCACCCGCGCGAGGAGGTCGTGGCCGGTCTGCATGGCGACCTTCAGCATGTGGCTGCCGTGGTTCTCCATGCGGGCGCGGACGGGTGCGGGGGCGTGGCCCGCGAGCGGCTGGTTCATGACGGGCTCCCTCAGACCTCGTACGGCTGGACGACGATGAAGTTGCCGGGCGCGCCCCGGAACTGGAGGTTGACGCTCTCCCCGGTGTCGCCCGGGTAGGCGTTGCGGCGCATGCGGACCTGGCTGGAGACGATCACCTGGGAGGCGGCCGACCAGGCGACCACCGCGTTGCAGTCGGCGAAGGTCGTCGGCGTCACGGGCAGCACGACGGGCGTGCCGTGCGTCTTGACGACGAGCGTGCCGGTGCCCTCGAACCGCATGGTGAACAGCGCGCCCCCGGGGATGCCGTGCCCCTCGATGCGGCGGACCTCGTACTGGAGTCCCTCGTCGAAGGCGAGGACGTTCTCGGCGGACACGCAGATCGCGTCGCCCTGCAGTTCGACGGGGTGCAGGTGGGCGGAGTTCTCGGCCAGGAACACCTGGCCCTGGCCGGTGCAGCGCATCAGCTGCATCTCCTGGCCGGTGGCGTTGCCCACGAGGCGTCCGGCGAACCCGGCGCCCTTGTAGCCGAAGTCGACCTTGCCCTGATAGAGCACCATGCTGCCCTGCCGGGCCAGCACGGGCTGACCGCCGACGCCGAGGTCGACGCGGACCAGTTTGCCGTTCTGCTGCGTCCAGCGCTGCCCGGTGGGGGCCTCCTTGAACCTCTGGAGCGCGGCCGTCACACCGGCACCGCCCTGGAGGGAGCCCTGCGGCACCCCGTGGGCGGCGGCCCCGCCGCCGGGCGCCTGCCCGTACGGGGGCTGCTGGCCGTAGCCCGGCGGCACGGGGGGCCCGGGCGGGCCGTCCGGTGCGGGCTGCCCGCCGTACCCCGGGGGCAGGGGGGCGCTGGGCGCACCACCGAACGACGACTGCTGCGGCGGCCGGCCGAACGGCGCGGGCGGGACCGTGCCGGGCGGCGGGGCCAGGGGGGCGACGACCGTCGGGGCGGCGTGCACGTTCGGGGCGGGCGCGGGTGCCGGCGGCGGGGTCGCGCCGGGCGGCGGGGCGAAACCCGGCGCGGCGGGCTGCGGCACGGGGGCGGCCGGGGCGCCGAACGGGGGCGGTGCGGCGGCCTGGGCGGGCGGCGCGAAGGCGGGGGCCGCGCCGGTCCGCGGCGGCTCCGCGGCGGCGGGCGCCTCCTCCTCCAGCACCTCGCCGCCGAAGTTCTTCAGCAGCGCCTCCAGCCCGCCGTCGAAGCCCTGCCCGACGGCGGCGAAGCGCCACCCGTCCTTGAAGTAGAGGTCACCGAGCATCACGGCCCGCTCGGTGGAGAACTCCGACCCGTCGAAGGAGTACCGCGCGACCTCCTCGCCACCGGCCACGATGCGCAGGTACCCGGGGGCGACCTGCGACATCCGTCCGGCACCGTCGATGGTCGCGGTGAAGGACAGCTTGCGGACGTGCGGGGGGACACGGTCCAGCGTGACCCGGAACGACTCGGTGTCGCCCGCCTGGGCGCCCAGCAGCCGGACGGACTCCTCGGGGGTCTTCGGCTGGTTGAAGAAGACGAAGTACCGGTCGTCGGAAAGGCGCTCGTCGGCGTCCAGACCGAAGCAGCTGATGTCGAAGGTCAGTCCGGGACCGGAGATCTGCACGCCCACGTACAGATCCGTGCCCGCCGTGAGGTCGCTGATCCTGGCCTTGTGGCCGCGTTGGAATTCCCTGGCCATGTGTGACGACCGTCCCCCATCCCGAATGCGAGTGCGTCGCGCCAGGCTAACCGCAAAGTCCGGCGGTGGACGCGGTCGGCGGCAGTCGGTACAGACCCGGTACACAACGGGCCGGAGTCCGCGGGGGCCGCCGCACGGGGGCGGCTCACTCCTCCTGGGTGCCGGGGGGGTGCGGCAGCCGGGCGGCGGCGACCACCCCCTCGAGGTAGCCGCGGGCCCGCTCGGTGCGCGGGTAGGCCTCCAGCAGCCGCCAGAAGTCCGGCCCGTGGCCCGGCACGAGCAGATGCGCCAGTTCGTGGCAGAGCACGTAGTCGACGACGTACTCCGGCATCCCCTGCAGCCGGTGCGACAGGCGGATGCTGCCCTCGGCCGGCGTGCACGAACCCCAGCGGGTGTTCTGGTTGGTGACCCAGCGCACGGAGGCGGGGCGGGCCCGGCCGCCGAGGTACTGGGCCGACAGCCGCCCGGCGCGCTCGACCAGCTCGGCGTCGCCGAGCACGCGCCTGCTCTCCTGGGCGGCCAGTTTGCCGAGCATGACGGTGACCCAGCGCTGTTCCTCCGCCGCGGACATCCGGGCGGGGATCAGCACGACGGTGCGATCGCCCTCGCGGTACGCGGAGACCGTCCGGCGGCGCCGGGTGCTCCTGCGGACCTCGATCGTGTTCGGCCCGGAGCCGCCCGGCGGCTGGCTCGTCGTGCTGCGCTGTGGCTTTCCGGCGCGGTGCGGTGGGTCGGCGGACACGTCCCGACGTTACCCGCTGGGCCGGGCCGGTGTCCCGGCGGTGGGACGGTCCGGCGGCCGGCGCCCACCGTGCGCCGGATCCGTACGACCGACGGGACCGGCCCGGGCGACCGGTTCGTACGACGATCATCCCCTGCCTGTGGACAACGTTCGCCGTCCGGTGGCCCGGCCGGGCATGCTGGCAGACGTCGGCGGGGCGCGACCGGCCCCGCCGGGGGCGGAGACGTCCGGACGCCCCGGAGACCTCCCGGGGAACTCTCGACGGATACGGGGACTGTCATGCATCCGATGGTGAAGCCGGCGCTGCGGCGCGGCTGGCGCGACCTGCACACCGTGCAGTTCGGGATGACGCCGGCGCACGCGATGACACTGGGGCCGGTGGACACGGCGACGGGCAGCTTCCTGGACCTGCTCAACGGCACCCGCGGCCTGCCCCTGCTGCGTGCGGAGGGCCGCCGCATGGACCTGCCGGACGGGCACGTCGACGCGCTGGTGGAGCGGCTCGGCCGGGCGGGACTGCTCGACGACGCCCGTGGCGGCGGGCCGGCCGCGGACGCGCTGCGCGAGAAGGAGGACGTGCTGGAGCGGCTGCGCCCGGACCTGGCCTCGCTGAGCCTGACCACGTCGGAACCGGGCGCGGCACTCGGCCGGCTCGCGGCCCGCCGCTCGCTGCGGGTCCAGGTGCGCGGCGCCGGACGGGTCGGGGCCGTGCTGGCGTCGGTGCTGTCGGGCGCGGGGGTCGGCGAGGTCGACGTGCGGGAGGCGGGCCGCGTGGAACCGTGGGACGTGGCTCCGGGCGGGCTGCCCGCCGAGTCGGTCGGCGAGCGCCGGACCGACGCGGCGCGCGCCGCCGTCCGCCGTGCGGCGCCGGACCGCCCGCCCCGCCGCGCCCGCCCCGTCCGCGCGTCGGCCGCCCGCCCCCGCGCCACGGAGGAGACCGGCTTCTCGCTGGTGGTCCTCGCCCCCCGGGACGGGGTCGCCGTGCAGGCCCCGGACCCGTTCGCCGCCGAACCGCTGATGGCCTCGGGCACACCGCACCTGTACGCCGGAGTGGTGGAGGGCACCGGCGTGGTGGGGCCCTTGGTCCTGCCCGGGGAGACGGGCTGCGCGGACTGCCTGCACCGGGAGCGCGCGGAGCGGGACCCGGTCTGGCCCCGGCTCGTCGCCCAGTGGCGTTCCGGCAGGGCCCGGCAGGTGGGACCCTGTGACGTGGCGCTGGCCACCACGGTGGCCGGACTGGCCGCCGCGCACGCCCTCGCCTTCCTCGACGGGCAGTCGCCGTCCAGCGCGGGCGCGCGCTGGGAGGCGTCCCTGCCCGGTCTGGACTGGCACGCACGACCGGTGCGGCCGCACCCGGCGTGCGCGTGCGGGGCGGCGAGGAAGAGCAGGGCGGAGCACTCCCCGACCGGTGGGGAGCCGCGCGGGACAATGGCTGTGCAACGGCCGTCGACGGAGCGACGACGCGAGGCAGGCGCGGCGCGGCCGACTGGGACTAGGAGGGCGCATGTCTGATCTTCCCCGGAAGGCGGTCACCCGGACCGCCAAGCTCGCCGCGCTCCCGCTCGGCTTCGCCGGCCGGGCGACCTGGGGGCTGGGCAAACGGATCGTGGGCGAGTCCGCGGAGATCGTCGGCCGCGAGCTGCAGCAGCGCACGGCGGAGCAGCTGTTCAAGGTGCTCGGGGAGCTGAAGGGCGGCGCGATGAAGTTCGGGCAGGCCCTGTCCGTCTTCGAGTCCGCACTGCCGGAGGAGGTCGCCGGCCCCTACCGTGCGGCGCTGACCAGACTCCAGGAGGCGGCGCCGCCGATGCCGACGCGCACGGTGCACGGCGTGCTCGCGCAGCGGCTGGGCGCGCACTGGCGCGAACTGTTCCTGGAGTTCGAGGACAAGCCCGCGGCGGCGGCCTCGATCGGCCAGGTACACCGGGCGGTGTGGCACGACGGCCGTGAGGTGGCGGTCAAGGTGCAGTACCCGGGCGCGGGTGAAGCCCTGCTGTCCGACCTGACCCAGCTGAGCCGTTTCGCCCGGCTGCTGGGACCGCTCATCCCCGGCATGGACATCAAACCGCTGATCGCCGAGTTGCGGGACCGCGTCTCGGAGGAACTGGACTACGCGCTGGAGGCACAGGCCCAGGAGGCGCACGCGCGGGAGTTCGCGGACGACCCGGACGTGGTGGTGCCGGCGGTGGTGCACCAGTGCGAGCAGGTCCTGGTCACCGAGTGGATCGACGGGGTCCCGCTGTCGGAGGTCATCGCGGACGGCACTCCGGAGCAGCGCGACCGGGCCGGCCAGCTGCTGGCCCGCTTCCTGTTCTCGGGTCCGGCCCGGACCGGCCTGCTGCACGCCGACCCGCACCCCGGCAACTTCCGGCTGCTGCCCGGCGGCCCGCAGGGCGGGGACGACTGGCGGCTGGGCGTTTTGGACTTCGGCACCGTCGACCGGCTCCCGGGGGGCCTTCCGTCGCCGATCGGCGTCTCGCTGCGGCTGACCCTGGACGGTGACGCCGAGAGGGTCTACGAACTGCTGTGCGCGGAGGGGTTCGTCAGGGAGTCCCTGGAGCTGGATCCCGACGCGGTGCTCGACTACCTGTTGCCGATCATCGAGCCGGCCCGGGTCGAGGCGTTCACCTTCACCCGCTCGTGGATGCGCAGCCAGGCCGCCCGCATCGCCGACATCCGCTCCCCCGCCTACCAGCTGGGCAAGCAGCTCAACCTGCCGCCGGCCTACCTGCTGATCCACCGGGTGACGCTGAGCACGATCGGGGTGCTGTGCCAGCTGGGGGCCACGGTCCGGCTGCGCGAGGAGCTGGAGGAGTGGCTGCCGGGCTTCGTGCCCGCGGACCGGGTGCCGCCGGGCGAGTCGCCCGTGGACGAGCCGGCCGAGGAGGACCCGGCGGCGGAGGCCTGACCCGGCCGGGCCTCCCCGGCGCGCCGCGGGGCCGGTCCGTCCGGTCGGACCGGCCCCGCGGGGAAGACGCCGCCCCCTGGCCGGGGGCCGCCGCTTCGGGTGCGAGCGGTTACTGCATGACGGCCATGGCGAGTGCGCGACGGGCGCGCATCGAGGCGCGCTCCGCCCGGCGCTGCATCCGCACGGCGGTCGCCAGGCGTACGGCCCGGCGTTCCCGCTCGGCGTCGCGCAGGCGCTCGCGCATATGCGCGCGAGCCAGGGCTTCTGGGATGAGTTGCATCTCTCGGGTCCTGTTCATCTGACGCGAACCGGTCGCGTCGGTGTGGGAGAAGTCTGGGGTCGCGGAGCCGGCGGGCTCGCTGGTGGACGGCTTCATCGGGGCCTGCTTCTTGGGGTCGTGCGTGAGGGGACGGTCGATCGTTCCTGGGGTGTTCATGCCGTGACCGGGTTCTTCCGCGGGCGGCCGCGCGGCCGCTTCCGGGCGACGACGACGCCCTGGACGAACAGTTCGCCGCCCCAGACGCCCCAGGGCTCACGCCGCTCCTTGGCCCCGACGAGGCAGGCCTCCATCAGCGGGCAGGTACGGCAGAGGGACTTGGCGTACTCGACGTCCGCCGGCGACTCGGCGAAGAAGACCTCCGGGTCGTAGGACCGGCAGGGGACGGGCGCGCCGAGGTTCTCGATGGCGTCGTCGAGCGCGGTGAGCGTGGTGAGGGGGATCAAGGCGGGGTCCTCCGTGAGACCGGGCGGGGGGATCGTTTGTGAAGGCGGTACGGACGGGGCGTGCGCTTCGAGTTGCACGGTTCGTTTTCCTCGTCTGGTCGGTCCGGCCGGTTGACCGGGTGTCGGCGTGGTACCGGGTTCTTCCCTTGTCCCGAGGCACCTTCGCTCCGTCGTCCCCGGTCGGGGAAAACAAAAGGGCCGCGGATCCCGGATGGGGTTCCGCGGCCCTGAAGGCGCCGGCCTGATCGACGATCAGGCTGGATCACTCCAGGGTTCTGGCCCACGGAAGGCCCACATCAGGTGGTGCTGCGTCGTCTGCTTCCGGATTCCGGCACCGGCCGCCGCAAAGGCATAGGCATGTGCCCGTGCCGCTACCGCTTCCAGTGCCGTGGTCGGTCGCTCATTGCGCTCGCGGACGGGAAGACCCGCGAGAGACAGGGAGGACGCCGGACCGGCGGCACGAATGCCGGACAGACCGGTGCCCTGGTCCGAGGCGCCGAGCAGGCACAGGGAGACGGCCGAGCGATCGGTCAGTTTGGCCGTGCTGGTGCTGGTGATGGTGGTGATGGCGATCACTGGACTCGCCTCCTCTCGGCGACTGGGGGGACCGGTGCGAACCGGTCCGCTCGGATGTGCAAGTACAACACGGAGTCGGGGCCTCGGAGAAGGCCGCCGCTTCCGTGCCTAGAACCTATGGGGATTGCCGGGGCATGCGCAAACTATTTTTCCGACGAGTTGCGCTCAGTCGTCCCCGGAGTCCTCACTGACCTCCTGACCTGCGCAGATGGCCAGCACATCGGTTCCGTAGCGCCGCAGTTTGCGACTGAGGACACCGGGGATGCGGGAGAGCTCCGCCGGGCTGCCGGGCCGGGTCTCGGCGATGGCCATGAGGGTCCGGTCCGTGAAGACGCAGAAGTCGGGCTGCCCGCTGCGCTCCGCCTGCACCGCCCGCCACTGGCGCAGCCGCTCGTAGAGACCTTCGTCCATGTCGGAGGGGCAGTCCTCGCAGCGCATCAGCTTCATCTCGCCCGCGTCGGTGAGCGTGCGTCCGCAGACCCGGCAGCGGGCCGGGGTGCGCTGGGCGCGCCGGTGGGCGGCCGGGACGTCACCGCGGACGCCGCGTTCGACGCCCCCGGCGGCGGCCCCGGAGCGGCCGACGGTGGCGGCCGAACCGGGGCGCAGTCCGTCGAGGAAGTGGCTGGGTCTGCGGCTGGGCCGTCCGCCGGGTGAGCGGGACAGGGCCCAGGAGAGGTGGAGCCGTTCCCTGGCGCGGGTCACGCCGACGTAGAGGAGGCGGCGCTCCTCCTCGATCTGCTCGTCCGTCTTCGCGTAGGTGATCGGCACCATGCCCTCGGCGATGCCGACGAGGAAGACGGCGTCCCACTCCAGGCCCTTGGCCGCGTGCAGGGAGGCGAGGGTGACGCCCTGGACGGTCGGCGCGTGCTGGGCGTTCGCCCGTTCGTCCAGCTCCGTCATGAAGTCGCCGAGGGTGGCCTTGGGGTGGGCGGCGGCGAAATCGTGGGCGAGGTGGACGAACGCGGCCAGCGACTCCCAGCGCTCCCTGACGGCTCCGGAACCGGCCGGCGGTTCGCTGGTCCAGCCCTCGCCCGACAGCACGGCGCGCACCTGGGAGGGCAGGCCGACGGCGTCGTCCAGCAGGGCGTCGTTGCCGCCGAAGCGGGCCGCGGCGCGCACGGCGGCCATGGCCCTGCGCACCTCGGGCCGGTCGAAGAAGCGCTCGGCGCCGCGCAGCTGGTACGGGACCCCGGCGTCGGCGAGGGCCTGCTCGTAGGTCTCGGACTGGGAGTTCGTGCGGAACAGGACGGCGATCTCGGCGGCCGGGACGCCGGCGTCGATCAGCTCGCGGATGCGGCGGGCGGCTCCCTCGGCCTCGGCGGGCTCGTCCGCGTACTCGGTGTAGACGGGCTCGGGGCCGGACGGGCGCTGGGAGACCAGTTCCAGCCGGTGGTTGGCGGCGCGGCCACTGGCCTGGGCGAGGAGGCCGTTGGCGAGGCGGACCACCTGGGGGGTGGAGCGGTAGTCGCGCACCAGTTTGACGACGGTCGCGTCGGGATGGCGGGCGCGGAAGTCGAGCAGGTGGTCGGGCGTTGCTCCCGTGAACGAGTAGATCGTCTGGCTGGCGTCCCCGACGACGCACAGGCTGTCGCGGCCGCCGAGCCACAGCTCCAGCAGCCGCTGCTGCAGGGGGCTGACGTCCTGGTACTCGTCGACGACGAAGTGCTGGTACTGGGCGCGGACCTGGTCGGCGATGTCGTGCCGGTCCTGGAGGACGGCGACGGTCAGCAGCAGGACGTCCTCGAAGTCGATGACCGCGCGGTCCCGCTTGAGGTCTTCGTAGGCGGCGTAGAGGTGGGCGATCTCGGCCGGGTCGCGCGGGGCCTGGCGGCCGGCCTTCGCGACCGCGTAGGGGTAGTCCGCGGGGACGGTCTGGGTGACCTTGGACCACTCGATCTCGGCGGCGGCGTCGCGCAGTTCCCCCCGGTCGAGGCGGAGGTTGCAGGCGGCGGCCGCGTCGGCGACGAGCGGGATCTTGCGGTCGACGAGCCGGGGCAGGCCGCCGCCGACCGCCCTCGGCCAGAAGTACTGCAGCTGGCGCAGCGCGGCGGAGTGGAAGGTGCGGGCCTGCACGCCGTGGGCACCGAGCTGGCGCAGCCGGCCGCGCATCTCCCCCGCGGCCCGGTTGGTGAAGGTGACGGCGAGCACGCTGGAGGGCTGCAGGACGCCCGCACGCACCCCGTAGGCGATGCGGTGGGTGATGGCCCGGGTCTTGCCCGTGCCGGCTCCGGCCAGGACGCACACCGGTCCGCGCAGGGTGGTGGCCACCTCGCGCTGCTCGGGATCGAGCCCTTCGAGCACCGCGTCGGCCGAGTCCGGTGCCTGCGGGACGAGGGAGACGAGGGAGGGGTGTGTTGCTGCTGTCACACGGCCATGCTGCCAGGTCGCCGAGGACCGCTGCCCCGGTTGTCCACAGGCGGGCCCGCGCAGTCGTACTGATGCGTCAATCGTCACAACCGTGACCGGGCGTCCCGGACGCCCTGACGCTCCCGACGCCACGGGCCGCCCCGGGCCGCCCCGGGCCGCCCCGGGCGGGAATGCCACGCCCCGGGGGAACACCGGTCACTCCCGGTGGGAATGGCGGACGGGTCCTTCGCGTTCCCCTACCCGCACGACCTTTCCGAGCTGCCTGAGGAGCGCGAGAGACATGCAGGGCACTGTGACGATGTACAGCACGACTTGGTGCGGCTACTGCCGCCGGCTCAAGAGCCAGCTGGACCGCGAGGGCATCGCCTACACCGAGATCAACATCGAGCAGGACCCCGAGTCCGCCGCCTTCGTGGAGAAGGCCAACGGCGGGAACCAGACCGTGCCGACTGTGCTCTTCGAGGACGGGTCCACGCTGACGAACCCGTCGCTGGCCCAGGTGAAGCAGAAGCTCGCCGCCTAGCCGCCGAGCGTTCGCGCCGAGGGCGGCTCCCGGGACGTCTCACGTCCGGGGAGCCGCCCTCTCGCGTCCGCGGGCACGGGCGGTGCGGTGCCGCCTCAGACGAAGCTCCTCGTCGGCAGCGGCTTGCCGTACCACGTCTCGATCAGGCGGGCGGCGATGGAGATGCCGTAGGGCGGCAGGACCTCGCCGGACTCGAAGGCCGTGTGCAGCTCCTCACGGGAGAACCAGCGGGCCTCGTGGATCTCGTCGCCGTCCACGTCGATGTCGGTCGAGGTGGCGCGGGCCGTGAAGCCCAGCATGAGGCTGGACGGGAACGGCCAGGGCTGGCTGGCCACGTACTCGACCGGGCCGACGGTGATGCCGGCCTCCTCGAAGACCTCGCGGCGCACCGCGTGCTCGACGGACTCGCCGGGCTCGACGAAGCCGGCGAGCGTCGAGAAGCGGCCCTCGGGCCAGTGCACCTGGCGGCCGAGCAGGAGCCGGTCGTCCGCGTCGGTGACGGCCATGATCACGGCCGGGTCGGTGCGCGGGTAGTGCTCGGCACCGCAGGCCGGGCAGCGGCGGATGTGGCCGGCGGCGGCGATGACCGTGCGCTCGCCGCAGCGGGAGCAGAAGCGGTGGGTGCGCTGCCAGTTCTCCAGCCCGACGGCGTGCACCATGAGGCCGGCGTCGCGCGGTGACAGCAGCAGGCCCGCCTCCCGCAGGCCCGCCGGGCGCGCTGACTGGTCGATGCGGCCGGGCAGCGAGTCCTTCTGGAGCGCGAAGTAGCTCACGCCGTCCCCGTCGATGCCGAGGAAGTAGCGGTGCGCCTCGGTGAGCGGCGCCTCGAAGGAGGGGGTCATGACGAGTTCGGTCCGGCCGTCCGGCGTCTCGTCGATGAGCACCTGGCCGCCGGAGACCACGAAGCAGCGGGTCGTGGGGTGGCTCCACGCCGCCGCGAGCCAGGCCTCGTCGAGCCGGTGGTGGGCGGCGCGGTCGATGCCGCTCGGGGCGGTCAGCGAGATGGGTCGGTCGGCGGTGTGGTCGGTCCAGGTGGTCACGGGTGCTTCCAACTCCCCCGGTGGAACGGTTCGTTTCGGCGGGCGGTTCGGCGGGACGTGGGGCGGGAGGGCGGGCCGGATGCGGGCGGGGCGGGCGGGGCGGTCCTTCCAGTGTGCCCCGCGCGCGGCGCCGTTCACCACGGCGCCACCGGTCAGGGGGCGCGGCGCCAGTGCTCGGCGAGGTCGCCCCACAGGTACGCGCTGGCCTCGGCTCCCTTGAGGAGGAGGTCCAGTTCGACCTTCTCGTTCGGGGCGTGCCAGCCGTCGGAGGGGACGGAGATGCCCAGGAAGAGGACGGGTGCGCCGAGGACTTCCTGGAGGTCGGCGGCGGGTCCGGAGCCGCCCTCGCGGGTGAAGCGGACGGGGCTCGCGAAGGCGCGGCCCATGGCGCGGACCACGGACTGCAGCGCGGGGTGGTCCAGCGGGGTCAGGCACGGGCGCGTGGCCGGGCCGAAGGTGATCTCGGCCCGGATGCCGGCGGGCACCTGCTCGGCGGCCCAGGCGCGGACGGCCTTCTCGATGTGGCCGGGGTCCTGGCCGGCGACCAGCCGGAAGGACAGCTTCACCATGGCCGAGGACGGGACGATCGTCTTGCTGCCGGGACCCTGGTAGCCGCCGCCGATGCCGTTGACCTCGGCGGTCGGGCGGGCCCAGACGCGCTCCAGGGTGGTGTGGCCGGCCTCGCCGTGGGCCGCGTGCGACTTGGCGGTGCGCAGCCACTGCTCCTCGTCGAAGGGCAGTTCGGCGAACAGCTCGCGCTCCCGGTCGGTCAGGTCCACGACGCCGTCGTAGAAGCCGGGGACCGCCACGCGCGCGTGCTCGTCGTGCAGGGCGGCGACCAGGCGGGCGGCGGCGGTGGCCGGGTTGGGGACGGCACCGCCGAAGGAGCCCGAGTGGATGTCCTGGTCGGGGCCGTACAGCCGGATCTCGCACTCGGCGAGGCCGCGCATGCCGGTGCACACGGTCGGGGTGTCCGCGGACCACATGCCGGTGTCGGAGACGATCACGGCGTCGGCGGCCAGCCGCCCGGCGCGCTCCTCGACGAGGGCCCGCAGGTGCGGGGAGCCGGACTCCTCCTCGCCCTCGACGAGCAGCTTGAGGTTCACGGCGGGGGCGGTGCGGCCGGTGGCGGCGAGGTGGGCGCGGACGCCGAGCGTGTGGAGGAAGACCTGTCCCTTGTCGTCGGCGGCACCGCGCGCGTGGAGGCGGTTGCCGCGGATCACCGGTTCGAAGGGGTCGCTGTCCCAGCCGTCCTCGCGGGCGGCGGGCTGGACGTCGTGGTGGCCGTAGACCAGGACGGTGGGCGCCTCGGCGTCGTCCGAGGGCCACTCGGCGAAGACGGCCGGGGCGCCCGGGGTCCGCCAGACCTCGGCGGTCGGGAAGCCGGTCTCCCGGAGCTTGGCGGCGAGCCAGTCGGCGCTGCGGCGTACGTCGGGCGCGTGGTCGGGCCGGGCCGACACGGAGGGGATGCGCAGCCACGCGGCGAGGTCGTCGAGGAAGGCGGCGCGCTGCTGCTCGATGTACGGGCGGACGGCGCTGTCCGGGGTCTGGCTCATGCTCACGAGCCTATCGGCCCGCACCGGCGTCCTCGGCGGGCGGTTCGTCACACTCAGGTCGTCTCCCGTGCCGCGGCGGCCTCCTCGCCCGTGAGCAGCCGTTCGAGCGCGGCCCGGTCGGGCAGTCCTTCGGGGCGCACCACGTCGCCGGTGCGCACGTACAGGAAGGCGGCCGTGACCGACTCGGGCGGTACGCCCTGCTTCTCGGCCCAGGCCAGCCGGTACACGGCGAGCTGGAGCGGGTCGGCGGTGCGGGTGCGGCCGGTCTTCCAGTCGACGATCTCGTAGGTGGCCCCGTCGCCGTCGCCGTTCTTGTAGACGGCGTCGATCCGGCCGCGCACGACGCGGCCGGCGAGGGCGAACTGGAACGGCGCCTCGACGCGGTAGGGGGTGCGGCGGGCGTACTCCGTGCGTTCGAAGGCGGCCTTGAGTGCTTCGAGGTCCCGCTCGTCGGCGATCTCGGCCTCGCTCCCGGGCAGCTCGTCGGGTTCCAGCAGGGGCAGGGGCAGTTCCTCGAAGCGGGTTTCGAGCCAGGCGTGGAAGCGCGTGCCCCGGCGTGCGCCCGGTTGCGGGGGACTCGGCATGGGGCGTGCGAGTTCCTGTGCGAGCCCGTCCGGGTCCTCGGCCAGGCGCAGCAGCTGGGACGCCGTCAGCGCGACCGGCAGGGGGACGTCCGTGACGCTCTGCCGGGAGCGCAGCAGCTCGCCGGTGAGGGCGTCGAGGTCGCGGTCCCAGGAGGCGATCGTGCGGGTCTCTTCGGGGGTGAGGGACGCGGCGGCGGGGCGGGGGTGCCCGCCGGGGGCGGGTGACGCCTGGTGGGGCACGGTCAGCCGCCCGGCCTGCCGGGAGCCCCGGTCGGCGCGGCCCACCGGGCGGGGGACGGCCCCGCCGTAGGGCGGTTCCGTCCGGTACGGGTGCGGCTCCCCGTGGTGCGCGCCGTCCTCACCGTACGGGCCGTCGCCGCCGGGGTCCCCGTCGTATGGGTCGGCAGCCTCCTCGAGCGCCTCGCCGTACGGGCCCCCGCCGTGGGGGTCGCCGTCGTAGGGGTCCTCGTCGCGGGGGTCCCCGTGGTACGGGTCGCCGCCGTACGGGTCCTCGTCCGGGGGGAGCGCCTCGCCGTACGGGTCCTCGTCGGGGGCGTCCTCGTCGGCCGGCGGTGCGGGCCAGTCGGGGTCGTCGTGCGTGCCGGGGCCGTGGACGGCCGGGGGGCGGCCGTCCTGCCGGGCGGCCAGGGCGTCCAGGTGGGCGAGGACGGTCCCGGCGGCCGCGCGGCGGCGGGCCAGGGCGGTGGCGTCCAGGGGCAGGGGCCACACCTGGTCGGCGGTGGCCGCGTGCAGCGCCGGGTTCTCCTCGCCCTCGGCGGGCTCGTCGGCCCACGCCTCGATCTCGCCGTGGCCGGCGGCGCAGTGGTCGTGGAGGGCCCGGAGGAAGTCGGAGGGGCCGCGCGGCTTCTTCTGGCTGGGCCCCCACCAGTGGCCGGAGCCGAGCAGGAGGGAGCGGGGGCGGGTGAAGGTGACGTAACCGAGGCGGAGTTCCTCGGTGTGCTGGTGGTCCTTCATGGCCTCGTGGAAGGCCTTCGTGCCGCGGGCGTCCCAGGAGCCGACGTCGGGCAGGGTGTCGGCGTCGCCGCGCAGGGCGTGCGGGACCACCTTGGCCTGCGCGGTCCACTTCTCGCGGCCCTGGGCGCTGGGGAAGGTGCCCCTGACCAGTCCGGGGACGGCGACGACGTCCCACTCCAGGCCCTTGGACTTGTGCGCGGTGAGCACCTTGACGGTGTTCTCGCCGCCGGGCAGGGCGTTGTCGAGGCCCTTCTCGTACTGGGCGGCGGTGCGCAGGAAACCGAGGAAGGCCAGCAGGGTGGCCTCGCCGTCCCCGGCGGCGAAGGAGGCGGCGACGTCCAGGAAGTTGGACAGGGTCTCGCGGCGGCGGGCGGCCAGCGCGTGCGGGGACGCCGACAGTTCCACTTCGAGGCCGGTGACCGCCAGGACGCGGTGCAGGACGTCCATCAGCGGGTTGGACAAGGAGCGGCGCAGGTCGCGCAGTTCGGCGGCGAGGCGGGCGAAGCGCACCCGCGCGTCCGGGGAGAACGGCAGCCCGTCGTCCCCCGCGTCCTCGCGCGGGGAGGACTCCAGGAACGTGTCCAGGGCGTCCGCGAGGGAGATCACCTCGGAGGGGTCGGTGCCCTCGACGGCCTCGGCGAGCCGGCGCTCGGGGTCGTCGGTGCCGTCCCCGCGCGCGTGGGTGACCAGCAGGCGGGCGCGGCGGCCCAGGAGGGCCAGGTCTCGGGGGCCGATGCGCCAGCGCGGTCCGGTCAGCAGGCGGACGAGGGAGGCGTTGGCGCCGGGGTCCTGCAGGACCTCGCAGACGGCGACGAGGTCGGCGATCTCGGGCAGGTGCAGCAGACCGGAGAGGCCGACCACCTCGACGGGGACGTCGCGGGCGACGAGGGCGCCCTGGATCTGGGCGAAGTCGGTCGCCGTACGGCACAGTACGGCGATCTCGCCGGGGGCCTTGCCGGTGCGGACGAGGTGGGCGACGGAGTCGGCGATCCAGGCGATCTCCTCGGCGTGGGTGCGCAGCAGGGCGCAGCGCACCGTGCCGTCGCGTTCGGCGCCGGGGGCCGGGCGGAGGGCCTCCACGCCCGCGTGCATGGCGCGCAGGGGTGCGGCGAGACCGTTGGCGAGGTCGAGGAGGCGGCCGCCGCTGCGGCGGTTCTCGCTGAGCGCCTGGCGGGTGGCGGGGCGGCCGTCGGGGCGGGCGAAGTGCTCGGGGAAGTCGTCGAGGTTGGCGACGGAGGCGCCGCGCCAGCCGTAGATGGCCTGGCAGGGGTCGCCCACGGCGGTCACCGGGTGGCCCGTGCCGCCGCCGAACAGGCCCGCCAGCAGGACGCGCTGGGCCACGGACGTGTCCTGGTACTCGTCCAGGAGGACGACCCGGAACTCCTCGCGCAGCAGGCGGCCCACCTCGGGGATCCGCGCGAGGCGCGCGGACAGGGCGATCTGGTCGCCGAAGTCGAGCAGGTCGCGCTCGCGCTTGGCCGCCCGGTAGCGCGTGACCAGGTCGGCGAGTTCGCGGCGGGCGGCGGCGGTCTCGGGGACCTTGCGCAGGTCGGGGTTGCTGAGCCCGGCGCCTTCCAGGGTGCGCAGCAGGTCCGCGTCCCAGGCGCGCAACCGTTCGGGTTCCACGAGGTGTTCGGCGAGTTCGGAGTCGAGGGCGAGCAGGTCGCTGACGAGGTCGGCGAAGGAACGGGTGAGCGCCGGGTAGGGGCCGGGGGCCTCGCGCAGCACGCGCGCGGCGAGCTGGTAGCGGGTGGCGTCGGCGAGCAGCCGGGAGGTGGGTTCGAGGCCGATGCGCAGGCCGTGGTCGGTCAGGAGGCGGCCGGCGAAGGAGTGGTACGTGGAGATGACGGGCTCGCCGGGCGGGTCGTCCGGGTCGATGGCGTCCGGGTCGGTGACGCCGGCCCTGACCAGTGCCCTGCGGACGCGTTCGGCGAGTTCGCCCGCGGCCTTGTTGGTGAAGGTCAGGCCGAGGACCTGCTCGGGGGCGACCTGTCCGGTGCCGACCAGCCAGACCACGCGGGCGGCCATCACGGTGGTCTTGCCGGACCCGGCTCCGGCCACGATCACCTGCGGGGCCGGCGGCGCGACGATGCAGGCCGTCTGCTCCGGTGTGAACGGGATGCCGAGGAGCTCCTTGAGCTGCTCGGGGTCGCTGATACGGGCGGGCATTCGTCAGAGGCTAGCGGTGATCACCGACAACCGGGGACGGATGGGCCCTCGGTGCAGAAGAGGCGCAGGTCGGCGCGGGTGGTGCCGTGCCCCACCCGCGCCGCCCGCCGGTCACTCGACCACGTGCCGCCCCTCGGGCCGGGCGCTGCACGAGGCGCGGAACGCGCAGTGCGCGCAGTGCTGGCCGGCGGTGGGCGTGAACCGCTCGTCGAGCACCTTCCCGGCGGCGGTGGCCAGCAGTTCGCCGACCCACTCCCCCGCGAGCGGTTCCTGGGTCTGCACCTTGGGCAGGCCGTCGCCGCCGTCCCGCTGCGCGGCGCTCTGCCTGAGGTGCACCAGCTCGGCGCCGCCCGGTTCGGGTCTCACGCCGTCGAAAGCGGTGTCCACGGCGCCCTCGCGGACGGCGAGCTGGTAGACGGCGAGCTGCGGGTGGCGGGCCACCTCGGCGGCGCTGGGCGCCTGCTTGCCGGTCTTGAAGTCCACGACGTAGGCCCGGCCCTCGCCGTCGGCCTCGACGCGGTCCATCTGGCCGCGGATGCGGACCTGGTAGTCACCCGCCTCCAGCGTGACGTCGAAGTCCTGTTCGCTGGCCACCGCGGTGCGTCCGGTGCGGTCCAGCACGTGCCAGTTCAGCAGGCGTTCGAGTGCCGCGCGCGCGTTGTCCTTCTCCTGGGCCGACTTCCAGGGTGCGTCGAAGGCGAGCGCGTTCCACACCGACTCCAGGCGTTCCATCAGCACGTCGAGGTCGGCGGGGGTGCGGCCGGAGGCGACCTCGTCGGCGAGGACGTGGACGACGTTGCCGAAGCCCTGGGCGGTGGTGGCGGGCGCGTCGGCCTTCACCTCCCGGCCCAGGAACCACTGCAGGGCGCAGGTGCGGGCGAGTTGGTCGAGGGCGCTGCCGGACAGCACCACGGGCTGGTCGCGGTGACGCAGCGGCACCTTGCTCTCGGTCGGCTCGAACATCCCCCACCAGCGGTGGGGATGCGCGGACGGCACCAGGGGGCGGCCCTCCTCGTCCGCGAGCGCGGCGAGCCGGGCCAGGCGCCGGGCGGCGGCCTCGCGCAGGGCCGCGGAGGCGTGCGGGTCGACCGTGGTGGCGCGCAGTTCGGCGACGAGCGCGGCGACGGACAGCGGGCGGCGCGGGCGACCCGTGACGTCCCGGGGCTCGACGCCCAGCTCGGTCAGGAAGCGGGAGGGCTGGTCGCCGTCGTCGGCCGGCGCCTTCACGGCGGTGACGACGAGCCGCTCCCGCGCGCGCGTGGCGGCCACGTAGAACAGGCGGCGCTCCTCGGCGAGCAGGGCGCCCGGGGTCAGCGGTTCGGCGAGTCCGTCGCGGCCGATCCGGTCGGCCTCCAGCAGCGAGCCGCGGCGGCGCAGGTCCGGCCACAGGCCCTCCTGGACGCCGGCGACGACGACCAGCCGCCACTCCAGGCCCTTGGCGCGGTGCGCGGTCATCAGGCGGACGGCGTCGGGGCGCACCGCGCGGCGGGTGAGGGTGTCGGCGGCGATGTCCTCGGCCTCGATCTCCTCCAGGAAGTTCAGGGCGCCGCGGCCTCCGGTGCGCTCCTCCGCGCGCGCGGCGGTGGCGAACAGCGCGCACACCGCGTCCAGGTCGCGGTTGGCGTTGCGGCCCGCCGCGCCGCCGCGCCGGGCGGACCGCTCCAGGCGCGCGGGCCACGGCGTGCCCTCCCACAGGTCCCACAGGGCCTCCTCGGCCGTGCCACCGCCCGCGAGGCGCTCGCGGGCCTTGCGCAGCAGCGCGCCGAGCCGCTGCGCGCCGCGCGCGTACGCCGGATCGTGCGCGACCAGGCGCTCGGGCTCCGCGAGCGCCTGCGCGAGCAGCTCGTCCGAGGGCGGCGGCAGCGGGTTGCCGGCCGCCCGCTCCTCCTCGCGCAGGGCGCGCCCGAGGCGGCGCAGGTCGGCGGCGTCCATACCGGCGAGGGGCGAGGTGAGCAGGGTGAGGGCGGTCTCGGCGTCGAGCCAGGCACCGCCCGGCACGTCGGAGGCGTCGTCCTCGCCGGCCGGGGCGGGCGGGGCGCCGTCCCGGCCCTCCGGCGGCGGGGAGGCTCCGTCCCCGTCCGCCGACGTCCCGTCCCCGTCCGCCGGGGCCGCCGGGGCCGCCGGGGCCGCCGGGGCCACTGGGTCCACTGGGTCCACTGGGTCCGCCGGGGCCCCGGCGGACCCGCGTCCGTGACGCGGCCGGGCGGGCGGTGCGTCCGTGCCGGGCCGGGCCGCCGCCTCCGCCGTGGCGACCACCCGGAGGGCCGTCAGCAGCGGGGCCACCGCGGGCTCGTGACGCAGGGGCAGGTCGTCACCGTCGATGTCGAGGGGGACGCCCGCGGCGGTCAGGGCGCGGCGGAGGGTGGGGATGGACCGGGAGCCGGCGCGCACCAGGACGGCCATGTCGCCCCAGGGGACGCCGTCCTCCAGGTGCGCCCGGCGCAGGATGTCGGCGACGTTCTCCTGCTCCGTACCGGGCGTCGGGTAGGTGTAGACCTCGACCCGGCCGCCGTCGCGCACGGCCGTCGGCTCGCGGTGCGCGCGCACCTTGTCGGCGGGCAGCCGGGGCAGCGGCATGCGCCGGGTGATCAGGCGGGTCGCGGCCAGCAGGGCGGCGCCGGAGCGGCGGGAGGTGCGCAGCACCTCGACGGGGGCGGGGCGGCCGTCCGCGCACGGGAAGGCGGCCGGGAACTCCAGGATGCCGTTCACGTCGGCGCCGCGGAACGTGTAGATCGACTGGTCGGGGTCGCCGAAGGCGACCAGGGTGCGGCCGCCGCCCGCCAGGGCGTGCAGGAGCCGCACCTGGGCGGGGTCGGTGTCCTGGTACTCGTCGACGTACACGGCGTCGTACTGGGCGGCGAGCCGGTCCGCGGCCCCGGGGCGGCGGGCCAGCAGCACCGCGCGGTGGACCAGTTCCGCGTAGTCGATGACGCCCTGCAGGTCGAGCACGTCGAGGTACTCGGCGAGGAAGGCGGCGGCGGCCCGCCAGTCGGGGCGGCCGATGCGGCGGGCGAAGGCGTCCAGGGTGCCGGGGCCGAGGCCCAGTTCGCGGCTGCGGGCGAGGACGGCGCGGACCTCGTCGGCGAAACCGCGCGTGGTCAGGCAGGCGCGCAGTTCGTCCGGCCAGCGCACGTGCCGCAGGCCGAGCCGCTCCAGCCCGGGCTGCCCGGCGAGCAGTTCCCGGACGGTGACGTCCTGCTCCGGGCCGGACAGCAGGCGCAGCGGCTGCACGAACAGGCCGCTGTCCTGGTGGGCGCGGACCAGGGCGTAGCAGTACGAGTGGAAGGTGGTCGCCCGGGGCGCGCGGGCCGCTCCGATGCGCAGGGCCATCCGGTCGCGCAGGTCGACGGCGGCCTTGCGGCTGAACGTCAGCACCAGGATCCGTTCCGGATCCGCGCCGTCGGCGATGCGCCGCGCCACGGACTCCACCAGGGTGGTGGTCTTCCCGGTGCCGGGACCGGCGAGGACGAGCAGCGGGCCGGTCCGGTGGCCGGCCACGGCGCGCTGCGCGGCGTCCATGCGAGGCGGGTCCACCCGGGCCGGAGGCGTACGGACCAGCCGGTACGCACCACGGCTTCCCTGCCGCGCCGGGGGGTGCGGCGGGCGCCTGGTGGAGGAGGAGGAGCTCACGTGGTTCGCCGGTCCTGGTGGTCGTACGGGGTGGGCGGGCGGTCACGCGTGGGGACGGTGGCCGCGGGGCGAGGGGGCCTGTGCGGCCGACGCTACGCCGCCGCACCGGACAGGAACGGGGGTTCCGCTCCTTCCCCCGCGGCGCTCGCCACGGGGGCCCTCATCCCACGAACGTACGTCATGCCACCGACGTCCCCCGTGTCCCCCCGTGTCCCCCGTACGGGCCATCGGTTCCCCTTTGCGGCATCCGTGACGGAAGCTGTCAGGTGTGACCCTCCGCACCCCCGTCCCAGCGCGCCCGCCGCATGTCGAGCCGCGGCAGGTGGCCCTCGGCGCTCCTGCCGGCCTCCCTGAGCGGCGTGCCCTCCGCACGGTAGGCGGCGAGCGCGCGCAGTTCGTGGCCGGGCAGCAGGACCCCGTCGGCCCGCACCACGCGCCACCAGGGGACGCTGCCGCCGTAGAGGGCCATCACCCGGCCCACCTGGCGCGGGCCGCCCTCCTCCAGCCACTCGGCGACGTCCCCGTACGTCATGACCCGCCCGGGCGGGATGCGCTCGGCGACCTCCAGGACCCGCTCGGCGTACTCCGGCAGCGCGTCGAAGGGCTCGCGGGTGTCCCCGGCCGGACTCTGCTCGCTCATCCGCCCCATCCTGCCGCACGCCGCCGGCGCCCCGGCACGGCCGGCCCGGGCGCTCCCCTCGCCCCCGGGCGGCGCTTCGGGCAGACTGTCCGCCCGCGCATCCGCACCCTGATGCCCGCGTGCGTCGGTGGGGCATGCCACCATCGTGCGGGCGGTGACTGGTGATACGAGACCAAGAAGAGACCATGAAGCAGCAGGGCGTGCACCCCGAAGGCGCGGAGGGCACCCCTGACGCCGCCGTGCGTCCCGACGCCGCCCGCGCGGGCCGGGACGCCACCGGCGGCGGGCCCGAGGACGGCGCCGGCACCGGCGTCGGCACTGGCACCGGCACCGGGCGGGACGACGGCGGCAGCGCGCGCGGGGGCGACGACACGCGCGAGGATCCCGGGAACGGCGCGGACGGGGGCGCGCTCGAGGACGGCGCGCACGCACGGGCCGGCCACGACGCCTTCGCGGAGGCGCCCGTACCCGGCGGCCGGCGTCCCGGGCGGGGCCCGGGCGCCGGCGACGGCGACCCGCGCCCGGAGGAGGTCGAGGGCGACGAACCGCTGCTCCCCGCGCGCGTGCACCGCCCCTCCGACCTCATGCGGCTGCTGGTGGGCCTGCTCGCCGTCGCCGTGCTGCTCGCCGTCGCCGCCTTCGCCCACGGCACCACCTCGGGCCTCGAACAGGACATCCACAAGGGCACCGGCCAGGCGCCCGACCTGCTGATCAAGTTCGCGGGGCTGGTGTCCAGCATCGCGATCCTCCTGGTGCCGGTCGCCTTCGCGATCGAACGGCTGATCAAGCGGGACGGGCTGCGGATCGCCGACGGCGTCCTCGCGGCCGTCCTGGCCCACGGGGTGACCCTCGCCACCGACCTGTGGGTCACGCGGGCCGCTCCCCACTCCATCCAGGAGGCGCTCACCCAGCCCTCCCCGGGGGACGTCCACGCCCTCACCGACCCGGTGCACGGCTATCTCGCGCCCGTCATCGCGTACATGACGGCCGTGGGCATGTCGCGCCGGCCCCGCTGGCGCGCGGTGCTGTGGATGGTGCTGCTGCTCGACGCGTTCTCCATGCTGGTCACCGGCTACACGACACCGTTCTCGATCACCCTGACGGTGCTGATCGGCTGGGCCGTCGCCTACGGCACGCTCTACACGGTCGGCTCCCCCAACGTCCGCCCGACCGGGCAGACGCTGATGGCGGGGCTGCGGCACGTCGGCTTCCGCCCCGTCAGCGCCGCCCGCGAGGAGGGCCCCGAGGCGGAGGCCGGCGACCGCGGACGGCGCTACTTCGTCACCCTGGAGGACGGGCCCGCGCTGGACGTCACGGTCGTCGACCGCGAGCAGCAGGCCCAGGGCTTCTTCTACCGGGCCTGGCGCAACCTGACCCTGCGCGGCTTCGCCACCCGCTCCAGCCTCCAGTCGCTGCGCCAGGCGCTGGAGCAGGAGGCGCTGCTGGCGTACGCGGCGATCGCCGCGGGTGCCAACGCGCCCAAGCTGATCGCCACCTCCGAGCTGGGCCCGGACGCCGTGATGCTCGTCTACGAGCACACCGGCGGGCGCACACTGGACTCGCTGGAGGACGCGGAGATCACCGACGAGCTGCTGCGCAACACCTGGAACCAGGTGCAGGCGCTGCAGTCGCGGCGCATCGCGCACCGCAGGCTGGCGGGTGACGCGATCCTGGTGGATCGTTCCGGCAGGGTGATCCTCACCGAGCTGCGCGGCGGCGAGATCGCGGCCGGCGACCTGCTGCTGCGCATGGACGTGGCCCAGCTGGTCACCACGCTGGGCCTGCGGGTCGGCGCCGAGCGGGCGGTGGCCTCGGCGGTCGGCGTGCTCGGCCCGGACACGGTCGCCGACTGCCTGCCCATGCTGCAGCCCATCGCGCTGACGCGCTCCACGCGCGCGACCCTGCGCCGGCTGGCCCGGGAACGGGCCGAGCGTGAGCGCGAGGCGGTGCTGGAGGCGTCCAGGCAGGCCAAGCAGGCGCGTCTGGAGGAGGCCTCCGGGACGGCCGGGCCCGCTCCGGGGAAGCCCGACAAGAAGGCGGTGCGCGCCGAGCAGCGGGCCGAGAAGCGGGCCATCGACGAAGCCCTCGAAGAGGCCCGCGAGGAGGACCTGCTCACCCAGATCCGGCACCAGGTGCTGCGGATCAGACCCCAGGCCCCGGTGGAGCCGGCCCGGCTGGAGCGGGTGCGGCCGCGCACGCTGATCAGCTTCATCGCCGGTGCGATCGGCGCGTACTTCCTGCTGACCCAGCTGACCCACATCGAGTTCGGCACGCTGTTCGCGCGGGCCCAGTGGGGCTGGGTGATCGCCGCGGTGCTGTTCTCCGCGCTCAGCTACGTGGCCGCCGCGATGGCGCTGCTGGGGTTCGTGCCGGAGCGGGTGCCGTTCCTGCGGACGGTGGCGGCCCAGGTCGCGGGTTCCTTCGTGAAGATCGTGGCCCCGGCGGCGGTCGGCGGTGTGGCCCTCAACACCCGGTTCCTGCAGCGCCAGGGCGTGCGCCCGGGGCTCGCGGTGGCGAGCGTCGGTGCCTCCCAGTTGTTCGGACTGGGCTGCCACGTGCTGATGCTGCTGTCCTTCGGCTACCTGACCGGCACCGAGAAGACTCCCTCGCTGTCGCCGTCCCGCACGGTCATCGCCGGCCTGCTGACGGTCGCGGTGCTGGTGCTGGTGGTGACGTCGGTGCCGTTCCTGCGGAAGTTCGTCGTCACCCGCGTGCGGTCGCTGTTCGCCGGCGTCGTGCCGCGCATGCTCGACGTGCTCCAGCGGCCGCAGAAGCTCGTCACCGGCATCGGCGGCATGCTCCTGCTGACCGCCTGCTTCGTGATGTGCCTGGACGCGTCCATCCGGGCGTTCGGCGACGACTCGACCTCCCTGAGCATCGCCAGCGTCGCCGTGGTCTTCCTCGCCGGCAACGCACTCGGCTCCGCGGCGCCCACCCCCGGCGGCGTGGGCGCGGTCGAGGCGACCTTGACGGTCGGTCTCATCGCCGTGGGCCTCCCCAAGGAGGTCGCCGCCCCCGCCGTCCTGCTGTTCCGGCTGCTGACCCTGTGGCTGCCGGTGCTGCCGGGCTGGCTGGCCTTCAACCACCTCACCCGCAAGGGCGCCCTGTAACGGCCGCGCCGGCGCGGCCTGCGCGGGGCGTACCCCATAAGGTCCGCGCCCCGGTGCGCGCGCTCCCGGGACGGGTTCATGGCGGGCCCCTCCCGGCCTCGTGCCGTCGCCCCGACCGCCGACGCCGTGCTGCCGGCCGCGCCGTACCGGCCGGCCGCGACGGCGCCGGGGACGAGGACCTGCCGGGACGGATCGGCGCCCGGCCGCTGCCGACGTCCTCCGGGCCCGAACCCACCCAGCCGCCGGCGGTCACCGGGATCGTGCTCCCGCTGTACAGCGGGTCCGGACGGCGACGGCGGCGACCGCGTCGACGCGACGGTGAGCGCCCGCCTGCCGGGGGGACGGTGCCGAAGGACGGCACGGTCCGTCCCTGAACCCCCGCTCAGCAGTACCGGTGTTCCGCCCGGGCGAATCCGGAGCTGTACCCGTCGCCGTAGCCGCGGGCGTAGTCGCTGTCGGTCCGGTCGTACCCCTGGTTCCCGCGTCCGTTCTGCTTGCAGTCGTCCCGGGCGTCCTGGTAGCCGTCCCGGAATCCGGTGCGGTACCCCTGCCGGTAGTCCCGCTGGCTCTCGACCGCGCTGACGTGGGTCTGGCTCGGTGCGGCCGCCGCCTCCACCGGCTGCAGGGCGATCGGCGCGAGGGCGAGGACGAGTGCCGAGCCGACGACGGCGGATCGCTTCCAGTGCTTCGCGTTCATGGCCGTACCCTCTCGCTGGACAGACGGTATCCGGCCCATTCCACCGTAGTGACCCGTTCGGGCACCGCAACTCGCCACCGGCTCTGCGCCCGGGGGCACGTCACACGGGGACGGCCCGGCGTGAAGTCCGGGCCGTCCGGGGGCCGTCCGGGTCGACGGGCGTCCGTGGGCAACCGTGGGCAACGACGGAACGGGCCCACGGCGCCCGAACCGGTCGGAGCCGTGGACCCGTTCCGGCGTGCCGGCCGGTTGGAGGACCGGTCAGTAGACCGGCTTGTGCGGTTCGATCTGGTTGACCCAGCCGATGACGCCGCCGCCGACGTGGACCGCGTCGGAGAAGCCCGCGGACTTCAGCACCGCGAGGACCTCCGCGCTGCGGACGCCCGTCTTGCAGTGGAGGACGATCTTCCTGTCCTGCGGGAGTCCCTCCAGGGCGGTGCCCATGAGGAACTCGTTCTTCGGGATCAGGCGGGCGCCCGGGATGGAGACGATCTCGTACTCGTTCGGCTCGCGGACGTCGATGATCTCGATGCTCTCGCCGTCGTCGATCCACTCCTTGAGCTGCTTGGGAGTGATGGTCGAGCCGGCCGCCGCCTCCTGGGCCTCCTCGGAGACGACGCCGCAGAAGGCCTCGTAGTCGATGAGCTCGGTGACGGTCGGGTTCTCGCCGCAGACCGCGCAGTCGGGGTCCTTGCGGACCTTGACCTGGCGGTACTGCATCTCCAGGGCGTCGTAGATCATCAGCCGGCCGACCAGCGGCTCACCGATGCCGGCGAGGACCTTGATGGCCTCGGTGACCTGGATGGAGCCGATGGAGGCGCACAGCACGCCCAGCACGCCGCCCTCGGCGCAGGAGGGGACCATGCCGGGGGGCGGGGGCTCCGGGTAGAGGCAGCGGTAGCAGGGGCCGTGCTCGGACCAGAAGACGGAGGCCTGGCCGTCGAAGCGGTAGATCGAACCCCACACGTACGGCTTGTTCAGCAGCACGCACGCGTCGTTGACCAGGTAGCGGGTCGCGAAGTTGTCGGTGCCGTCGACGATCAGGTCGTACTGGCTGAAGATGTCCATCACGTTGTCGGCTTCCAGCCGCTCCTCGTGGAGGACCACGTTCACGTACGGGTTGATGCCCTTGACGCTGTCGCGCGCCGACTCGGCCTTGGAACGGCCGATGTCGGCCTGGCTGTGGATGATCTGGCGCTGCAGGTTCGACTCGTCGACCTCGTCGAACTCCACGATGCCGAGGGTGCCCACGCCCGCGGCGGCCAGGTACATCAGCGCCGGCGAGCCCAGGCCGCCGGCGCCCACGCAGAGCACCTTGGCGTTCTTCAGCCGCTTCTGCCCGTCCATCCCCACATCCGGGATGATCAGGTGGCGGGAGTACCTGCGGACCTCGTCTACGGTGAGCTCGGGAGCTGGCTCGACCAGGGGTGGCAGCGACACGGGAACTCCGTTGGTCGGTCAATCACTACAGTTGTTCTCCCCGTAACACTGCCACGGCCTTTTTCATTCCGAGACACCCGTCCCGACTCGCGAGACGATGTCGTCCCAGTAGCCGGGCACCGGCTCCCACCGGTCCGGCCGGCCGCCGCCGTCGGGGCGGTCGGTGGAGCACACCGTCCCCGCGCCCTGCCGGCGCGCGATGCGCAGCGTCCCCTCCAGGCGGGCCGGGGCACCCGCCTGGATGCCGGTCAGATGCGGCAGGCCGCCTCCATCCAGATGTCGGCGAGGGATTCCTCGAGGTGGATGCGCGGCCGCCAGCCGAGCCGGTCGCGGGCGGTGCGCACGTCGGCCTGCTGCCAGCTGCCGCAGCCGTCCGGGTACGGGTAGGCGACCTGGGCCGCGTGGTCGGGGTCGGTGCGGGGGTGGCCGATGGTGCCGCGCAGGGGGCCGGGGGGGCCGTCGAGTTCGTGGAGGGCGCCGCCGTACCCGGCGACCCGGGCCAGGACGGCGGCGGCGTCGCGGAGGCGGACGGCGCGGCCGGAACCGATGTTGACGACGCCCTGCGCGGCGGACAGCGAGGCGGCGTGCACGGCGCGGGCGACGTCGCGGACGTCGATGAAGTCGCGCTGGACACCGAGGCCGCCGAGCCTCAGTTCGCCGTCACCGGACTGCATGGCGCGGCGCATGGCCTCGGCGAGCCGGCCCAGCGGGGAGCCGGCCGGGGTACCGGGCCCGGCGGGCGAGAAGACGCGCAGCACGACGGCGTCCAGGCCGGAGCCGAGGACCAGTTCGGTGGCGGCGAGCTTGCTCACGCCGTACGGGCCGCCGGGGCGGGGGACGGCGTCCTCGGCCGTGGAGGAGCCGGGCTGGCTGGGCCCGTACTCGGAGCCGCAGCCGATCTGCACCAGCCGGGCGCCGCAACCGCTGCGGCGCAGGGCCTCGCAGACGGTGGCGACGGCGACGGTGTTGTGCCGGGTGAGTTCGCGGGCGCCGCCGCGGGTGGCGCCCGCGCAGTTGACGACGACTCCGGGGTGGACCGCGTCGAGGAAGCGGGTCAGGGCCCCGGGGCTGCCGGTGGCGAGGTCGAAGCGGACGTCGGCGTCGTCGCCCCGGCCGAGCGCGGTGAGCTGGACGGCCGGGTCGGCGAGCAGGCGGTCGGCTACGAAGCGGCCGATGTATCCGTTGGCTCCGAGCAGCAGGACTCTCATCGGACGGCTCCCGGGGTGTGCGCTCCGGCCGTTCCGGAGGGTCCGGACGGGCCGGGCGCTCCGTGTCGGGAGGTGGTCATCTGGTCTTCTCCTTCACAGGGGTGGTGCGGTCGCCTCCGGCGGTGCGCCGGGCGCCGCGGCTCGGTGCGGTCGTGTCCCCGGGTCCGGTACGGGCCTGTCCGGTACGGGCCTGTCCGGTACGGGCGGCGGCGGGTTCGGTCCGGGCTCCCGGCCGTCCGCGCCGCGCCCGTCCCGGCGGTCGAGCGGGCGAGGGGGTCGTCGGCCCTGCGGTGGACCTGGGTGGCCGGCCGGGGAGGGCGGGGAGCGGGGCGTGGGTGGCGGCGCCGGGACCGTCGTACCGGGCGGGGGAGAGGGAGAAGGGGCGCAGGGCGCGTTCGGGGTGCGCGGCGACGGCAGGGGACGGGCCGGGTACGCGCGCCCTGCGGGCCGTGTGCGGCGCGCCGGGGGCCCGGCGAGCGTGTTCCGGGGCGCGTACGGCGGCGCCGGGGCGGAGGACACCGGTCAGTCCGCCCTCGTCGCGGGTGGGTTCGGCGCGCCCGTACAGGGCGTTGCCGAAACGGTCCGCCGGGTGCGGGGAGGCGTCCCCGGGCGCTTCCGCGCGGCGGGTGCCGGGCCCGGCACCCGCCGGGTCCCCGGACCCGGGGGGTGCCGCCTCCGCCAGGCCCGCGTGGCACCCGGTGGAGCACCGGCGTGCGCGCCGTCCGTACGCGACCCCGCCGCCCTCCTGCCGCCGGCCGCGGCTGTGCGCGCGGACGTCGGGCCCGTGCTGTCCGAGCCCGCGCGCGAGCCGGCCGCACCGGGGTCCGGCGTGACCGTCCACGTACGGACGGCCGCCCTCGGCAAACAGTCCGATGCGCACGTGTGCACCCCCGATCTCCCTCTGGGCGACCGCCGTCGTCGGCGGCTCGCGGCGGGACGAACGTATGCGGACGGGGCGGTGGCGCGATGGACGGTTGTCCGTCGCGCCACCAAAAGGGGTGAACGGTCGTGACTTCCGCGTGCGGATCGCGTTCCGGCGCGCTAGCGGCTCACCCGGCGGTCCCGCGCGCGAGGAGGGTCACGCCGCGGCCGGCTGCCGCCGGGCGGCCCGCCGCCGGGCCGCCAGCTGCGGATCGAGGGCGGGCACGGCGGCCAGGAGCTGCCGGGTGTACGGGTCGCGCGGGGAGCCGTACACCTCGTCGACGGGCCCGCACTCCACGACCCGTCCGCGGCGCATCACCGCGACCCGGTCGCTGACCTGGCGGACGACGGCGAGGTCGTGGGCGACGAACACCAGCGCGAGGCCGAGTTCGCGCCGCAGCTCGCCGAGGAGCGCGACCACCTGGGCCTGGGTGGTGACGTCGAGCGCGGTGACGGGCTCGTCGCAGACGATGACGCGCGGGTCGGCGGCGAGCGCCCGCGCGATGCCCACGCGCTGGCGCTGTCCGCCGCTGAACTCGTGCGGGTAGCGCTCGTAGTGCGCCGCGTCGAGCCCCACGCGCTCCAGCAGTTCCGTCACCCGCCCCCGGATGCGCCGCTCGTCGCGCTCCCCGCGCGCGCGGAGCGGGTCGGCGATGGACTCGCCCACGCTGCGGCGGGGGTTGAGGGAGGAGACGGGGTCCTGGAAGACCATCTGCACGGCCGGGTTCACGCCGGTGTGCGGGCGCCCTTCGAAGCGGACGGTGCCGGCGGTCGGCTCCAGCAGTCCGACCAGCATGCGGCCGAGGGTCGTCTTGCCACTGCCGCTCTCCCCCACGACGCCCAGGGCCTCGCCCCGGCGGACGGCCAGCGAGACGTCGTCCACGGCGACGAGCACGTCCTTGCCGCGTCCGAACGCGCGCCGCAGGCCGGTCGCCTCCAGGACGACCTCGCCCGGGGCGACGGCCGGGGCGGTGCGGGGCGCGTCCACGCGCGGGACGGCCCCGAGCAGTTCACGGGTGTAGGCGTGCGCGGGCGCTGCCAGGACCGTGCCGGCCGGACCCCGTTCGACGGCCCGGCCGTGCCGCATGACCAGCACGTCGTCGGCGCTCTCGGCGGCGACGCCGACGTCGTGGGTGACCAGCAGCAGGCCCATGCCGGTCTCCTCGCGCAGCGTGCGCAGCAGGTCGAGGATCTGGGCCTGGACGGTGACGTCGAGGGCGGTGGTCGGTTCGTCGGCGATCAGCAGGTCCGGCCGGCAGGCCAGGGCCATCGCGATGAGGGCGCGCTGGCGCATGCCGCCGCTGAACTCGTGCGGGCGCGCCCGGGACCGCCGTACCGCGTCCGGGATCCCCACCCGCTCCAGCACCTCGACGGCGCGCGCGCGTGCGGCGCGCCGTGTCGCGCGCGTGTGGACGCGGTGGACCTCGGCGATCTGGTCGCCGATCGCGTAGTAGGGGTCGAGGGAGGACAGCGGGTCCTGGAAGACCATGGCGGCCCTCGCACCGCGCAGCCGGCGCAGTTCCTCCTCCGTGGCCCGCTGGACGTCGGTGCCGGCGACCCGTACCTCGCCGCCGATCCGTGCTCCGCTGCCCCGGTGCAGGCCCAGCAGGGCGCCGGCGACCGTGGACTTGCCGGAGCCGGACTCGCCGACCAGGGCGAGGGCCGCGCCCTCCTCCAGGCGGAAGGACAGTCCGTCCACGGCTTGCAGGGGGCCGAACCCGACGGTCAGGTCCGTCACTTCGACCAGGCTCATGCGAGTACCACCCGTCGGTCGGCCACCGCGTACAGGACGTCCGCGACGGCGTTGGCGATGACCACGAAGAAGCCGATGACCAGGACCATGCCGACGACCACCGGCAGGTCGACGACCTTGACGGCGTGGACCAGTTCCTGGCCGATGCCGGGCAGGCCGAAGAGGGTCTCGGTGAGGACGGCGCCGCCGACGGCCGAGCCGACGGTGTTGGCGTTCAGCGCGATGACGGGCGCCAGCGCGCCGCGCAGGGCGTGCCGTCCGACGACCGAGCGCTCGGCGACGCCGTACGCCCGGAAGGTGCGGATGTGGTCCTCGGCGAGCGTCTCCAGCATCACCGCGCGGGTGAGGCGGGCGAACGTCGCCGCCTCGATCAGGGCCAGCGAGAACCAGGGCAGCAGCAGGTTCCACGCCCACTGCTCGGGATCGTCGCCGAACCCCACGTACTCCGGGAAGGGCAGCAGCTGCAGCTCTCCGCAGACGACGATCACCAGGACGAGGCCGATGACGAAGACGGGCGTGGCCGTGCCGGCGAGGGTGACGGCGGTCAGCAGGCGTTCGGAGAACCGGCCGCGCCGCCAGGCGGACAGCACGCCGGTGCCGACGCCGAGGAGGAGCCACAGCACCATCGCGCCGAGGACGAGCGACAGGCTGACCGGCAGCTTGGCCAGGATGATGGCCATGACCTGCTGGCCGCTCTGGTACGACAGTCCCAGGCAGGGTGCCGCGCAGTGCTCCGCCGAGGTGCCCGTCGAGTAGTCCCGGCCGGCGAACAGTCCCTGCAGGAAGTGCCAGTAGCGCAGGTACAGCGGGTCGCCGAGCTGCAGCTGCGCGGCGACCTGGTGCACCTGTTGCGGTGAGCAGCGCGGGCCGCAGGTGATCTGGGCGACGTTGCCGGGGGTGGCGTAGAAGACGACGTAGACGACCACCGAGAGGGCGAGCAGGGTGACCGCCGCCCCGGCGGCACGGCGCAGCAGGAATCCGCCGAAGCCGCTCATGCGGCCGCTCCCTTCTCGCCGGGTCCGGCATCGTCCGTGGCGCCGGGACCGGGGCCCCCGCGGCCGGTGCCGACGCGCATCCGGGAGGCAGCGCGCGGGTCGAGGGCGGTGCGCACGCCGTCGCCGAGGACGGTGAGGGCGAGGACCGTGACGAACAGGGCGCCCGCGGGCAGCAGGAGGTACTGCGGGGCCGCCTGGTACCAGACGTCGGCGGCGGTCAGCATCTGCCCCCAGGACGGGGTCGGCGGCTGCACGCCCACGCCGAGGAAGGACAGGGCGGCCTCGACCGAGATGTTGAGGGGGACGAGCAGCGCGCCGTAGGTGATGACGGGCGCGGCCAGGCCCGGCAGCAGTTCCCGGCGGGCGATGCGCCATGTGCTCCAGCCGCTCAGCCGGGCGGCAAGGACGTGGTCGAGCCCCTTCAGGGTGAGGGTCTGGGCGCGCACGATCTTCGCGGTGTTTCCCCAGGCGACCAGGCCGATGACCAGGGTGACCAGGACGGGCCGGGGGAAGCTCGACGGCACGATCGCCAGCAGCGCCAACGACATGATCATCAGCGGTATGGCGACGATCACGTCCGTGATCCGGCTCAGCAGTTGGTCGACCCACCGGTTGCCGAGCGCGGAGGCCACGCCGATCGCGACTCCGATGGCGACCTGTATCAGCGTCGCGGCCAGCGCGACCCCCAGCGACACCCGGGCGCCGTACACCAGCCGTGCGAACAGGTCGCGTCCGGTCTGCGGTTCGACGCCCAGCCAGTGGTCGCCGCTCACGCCGCCGAGCGGGCCGATGGGTACGCCCCCGCGTGCGGAGTCGACCAGGGAGGGGTGGTAGGTGGTGGGGTCCTGGCCCTCCAGCGCGGTGAGCAGCGGCGCGGCGAGCGCGACCAGGACGAGCAGCGCGACGACGGCCGCGGCGACCAGGGCGGCGCGCTGCTCCCGCAGCCGCCGCCGGAACCGACGGGCCCCCGGGGCCGCCGGGACGGACACGTCCGTCCCGGCGGCCCCGGCGGCGGCAAGCACCTCGCTCACGGCGTCACTTCACCGCGACCTGGGAGACGTCCAGCACGCCGGTCCAGTCGCTGATCACGACGTTCCTGACGTCCTTGCCGTACAGGCGCTTGTAGACCGGGTGGAACAGCGGGACGACGAGGGCCCGTTCGCCGATCCTCTTGTCCAGCGCACCCCAGCGCCGGGCGGCCGCGTCGAGGTCGGTCAACTTGTTGATCGCGTCGATCTCGTCATTGACCGACCTGTCGTCGAGCTGGCCCGTGTTGAAGTTCGCTCCGTCCTTGACGATCTGCCGGCCGTCGAAGATCGGGGCGAGGAAGGGACCGCCGGAGGGCCAGTCGGCGCCCCAGTGGGCGAGGAAGAAGCCGGGCTCGGTCGACACGTCGTGGATCCTGTCCGCGTAGTCGTTCTCCTCCAGGCCCTGGAGCCTGACCGTGATGCCGGCCTTCTTCAGGGCGTCCTGGAGGGCGGTCGCTATCTCGGGGCTGGTCTCGAAGTCCTTGCTGTTGGAGTGGGTGAGGGTCACGGTGAGCCCGTTCGGGTGGCCGGCTTCCCTCAGCAGTTCCCGGGCCTTGGCCGCGTTGCCGGTCCGGCCCGCCGGGAAGGGGTCGTAGGGCGTGTAGCCGAAGGACTTCTGGTCGGGCAGGAAGGTGGTGGCGGGCTCGGCCAGCGCCGAACCGCCGGCCGCGTTGACGACGGAGGAACGGTCGACGGCGTACGCGATGGCCTGCCGCACCCTGGGGTCGTCGAACGGCTTCACCTTCGGGTTGAAGGCGATGTAGTCCGTGTAGCCGAAGTGACCGGTGCCCACGCGTGCGGCCAGGTCCTTGTCCCTGGTGACCTGGGCGAGTTCGGCCGGGCCGAGGTTGGTGTCCGTGGTGACCGCGGCGGCGTCCGCGCCCCGGGACGCGGACAGCCGCTGGTTGATCACGGAGGAGTCGAGCCCGGAGCGCACGTCGATGGTGTCCGGGTAGGCCCTGCGCTCGGTGTCCACGGCCGTGGACCAGTACGTGTTGCGCTTCAGGACGAGGCGTTCGCCGTCGTTCTCGTTCCTGACGACCCGGTAGGGGCCCGACGACAGGGGGTGCTCCTCGTACTTGGTGCCCGTGTCCCTGCCCTTCGGCACCGGGGCGAACTGCGTCTGGGTGGCCAGGAACGGGAACTCGCCCTCGGGCTTGTCCAGGTGGAAGACGAGGGTCCGCGCGTCGGGCGTCCCGATCGCCGACAGGCCCTTCTTGTCCTTGTACGGGCCCTGGTAGTCGGCCGCGCCGACCAGCCAGTCACGCAGGTAGGGGGCGCCGCCGGAGAGTTCGGGGGCGAAGGAGCGCTCGATGCCGTACTTGATGTCGGCCGAGGTGATGGGCGTGCCGTCCTCGTACTTGAGGCCCTTCTTCAGGGTGTACGTCCACACGGTCGCGTCCTTGTTGGGGCGTCCGGTGTCGGTGGCGAGGTCCGGGACGACCTCGGCGCCGGCCGCGCCGTTCTCGCGGTTGCGGGTGGTCAGGGTGCGGAAGACGAGCGAGGGGATGTTGCCGCCGCCGGAGGTGTAGAGGCGGGCGGGGTCGAAGTTCTGCTGCGGGTTGGCGTTCAGCACCGTGAGCGTGCCGCCCCGGTGGGGCGTGGAGCCGCCACCGGGGCCCTTGGCATCGTTGTCCTCCGGACCGCAGGCGGCGGCGCCCGCTGCCACGACCAGGCTGACGGATGCCGCTGCCACGCGGCGCGCTGTGAGGAACGGTTGACGCATCGGAATGACGACCTCTCGGGTACTGAGCGGGACCTGATCCGCGAACGATCGCGGGTCTCCCGGATGGTGGGGCAGGTGGACGAAGGGTGAGACGCCCGCACGCGGACGTCGCCCGGCGCCGGGTCGTCGAAAAGCCCGTGGAAGCCCGTCGGAGGTCCGTGACACGGTCACGGACGAGGGGGCGGGGGAAGGGTCGCGACGCGTACGCCGGGAAGGCGGCGTCAGCGACAGTGGACGTCGGCCACGCAGAGCGCGGTCACGCCGATGAGTGCCAGCTCGATGGCGGCACTGCTGGAGACGGCATGGCTGGACCACATGCCGAGAAATATGATCGAAGGCCGGACTCGTGTCAATGTGACATGAGCGGCTCCCGTCATCTTCCGGGGTAGGGCCAGGGGTTGGGCAGGCAGTGGATTCCGTCGTGGTCGAGGAACTTCGTCTGCTGCTGCATGACCGGCGCCAGTTCGCCGTCCTTGTCGCAGGTCACATGGCCGTGTCCGAGCCGGTGGCCGACCTCGTGGTTGATGAGCATCTGCCGGTAGGCGTGGATCTCGTCCCCGTACGTCGTGCTGCCCTGGGCCCACCGGTAGGCGTTGATCATCACGCGTTCCGTGGCCGCCGAGTCGCAGGACACGTTGTCCTCGGTGGTGTCCAGGCCGGACTTGGCGCACCACTGGGCGGTGGTGCCGGGGCTGGCCAGCGTGATCACGAAGTCGGGCTCGCCGGAGGAGACGCGCTCGAAGGTGCGGGCGCCGCCGTGGGCCCAGCTGCGGTCGTCGTTGAGCGTCTTCTGCACGGCCTGTGCGAACAGCTCGGCGTCCAGGCCCAGTCCCCGTTCGACGTCGACGCGGTACCGGAACTTCTGCCCGGTGCCGGGCGCCTTGGCGAAACCGGGGACGGCCTCGAACTTCCCCGAACCCTTCAGCGTGGCGCTCAGCGGGTACGTGCGGGCCATCTTCTGCTCGTACGTCAGCACGGCCGCGCTCGGCGCGGCGGACGGGGTCGCCCGGCCGGCCCCCCGCGCGTCGGACGCCCGGCCGTCGCCGGCGGACCGCGACCCGTCCCCGCTCTCGCGGCCGTGGGTGACCTGGCCCGCGACGACGACCGCGAGCACGGTGGTCACCGCGGCGGCCGCGATCCCCGTGAACGTCCGTCCCCTGCCGCCCCTCGGCTGGGCGGGGACGCCGGTGCGGGGCGCGGTGCCGTCACCGCTTCCGGAGCCGGCCGTGCCGGCACCGTCACCGTGCGGCTCCCGCGGCTCACCGGTCCCGGTGGTGCGGGGCGCGCCCGCCGCCGGGCGGGCCGCGAAGACGTCGAGGTCCTCGTCGAAGGCGTCGAGGTCCTCCTGCCGGGGCCCGAACCGGCCCGGACCCCGCAGGTCCCCGGTGGTTGCGGAGTCCCCGCGCCCGCCGTCACCCGGTCCGCCCGGCCCGGTCCGCCTCTGCCCCTGCCCCTGCCGCGGGAGAGCGGCACCGGGCCCGGGTTCGCCCCGGCCCGCCCCGGAGGCACCCTCGCCACCGCTTGCGGCCCGCCGCGGGAACTCCCCCCAGCCGCCTCCGGCCTCCCACTGCTCGGGGTGCCCGCCGCGGGCATCCGCCCGGGGCGTCCCGCCGGGGGCCTGGGGCACACCGTGCGCGGAGGCGCCGTCGGACAGCCGGGGCACACCGCGTGCCGGGGTGCCGCCGGTGAGGCGGCGCACGCCCCGCGCGGGCGTGCCGTCGAAGGAGCGGTCCTCCCCCGGCGCGGCGCGCCGGGCGCCGCTTCCGAGCCGACCGGCTCCCGGTGCCTGCTGCCGGTCCCGCGCTCCCCGCGACCGGTCCTCCGGCCCCTGCGGCCGGCCGTCCGGCCCCTGCCGCCCCTCCCGCTCCCCCGGCTCCTCCTGCTGTCCCGGCGCCCGCCGCGGTGCGCCCTCCGGTGCCCGGCGTTGGCCCGGGAGCTGGGCGGGCCGTCGGACCCGGCCGGGGTCCTCGGCGCCCGGATCCTGTTCCCTCCGCTGTGCTGCCGTGGCGGCGGAGTCGTCCTTGGGGGCCGGTCCGCGTCGGCTGTGGCGTCCCACCGGGGCCCTCAGCTCCCCGCGCCCGTGGCGGCGGAGCCGCCCCCGGCGGCCGTGCCGGCCCCGGCGCCCGGGGTGTCCGCACCGGCGCCGGCGGTCGCGCCCGCGCCCTTCCGCTCCCCGGCCCCGGCCTCGGCCATGAGGTCGCGGAACGCCCCCGCCACCACCTCCGGGTACTCCATCATCGCCACGTGCCCGGCCTCCGGCAGGGACAGCAGGCGGGAGTCGCGGAAGGAGCGGGCGGCCTTGCGGGCCATGCGGAAGCCGACCAGCTGGTCGCGCAGGCCGTAGACCAGCAGGGTCGGGGCGAGCACGCGCTCGGCCTGGCGCCACAGACCGTGCTGGCCGCCCAGGGTGTAGGCGTTGACGATCCCGCGCGCGGAGCGTGCCATCGCGTCCCAGAAGTACGGCAGCCGCAGGCGTCGTTCCAGTTCCTCCACGGCGTACTGGAAGGCCTCGGGCGAGACGCGGCCGGGGTCGCCGTAACACAGGGCCATGACCCCGCGGACGCGCTGCTCGGCCGTCCACTGCTTGGTTAGCCGGGTGAAGAGCGCGGCCACGCCGGGGACGCCCAGCAGCCCGGTCGGCACGGCGCTGCGCTGGATCCGCAGCTCCGGGAGGGCCGGCGAGACGAGCGTGAGCGTCCGCACGAGATCGGGGCGTACGGCGGCCACGCGCGTGGCGGCGGCGCCGCCGAGCGAGTTGCCGAAGAGGTGGACCGGGCCGCGGCCGGCGGCGTCCAGGTAGCGGATCACCGCGCGCGCGTGCCCGGTGACGGAGTAGTCGCCGTCGTCCGGGGGCGGGGAGTCGCCGAAGCCGGGCAGGTCGACCGCCTCGCTGTCCACGACGCCGTCCAGCTCCGCCATCAGCGCCGACCAGTTCTGCGAGGAACCGCCGAGCCCGTGGACGTACAGCGCGGGCGGCAGGCCCGCGCGGGCGGGCGGGCGCGAACGGACGGCGAGCGTGACCCCGGGCAGTCCCACCGACCTCAGCCGTTCGCCCTCGCCGAGCCGGACGGGTGCCACCCTCGGGAGCACACTGGCACTGGCGGCCGGTACGGACGGCGACTCGGTCGAAGACATGCGGATATGTTACGAGACGATCACGTCGGGGTTCGTGTGTTCGCCGTCACAGGTTGGACACCGGTGGAGCGGAGACAGGAGGGGCGGAACCGCACGGCGAACGGGTGCCGACGGCGTGGCGTCCGGACGGGGCGTCTCCTAGGCTCGTGGAGAGGGCACCCGCGTGTGGCCCCTGCGTCATCCAGGGACGTTCGTAGGAAGGGAGCCCATCATGGCGTACGACCCCATCGAGCCGGACGCGATCGAAGAGCTGGAGGCCGAGGGCGCTCCGGAGTTCGACGTCGAGGCCCCGGAGGTGGACGCCGCCGAACAGCAGGCCGACATCGCGCCGGACCGCGACGACCCCCTCACCTCGGTGGACCCAGACCGCGCGAACGAGGCCGACCTGGCCGAGCAGGCGCGCGTGGTCTCGCTCGACGAGGACGACTACCGCTGAGCCCGCGGGGCCGCCCCCGAGGCCCCGCGGACGCCCCGTGGGGCGGCCCCGCGGCGCCGGGCCGGCCGCGCGGGACTCCCCGCGGTGGCACAAGGCCCGCCTCGCGGCTTTCGTCGCCATCCGGTCCGTGAGATTCTGCGCTCGCGGCGCGCACACGACGGTTACCGAAAAGTACGATGGCCACGCGGCCGACACCGCACGTGGACGACTTTGGGAGGCGGCGTGACAGCCATCGAGCAGACCGAGGCGGCACGCCCACGCGGCACCCGCCTGCCGCGCCGAGCCCGGCGGAACCAGTTGCTGGGCGCCGCCCAGGAGGTTTTCGTCGCGCAGGGCTACCACGCGGCGGCGATGGACGACATCGCCGAGCGGGCGGGCGTCAGCAAGCCGGTGCTCTACCAGCACTTCCCCGGCAAGCTCGACCTCTACCTCGCCCTGCTGGACCAGCACTGCGAGTCGCTGATCCACGCGGTGCGCGGCGCGCTGGCGTCGACGACGGACAACAAGCAGCGCGTCCGGGCGACCATGGACGCCTACTTCGCGTACGTCGAGGACGACGGCGGCGCGTTCCGGCTGGTCTTCGAGTCGGACCTGACCAACGAGCCGGCGGTGCGCGAGCGCGTCGACAAGGTCACCAACGAGTGCGCCGAGGCGATCTGCGAGGTCATCGCCGAGGACACGGGCCTGTCGCGCGCGGAGTCGATGCTGCTCGCCTCCGGCCTCGGTGGCCTGGCGCAGGTGGTCGCGCGCTCGTGGCTGCACAGCGACCGCAGCGTGCCGCGCGACCAGGCGGTGCGGCTGCTGGCCTCGCTGGCGTGGCGGGGCATCGCCGGCTTCCCGCTGCACGGCACCGACCACCACTGAGCCCATCGGCCCGGTGACCGGACCGTTCCCGCCCGCTGTTCGCTTCTGGCGTTCCCGGGGTGCGGCACGGCCGTCCCCTCACCGGGCTAATGTGTGCAGCGTAGGGCGCGGAAGATCGCGCACATCACTGACCGTCGGAGGGACATAGCCGTGGAGGTCAAGATCGGCGTGCAGCACGCGCCCCGCGAGATCGTTCTGGAGAGCGGCCAGAGCGTCGAGGAGGTCGAGCGCGTGGTGGCCGAGGCGCTGGCCGGCAAGTCGCAGCTGCTGAGCCTCGCGGACGAGAAGGGCCGCAGGATCCTCGTCCCGGCGGAGCGCCTGGCGTACGTGGAGATCGGCGAGCCGACCATCCGCAAGGTCGGCTTCGGCACGCTGTAACCCGTACCGCGACGAACCGGTACGCGCGGGAGGGGCCCGGCGGCACTGTGCCGCCGGGCCCCTCCCGCGCGGGAGACGCGCAGACGGTGGAAACCGTGGGGGCGTGCAGGCCGTGACGGTGGGGGCTGTGCACAGATGGAGCACAACCCGCCCACAGCGGAGGATTGCAACCCGCAGGTCACGGGTATGACGGGCTAGGACCGTCAAGCAGAGGCCGGCCGTGGGAGGGACCCCCGACATGATCCTTGAAGTGCTCGGATCCGCCTTGCTCGGTCTGGTGCTCGCCTGGGCCGCGGCGCACCGCCTCGCCCACCGGCTGCCGACCCGCCCCCTGGTCTTCTCGACGGGCGTCGCCGGAGCCCTCTTCGGCGACTTCGTCACCCACAGCGCCCTGGGCCCCGGCAGCACCCTGCTGAACCTGCTGGGCGCCGCGGTCGTCTCGGCGGCCTCCCTGTCCCTGCTCCTGCGCCCGGCGCGCCGCCTGCGCCGCCGATCGGCGACGGCGTAGGCACGGGGCGCCGGGACCGTCGGGGACGCTAGGCGGCCAGACCCAGCGCGGCCATCCGCTTCGTGTGCGCCTCCGTGATGCGGGAGAACATCTTTCCGACCTCCGCGAGGTCGAAGCCGTCCGCGACACCGCCCACCAGCATGGTCGACAGCGCGTCCCGGTCGGCGACCACCCGCTGGGACTGCGACAGCGCCTCCCCCATCAGCCGCCGCGCCCACAGTGCCAGCCGCCCGCCCACGCGCGGGTCGGCGTCGATGGCGGCCCGCACCTTCTCCACCGCGAATCCGGCGTGCCCGGTGTCGTCGAGGACGGACAGGACCAGCTCGCGGGTGTCGGCGTCGAGGCGGGCCGCGACCTCCCGGTAGAAGTCGCTCGCGATCGAGTCGCCGACGTACGCCTTGACCAGGCCCTCCAGCCAGTCCGAGGGCGCCGTCTGCCGGTGGAAGCCGTCCAGGGCCGCGACGAACGGCTCCATCGCCGCGGTCGGCTCCTCGCCGATCCCGGTCAGCCGGCTGCGCAGCCGCTCGAAGTGGTGGAACTCGGCCGAGGCCATCTTCGCCAGCTCGGCCTTGTCCGCGAGGGTCGGCGCCAGCTTGGCGTCCTCCGCGAGCCGCTCGAACGCCGCCAGTTCGCCGTACGCGAGCGCGCCGAGCAGGTCGACGACCGCGGCACGGTAGTGCGGGTCGGCGGAGGCCTGCGCCCAGTTCCGGGCGGCGACACCGGTGTGTCCGGCGGGTGCGGCGGAAGCGTTCTCAGCCTTGTCAGAGCTAGTCATGAGGCGCACAATAGCCCGCTCGCCGCGGTTCGAAAGCCTCTGACCGAGCACTGTGACGACGACTACGTGACCAAATCGGCCATCACATGTGCGCGAATCCGGGGTATGGTGGTAATGCGCCCTGCTGAGTGCGTCGACGGTGTTCGACGTGTCCCGACGGGCCGCACGCATGAGGATGCCCGGTCGGTGGCCCGATCGGCTCCGACCCGACAGCCCTCCCCCGCCGCACGGCTCAGCGCGTACGGCGAACGGAGGGACACCCTCAGCGGTACGAGCGCTAGAGCGTCGGCAGAGGTCCCGTGCCATACGGCTTGCCCGAGTGGCTCGCCCGTACGGCAGCCGACGTCCCCGGCACGGTCCGTCAAAGACCCCCGCGCTCGCCTCGCACCGCGCCACACAGAAGAGGCAGCACCCTGACTACGACGTTTCGAGACCTCGGGATCCTTCCCGAGACGGCCGAGGCCCTGGAAGCCGTCGGCATCATCACCCCCTTCCCCATCCAGGAGATGACGCTCCCCGTCGCCCTTTCCGGCACGGACGTCATCGGCCAGGCCAAGACCGGCACCGGCAAGACGCTGGGCTTCGGCCTCCCGCTCCTGGAGCGCGTGACCGTCCCCGCCGACGTCGAGGCGGGACGCGCCGCCCCCGAGGCCCTCACCGACGCCCCGCAGGCGCTCGTCGTGGTGCCCACGCGCGAGCTGTGCACGCAGGTCACGAACGACCTCCTGACGGCCGGCAAGGCCCGCGACGTGCGCGTGCTGGCGATCTACGGCGGCCGGGCCTACGAGCCCCAGGTCGAGGCCCTGAAGAAGGGCGTCGACGTGATCGTCGGCACGCCGGGCCGTCTGCTGGACCTGGCCGGGCAGAAGAAGCTGGACCTGAAGCACGTCCGGTGCCTGGTGCTCGACGAGGCCGACGAGATGCTCGACCTGGGCTTCCTGCCCGACGTCGAGAGGATCATGGACATGCTGCCGGCCCGGCGCCAGACCATGCTGTTCTCGGCCACCATGCCGGGCGCGGTCATCGGCCTGGCCCGCCGCTACATGTCGCAGCCCACGCACATCCGCGCCACCGCGCCGGACGACGAGGGCGTGACGGTGGCGAACATCAAGCAGTTCGTCTACCGCGCGCACTCCATGGACAAGCCGGAGATGATCGCCCGCATTCTGCAGTCCGAGGGCCGCGGTCTCGCGATGATCTTCTGCCGGACGAAGCGGACGGCGGCGGACATCGCCGATCAGCTCCAGCAGCGCGGGTTCGCCTCGGGCGCCGTCCACGGCGACCTGGGCCAGGGTGCGCGCGAGCAGGCCCTGCGGGCCTTCCGCAACGGCAAGGTCGACGTCCTGGTGTGCACCGACGTCGCCGCGCGCGGCATCGACGTCGAGGGCGTCACCCACGTCATCAACTACCAGTCCCCCGAGGACGAGAAGACGTACCTGCACCGCGTCGGCCGTACGGGCCGCGCGGGCGCCAAGGGCACGGCGGTCACGTTCGTCGACTGGGACGACATCCCGCGCTGGCAGCTGATCAACAAGGCGCTGGAGCTGAATTTCAACGACCCGGTGGAGACGTACTCGACGTCCCCGCACCTGTTCTCCGACCTCAACATCCCCGCGGGTACGAAGGGCGTGCTGCCGCGCGCGGAGCGGACCCGCGCCGGGCTGGACGCGGAGGAACTGGAGGACCTCGGCGAGACCGGCGGCCGCGGTGCGCGCGGTCGCGGTGGCCGGGGCGGTCGCGGGGAGCGCGCCGGTTCCGGCGCCCGCGTCGAGTCCGGCACCGCCGAGCGGGAGCGTCCGGCACGTGCGCCGCGGCGCCGCCGCCGTACACGCGGCGGAGCCCCGCTGGA
Source organism: Streptomyces sp. TG1A-8 (assembly GCF_030499535.1). NCBI lineage: Bacteria > Bacillati > Actinomycetota > Actinomycetes > Kitasatosporales > Streptomycetaceae > Streptomyces > Streptomyces sp. TG1A-8. Next base: position 2,529,764 of record NZ_JASTLB010000001.1, read on the forward strand.
CGCCTCCCCCGCCACGGCCCCCACGGCACCGGCCGCCGAGACCGGCACCGCCGGGACCGAGGAGGCCACGGCACCGGCCCGCATACCGCGCCGCCGTCGCCGCACGCGCAGCGGAACGGGCACGGAGCCGCTGGCGACCGCCTCGGCAACCGTGACTCCCGAGGCCGCCGCGGCTGCCGTGGAGTCGCTGGACACGGCGGAGGGCCCGGCCACGCCGGACGCCCCGCGCCGCCGCACCCGGAAGCAGGCGGAGGCGGCCGGGCAGACGCCGGCCGCCTCCGCGGTGACCGGATCCGCGGTACTCGAGCCGGCACCGGTGGCTGCCGCCCCGGAGACGCCGGAGGTCGCCGGGGCTCCCGGGACCAGGCCGCGCCGCACCCGCAAGGCGGCGGCCACCGCCGCCGAAACGGCCGTGGACACGGCCGCAGGCACCGACGAGACCGCCCCGGAGACCAAGCCCCGCCGCACCCGCAAGACCGCCGCCGCCGCCGAAACCGCGGTGGACACGGCCGAGGCCACCGAAGCCAAGCCGCGCCGCCGCACCCGCAAGACGGCCGAGCCCACCACCGAAACGGCCGTGGACACGGCCGCAGGCACCGACGAGACCGCCCCGGAGACCAAGCCCCGCCGCACCCGCAAGACCGCCGCCACCGCCGAAACCGCCGTGGACACGGCCGAGGCCACCGAAGCCAAGCCGCGCCGCCGCACCCGCAAGACGGCCGAGCCCACCACCGAAACGGCCCTGGACACGGCCGCAGGCACCGACGAGACCGCCCCGGAGACCAAGCCCCGCCGCACCCGCAAGACCGCCGCCACCGCCGAAACCGCCGTGGACACGGCCGAGGCCACCGAAGCCAAGCCGCGCCGCCGCACCCGCAAGACGGCCGAGCCCACCACCGAAACGGCCCTGGACACGGCCGCAGGCACCGACGAGACCGCCCCGGAGACCAAGCCCCGCCGCACCCGCAAGACCGCCGCCACCGCCGAAACCGTCGAGGACGGTGCCGAGGTGGCCGCGCCCCGGGCGCGGCGGACCCGCAAGGCCGTTGCCGAGGCGGCTGTTCCGGAGATTCCGGCGCAGGCCACCGAGGAGCCGGAGGTCAAGCCGCGGCGCCGCACCCGCAAGGTCGCGGCGCCGGCCGCCGAAGCCGCCGGCGGGGCGGCCGAGGCCCGGCCCAAGGCGCGCCGGACGCGGAAGGCGACGGCGGCCGTGGAGGCTCCCGAGGCCTGATCCGGCACGCGCCGAACCCGCGCGCCACGTCCTCACCCGGTGGCCCGGTCCCTGCCCAGGGACCGGGCCACCGGTGCGTCCGCACGTGGAACCGACACCCCGCCCCCCACCCACATACACAGGCCGGCCCCACAGCCCGCGGCACTCCGCCCCTCCCTCCCCGGGGCCGCGAGGAGCCGAGCGACCGGCACCCGCACGCCGGTACCCGAGGGATCACCCCACCCCGCCGGGCGTCCCGCACTCCGCGCCCCCGATACCCTCTCCGCATGAGCAGGCCCCCCACCTTCGTCCCGCCCCCCGGCGCCCGTGCGTACGCGCTGCGGACCGCGCGCGGTGAGTTCGCCGTCGTCGACGCGCCCGTGGCCGACGGGGTCGAACCCAGGGGGGTCGCCCTGCTGGTGCCGGGGTTCACCGGGAGCAAGGAGGACTTCAACCCGGTGCAGGCGCCGCTGGCCGGGCGCGGGTACCGCACCGTCGCGGTGGACGGGCGCGGGCAGTTCGAGTCGGACGGACCCGACGGCGACGAATCCGCCTACGCCCAGGAGGAGCTGGCGCGGGACGTGCTGGCGCAGGCGGAGGCGGTCGGCGGGCCGGTGCACCTGCTGGGGCACTCGCTGGGCGGCCAGATCGCGCGTGCGGCCGTGCTGCTCGACCACTCGGCGTTCGCGTCGTTCACCCTGATGGCCTCCGGCCCGGCGCAGATCTCGGTCTCCCAGCAGCAGCGCGTCGAGCTGCTGCGGGACGCCCTCGCCGTGATGACGATGGCGCAGGTGTGGGACGCGATCCAGGCGATGGAGACGCCCGAGGAGACGGCCACGGGCGGCCTCGACGGCGGCCTGGACGACCGGGAGGATCTGCGGCGCCGCTGGCTGGGCACCAGGCCCGCCCAACTCCTGTCCACCGGACGCCAGTTGTGCGTAGAGCCGGACCGGGTCGCGGAACTGGCCGCCGTACCGCTGCCGTTCCACGTCCTGTCGGGCGAGCGGGACGACACCTGGCCGCCGGCGCTGCTCGACGACATGGCCGTACGGCTGGGCGCGCGTCGGACGGTCGTCGAAGGGGCCGGGCACTCGCCCAACACCGACCGCCCGCTCGCCACGGCCCGCGCCCTCGCGGACTTCTGGGACGGGTCCGCGAACCGGGACCGGACGGCGACCCCCGGGGGGTGCCCGCCCGAGCCGGAGGGGACCGCCTAGTACTGCGCCTGCAGGTGCTCCCAGAAGCCGTCGCGCAGGGCGCGGCGCAGGTCGGCCTGGCCGCGCAGGGAGTACTGGAGGAGCCCCTCGGCCTCGACCAGCAGGTCCTGGTCGACGGAGCCGGGCAGGTAGGGGTGGCCGGGGAGGAGTTCGGCCAGGGGCTCGCGGCCCCGTGCGGCCAGCCACTTGGCCGCGATCTGGGCGCCGACGAAGCGGACCTCCTCGCGGGTGGGCCGGGCCCCGGCGGTGGCCTCGTAGGCGGCGGCCGTGCGGCGCGAGACGTAGGGCTTGAAGAACTCCAGGTCGAGGGTGCGCTGGCTGTCGACCTCCCAGAGCAGCGGTTCGGCCTGGTTGCGCCCCTCGGGTGCCTCGATGCCCCACAGGTGGACGCGGGCGCCGTAGCCCTGGGCCGCCTCGACCGCGGACACCAGGTCCTCGTCGCCGCCGAGGAGGGCCGCGTCGCTGATGGCACGGTGGCGGGCTAGGGACTCCAGGTCGGAGCGGATGAGCGAGTCGACGCCCTTTTGCTGGTTGTTGGCGTTGAGGTTGCCCAGGCGGACCTTGACGTCGGGCAGTTCGGCGATGGTCTGCTGCTCGGCGGTGTGGATGCGGCGGCGGGCGCCGTCGTACCAGTAGACGCGCAGCAGGCGGCTGTCCGCGAAGATCGTGCGGGCCCTGTCGATGAGCGCTTCGATCAGGCCCTCGGCGTCGAGGTCGAAGGCGCGCCGGTCCTCCGTGCCGGCGACCAGCCGGCCGGCGGCCGCGTACAGGTAGCCCGCGTCGACGAAGATCGCGTGGGTGGAGGGCGTCTTCGCCACCTCGGCGAGCATGCGCTGCAGCAGCTCGTTCGTGCGGTCGATGCGGGCGCCCATGGCCGCCAGGTCGTCGTTCATCGCCTCCATTGTCCCGGTGGTCACGCTGCGAACACAACCGGTCCCGATCAGTTCCACGACTACCACTTACCGGTCAGTAATTAGTTGTTCGAAAAATTTTTTTAGCGTAGGGAATGTTTGTAACGTACGGACCGTTGGATACGTACGACACCACGTCACCCCAAGTAGTTCTCCGCAGGAGGATGACCAGACGAAGGGAGAAGCCATGCGCTTCGAAATCATGCGACTCGACGAGGTCGACGGCACCACCGTGGACAGCACCGTCGTGGACGCCGCCTCCGTCAACCGGATCGTGCAGCAGGCCGCCGCCATAGGGCAGCGCCTGTGGATCCGCCCGGCCGACACCCCGGCCTCGTAGCAGACACAGACGCGGATCACCGCAGACGCCTTCGAAGCCCCCGCACGGACCGACGCCGTGCGGGGGCCTCGTACGTCCGGGCACCGTGCGCCGGGGGCTCAGGCGCCCCTGATCACCTGCGTGACCCCGTTGATGATCTGCTGCACGGCGATCGCGGAGAGCATCATGCCCGCGAGCCGTGTCACCAGGACCACCCCCCCGTCCTTGATGACCCGGATGATCAGCAGCGAGTAGCGCATCACCAGCCACAGCACGACGTGGATCGCGAGGATCGCGGACCACACCGAGACCTGCGTGGACACGCTGTCGGCCCTCTGCACGGCCAGGATCACCGACACGATGGCGCCCGGGCCCGCCAGCAGCGGCATGCCCAGCGGGACGAGGGCGACGTTCACGTCCTTGGTCTGCTTGGGCTCGTCGGTCTTGCCGGTGAGCAGGTCCAGCGCGATCAGCAGGAGCAGCAGCCCGCCCGCGATCATCAGCGCGGGGACGGAGACGTGCAGGTAGTCCAGGATCCGGTGGCCGAGGACACCGAAGACGGCGATGACGCCGCCCGCCACGCAGACGGCCTGGAAGGCCATCCGCCTCTGCACCTTGGCCGGCCGTCCGGCGGTCAGGGCGAGGAAGATGGGGGTGATCCCCGGGGGATCCATGATGACGAAAAGGGTCAGGAACAGGGAGCCGAAGACGGCGGCGTCGAACATGGCGGTGCGCAAGGCCTTGCGGAAGAGGGGGTGACGGGGGGTGCGGGCGCGAGCGGGTGAGGCGCGCCGGCCTCGGCCTCAGGCTCCGCCGGTCCCCGGCACCGGGAACGCCCCGGTCGCGCGCCGGGTGATCTCCCCGTACACCTCGGGGTCCGTCGTGTGCGCGCCCAGCGACACGGTCTTGCGGCTGCCGTGGTAGTCCGAGGACCCGGTGACCAGCAGCCCCAGCTCCTTCGCCAGGCCCCGCAGCCGGGCCCGCGCGTCGGCGTCGTGGTCCATGTGGTCGACCTCGACGCCGTCCAGACCGGCCGCGGCCATCTCGGCGATCGCCGCCTCCGGGACCGTACGGCCGCGCTTGGCGGCGGCCGGGTGCGCGAAGACGGCCACGCCGCCCGCGCCCTTGATCAGCCGGATCGCCTCGAAGGGGTCGGTCTCGTGCTTCGCCACGAAGGCCCGGCCGCCGTCGGCCAGCCATTCCGGGGTGAACGCGTCGCCGACGGTGGGCACCACGCCCAGTTCGACGAGCGCGGAGGCGACGTGCGGGCGCCCCACGGAACCGCCGGCGGCGATCCGCTCGACCTGCTCCCAGGTGACGGGCACGCCCAGCGCGTTGAGCCTGGTGACCATGGCCCGGGCCCGCGGCACCCGGTCGTCCCGGACCAGTTCGCGCTCGGCGAGCAGGGCGGGCTCCCCGGGGTCGAAGAGGTAGGCCAGCATGTGCATGGAGACGCCGTCGATGCGGCAGGACAGCTCGGCGCCGGTGACCAGCGTGAGTCCCGCGGGCAGCGCGGCGATCGCCTCGGCGTGACCGCGGGTGCTGTCGTGGTCGGTCAGCGCGACGACGTCCAGTCCGGCCGCGGCGGCGTTGCGCACCAGCTCGGCCGGGGTGTCCGTGCCGTCGGAGGCCGTGGAGTGACAGTGCAGGTCGATGCGCACGGTGACTCCAAGCGGTGCCGGGGCGGAGGGGGACACCCAAGGATAACCGCAGCACGACATGCCCCGTCACACCCGCAGCGGGCCCGCACCCCCTACAACCCCCGCCCGCCCGGGTGCCGGGCCGCGTCCGGCCGGCAGCCGCGCGCCGGCCGGACGCGGGTCAGGGACGCAGCAGCCTCGGTGACAGCGCCCCGCACGGGACCAGGTCCAGCTCGGCCCCCGCCTCGCGCAGGTCCGTCAGCACCACTTCGTCGTACATCAGCAGCCCCGACTGCTCGGGCCACATCACCGCCCACAGCCACATGCCGAGGGCCTCGCCGGCGAAGACGGCACGGTCGTCGGGGGTGCGGAAGACGTGCCAGAGCGGGGTCGGGCGGCCGGCGGCCAGGACCTTCGCCTGGGGCGGCTTCTCCACGTTCATGTACGAACCCGGGTCCGGGCCGTCGATGCCCGCGTACCGGGCGCCGAGGCCGACGCCGAGCTCCTCGGCGACGAGGATCAGCTCGCCGGGTCCGCCGAGCGGGCCGGGTCCGGAGCAGGCCACGGCGGTCGCACGGCCCCCGGTGCGTTCGTCCCCCGCGTAGGTCACGCCCGTGAACAGCCAGCCGACCGGCAGCGGCCAGGGCATCCAGACCGGGACCCGGGTGCGTTGGACCACGACGCCGAGCGCCTCGACGCTGGGCGGGATCACGGGCTGCAGCGGATGCACCGGACCGTGCGCCTCGCACTGCCAGGTGTCGGCGAAGAGGCCGGGAGCCCTGACCCGGCCACCACACTTCGGGCAACTGGGTTCGCCCCTCATAGAGCTCCACGCTCCTACCCCGGCCCGCCCGCGTCAAGGACGATCACCCGTCCGGACGGAACCGGGCACCCGGCCCGGCCGGACACCGACTGGATGCACCTTGCATTAGTTAGCCCGGCTAACTTACTATGTGCATACAGCAACTACTTGTTCGCCGTGATGGGAGAAGCACATGGACCCCTTCGACGCGGGAGCCGGCGGCATCCTGCGACAGCCCAAGGCGGTCTGGGCCACGGCCGGCGCCTCGGTCGTCGCCTTCATGGGCATCGGCCTCGTCGACCCGATCCTGCCGTCCATCGCGCAGGGGCTGCACGCCACCGCCAGTCAGGTGTCCCTGCTCTTCACGTCCTACTTCCTGATCACCGCGGTCGCGATGCTGCTGACCGGCTTCGTCTCCAGCCGCATCGGCGGCCGCAGGACCCTGCTGCTCGGACTCGCCTTCGTGGTGGTCTTCGCGGGGCTGGCCGGCACCTCGGACACGGTCGGCCAGCTCGTCGGCTTCCGGGCCGGCTGGGGACTCGGCAACGCCCTGTTCGCCTCGACCGCCCTCGCCGTCATCGTCGGCGCCGCGGCCGGCGGCAGTGCGGCGGCGATCCTGCTCTACGAGTCCGCGCTCGGCCTCGGCATGGCCTGCGGGCCGCTGCTCGGCGCCGTGCTCGGCAACATCAGCTGGCGCTACCCGTTCTTCGGCACCGCCACGCTGATGGCGATCGGCTTCCTGTGCATCACGGCGTTCCTGAAGGAGCAGCCGAAGCCGGCCCGCAGGACCTCGCTGCTGGACCCGCTCAAGGCCCTCGGCCACGGCGGCCTGGCCTCGGCGGCCGCCTCGGCGTTCTTCTACAACTACACGTTCTTCACCGTGCTGGCCTTCACGCCGTTCGTGCTCGACATGACCCCGTACCGCTCGGGCGCGGTGTTCTTCGCCTGGGGCCTGCTCCTCGCCGTCTTCTCGGTGATCGTGGCACCGCGCATGCAGGAGCGCTTCGGCTCGCTGAAGGTCCTGGGTGGCTCGCTCGTGCTGCTCGCGGCGGACGTGCTCGTGCTCGGCTACGGCGGCCACACCACGGCCGTCGTGTGCACGATCCTGTCCGGCGCGTTCATCGGCGTGAACAACACGGTCTACACCGAACTGGCCCTCGGCGTGTCGGACGCGCCGCGCCCGGTGGCGAGCGCCGGCTACAACTTCGTCCGCTGGTTCGCCGCCGCCGCCGCGCCGTACTTCGCGCCGAAGATCGAGGAGTGGACCGACGTCCACGTCCCGTTCGCGGTCGCCGCGGTCACCGCGGTGCTGGGCGCGCTGGTCGTGCTCGTCCGGCGCCGCTCCCTCACCCACGAGGCGGAGGAACGGGCGCCGGAGCACGCCACCGAGGACGGCGTCACGGCCTTCGCCGGCTGACGCCCGCCGGCGGGAGGCCGGTGGGTCCGCTCACCCCAGCGGGACGGACGCGCGGGCGGGGTCCCGCAGGTCCGTCCCGTTCGCCAGCCAGCGCTCCTGCAGGGCCTGCGCGCCGTGCACCCGTTTCCAGGCGGCCTCGTTGGGGGTCATCGGCAGCAGCGGCAGGAACCGTACGGCCTCCATCGGGCCGTCCAGCTCCAGGTCCTCGACCAGGCCGCCGGGCTCACCGACCAGGACCGAGGTGAAGGGAGCGCCGGGCCACAGCGGCTCCCCCACGTCCAAGGAGGCGCCCGGAGCCACCACCACCCCCTCCACCTGCGGGGACGCGGCGAGGACGGCGAGCGGGCGGAGCACCTTGTCGGTGTCGGCGAGTCCGGCGCGCACGGAGAGGACCAGCTCGGCGCGGGGGCCCCTGACGGGGTCGGCGAGCTGGGCCGCGGGATCCGTCATGGGGTGCGCGGACATGCCGAGCGTGGCGTAGCGGACCAGGTCCCCCTCCTGGAACCGGAGCACCTCGATGCGGTCCGTGCCGAGGAAGGTGACCGCGGCCCGCGCGTCCGGTGCGCCCAGCGCGGTGTTCAACCGTGCCTCGACCAGAGGGAGAACTTCAACCATGCGGTGAGCATAGAACTCGTCAGCAGCGGGCAAAGCGGGGCCTTGACACTTCGGGCGACTGCTACGCTGAGCCGGTGGTTCGGGGCAGCACGCAGAAGCGTGGCTATCGGGTCCCGGCGCCGAGGAGACTCCCTTACGGGGGACCGACCGGAGGAGGTGGGGCTGTCATGGATCGAAGTCGACCTGGTAGTACCACTCGCTCTTCCGGTTGCTGATGTAGTTACTGCCGGCTGCCACCCTCACGTTCGCTTCGCCGTTCGGAAGAGCACTTCGTCTCGCTTTGCCTGATCTGTGTCAGTCCTGCATCAGCAGCGAAGTCGTCACCGCGACGGTGCGGTGCTCCCCGCTTTGTGGACGTGCCGAACATCCTTCCCTGCCCGACGGCGGGGGAACCTTCGCAGGACGTCCCCATTCCGGGTGGTTCCAACCGATCGCCGGCGCACGTTCGCCGCCCGTCTGCGAAGGAGCCTGCCCATGTCGATGATTCGCGACCTGCGCGCCGTGGTCCGCCCGTCGTCCCGCGTCTCGCTGCGCAAGGAGACGAGCGCGCCCTACGACGCCACGCGCGACCCGGCCACCCCCTCGGCCGTCGTCGACTGCGCCGTCTACCGCGACGGCGCCCGCGTGGAGAGCGGCAGGCCGCTGTCCCCGCAGGAGGCGATGCGGCTGGTGCGGCGGGACGGCGGATTCGTGTGGATCGGGCTCCACGAGCCGACCGAGTCGGAATTCGCCGGTATCGCCGGGGAGTTCGGGCTGCACCCGCTGGCCGTCGAGGACGCGGTGCAGGCGCACCAGCGGCCGAAGCTGGAGCGGTACGACGACTCGCTGTTCACCGTCTTCAAGACCATCCACTACGTCGAGCACGACCGGCTCACCGCCAACAGCGAGGTCGTGGAGACGGGTGAGGTCATGTGCTTCACCGGCCGGGACTTCTTCATCACCGTCCGGCACGGCGGCCAGGGCTCCCTGCGGGCGCTGCGGCACCGGCTCCAGGACGACCCCGAACTGCTCGCCAAGGGCCCCTCGGCCGTGCTGCACGCCATCGCCAACCACGTGGTGGACGGCTACATCGCGGTCGCCGACGCCGTGCAGGACGACATCGACGAGGTGGAGACCGAGGTGTTCTCCCCCGGCCGCAAGGGCGGGGTGTCGCGCGGTGTGGACTCGGCGCGGATCTACCAGCTCAAGCGCGAGGTGCTGGAGTTCAAGCGGGCGGTGGCCCCGCTGCTGCGGCCGATGCAGCTGCTGAGCGAGCGGCCCATGCGGCTGGTCGACCCGGACATCCAGAAGTACTTCCGGGACGTCGCCGACCACCTGGCCCGGGTCCAGGAGCAGGTCATGAGCTTCGACGAACTGCTCAACTCCATTCTCCAGGCCAACCTCGCGCAGGCCTCCGTCGCGCAGAACGAGGACATGCGCAAGATCACCGCGTGGGCCGCGATCATCGCCGTCCCGACGATGGTGTGCGGGGTGTACGGCATGAACTTCGACCACATGCCCGAACTGCACTGGAAGTACGGCTACCCGGTGATCATGGGCATCACGGTCGTCCTGTGCCTGGGCATCCACCGCACGCTGAAGCGCAACGGCTGGCTGTGAGCGGGGCTGGATAGGCTGGGCGCATGACAAGGGAGCTGTTCGACCAGGCCCTCATCGAGGAGGCCACCAAGAAGTCCGGCCTCGTCTGGGTCAGGGGTGCCGGGGCCCCGGCGGCGCGTGCGCTGTGGCACGTGTGGCACGGCGGTGCGGTGTGCCTGGTCGGCGACGGGCCCGGGGAACAGCCGCTGACCGGGCTGGCCGACGGGGGTTCGGCCGAGGTGACCGTGCGCAGCAAGGACAAGGGGGGCCGGCTGGTGAGCTGGCCGGCGACCGTGTCCGAACTGGCTCCCGGCTCGGCGGGGTGGGAGGCGGCGGTGGCCGAGCTGAAGGGCAAGCGGCTCAACGCCCCCGACGCCGAGGCGATGCCGCAGCGGTGGTCCCGCGAGTGCAGGGTGCTCCGTCTGGTGCCCGCCGGAGCTCCGGCTCCGCTGCCCGAGGACAACTTGGCGGCACGCCCCGTCCCGACCCCGGCGACCACCCGGCAGCCGGTCCCGGCTGCCCTGCCGCGGCTCCTGACGAGGCGTCGCCGCAAGAAGTGACGGCGGCCGGCCCCGGCGGCGCGCCACCGGCGAACGGCCGGACGGCGCACGGCGCCGCGGGAACGCGCCGGGCGGCCGGGCGCGGCGCCGGATCCGGGCGGCAGGTGTCCCGTCGGCCGCCCGCGCCCCACCGCGGTGCGCCCCGCCCGCCAGGGGCCCGCTAGGACGCCGGAAGCTGTTTGCCGTAGTCCACCGTCTGGGACCCGTCGGGCTGGGCGAGGCGGAAGTCCTTGCCCCAGTCGGAGAAGCGGAGCGTGCCCGCGCCGCCGGCGCGGACCAGACGGAGGGGGTAGGGGTCGCCCTGGAGGGAGACGTCCAGGGCGCCGCCGGCGCCCTTGTCGCCGGTGATCCGGATCGTGCGGGTACCCGCCTGCTCGTGGTGGCCGTCCGTCGCCAGCGTGCCGTGCAGCGTGAGCAGTCCGTCGAGGAGGACGTCCTTGTCCGTGAAGCCGCTGAACTTCTTGTACGCGGGATCCCCCTGCGGCACCTTCACGTACTTGCCGCCGAGCTTGCCCGCGGCCCCCGCGTCCCCGCTCCCGCCGGCGGGGCCGTCCGCCTGGGCCCAGAAGTCCGCGTCGGCCTTCAGGTACAGCTGTGTGCCGACCCGCAGCAGCCGGAAGGCCGCCCCCCGGGAGGTGACCGAGCCGATCCCGCCGTCGTCCTTCAGCCGCATGTCCAGCCGGTACGTACGGCCGCTGGTGACCACGCTCCCGGACAGCCGTACCATCGGCGCCGCGTCCGCCGCCGCCCGCGTCCTCGCCTGGATCCTGTCGGCGGGCAGCCTGCCCACCCCGTTCGTGCCCGCGTCCGGGTCCTCACCGCCGCAGCCCGACAGCACCGCCGCTCCCGCCACGGCGCACGCCGCGCCCACCAGCGTGGCCCGGTGAGCACGGCGGGTTCGGCCCTGGAGAATCGCAGTCACCGGTGGGGCTGCCTTTCTGACGGTTCCTGAGCGGCGTACGGCAGCGTACCGGGGCCCGGCCCGGCCGGCGGAGCCAGTCCGTGCGGACCGGCCACCGGGGCGTACCCCGTCGGTACGGGCTAGCCTGAAGCGCACCCGAGCGGGCAGAAGAGAACAAATCCCACGCAAGGCAAGCAAAGAGAGCAGAGCGAGCAAAGGAAGCAGAGCCATGGCAGCCGGCGTTCCCCGGATCTTCGTCTCGCACCTCGCCGGGGTCCCCGTGTTCGATCCGGCCGGCGACCAGGTGGGCCGCGTCCGCGACCTCGTCGTCATGCTGCGCGTCGGCCGGCGGCCCCCGCGCGTGCTCGGGCTGGTCGTGGAACTGGCCACCCGGCGCCGCATCTTCCTGCCCATGACCCGGGTGACCGGCATCGAGTCCGGGCAGGTCATCACCACCGGTGTGCTCAACGTGCGCCGCTTCGAGCAGCGGCCCACCGAGCGGCTGGCCTTCGGGGAGCTGCTCGACCGGCGGGTGACGCTGGTGGAGACCGGCGAGGAGGTCACCGTCCTCGACGTGTCCGTGCAGCAGCTGCCCGCGCGCCGGGACTGGGAGGTCGACCGCGTCTTCGTGCGCAAGGGCAGGAAGGGCGGCGCCTTCCGGCGGGCCAGGGGGGAGACGCTGACCGCCGAGTGGTCGGCCGTCACCGGCTTCTCGCTGGAGGAGCACGGGCAGGGCGCCGAGAGCCTGCTCGCCACCTTCGAGCAGCTGCGCGCCGCAGACCTCGCCAACGTCCTGCACCACCTGTCCGCCAAGCGGCGCGCCGAGGTCGCCGCCGCCCTGGACGACGACCGCCTCGCCGACGTCCTGGAGGAGCTGCCCGAGGACGACCAGATCGAGATCCTCGGCAAGCTGAAGGAGGAGCGCGCGGCGGACGTCCTGGAGGCCATGGACCCGGACGACGCGGCCGATCTGCTCTCCGAGCTGCCGGAGGAGGACAAGGAGCGGCTGCTGAGCCTGATGAAGCCGGCCGACGCGGCCGACATGCGGCGCCTGATGGCGTACGAGGAGCACACCGCGGGCGGTCTGATGACCACCGAGCCGATCGTGCTGCGGCCGGACGCCTCCGTCGCGGACGCGCTCGCCCGCGTCCGCAACCCCGACCTGTCCCCCGCGCTCGCCGCCCAGGTCTACGTCTGCCGGCCGCCCGACGAGACCCCGACCGGCAAGTACCTGGGCACGGTCCACTTCCAGCGGCTGCTGCGCGACCCCCCGTACACCCTGGTCAGCTCGCTCGTCGACGACGACCTGCAGCCCCTGTCCCCCGGGGCCGCGCTGCCGGTCATCGCCGGGTTCTTCGCCACGTACGACATGGTGGCCGCGCCCGTGGTGGACGAGTCCGGGTCGCTGCTCGGGGCGGTCACCGTGGACGACGTGCTGGACCACATGCTGCCCGAGGACTGGCGGGAGACGGAGTTCCACCTGGACGAGGAGACCGGCGAGCGCACCGCGGTGGACAAGGGGGCGCAGTCGCATGGTTCCTGAGCGCGAGGGCGGCCGCGAGCGCGGACCGGCCGGTGCCACGGCCACACCCCGGCGCACGCTCCGGCTGGACCAGCCGCGCCCGCCGCGCCGCCGGTTCCTGCCCGAGTGGGACCCGGAGGCCTTCGGCCGGCTGTCGGAGAGGATCGCCCGGTTCCTGGGCACGGGGCGCTTCATCGTCTGGATGACGGTCGTCATCGTGCTGTGGGTGCTGTGGAACATCGCCGCGCCGGCGGCTCTGCGCTTCGACCAGTACCCGTTCATCTTCCTGACCCTGATGCTGTCCCTGCAGGCCTCCTACGCGGCCCCGCTGATCCTGCTCGCGCAGAACAGGCAGGACGACCGCGACCGGGTCAACCTGGAGCAGGACCGCAAGCAGAACGAGCGGTCCATCGCCGACACCGAGTACCTGACCCGGGAGGTGGCCGCGCTGCGGACGGGGCTGGGCGAGGTGGCCACCCGTGACTGGATCCGGTCCGAGCTGCAGGACCTGCTCAAGGAGCTGGAGGAACGCCACCGCCGCGACGGCCGCGTCGTGTTCCCGGCGGAACGGGCGGACCACCCCGGCGGACGTGACGCAGAAGACCGCTGAGGAGTTACCCGCGGGCCCCTCGGCGCGCCGTACCATCGTCCTTATGGCTACGGAAGACGCGGTGCGCGAGGCACTGGCGACGGTGAACGACCCCGAGATCAACCGTCCCATCACCGAACTGGGGATGGTCAAGTCGGTGGAGATCGGCGCGGACGGAGCGGTCGCGGTCACCGTCTACCTGACGGTGTCCGGCTGCCCGATGCGCGACACCATCACGCAGCGCGTCACGGAGGCCGTCTCCCGGGTCGAGGGCGTCACCCGGGTCGACGTGACGCTGGACGTGATGAGCGACGAGCAGCGCAAGGAGCTGGCCCACGCCCTGCGCGGCGGCCAGGCCGAGCGCGAGGTCCCCTTCGCCAAGCCGGGCAACCTCACCCGCGTCTACGCGGTCGCCTCCGGCAAGGGCGGCGTCGGCAAGTCGTCGGTGACGGTGAACCTGGCCGCCGCCATGGCCGCCGACGGACTCAAGGTCGGTGTCGTGGACGCCGACATCTACGGCCACAGCGTGCCGCGCATGCTGGGCGCGGACGGCCGGCCCACCCAGGTCGAGAACATGATCATGCCGCCGTCGGCGAACGGCGTGAAGGTCATCTCCATCGGCATGTTCACCCCGGGCAACGCCCCGGTCGTGTGGCGCGGCCCGATGCTGCACCGCGCCCTCCAGCAGTTCCTGGCCGACGTGTACTGGGGCGACCTGGACGTCCTGCTCCTGGACCTGCCGCCCGGCACCGGTGACATCGCCATCTCGGTCGCGCAGCTGATCCCGAACGCCGAGATCCTGGTCGTGACGACGCCGCAGCAGGCGGCCGCCGAGGTCGCCGAGCGCGCCGGTTCCATCGCGGTCCAGACGCACCAGAAGATCGTCGGTGTGGTCGAGAACATGTCCGGCCTGCCCTGCCCGCACTGCGGCGAGATGGTCGACGTCTTCGGCACGGGCGGCGGCCAGCTGGTGGCGGACGGCCTGACCCGCACCACGGGCGCGTCGGTCCCGGTGCTCGGCAGCATTCCCATCGACGTCCGCCTGCGCGAGGGCGGCGACGAGGGCAGGCCGGTGGTGCTGACCGACCCCGCCTCCCCGGCGGGCTCGGCGCTGCGGGCCATCGCGGGGAAGCTGGGCGGACGCCAGCGGGGCCTGTCGGGCCTGTCCCTGGGCATCACGCCGAAGAACAAGTTCTGACACCTCGCGCGGCGGCGCGGGAAGCCGGTTCCGGGCCGCGCGGGGAGGGGGCGCCGCGGTGTGCGGCGCCCCCTCCTCACGCGTAGGCGGAGATGTCCTTCACCACGGCGAACCCGAGGCCGTACGCGCTCATCCCGCGCCCGTAGGCCCCCACGTGCACCCCGGCCCCGGTGGAACCGGCCAGCACCCACCCGAACTCGCTCTCCCGGTAGTGGAACGGGGTGGCCACCCCGTCCACCGGCAGGGAGAGCCGGGACCACTCCGGGCCGTCCAGGTCGTCGGCCAGCGCCCACGCGGTCTCGGTCTGCTGGTCCAGCCAGTCGTCCCGCAGGCTGTGGTCCATCTGCCCGGGCCAGGTGAAGGACAGCAGTCCCACACCCGCCAGCCAGGCGGCCGAGGACACCGACGTGGCCTCCAGCAGCCCCGTACCGTCGGCGCTCCTGCGGGTCGGGTTCGCGGCCACGGTGACCACCACCGCGAACTTTTCCCGAGCCTCGTCCGTGGCCGCGGCCACGTACTCGTTGCGCACCGAGGGCTCGTCGCCGTGCCCGATCGAACCGTGCTCCACGGCCCCGTCGGCCGCCGTGCCGACCTGCATCAGCCAGCGCGGGCCCGTGAACGCCTCGTCGAGGCCGTACCACGGGAACGGAGCCCGCAGGTATCCGTCGATCGCGCGGCGGGCGGAGGGGAACTGCTGGCCCTCCGCGGCCGGCGCCTGTGCGCCCACCCGACTCGTCGTCTCCATCTGACCGGACGCCTCCTCGCTCTCGTCGGACCGGGCGGCCCGCCCCCCTTCGGGCGTACTCGTCCGGTCCGCACAACAACTCGGCAGCATATCCACACCGCCGGGAGCAGCAGGGAAACCGCCCGGCGCGTGGGGCGTCCGAGGGACCTGTTCAGGCCGTGTGCGGCAGGTGCGCGCCATGAGACACGTCACACGCCCTCGCGCGGTCCCGCGTGTCGGGCCGGGCGGGGCGCCGGGTCAGGTGGCGTCCGCGTCGAAGACCGGGCGGTCGTCCTCGCCGGGGTCCTCGGGCTTCTTGGCCATGTCGACGCGTCCGCCGGGGGACGGGGTGTCGCCGCCGCGGCCGTGGACGGCGTCCGTGACCTCGGCCATCTCCTTCTTCAGGTCGAAGCCGTTGCGGATCTCCTTCAGCCCCAGGTCCTCGTTGTCCAGCTGCTTGCGCAGGAAGGTCTTGGGGTTGAGGTCCTCGAAGTCGAAGTCCTTGAAGTCGGGGCCCAGCTCGGCGCGGATGTCCTGTTTCGCGCTCTCCGAGAACTCTCGGATCTTCCGGATCGTGCGCATCACGTCCTGGATGACCTTCGGGAGCTTGTCCGGACCGAAGACGAGCACGGCGAGCACAATGATCGTCACCAGCTCGAGTGGTCCTATGTCATTGAACACCTGACGCTCCTTGCGCTGTCTCGGTCGCTCAACGGTACCCGGCACACCGGTGCGACCGGTACCGGCCCGAGGTGAGACTTGCGTCAGTTCCGCTCCGAAGCACCCGGCACGGGGGAACCCCCCGTCCACCGCCGCCGCGCGCCCGCCGGCCCGGGGCCGCCATCCGTGCGGGGACGGCTCCGGGACCGGCTCCGGGGCGGTCAGGGCATCCGGCGGGAGGCGGAAGCCGGGGCGGGTGGGGAGGCCGGGGCGGGAGCGGTGGTGGGGACGGGGACGGACAGCAGGCCGACGGCGGGGTCGGGGGCCGGGGCCCAGGCGATCAGGTCGGTCTCGTCCAGCGGGCGTATCAGCGCGGAGACCGCTGCCGCGCCGGCCATCACCGGCGCGGTCAGGGCGTGCAGCGGGTCCTCGGGCCGCACGCCGGCCGAGGAGGACACGCCGGGCAGCAGCGGCGCGGCCGCCGACACCGGCGCCACCGGGGTCGGGGCGAGCAGGCCGCCCTGGGTGAGGAGCGGTGCGACCGGGCGGCGGCGCTGGGTGTCGGGGGTGGCCGCGCCCGCGCCCCCGGTGCCCGCCGGGCGGACCGGGCCGACGGTGCCCGCGGCGCCGCCGCCACGGGCCTCCGCGGCCGTGTCGCCGGGGACGGCGCCGGTCATGCCGCCGAGGGCGACGGCGGCCAGGGACACCGCTCCGGCGGCGGCGAACGCGAACCGCAGCCCGCGCGAGGCGGCGCGGTCGCCGTCCGGGCGGCCCACGGGGTGGACCGGGAAGCCGCGTTCCCCGAAGGCCAGGGGCCGGGCGGGGACGGCGGAGACGGCGGGGACGTAACCGAACTCGAAGCGCTCGCCGCGCCGCACACCGAAGGCGCCGGTGCCGGAGTCCCGCCCGAGCGGTCCGTCCTCCGCCGAGGGCGGGCCGCCGTCCGCGTCACCGCCCCCGGGAAGGCCCTGGAGGCGGGCCAGGAAGCTCTCGGAGGGCGGGGGCGGGGCCGCCTGCGCGAACACGTCCTTCAGCCGCCGCTGGGCGTCCGCCTCCGCCTTGCACCGGGCACAGGTGGCCAGGTGGGCGAGGACGCGCTCGCGCGACTCGTGACCGAGTTCTCCGTCCACCAGGGCGGAGAGGCGGTCTCCCAGGTGCTGCTCTGCGAGGTGTGCCTCGACAGGTTTCGGCCGTGATCCACTCACGCGGTCGCGCCTCCTCCCCCCAGGGCCGGCACCCGGGGGACGAAGGAGCGCCGCTCGGCCCTCCTCGCCTCGGGCGAGCGGTGGGCGAGTGCCTTGCGCAGCTGGGAACGGCCGCGGTGGATGCGGGAGCGGACGGTGCCGAGCTTCACGCCGAGGGTCGCGGCGATCTCCTCGTAGGACAGTCCCTCGATGTCGCACAGGACGACGGCGGCGCGGAACTCCGGCGCGAGGGTGTCCAGGGCCTGCTGGACGTCCGCGTCGAAGTGGGCGTCGTTGAAGGCCTGCTGCGGGGTGGGCTCGCGGCTGGGCAGGCGCTCGGCCGCGTCCTCGCCGAGGGCGTCGAAGCGGATGCGCTGCTTGCGCCGGACCGTGTCCAGGAACAGGTTGGTGGTGATGCGGTGCAGCCAGCCCTCGAAGGTGCCCGGCGAGTACGTGGACAGCGAGCGGAAGACGCGGACGAAGACCTCCTGGGTGAGGTCCTCGGCGTCGTGCTGGTTGCCCGTGAGGCGGTAGGCGAGCCGGTAGACCCGGCCGCTGTGCGTGCTGACGATCTCCTCCCACGTGGGCGGAGTCCACGCCTGCCCGTCCGCGTCGGTGGAGAAGGTCGCGGTCTGGGCGGCGGCCGCGGCGGAGCCGGCGGCGGCGTGGCTGTGGTCAGCAGCGGTGTCGGTCACGGATCTCGGCCTGCTCGCCGGCCCGAGGAAGCGCCGCAGCACTCCTGCTCGGTCACCGGATGCGGCCGCACCTCCCCTGTCGGCTCTGGTGGTGTCCAGCGGAGCCCCTACCATAACCACCTCGCCCGTTAGCTCCGGATAAGGGGTTTTACGAGAATTTGATGCACACTGATGCGCCTCGTGCGGCTGCGTCAGCATGTGCTCGGCGTCCTGACCCACCTCATACCCCCCGTCGCGTCCCCGGCCACCTGCTCACCCGTATAAACGCCCGGTCCCATCTGCGGGTTCCCGGCGCCAGCGGATACAGTCACGCCCAGGCAACCATGGGCAAGGAGAGGGCCATTACCGGCAACCGGCAGACGAGCTGGGCGTTCGTCGACGCCTTTGTCGCCGAGGACGAGGCGCTGCGCTGGGCCCGTGACCGGGCCCACGAGGCAGGGCTGCGCTCGGTGTCGCCCAGTGCGGGCGCCGCGCTGCGGGTGCTGGCCGCCTCCGTGGACGCGAAGGCGGTCGCGGAGATCGGCACCGGGTGCGGCGTGTCCGGGATCCACCTGCTGCACGGCATGCGGCCGGACGGGGTGCTCACCACGGTCGACTCGGAGCCGGAGAGCCAGCAGTTCGCCCGGCAGGCCTTCCGGGCCTGCGGCTTCGCCAGCAACCGGGCCCGCTTCATCCCGGGCCGCGCCCTGGAGGTGCTGCCCCGGCTGGCGGACGCCGGGTACGACCTCGTCTTCTGCGACGGGGACCGCCTGGAGTACCCGGACTACCTCGCTGAATCGTTGCGTCTGCTGCGGCCCGGCGGCCTGGTGGTCTTCGAGGGCGTCTTCGCGGGCGGCCGCACGGTCGACTCGGGGCCGCAGCCGACGGAGGTGCTGCGGCTGCGGGAGCTGCTGCGGACGGTGCGCGAGAGCCCGGAGCTGGTGACGTCGCTGCTGCCCGTCGGCGACGGGCTGCTGTGCGCCGTCAAGCGGTGACCGGGGCGGCGCGGGAGGGCCGTGGACACGGCTGCCCCGGCACCGCGCACGATGCCGGGGCAGCCGCAGGGACAGCTTCGGTGGGACGTCAGACGACGACCTTCTTGAGGGCGTCGCCAAGCGCCTCGGCCTCGTCAGGGGTCAGCTCGACGACGAGTCGACCGCCGCCTTCGAGCGGAACGCGCATGACGATGCCCCGCCCCTCCTTGGTCACCTCGAGCGGGCCATCGCCCGTTCGCGGCTTCATGGCCGCCATGCTCGTTCCCCTTCCTGAAACCAGCTCATCGTCTGCCTACGACCCCTTCTGAAGGGCAACCGCAGTCCGCACGGACACGCGACACCGGCATCGAACACATTGCTTCCAGGCCATTATCCCGCATCTCAGGACCCGATGACCAACATCGGTCCGCATCACTTGGGCAACGCGCGCGAGCAAAACCACCCAATTCGGCGATGTGGCTGCGATACTTCGCCGCCGCCCGAAGGCGCCGCGACCGGCTCCTCCCGTGATTTCTTTGACGCAGGTCACACGTCGGGTGCGGCCCGGGGACGGCGATCTCCGCCATGCTGTCCTCCAGACGGCGGCGTACCGAGCGGTACGTCACCAGCCGCGACACCGGAGGGGATGCGCCCATGGCCGACACCGTGCTCTACGAGGTGAGCGACGGACTCGCGACGATCACGCTCAACCGCCCCGAGGCGATGAACGCGCTGAACGTCGAGACCAAGGCCGCCCTGCGGGAGGCGGCGGAATCCGCGGCCGGGGACACGGCCGTACGGGCGATCCTGCTGACCGCCGCCGGTGACCGGGCGTTCTGCGTGGGCCAGGACCTCAAGGAGCACATCACACTGCTCGCCGCCGACCGCGAGACGGGCTCCGGGCAGACGATGAGCACGGTCAGGGAGCACTACAACCCGATCGTGAGGGCCCTGGCCGGCGCTCCCAAGCCGGTGGTCGCGGCGGTGAACGGGGTCGCGGCCGGGGCGGGCTTCGGCTTCGCGCTCGCCGCCGACTACCGGGTGGTCGCGGACACGGCGGCCTTCAACACCTCCTTCGCGGGCGTCGCGCTGACCGCCGACTCCGGCGTCTCCTGGACGCTGCCCCGGGTGGTCGGCCCCGGACGCGCCGCCGACCTGCTGCTCTTCCCGCGCAGCATCGGCGCCCCGGAGGCGCTGGAGCTGGGCATCGCCAACCGGGTGGTGCCCGCGGCCGAGCTGCGCGACGAGGCCGGGCGGGTGGCGCGGGCGCTGGCCGAGGGGCCGACGGTGGCGTACGCGGCGCTGAAGGAGTCGCTGGCCCACGGGCTGACGCACTCCCTGGCCGAGACCCTGGAGAAGGAGGACGAGCTGCAGACGCGGGCCGGGCGCTCCGAGGACCACGCGATCGCCGTGCGGGCGTTCGTGAACAAGGAGAGGCCGCAGTACCTGGGCCGGTGAGCGGCGCTCACCGGGCGCTTCTGGCCGCGCAGGTCTCCAGGTGGTCGTCGACCAGCCCGCACGCCTGCATCAGGGCGTAGGCCGTCGTGGGGCCGACGAACCGCAGGCCCCGCTTCCTCAGGGCCTTGGACAGGGCCGTGGACTGCGGCGTGACCGCGGGGACGTCGGCGAGGGTCCTGGGGGCGGGGCGGGACGCCGGGTCGGGGGCGTGGGACCAGACGAGGCCGTCCAGCTCGCCGTCCGCCCAGCCGGCGAGCAGGCGCGCGTTGGCGAGCGTGGCGTCGATCTTGGCGCGGTTGCGGATGATGCCGGGATCGGCCAGCAGGCGCTCGCGGTCCTCGTCGGTGAAGGCGGCGACCTCCGCGATCCGGAAGCCGGCGAAGGCCGCGCGGAAGCCGGGGCGGCGGCGCAGGATCGTGATCCAGGACAGGCCCGACTGGAACGCCTCCAGGCTGAGCCGCTCGAACAGGGCGTCGTCGCCGTGGACCGGGCGGCCCCACTCCTGGTCGTGGTACGCCACGTAGTCCTCGGTGGACAGCGCCCAGGGGCAGCGCAGCCTGCCGTCGGGCCCGGCGAGGGCGGCTCCGTCGCTCACCGCTGGTCCTCCTGGCCGGTGCGGTGCGGGCGGGCGGGCGCGGCGGCGGCCCGGGCGCCGGCCAGCGCGGACTCCAGGTCGGCGATCCGGGCGTCGCGCTCGGCGAGTTCGGCGGCGAGGCGGCCGAGGGCGTCGTCGACGTCGGCCATGCGGTAACCGCGCACGGCGAGCGGGAAGCGCAGGGACTCGATGTCCGCCCCGGTCACCGGGCGGTCCGGGGGCAGCGGGTCCTGGAGCCGCTCCGCGGCCGTCTCCGGCAGCGGGCCGCTCCCGCCGCCGCCGACCACGGCGAGGGTCACCGCGGCCACCACGACGGCGAGGGCGACGACCAGGAACAAGAACATAACCATCGCTGGGGTCCCCACGCTCGATGTGCCGGAAGCTGAATGTGTCAGGGTCCGATCGTGCCATGAGGGCGGGGCGGTTAGGGTCACAGGCGGCCGTACCGCGGGACGTACTAGGAGAGGTCACAGGGGATGCTCAGGCTGGGCAGGCGCGTGTTCGGACCGCAGGAGCCGGTGATCATGGCGATCGTGAACCGGACCCCCGACTCCTTCTACGACCGGGGGGCCACCTTCCACGACGAGCCGGCGCTTGCGCGGGTGGAGCGGGCGGTGGCCGAGGGCGCCGCGATCGTCGACATCGGCGGGGTGAAGGCCGGGCCGGGCGAGGAGGTCACGGCCGAGGAGGAGGCGCGGCGGACGGTCGGGTTCGTCGCGGAGGTGCGGCGGCGCTTCCCCGACGTGGTCATCAGCGTGGACACCTGGCGGGCCGAGGTCGGCGAGGCGGTGTGCCGGGCGGGCGCGGACCTGCTGAACGACGCGTGGGGCGGGGTGGACCCGGAACTCGCGGAGGTCGCCGCGCGGTACGGGGCGGGGCTGGTGTGCACGCACGCGGGGGGCGCGCAGCCGCGGACCCGGCCGCACCGGGTGACGTACGACGACGTCGTGGCCGACATCCTGGAGGTGACCGTGGGCCTGGCCGAGCGTGCCGTGGCGCTCGGGGTGCCCCGGGAGTCGGTGCTGATCGATCCCGGGCACGACTTCGGGAAGAACACGCGGCACAGCCTGGAGGCGACGCGGCGGCTGGACGAGATGGTCGCCACGGGGTGGCCGGTGCTGGTGTCCCTGTCCAACAAGGACTTCGTGGGCGAGACGCTGGACCGGCCGGTCGAGGGGCGGCTGATCGGGACGCTGGCGACCACGGCGGTCTCGGCGTGGCTCGGGGCGCAGGTGTACCGGGTCCACGAGGTCGCCGAGACCCGTCAGGTGCTGGACATGGTGGCCTCCATCGCCGGCCACCGTCCCCCCGCGGTGGCCCGCCGCGGCCTGGCCTAGCGCCCCGGGGAGGGGCCCGGGGCGGGGCTAGCGGCCCGCCTCCTTCGACACCAGGGCCACCGCCTCCTCGACCTCGTCGGTCACGTGGAACAGCAGCAGGTCCTTCTCCGCCGCCTTGCCCTGGGCCACCAGCGTGTCCTTCAGCCAGGACACCAGGCCGCCCCAGTACTCGGTGCCGAACAGCACGATCGGGAAGCGGGTGACCTTCTGGGTCTGGACGAGGGTGAGGGCCTCGAACAGCTCGTCCAGGGTGCCGAGTCCGCCGGGCAGGACCACGAACCCCTGCGCGTACTTGACGAACATCATCTTGCGGACGAAGAAGTAGCGGAAGTTCAGGCCGATGTCGACGTAGGGGTTGAGGCCCTGTTCGAAGGGCAGCTCGATGCCGAGGCCCACCGAGGTGCCCCCCGCCTCGCTCGCGCCCTTGTTGGCCGCCTCCATGGCGCCCGGGCCGCCGCCGGTGATGACCGCCCAGCCGGCCTGGACCAGACCCCGGCCGAGCCGCACGCCCGCCTCGTACTCGGGTGAGTCCGCCGACGTCCGGGCGGAGCCGAACACGCTGATGGCGGGCGGGAGTTCGGCGAGGGTGCCGAAGCCCTCGATAAACTCCGACTGGATGCGCAGGACCCGCCAGGGGTCGGTGTGGACCCAGTCGGAGGGGGCGCGTTCGTCCAGCAGCCGCTGGTCGGTCGTGCTGGCCGTGACCTGCCCCCGCCGCCGGAGGACCGGCCCGAGCCGCTGCTCGTCCGGCGGCTGCTTCTTCCCCTCGGGGTTGCCGGTAGCCATGTGCGCTCCCTCCGCTTGCCGGTAGTTCCGTCCCAGCGTAGAGCCGAGCGGGTTACGGAGGGGGGACGCGCGCGTGTCCGCGGGGCCGCGGCGCGGCGGCCGTCACGCGGTGAGCCAGTTGCGCAGGCGCTCCTCGGCGGCCAGGATCTTCGCCGTCTCCACGCGCTCGTCCCGCTTGTGGGCCAGGAGCGGGTTCCCGGGGCCGTAGTTGACGGCCGGGACGCCGAGCGCGGAGAAGCGCGACACGTCCGTCCAGCCGTACTTGGGCATCGGGGTGCCGCCCACCGCCTCGATGAAGGCCGCCGCCGCCGGGTGGGACAGGCCGGGCAGCGCGCCGGGGCTGTGGTCGTCCACCACGAACTCCGCCACCCCGCAGTCCGCGAACACCTCGCGGACGTGGGCGACCGCCTCCTGTTCGGTGCGGTCGGGGGCGTAGCGGAAGTTGACCGTCACCACGCACTCGTCGGGGATGACGTTGCCCGCCACCCCCCCGCGGATACCCACGGCGTTCAGGCCCTCGCGGTACTCCAGCCCGTCGATGACGGGGCGGCGGGGCTCGTAGGCGGCCAGGCGGGCCAGGATCGGGGCGGCCGCGTGGACGGCGTTGGAGCCCAGCCAGCCGCGGGCCGAGTGCGCCCGTTCGCCCGTGGTCCGCAGCAGCACCCGCAAGGTGCCCTGGCAGCCGCCCTCGACCCGGCCGTCGGACGGCTCCAGCAGGACCGCGAAGTCGCCCGCCAGCCACTCCGGCCGGGCCTCGGCGACGTGCTTGAGGCCGTTGAGGTCGGCGGCGACCTCCTCGTTGTCGTAGAAGACGAAGGTGAGGTCGCGGTTGGGGGCCGGGACCGTGGCCGCGATGCGCAGCTGCACCGCCACGCCGGACTTCATGTCGCAGGTGCCGCAGCCCCACAGCACGCCGTCCGCGTCCAGCCGGGAGGGGACGTTGCCGGCGATCGGGACGGTGTCGATGTGGCCGGCCAGGACGACGCGCTGGGCGCGGCCCAGGTGCGTGCGGGCGACGACGTTGTTGCCGTACCGGTCGACCGTGAGGTGCGGCAGGGTGCGCAGGGCGGTCTCGACGGCGTCCGCGAGGGGCTTTTCGGTGCCGCTCTCGGAGGGGAGGTCGACGAGCCGTGCGGTGAGCGCGGCGGCGTCCAGCGTGAGGTCAAGGGAGGTGTCGGCCATGGCCACGACCCTAGCGCGGGAGGCCCGCCGGGGCGGGTCCGCGGTGCTCCCCGGGTCCGGCGCGGGGACACCGTGCGGCTCAAGTACCTTGTACGCGTGCCCGAGTCGTCCCCCACCCGTCCCAAGCGCCGCGGCCGCCTCGTGCGTACCGGTGCGGCGCTGCTGGTCCTGTCCGCCGTGGCCGCCTACCTCGTGGTGCAGTACGTCACCGGGGGCGGCGGCGCCCGGGGTTGCGAGGTGGTCTCGGGCGCGGGTGACGGGGCGTCGTACGAGTTCACGCCCGAGCAGGCGGTGAACGCGGCCACGATCGCCGCCGTCGGCACCGGGCGCGGCATGCCCGAGCGGGCGGTGACCATCGCGCTCGCCACCGCGCTGCAGGAGTCGGGGCTGCGCAACATCGCGCACGGCGACCGGGATTCGCTGGGCCTGTTCCAGCAGCGGCCCTCGCAGGGCTGGGGCACCGAGCGGCAGATCATGGACCCGGACTACGCGGCGGGCATCTTCTACGCGCACCTGGCCAGGGTGCCCGGCTACACCGGACTGCCGCTGACCGTGGCGGCGCAGCGGGTGCAGCGCAGCGGCTACCCGGAGGCGTACGCCAAGCACGAGCCGGACGCCGCGCTGCTGGCCGCGGCGCTGACCGGGCGGACGGCGGCCACGCTGACCTGTGACGGACGTCCGGAGCGCACGGCCGGGGCGACGGGACCGGACGCGGTGCGGGCCGCGCTGGTACGGGACTTCGGACGGGACGCGCTGCAGGAGACGGGCGCGGTGGTGGGCGGTGCGGCCGTTCCGTCGCCGTCGCCCTCCCCGAGCGTGACCGCGACCGCGCGCGGGCGGACGGTGACCGTGCCGGTGCCGCGGGGCGCGGAGCCGGACGCGACCGGGCGCACCGGGCGGGAGCGGGGTTGGCAGCTCGCGCACTGGGCGGTGGCCAACTCCGCGCTGCTGCACATCCAGCGGGTGTCGTACGCGGGGCGGGTGTGGACCGCCGGGGGAGACGGCGGGTGGCGCACGGCCGGGACGGCGGGGGCCGGGGGCGCGGAGCGGTCCGCGGGCACGGGGCGGTCCGCGGGGACGGGGGGATCCGCGGGGACGGTCCGGATCGTCACCGGACAGTAGTGCGGGGGCTCACCCGACCGGGTTGTGCGGCGCGGGGAGGCCCACGGTGCGCGGTGGCGGCCGCGGTGCGCTCCCGAGGCCCGGTGAATCAACGGCTGTAAGGATTCTGCAGGGCCTCGAGCAGGTGTTCTTTGCCCGTTTTTATCCACACCCGATAATGCGATGCGTTATCCATTCTTTACCCACGGCGTCCGCAACCTTCGCCGGGTTCGAGCGGTAGTCACGGCGTCCGAGTCGGACACGCCAGCGTTCACTCCCGTCGAATGGAGCATCATGTCCCTCCCCCTGACCCGCCGGATCGCCCGTGCCGCGCTGCTCGTCGCAGCGGGAGCGGCCGCCGGGGTCGGTGCGGCCGGCTCTGCCGGCGCGGCCACGACCCTGCCGGCGGCCACCCCGCACCTGGGCGGCCTGACCGCCCTGGACGGGGCGCACGCCGGCACCACCGTCGACGGCGCGGCCGAGGACGTCACCGCCGCCGCCGGCACGACGGGCGGCAAGGTGGTCGAGCAGGCGGTGCCGGCCGTGGGCAGGGTCGGCGGTGGAACCCTGGGGAAGGCGGCGCCGACGGCGCAGCACGCCACGACCGGGACGGCCGGCGGCGGCCTCGGAGGCACCCCGTCCACCACCGCGAGGGGGAGCCTGCCGACCGGCTCCCTGCCGAAGGGCGGCCTGCCCACCTCGTCGCTGCCCGTGTCGTCGCTGCCCATGTCGTCCCTGCCCGCCTCGTCGCTGTCGGGCAAGGGGATGTCGCTGGGCGGCTGACGCCCCCATCCGGCCGGCCGGCGGGGCCCGGGGGTTCCTCCGGGCCCCGCCGGCCCTCCCGCTCGCGCGGCGCGCGGGTCAGGAGGGCCGTACCGGCACGGGGAGGCCGTGTCGGCCCGGGAGGGTCACCGCGTCAGGCGGGCCACCGCCGCGCGGACGCGCTCGTCCGTCGCCGTCAGGGCCACGCGGACGAAGTTCCCGCCGGCCTCGCCGTAGAAGTCGCCCGGGGCGACCAGGATGCCGAGGTCGGCCAGGTGGGCGACGGTGCTCCAGCAGGACTCGTCGCGGGTGGCCCACAGGTAGAGGCTGGCCTCGCTGTGCTCGATGCGGAAGCCGTGGGCGAGGAGTGCCTCGCGCAGGAGGGCGCGGCGGGTCGCGTAGCGCTCGCGCTGCACTCGGACGTGCTCGTCGTCGCCCAGGGCCGCCACCACCGCCGCCTGCGTCGGGGCCGGGGTCATCATGCCGCCGTGCTTGCGGATCTCCAGCAGCGGGCCGAGGACGGCCGGGTCGCCGGCCAGGAAGGCGGCGCGGTAGCCGGCCAGGTTCGAGCGCTTGGACAGGGAGTGCACGGCCACGATGCCGTCGTGGGAGCCGCCGTTGACGTCCGGGTGCAGCACCGAGACGGGGTCGGTCTCCCAGCCCAGTTCCAGGTAGCACTCGTCGGAGAAGACCAGGATGCCGTGCTCGCGGGCCCAGGCGACGATCTCCGTCAGCTCCCGCTGCGGGAGCACCTTGCCGGTGGGGTTGGACGGCGAGTTCAGCCAGAGCAGCTTCAGGCCGGCCGGGTCCAGGTCGCGCGGGTCGTCGTAGGCCTCGTGGCCGGCGCGGGCGAGACGGGCGCCCACCTCGTAGGTCGGGTAGGCCAGCCGGGGATGGGCCACCTTGTCGCCGGGGCCGAGGCCCAGCTGGGTCGGCAGCCAGGCCACCAGTTCCTTGGAGCCGACGACCGGCAGGACGTGGCGGTGGGTGACGCCGCGGGCCCCCAGGCGGCGCTCCAGCCAGCCGGTGATCGCGTCACGCAGCGCGGGGGTGCCCCAGACCGTCGGGTAGCCCGGCGAGTCGGCCGCGTCGACCAGGGCCTTCCGGACCAGCTCGGGGACCGGGTCGACCGGGGTGCCGACGGACAGGTCGACGATTCCGTCCGGGTGGGCCGCGGCCGTCTTCTTGTACGGCTCCAGCTTGTCCCAGGGAAAGACGGGAAGACGGTCGGAGACTGCGGACACGGGGTCGCTCGCTTTCGTCGGTACGGCGAACGCCTCGGTCCCGTACGGCGGTGATCGGGCGGATCGGGGCCGTACGGGACCGAGGCGGCGCGGTGGTGCGGGTCGCCTACGGGATCAGTCGCCCTGCGGCGGCAGCGCGGCGACGAAGGGGTGGTCGCGCTCGATCAGCCCCAGCTTGCTGGCGCCGCCGGGGGAACCCAGCTCGTCGAAGAACTCGACGTTCGCCTTGTAGTAGTCCTTCCACTCCTCCGGGACGTCGTCCTCGTAGAAGATCGCCTCGACCGGGCAGACCGGCTCACAGGCACCACAGTCGACGCATTCGTCCGGGTGGATGTACAAGGACCGCTGGCCCTCGTAGATGCAGTCGACCGGGCACTCCTCGATGCACGCCTTGTCCTTGACGTCGACACAAGGCTGCGCGATGACGTAGGTCACGCTGTCGTTCCTCCTCGATAGGGCGCTGGCGGGCCTCCTCAGGCTCCGCCGCCTGGCGCGCGGGAGCGCGGCGTCGTCGATGCCCGCCCCTAGTATCTCCGTTCCGGAGCATGATCCGAACAGGAGGGGTGAACTGACCGGTGGAAATCTCGGCGCAAGGACGCCTCGAGGTCCGTATCACCACTGCTGACGTGGGCAAACGGATCTCCGTACGGTGCTTGAGCGAACCTGGGACGGCAAGGGAGAAGTTCACCGACACGGTCGGTGTTCTCACATCATGGGACGACGGCGTGCTCATGATCACACGACGGGACGGGCGGAGTGCCCGGATCGCGGAATCCGCCCTGGTCGCGGCCAAGGTGGTGCCGGCCGCTCCGGCGCGTCGCCGGGGTCCCGCGGCGAGCCATGCGGAACTGGCGCGCATCGCCTCGCGCGCGTGGCGGCCGGTGGAGAGCGAGTGGCTGGGCGAGTGGGAGCTGCGGGCCGCGTCCGGGTTCACGCGGCGCGCCAACAGCGTGCTGCCGCTCGGCGCTCCGGGGCTCGCGCTCGACGCGGCCCTGGCCGCCGTACGACGCTGGTACGGCGAGCGCGGCCTGCCCGCCTACGTGCAGGCCGCCACCGGAGCCGAGGGCACGCAGGAGCTGCTGTGCGCGGAACTGGAGCGGCGCGGCTGGATCCGTGAGGTGAGCGCCGAGCTGTGGGTCGGCGCCCTCGCGCCGGTCGCGGACCGGGCCGGGGGCACCGGGGTGGCGCTGTCCCGGACGGTGGACGGGGCGTGGCTCGCGCGGTACCGGCGCGAGGGGGTGAGCGAGGTGGCCCTGCGGGTGCTCGGCAGCGGGCCGTCGGTGTGGTTCGCCACCGTGCCCGGGACCGGGGACGCGGACGGCGCGGTCCCCGCGGCTGTCGGGCGGTGCGTCGTGGACGGGCGGTGGGCCGGGTTCGCGGCCGTCGGGGTCGCTCCCGGGCGGCGGCGCCAGGGGGTGGCCACCGAGGTGATGGCCGCGCTGGCCCGGCGCGCCCTGGACGAGGGCGCCTCGGCGGCCTGGCTGCAGGTCGAGGCGGACAACGAGGGCGCGCGGGCGCTGTACACCGCGCTGGGTTTCGCGCCGCACCACGCCTACCACCACTACCGGGCGCCGGAAGCCTCCGGCGACGAGCACCGGGTGCCGGGCCGTTCCGGCCCCGGACGAGCCTAGGGAGCGCCATGGAAGGACAGGAGCCCGCGCGGCGTCCTCCGTACGTACCGCCCCCGTACCCGGCCCCGCCGGCCCGGTCCGCCGAGGTGCGGCGGCGGTTCGCCGAGGAGGCGCGGTCCGAGCGGCCCGACCTGTCGGCGCTGTGCCTGCTGATCGGCGCCGAGGCGGACGGCACGCTCGACGAGGCCGGGATCGACGCGGCCCAGCTGGAGCTGGACCGGCTGGCCGGTGAGCTGCCGTACCGGCCGGGCGGGCCGCTCGCCTGGGCGCGGGCGCTGTCCCGGCTGCTGGGCGGGCGCTACGGGTTCTCCGGGGCGGCCGGGGACTACGAGCGGCTGCAGTCCTCGCTGCTGCACGAGGTGCTGCGGCGGCGGCGCGGGCTGCCGATCCTGCTGTCGGTGGTGTGGCTGGAGGTCGCCCGGCGGGCGGGGGCGCCGGTGTACGGGGTGGCGCTGCCGGGGCACTTCGTGGTGGGGTTCGGGCCGGCCGGGGAGCAGGTGCTGGCCGACCCGTTCGACGGCGGGCGGGTGCTGACGGGCACCGACGCCGAGACGCTCGTGGTGGGGGCGACCGGGGCGCCGCTGGAGCCCTCGATGCTGGTCCCGGCGGAGCCCCTGCAGGTGGTCCAGCGGATCCTGAACAACGTGCGGGCGTGGGCCGCGGCCCGGCCCGAGCGGTCGGACGTCGGCCTGTGGGCCGTGGAGCTGGCCCTCCTGCTGCCCTCGCACCCGGCCCGGCTGCGTTACGAGCGGGCCCAGCTGCTGGTGCAGCGCGGTGAGTTCGTGGCGGGGGCCGAGGAACTGGACGCCTACGCCCACCTGGTGGAGGTCGTCGACGAGGCGGCCGCCCGGCAGGCGCGGCAACAGGCGAACACGGCGCGGGCGATGCTCAACTGAGGTCCCGCTCCGCCCCCGGGCCGGGCACGCCGGACGGGTTCACAGCCAGCCCTTCTCCCGGGCGGTCCGCACCGCCTCGGCCCGGTTGCGCACGGCGAGCTTCTGGATGGCGGTGGAGAGGTAGTTGCGGACCGTGCCCTGGGACAGGTGCAGGGCCCGGGCCAGCTCGGCGTTGGTGGAGCCGTCGGCCGCCGCGCGGAGCACCTCGCGTTCGCGGTCGGTGAGGGGGTTGGCACCCTCGGCCAGGGCCGCCGCGGCCAGGGCGGGGTCGATGACCCGCTGGCCGGCGAGCACCTTGCGGACGGCTTCGGCGAGCTGGGCGGCGGGGGCGTCCTTGACGAGGAAGGCGTCCGCGCCGGCCTCCATGGCGCTGCGCAGGTAGCCGGGGCGGCCGAAGGTGGTGAGGACGACGAGCTTGACCGCCGGGTGCGCCCGGTGCACCCGGGCCGCCGCCTCGATGCCGGTGCAGCCGGGCATCTCGATGTCGAGCAGCGCCACGTCCACGCCGTGCTCGCCGACCGCCGCGAGCACCTCGTCCCCGCGCGCGACCTGGGCGACGACCTCGATGTCGTCCTCCAGGCCGAGCAGCGCGGCCAGCGCCTCGCGGACCATCGACTGGTCCTCGGCCAGCAGGACCTTGATCGTGCTCGTCATGCCCCGGATCCTATGTCGGCCGCGGGGGCCGCGGGGGACGCGGGGACGCGGGCGACCAGCCGGAACCCGTGCCGGGCCCGGCCCGCCTCCAGGGTGCCGCCGGCCTGCTCCAGCCGTTCGGCCAGACCGGTCAGGCCGTTGCCCGGGCCGTTGCCCGGGCCGCCGGACCCGTTGTCCTCGACGGCCAGTTCGAGGACCGGGCCGTCCAGGGTCTGGCGGTGCAGCAGCCGCACGGCGCACCGGTCGGCGCCGCTGTGCCGGACCACGTTGGTGACCGCCTCGCGCAGCGCCCAGGCGAGGGCGGACTCGGCCTCCTCCGGGACGGCGCCGAGCTCCGGTTCGGCGGGCACCAGGGCGGTGACGCCGGCGGCGGTCAGGGCGACCTGGACGCCGGCGAGTTCGGTGGCCAGGCGGGGGCGGCGGTAGCCGGTGACGGCCTCGCGCACGTCGACCAGGGCCTGGCGGCTGACCCGTTCGATGTCGGCGACCTGCTGGGCCGCCTTGCCGGGGTGGTCCGGCAGCATCCGGCCGGCCAGCTCGCTCTTGAGGGTGATCAGGGACAGCGAGTGGCCGAGCAGGTCGTGCAGGTCGCGGGCCAGGCGCAGCCGTTCCTCGTTGGCGGCGAGCTGGGCGACGGTGGCCCGGGCCCTGCGCAGCTCGACGGTCGTGCGGACCAGCTGGCCGACGCCGCTCATCGCGAACCCGATGAGCAGCACCAGCGGGAACAGGTCCCGGGCCTCGCCGATGCCGACGTGCAGCCCGACGAGCAGCATCAGGGCGCCGACCGCCGGGATCGCCCCGCAGGCGGCCCTCAGCGGCAGCGTGGCCCCGCAGGCGACCGACAGGTAGACGAACAGGCCCAGCCAGGCACTGCCCAGGGTGTAGGCCAGGACGGGGGCGAGGACGCCGAGGACCGCGCCCAGGGTGAGCACGGCGCGCGGGGAGAACGGCCGGCCGACGGCGCGGAAGACCAGCGCCAGGTAGGCCGCGACGAAGGCGGTCAGGCCGGCCCAGCCGGCGGCGGTGGCGCCGGCGCCGTGCCCGCCGCCGGCCAGGTCGCCGACCGGCGAGCTGAGGAAGACCAGCCAGACGCCGATCCAGAGTGTCTTGACCAGCAGCTCGCGCCGGTTGCGCGGCGGCCGTCCCACGGGCACGTGCCGCGTGCCCCCTGCCGTGCGGTCCTGCGTCATCGCGCTCACGCCTTCAGCGTGTCCTTCCGGTACAGCCAGGCCGCGCCGCCCGCGAAGAGGACGAAGAAGGCGACGAGGACGGCGACGTCCTGGAGGTGGGGCGCCCGGCTCTGCTCGATGGCCCGCCCGAGCGCGGCGTACGCGTGCGTGGGCAGCCACCTGGCGATCTCCTGGAGCCAGTGCGGGAAGGTGCTGGTCGGCATCCACAGGCCGCCGAGGATCGACAGGCCGAAGTAGGTGATCATGGTGATCGGGCGGACGGCGTCCCCGGAGGCGAGGTAGCCGATGGCGACGCCGAGCGCGGCGAAGACCAGGCTGCCGGCCCAGATGGCACCGGTCAGCGCCGCCCACTGCCAGGCGTCCAGGCGTACGTGCTTGACGGACGCGGCGACCAGGAAGACCACCACGATGGACGGCAGGCTGACGACGGCGGCGCTCGCCGTCTTGGCGAGGACGTAGCCGCGCCCCGGCAGCGCGGTCAGCCGCAGCTGCCGCACCCAGCCGCTCTCGCGCTCCTTGGCGATCCGCTCGCTGTTGCCCATGAGAACGGCCGTCAGGGCGCCGAAGGAGGCCATGGAGACCATCATGTACGTCGGCAGGCCCAGCCCGGTGCCGCCGACGGTGGCGTCCGCGCCGCCCTGGCCGGCGACCAGCAGGAAGATGATCGAGGGGTAGAGCACCGAGAAGAACAGGAACTTGCGGTTGCGCAGGGCGCGGGTCAGTTCGAGCTTGATCAGGCCGGTCATGACTGCTTGGCCTCCTCGGCCTCCGTGATGGCGACGAAGGCCTGCTCCAGTCCGAGCCCGGCGACTTCGAGGTTGCGGGGGTAGACGCCGAGGCCGTACAGGGCGTGGACGGTCGCGTCGGCGTCGGAGGACTGGATGCGCACGGTGTGGCCCGAGACGTCGACCGACGTGAGGAAGGGCAGGGTGCGCAGGGCGGCCTCGTCGATCCCGCCCTCCAGGTCGAAGGAGACGCGGCGGGCGCCGGCCCTGGCCTTGATCTCGGCGGCGGTGCCGTCGGCCAGCAGCCGGCCCCGGTGCAGCACCAGCACCCGGTCGGCGATGGCGTCGGCCTCTTCGAGGTAGTGGGTGGCGAACAGCACCGTGCGGCCCTGGTCGGCCTGTTCGCGCATGGTGGCCCAGAACGCCTGGCGGGCGGAGACGTCCATGCCGGTGGTCGGCTCGTCCAGGACGATCAGGTCGCTGTCGCCGGCGGTGGCGAGGGCGAAGCGCACGCGCTGGGCCTGGCCGCCGGAGAGCTTGTTGACCTTGCGGCCGGCGATCTGCGCGATGCCCGCGCGGGCGAGCACGTCGGCGGCCGGGTACGGCCTGGGGTGCAGCGAGCAGGCCAGCTTGACCAGTTCGGCGACGGTGACCTCGTCCATCAGCCCGCCGCTCTGCAGCATGGCCCCGACCCGCCCGGCGACGATCGCCTCGCGCGGACCGGTGCCGAACACGCTCACCGTGCCGCTGTCGGGCTGCTTGAGGCCGAGGAGGAGGTCGAGGGTGGTGGACTTGCCGGCGCCGTTCGGGCCGAGGAGGGCGACGGTCTCCCCCGGGTGCAGCCGGAGCGAGAGCCCGTCGACGGCCCGCACCGTCCCGTACGTCTTGGTCACCTGGTCGAACCCGGCCACCGGGGTGGCGGTGGCCGGTGCCGCTGTCGTTGTCATGGCGTCCATGCTGGCCCCCGGGGCCGGGTGCCGGGCAGTGTCGGCGGTCCCGGGTGCCGGGTGACGGATGTCATGCGGACCGGGTGACGGACCCGGCGGGGGCGCCCGGCGGACGCCCCCGTACGGCCGGACCGGTGGGACCCGGGCCTTCCGTCCGGATCCTGCCGGGCCCCGCGGGCCCGGCCCGGTCCGGACGGAAGGCCCTAGCTCGGGTCCGTCTCGATGACCGCGACCCGGTCGGTCCTGCTCACCAGTGCCTGGCGCAGGGCGCCGTAGACGTCCTCGGGGGTCACGGCCGTCTTCTGGCCGTTGGCCCGGGTGATGAGCACGCCGTCGAACGCCTGGCCGTAGAGCGCCTTCAGGGCGGTCAGGTCCGGCCTGTCGACCAGCTTGCCGCCGACCGGCACCACCCTCAGGAACTTCCACAGCGACTTCTGCGGGCTCATCGGGACCGAGTGCGCGGCGTCGGTCTGCACCGTCACGTTGGCGGACATCGCCGGCTCGGCGAACGCCTTCATCTCGCGGTCGACCTCGGCGTCGGACACCGTCGGCCGCCTGGTGGTCGTCGGCACGGTGACCGGGACCGCCGTGTCCGTCTCCACCAGCATGCGGTAGGCCCGTGCCACCGTCCGGGCCGAGCGGGCCACGTCGACGCCCCTGCCCGTCCTGCCGTGGACGGCGACGGCCCTGCCGGGCTCGAACGTGATGCCGCCCTCGGTGACCGCACCGGAGCCGCCGCCCGCCTGCTGGAGGGCGGCCTGGAGCTTCTCCTCGTCCACCGGCATGACCGGCTCGACCGCCCGCTTGCGTCCGAAGAGGGAACCGATGACGGAGACCGGGTTGTAGTCGCTCTTCGCGGCCTCGGCCACGGTCGCCTGGAAGTCGAACTGCAGACCCGCGTTGTCGGGGGCGAGGGAGACCGTCCGGCCGCCCACGGACAGCTTCAGCGGCTTGTCGACCCGGCTGCCGAAGGCGTCGTCGAGCTTCTCGACGGCGTCGTCGCGGGTGCTGCCGCCGATGTCCAGGCCCAGCACGGTGGTGCCCTTGGGCACGTCGGTGCGGTTCATCAGCAGGCCGGCGCCGTAGGCACCGCCCGCGACGACCACCACGCCGACGCACAGCAGCACCAGCTTGCTGCGGCCCTTCTTCTTCGGCTTGGCCGCGCCCTTGGGCGGGGCGGCCGGCCCGGCCGGGCCGGCGGAGCCGAAGGGGGTACCGCCGGCGGGGACGACCGGGATGCCGCTGGTGACGGTGTGTCCGGAGACGTTGTCCGGGGAGCGGTAGCCGGGCGTGCCCGGTTCGGGGGCCTGCTTCTGCGGGGTGAGGACCGCGGTGTCGTCGCTGAGTCCGCCGCCGGGCACGGTGAGCGCACCGCCGGGGCCCACCTGGTCGGCCGGGCCGCCGTAACCACCGGGGCCGGCGGGGCCAGTGGGGCCGGTGAGGTCACCGAAGGGCTCGCCGCGTTCCGGGCCGGGGCCGCCCTGCCCGCCCGTCCGGGCGGCCGGCGGGGCGAGGGGGCCGTCGCCGGTGACCGGACCGCCGGTCGGGCCCGTGGGACCCTGCGGACCGCGGCCGCCGGGGGAGCCCGGACCGCTGAAGCCGCCGGGGCCGCCGGCACCGGCGCCCGCGCCCGCGCCGCCGCCGAAGTCGTCCTGGCCGCCGCCGTCGGAGAAGTACGGCAGGCCGTCGCGGCCCGGTTCGCCGCCGCCGGCCGCGCCGGGACGGGAGCCGCCGCCCAGCGGGCCCGCGGCCAGCGCCTCGGTCACGTCGAAGGAGCCGGTGCCGCCGCCGTGCCCCGGGGCCACCGGGCCGCCGGTGGCCCCGGACAGGCCGGAGCCGTTCGTGGAGCCGGGGCGGGAGCCCGGCGCGCCCATGGAGCCGACCACGCCGCCGGGGCGGTTGCCGGACGCGCCCGGAGCAGCCGGCCGGGCGGCGACCGCCCCGGTGCCGGCGGAACCCGCGGACATCCCTGCCCCGTTCGTGCCGCCGCCCGCCTGACCGCTCTTGGCCGGGCCGGACCTGCGGGGTGCGAACCAGTCGCTGGCCTTCTCCTCGGCCTGCGGGACGGACTCGGCGGACGGTTCGGCGGAGCCGGTGCCGGCGGGGGTCCCCGCGGCGGGGGCGGGCGGCGCCCCGGCGCCCGCGTCGTCCGCGGCGCCCTCGCCGGTCGCGACGGGTTTGCGCACGACGACCGGCGGGATGGGCCGCGATCCGGGGATGTTGATCCGGATCCGGGTCGTCAGCGTGGTCTCGGTCTTGCGTTCCTCGGGCCGGCCGGACGGACGGCCCGCGTCCGCACCGGCGCCGGGAGCCACGGGGGTCCCGTACGGCGGCGTCCCCGAGGGGTAGGCGGCTCCGCCGCGCCCGTCGGGCCCGGAGGACGGAGTGTCAGTTTCACGACTCAAGGCAGGTTCTCCCGGTTGGCTCCGCCGCCCGTTACGACCTCGGCGGGCAGCTCGGCGGCGCGCACCACCATACTGGCCACTTCTGGCGCGTATCCCACGACCGCCGGGGAAACCCGCACGGGACTCCCCCGCGTACCGCACGGCGAAGTGGTACGTCACTTGCCAAGTCGGGCGGAGCCGCCGCCGGGTTGCCGTCCGGGCCCGAGCGTGGCGCAGATCACAGCCACGGCCATGCCGCCGAGCAGGAAGAGGTAGGACCCCCAGCCCGCGCCGAACAGGAAGTCCCCCTCGGGCCGGCTGGCGGTCAGCAGGACGACGGCGACGATCCAGCCGGCCACCGGGGCCGCCGCCCCGCCCCGGCCGCCGAGCGCGTACGCCC
Organism: Streptomyces sp. TG1A-8; assembly: GCF_030499535.1. Classification (NCBI taxonomy): domain Bacteria; kingdom Bacillati; phylum Actinomycetota; class Actinomycetes; order Kitasatosporales; family Streptomycetaceae; genus Streptomyces; species Streptomyces sp. TG1A-8. The sequence continues at coordinate 2,565,751 of NZ_JASTLB010000001.1, forward strand.
CGCCGAGGAACAGCCCGGCCGCGCCCGCGAGGGCGAGCAGCAGCCCGCCCGGGAACCAGGCGGCCTGCACCAGCGCCCCGGCGAGCGCGGCGGCCGCGCCGAGCACGAACAGCACGGCGTGGGCGGCGATCCGCCCGGCCGGGGGGCGTTGCAGCGGCCGGGCGAGCGCCGAGCCGCGTCCGGCGCCGCTCACGCGCCCTCCCCGGTGCCGACGCCGGCGAACAGGTCGCTCTCCCCGGGCTGCGCCTCGCCGCGCACCAGCTCGTAGTACTCGGTGGTGAACAGCGGCTGGGCGAGGTCGTTGGAGAGGGCGAAGTACGGCTCGGCCACGGCGATCTGGGTGGCGTGGGCGCGCATCGCGGCGGCCTTGGCGCGGGCGTGCGCACCGCCGTCGACGGCGGTGGTGATCCGCTCGTCCTCGACCACGCCCGGCAGGTCGGCCACGGAGCCGCTCGCGCCAAAGGGGAGGCCGGCCAGCTCGCCCCGGAGGCGGGCGAAGGCGGACTCGGCGACGGAGCGCGGGATGCGGTTCCAGTAGACCTTGTCGATCCGGTGTCCCCGTTCGGCCGCGAGACCGACGGCGCGCATGGCGACGCGGTGGGCCTGGATGTGGTCCGGGTGGCCGTAGCCGCCGTTGTCGTCGTAGGTGACGAGGACCTGCGGGCGGACCTCCAGGACCACCTCGGCGAGGAGTCCGGCGGCCTCGTCCACGTCGGCCCGCCAGAAGCAGGCGGGATCGTCGTTGTCGGGGGTGCCCATCATCCCGGAGTCGCCGTAGCGGCCCGCCCCGCCGAGCAGCCGCACGTCCTCGACGCCGAGCTCGCTCAGGGCCGCCGTCAGTTCGCCGCGCCGGTGCGCGCCCAGCGCGGCTCCCGTCAGGTGCCGCAGCGACGGCGGGATGACCTCGCCGCGCTCGCCGAGGGTGCAGGTGACCAGGGTCACCTGGACACCCTCGGCCGCGTACCGGGCCATGGTCGCGCCGTTGTTGATCGACTCGTCGTCCGGGTGCGCGTGCACCAGCAGCAGACGCCGGGCGGGCAGTTCCGTCATGGGACCACCCTACGAGGTCCCGCCCCGCGGGGGTTCCGTGAGAGGAGCCGTCAGAACTTGATGCTGCCGATCATGCTGGCGACGTTGGTCGTCAGGTCGCTGATCGTGGGAGCGACGGTCGAAGAGGCCAGGTAGAAGCCGAGCAGCATGCAGATGACCGCATGACCGCCCTTCAGCCCCGACTTCTTGATCAGCAAGAAGACGATGATCGCCAGCAGCACCACCGCCGAAATCGAGAGTGCCACGGCGGCTCACCTCCAAGGGATCCCAGGGACGGGGGGGGTTCGGACTTATGGGGATTGTTTCTCGGTTCTGGATCGGCGGGGCCGATCCATGCACGCGTGCGCCGGCAGGTTCATACCCACTCAGCGGTAGTGATCATAACTATCCGTACTCGCGCATCGCTCGGCGCACAGCCGCACAAGGGGGCGCATGGCCAATATGGTCGGGGTATGACGACCCAGGCCGACTCCTTCCCCCGCCGGTACGCCCGCACCCAGCGCTTCACGCGCGGCGCGCCGCGCGCGTTCACCGTGGCGCCCGACGGCTCGCGCGTCGTGTTCCTGCGCTCCGGCTCGGGCACGGACCGGACCAACTCCCTGTGGGTCCTGGACCTGGCGGAGGGCACCGAACGGGTCGCGGCCGACCCGCGCGCACTGCTGCGGGGGGCAGCGGAGGAGCTCCCGCCCGAGGAGCGGGCGCGCCGCGAACGCAGCCGGGAGGGCGGTGCGGGCATCGTCGGCCACGCCACCGACGCGGCCGTGGAGTTGGCCTCTTTTGCCTTGTCAGGGCGGCTTTTCGCGGTCGGACTGCGGGCCGGCCCGGCACGTGAACTGCGTGTTCCGGGGCCGGTGGTCGACCCGCGTCCGTCCCCCGACGGGCGGCACATCGCCTACGTCGCCCGGGGCGCGCTGCGGGTGGTGGACGCGACGGGCGGGGACGACCGGGTGCTGGCGGCGCCGGAGGCGGAGAACGTGACCTACGGGCTCGCCGAGTTCATCGCGGCCGAGGAGATGGGGCGTTCGCGGGGGTTCTGGTGGGCTCCCGGATCGGACCGGCTGCTGGTGGCGCGGGTGGACGACACGCCGGTGCGGCGCTGGTGGATCGCCGATCCGGCGCACCCCGGGCGTGAGCCGCACCACGTCGCCTACCCCGCGGCGGGCACGGCGAACGCGGACGTACGGCTGTTCGCGCTCGGGCTCGGCGGGGAGCGCACGGAGGTCGTCTGGGACCGGGTGCGCTATCCGTACCTGGCCCGTGTGCACTGGTCAGGGGCGGGTGCGCCGCTGCTGCTGGTGCAGGCCCGGGACCAGCGCAGCCAGGTGGTCCTGGCGGTGGACCCGGACTCCGGGGCGACCCGGACGGTGCACGCCGATGACGACCCAACATGGCTGGAACTTTTCCCCGGGGTGCCCTGCTGGAGTCCCTCCGGACAGCTCGTCCGGATCGCGGACGAGGCGGGCGCGCGGGTCCTGGTGGTGGGCGAACGTCCGTTGACGGGACCGCAGTTGCACGTCCGCGCAGTCCTCGACGTGACGGACGACGACGTGCTGGTCTCGGCCTCGGCAGGCGAGGAGGCGGAGGCCCCGGAGACGGGTGAGGTGCACGTGTACCGGGTGAACGAGCTCGGCCGGGAGCGCGTGTCGCGGGAGCCGGGCGTCCATGCGGCGGTGCGCGCCGGGAGGGTGACGGTCCTGGTGTCCGCCACACTGGACAGGCCGGGCACCCGTGTCCAGGTGCTGCGCGACGGAAAACCGGTGGCCACCGTCCCGTCGTACGCCGAAGACCCCGGTATGTCCCCGCGGGTGACGCTCACCGAGGGGGGCGCACGCCGAATTCCGTGCGCCCTGCTTATGCCACGGGACTACCACGGTGACACTCCCCTGCCGGTCCTCCTGGACCCCTACGGCGGCCCGCACGGCCAGCGGGTGACCGCCGCGCACAACGCGCACCTGACCTCGCAGTGGTTCGCCGACCAGGGCTTCGCGGTGATCGTGGCCGACGGCCGGGGCACGCCGGGGCGCTCCCCGGCGTGGGAGAAGGCCATCCGGGACGACGTGGCCGCCGTCGCGCTGCAGGACCAGGTCGACGCGCTGCACGCCCTGGCGGAGCGGTTCCCGCTGGACCTGGGCCGGGTGGCGGTGCGGGGCTGGTCCTTCGGCGGCTACCTGGCCGCGCTGGCGGTGCTGCGCCGCCCCGACGTCTTCCACGCGGCCGTGGTCGGCGCGCCCGTCACGGACCTGCGGCTGTGCGACACCCACTACGAGGAGCGCTACCTGGGCCACCCGGACGAGCAGCCGGAGGTCTACCGCCGCAACTCGGTGATCGACGACGCGGGTCTGGTCGACCCGGCCGAGCCGCACCGGCCGATGATGATCATCCACGGGCTGGCGGACGACAACGTGGTCGTCGCCCACTCCCTGCGGCTGTCCTCCGCCCTGCTGGCCGCCGGTCGGCCGCACGAGGTCCTGCCGCTGTCCGGGGTGACGCACATGACCCCGCAGGAGGCCGTCGCGGAGAACCTGCTGCGGCTGCAGCTGGACTTCCTCCGCCGCTCGCTGGCATGACCGCGCGAACCGGCCCGAACACCGTTAACACACGGGTAACTTCGCCGAAGCGGTGGCGACGCGGGGACGCGCCACGCTGGAGGCGTACGGCCGTGCGGGTGCCGTGGACGGGCCGGGATGCGCCATGTCATCCCGGCCCGTTGCCGTTCCCCGCGGGCTCCGGCGCGGCGTCCCGCGCCGGCGGGGTGTGCCCCCGCGACAGCGTCTGCGCGAAGTGGCACGCCGACTCGTGGGCCGCCGGCCCCGGGGCGTGCCGGAACTCGGCGGGGACCGCCAGCACCGGCACCTCCCGGGCGCAGCGCTCACGGGCCTTCCAGCAGCGGGTGCGGAAGCGGCATCCGGAGGGGACGTCGGCCGGCGAGGGGACGTCGCCGGTGAGGATGATCCGCTCGCGGTGGGCGCGGGCCTCCGGGTCGGGCACCGGGACCGCCGACAGCAGCGCCTGCGTGTAGGGGTGCGTGGCGTGCTCGTAGATCTCGGCGTCCCGGCCCGTCTCCACGATCCGGCCGAGGTACATGACCGCGACCCGGTCAGAGATGTGCCGGACGACCGACAGGTCGTGCGCGATGAAGACGTAGGAGAGGCCGAACTCCGCCTGGAGCCGGTCCAGGAGGTTGATCACCTGGGCCTGTACGGACACGTCCAGGGCCGACACCGGCTCGTCCGCCACGATCACCTCGGGCCGCAGGGCCAGCCCCCGGGCGATGCCGATGCGCTGGCGCTGGCCGCCGGAGAACTGGTGCGGGTAGCGGTCGACGTGCTCGGGGTTGAGACCGACCACGTCCAGCAGTTCCCGGACCCGGCGGCGCCGGTCGCCCTTCGGGGCCGCCTCGGGGTGGATGTCGTACGGCTCCCCGACGATGTCGCCCACGGTCATGCGGGGGTTGAGGGAGGTGTAGGGGTCCTGGAAGACCATCTGGATGTTGCGGCGGACGGCCTTCAGCGCCCGGCCGCTCAGCCCGGTGATGTCCTCGCCCCTGAACCGGATCGTGCCCGCCGTCGGGCGTTCCAGGCTGCACAGCAGCTTCGCGACCGTCGACTTGCCGCAGCCCGACTCGCCGACGACGCCCAGCGTCTCACCCCTGCCGAGGGTGAGGTCGACGCCGTCGACGGCCCTGACCGCGCCGGTCCGCCTCCTGAACAGGACCCCCCGGGTGAGCGGGTAGTGCTTGACGAGGCCGCCGACCTCCAGGATCGGCTCAGTGGTCGGGGCCATGCAGGCACTCCCTCCAGAAGTGGCAGGCGCTGCCGCGGGCTCCGGCGACCTCGTACAGCGGGGGCACGTCCGTGCGGCACACGTCCCGGACCAGCGGGCAGCGGGGGTGGAAGGGGCAGCCGGCGGGGATGTCCGTCAGGCTCGGCGGCAGTCCCCCGACGGCGTACAGCTCCCGGTCCTTGCGGTCCAGGCGCGGGACGGAGTCCAGCAGGCCGCGGGTGTAGGGGTGCGCGGGGCTCTTGTAGAGGTCGTGGACGGGCGCCGACTCCACGATCCGGCCCGCGTACATCACGGCGATCCGGTCCGCGACGTCCGCGACGACCCCGAGGTCGTGGGTGATCAGGACCAGTCCCATGCGGTACTCGCGCCGCAGTTCCGCGAGCAGGTCCATGACCTGGGCCTGGACCGTGACGTCCAGGGCGGTGGTGGGCTCGTCGGCGATGATGAGCGCCGGCTCCAGCGCCATCGCCATGGCGATCATGATGCGCTGGCGCATGCCGCCGGAGAACTGGTGCGGATAGTCCCGCACCCGCTGGGCGGCGGCCGGGATGCGCACCCGGTCCATCAGCTCCACGGCCCTGGCCCGCGCGTCCTTCCTGGACATCCCCCGGTGCACCACGAACATCTCGCCGAGCTGGTCGCCCACGGACAGCACGGGGTTGAGGGCGGACAGGGCGTCCTGGAAGATCATGGCCATGCCGGTGCCCCGGATCCTGCGCCGCTCCCCCTCCTTCAGCGTGAGCAGGTCCTGGCCCCGGAAGAGGATCCGCCCGCCGGTGATCCGCCCGGGCGGCATGTCGAGGATCCCCATCACGGCCTGCGCGGTGACCGACTTGCCGGAGCCGGACTCGCCGAGCACCGCCAGGGTCTCCCCCGCGTCCACCGCGCAGGTCACCCCGTTGACGGCGTGGGCGACCCCGTCCCGGGTCGGGAACTCCACGTGCAGGTCGCGGACTTCGAGCAGCACGGCGCGCGTCACCTCAGTTTCGGGTCCAGGGCGTCGCGCACCGCGTCGCCGAGCATGATGAAGGCCAGGACGGTGACCGCGAGCGCGCCGGAGGGCCACAGCAGCGCGTGCGGGGCGTTGCGGACGTAGGGGGAGGCGGCGGAGATGTCGATGCCCCAGGAGACGCTGGGCGGCTTCAGGCCGACGCCGAGGTAGGACAGGGTCGCCTCCAGCGCGATGTAGGTGCCCAGCGCGATGGTCGCCACGACGATCACGGGGGCCACGGCGTTGGGCGCGATGTGCCGCAGCAGGATGCGGGAGTGGGAGGCGCCCAGGGCCCGGGCGGCCTGGACGTAGTCGTTCTGCTTGACGGTGATGACCGAGCCGCGGGCGATGCGGGAGATCTGGGGCCAGCCGAGCAGCACCATGAACCCGATGACCGGCCAGACCGTGTTGCCGGTCACCACCGACAACAGGACCAGGCCGCCGAGGACGACGGGGATCGCGAAGAAGACGTCGGTGACCCGGGAGAGCACCGAGTCCCAGGTCCCGCCGAAGTACCCGGCGAGCCCGCCGAGCACCGAACCGAACAGGGACACCCCGAGGGTGGCGCAGACGCCCACCGTGACGGACGCGCGGGCGCCGTACACGGTCCTGGTGTAGACGTCGCAGCCCTGGCCGTCGAAGCCGAGGGGGTGGCCCGGCCGGGAGCCCTCCTGGGCCCTGGCGAGGTCGCACTCGAGGGGGTTGCCGGGGGCGATCGCCGAGGGCCACAGGGAGACGAGGAGCAGGAAGAGGATGACGAGGGCCGAGAGGAGGAAGACGGGGTTGCGGCGCAGGTCCCGCCGGGCGTCGGACCACAGCGAGCGCGGCCTGCCCGCCGGTCCCGCCTCCCGCGGCCCGCCACAGGCGGCCGGCGGGCGCTGCTCCCGCTCGGTCGCCCCGCCCGCCGCGAGGTCCGTCGCCCCGCCCGTGCCGGTGCCGGCGATCGCGCCGTCGGGCCCGTAGTGCTGCTCAGGCATAGCGGATCCTCGGGTCGAGTACGGCGTACAGCAGGTCCACGAGCAGGTTGGCAGCCAGGAAGACCAGGACGAGCACGGTCACGAAGCCGACGACCGTCTGGGTGTTCTGCCGCAGGATGCCCTGGTAGAGCTGGTAGCCGACGCCGTGGATGTTGAAGATCCGTTCGGTGACGATCGCGCCGCCCATCAGCGCGCCGATGTCGGTGCCGACGAAGGTGAGCACGGGGATGAGGGAGTTGCGCAGCAGGTGCCGGGTGACGACCCGGTGCCGGGGCAGGCCCTTGGCGACGGCCGTGCGGACGTAGTCGGACCGCTTGTTCTCCGCGATGGAGGTGCGGGTCAGGCGGGTAACGTAGGCGAGCGAGACGGAGGCGAGGACCAGGCCGGGCACGATCAGCTCGCCGAAGGTGCCGTCCTGCACGGAGGGCCTGGTCCACTGCCACTCGATGCCGAGCAGCAGTTGCAGCAGCAGGCCGGTGACGAAGGTGGGCACGGAGATCACGACCAGGGTGGCGAGCAGCACGCCGGTGTCGGCCGGCCGGCCGCGTCCCAGGCCGGTCACGACGCCGAGTGTGATCCCGATGACGATCTCGAGGACGACGGCCACGACGGTCAGCCGGACGGTGACGGGGAACGCCGTCCCCATCAGCTCGGTGACCTCCTGGCCGTTGAACGCCGTCCCGAAGTCGCCGGTGAAGACCTTCCCCATGTACGTGAGGTACTGCTGCGGGAAGACCGGCCGGTCCAGACCGAACTCCCGTTCGAGCTGGGCGGCCGTCGCCGGGTCGCACCGCCGTTCGCCGCACAGGCCCGCGACGGGGTCGCCCATCACGTTCACCATGAGGAAGATCAGCAGGGTGGACCCGATGAACACCGGGGCCATCTGGAGCAGTCGCCGCAGGACGTAGCGCCCCATGGCGGCTCAGCCGACCCTGATCTCGTTGTAGACGGGGACGCTGAACGGGTTGAGCGCCACGTCGGACAGCCGCTCGGAGTATCCGGCGTTGCCGTTCTGGTACCAGAGCGGGATGGCGGCCATGCTGTCCCGGACGACCTCCTCGGCCTTCTGGAAGCCGGCGACCGCCCGGCCGGCGTCCGTCTCGGAGTTGGCCCGGTCGACGAGCCGGTCGAACCGGTCGTCGGACCACCTGCCGTCGTTGGAGGAGGCGCCGGTGTAGTAGAGCGGCTGGAGGAAGTTCTGGATGAGCGGGTAGTCCATCTGCCAGCCCGCCCGGAAGGGCCCGGTCATCCGGTGCTGCCCGATCCGGTTGCGGAAGTCGGCGAAGGTGCCGACCGGGTTGCCGACGCACGCCCCGTCGTCGCCGAGGGCGTTGTTGATGGAGTTGCACACGGCGTCCACCCACTGCTTGTGCGAGCCCGTGTCCGCGTTGTAGGTGATCTTCACCTGGCCACCGGGGATCCCGCCGCCCTCCTCGATCAGCCTCCTGGCCCCGGCGGGGTCGTAGTCGCAGGCCCTGCCGCACAGGCCGGCCCGGTAGCCACCGTCCCCGCCCAGCACGGGCGAGGTCCAGTCGGTGGCCGGGGTGCGGGTCCCGCGGAAGATCGTGCCGGTGATCTGCCGGCGGTTGATCGCCATGGACAGGCCGGTGCGGACCTTCTCGGCGCCCGGCTTGTTCCAGGCCTTGTCGTAGTACGGGAAGGCGAGGGTCTGGAGGATGCCGGCCGGGGTGTTGATGTAGCGGTCGCCCAGGTCGCTGCGGACGTTCTTCAGCTGGGCGGCGGGGACGTCGTCGGCGAGGTCGAGGTTGCCGGCCATGAGGTCGGTGTAGGCGGTGTTGCTGTCGGTGTAGACCTTCAGGGTCACGCCGTCGTTGCGGGCCCTGTCGTCGCCGGGGTAGCCGTCCCACTTCCGCAGGGACATCTGCGAGCCCCTGGTGTAGGACGCGACCGCGTAGGGGCCGTTGCCGACCGGTTTGCGCAGCCAGGCCGCGTGGTCGGTGAAGAACGTGCGGGGCAGCGGGGCGAAGGCCGGGTAGCCGAGGGTGTCGGGGAAGCCGGAGAACGTCTGGTTGAGCCTGACGGTGAAGGTGCGGTCGTCGACGACCTTCAGACCGGACAGCGCCCCGGCGCTCTGCGCGCCACTGGCGGGGTGGACCTTGTCGTAGCCCTCGATGTAACCGAAGAAGTAGGCGTTCTTCTGGTTGTTCCTCAGGCTCGCCCCGTAGTTCCAGGCGTCCACGAAGGAGCGGGCGGTCACCTCCTCGCCGTCGGAGAAGGTCCAGCCGTCCTTGAGCCTGACCGTGAACGTCCGCGAGTCGTCGGTGTCGATGGACCGGGCGAGCATGTCGGTCGCCCTGCCGCTCCTCGGGTCGTACCTCTTCAGTCCCCGGAAGATCATGTCGAGGACCTTGCCGCCCTGCACCTCGTTGGTGTTCGCCGGCTCCAGCGGGTTCTGCGGGTCGCCCCAGGAGGAGCTGAGCACGGCGCCACCGCTCCCGCCGGCGGTGTCCGCGCCGTTGCCCGCGCATCCGGTGGCGACGAGCGCCACCGCCACCGCGCCGGCCGCCCACCGGGCATGCGTGGTTCCCCGCATGGCGTGCCTCCTCCGTGCCGATTGACCCACTATTCGCCAATATCAGCGCACAAGGCGCATATCGCACGCCCATCGCCGGATTGAACGCCCTTTGGAGGAAGACGTCATCCGAATGCAGGCAGGACCCGCGGCGGACCGGGACGATCATGCGGCCGGAACGCAATGGATCTACGCGTAACGATGCCGAAACGTTGGAAAGCGGCGTGGCGATGTACGCATGTCGACACACCACCGTCCGCATATCGAACGCATTGCCCGAATAGTCCGACTGGCCCGATGTGAAGCACGGATTGATTACGGCGCGCTACCCGCGTAGCTACGGATCGACCAAGGTGAGGCAAAGAAGGTAAAGAGAAACTCAAGTCGGCCGAGAATTTATTGACCTTGAATGAATTGCGTTGAAAAAGTCCGGCGTAGCCCGTAGGGGAGTGCCCTGCGGAGTCATCAGACCCTCCCTTGGGCCAGGAGCACCATGACCCCCCCAACTCCATCTGCGGCTGTCCCCCTTGAGGTGACCATCGAGTCCGTCGCGAAGTCGACCACTTCCGGCGACCTGAAGGGCAGCGAGGGGCGTTCCCCGGGACGACTCGCCTGGAAGCGCTTCAAGCGCGACCGAACGGGCGTCATATCGGCCTACGTCGTGATCTTCTTCTTCGTCATCGCGGTCGCAGCACCGCTGATAGCCAAGCTGTACGGCAAGAACCCGTACACCACGTATGCCAGCCAGGACCCGAGCCTGCTCGACGCCTTCTCGTACCCCGCAGGCCCTAACGGCGGCATGAGCTCGCAGTTCTGGTTCGGCATCGAACCGCAGCTCGGCCGGGACGTCTTCACGTTCCTGCTGTACGGCATCCGGACCTCGCTGAGCCTCGCCCTGGCCGCCACGATCCTCACCGTGGTCATCGGCGTCGTGGTCGGCGTCACGGCCGGCTACCTGGGCGGCAAGACGGACTACCTCGTCGGCCGGATCATCGACATCCTGCTGTCGTTCCCGTCGACGCTCTTCTTCATCGCCTTCATGCCGGTCGTCTACGGCATCTTCGTCGCCCCGGACGACGACATCCCGACCTGGCTGCGCGCCACCGCTCTGATCGTGGTGCTGACCACGTTCGGCTGGGCTTCCATCGCACGTCTGCTGCGCGGTCAGGTACTGGGCCTGCGTGAGCGCGAGTTCGTCGAGGCGGCCAGAGTCACGGGTGCGTCCCCGAGGCGCATCGTGTTCAAGGAGCTGCTGCCGAATCTGTGGACGCCGATCATCATCCAGTCCACGCTGCTGCTCCCAGCCCTCGTGACGACCGAGGCCGGTCTCTCCTTCCTGGGTGTCGGCATCATCGACCCGACCCCGGACTGGGGCGTCATGATCGCCCGGGGTGCCCAGTTCTACTCACAGGACATCACCTTCATGCTCTTCCCGGGCATCTCAATGGTGATCTTCGTCGTCGCCTTCAACCTGCTCGGTGACTCCGTGCGCGACGCGCTCGACCCGAAGTCCAAGCGGTAGCAAGCCGGTTCACCCGGCCCGGTGCAATGACGTCCGGCCGATACCGACCACCCCAATTGACCCGTATAGGCAGGCTCAGTATGTCCTTTTCCCGTAGAAACTTCCTGATCGCCACCGGCGTGGCCGCAGCCTCCACGACCGTGCTGAGCGCCTGCAGCAGTGGCGACAAGGACTCCACCGACAGGGACATCCCGTCGATGAGCAAGGCCAAGACCATGAACATCCCGGTCGGCACCAAGGCCGACTCGACGGGCCCGGCCCCCGAGGTCCCGGGTGCGGTCAAGGGCGGGACGATCTACTCGCTCGACCAGTTCGACATGGACCACCTGGACCCGGCCCAGATCTACGTCGCCACCGAGGGTGCCATCACCCGCCCGATCCTGCGTGGTCTGACCGGCTACAAGATCGACAGCAAGGGCGGCTGCACCCTCGTCGGCGACGTCGCCACCGACGCCGGCAAGATGACGAACGGCGGCAAGACCTGGTCGTTCACGATCAAGGACGGCATCAAGTGGGAGGACGGCTCGGACCTCTCCACGGAGGACGTTCGGCATACCTTCGAGCGCCTCTTCGCGTCCTTCGTCACCGAGGGTCCGCGCTACGTCCAGCAGTGGCTGGTCGGCGGCGACACATACAAGGGCCCGTACAGCGGTAAGCACATCGACTCGGTCGAAGTGTCCGGGAAGACCATCACTTTCCACCTCACCGAGCCGCGCACCGACTTCAACTACACGCTCGCCATGCCGGGCTACGGTCTCGTGAACAAGAAGCACGACACCAAGGAGAAGTACGACAAGCGTCCCTACTCGCTCGGCCCCTACAAGATCGGTGACCGCCAGATCGGCAAGTCGCTGACCTACGTACGCAACGAGCACTGGGACCCGAAGACGGACGCGATCCGCAACGCCTACCCGGACAAGTTCATCTTCCAGTTCGGCTTCGAGCCGGTCGCCTCCACGGACCGCTACATCGCGGACAGGGGCAACGACCAGTACGCAATGTCGATCTTCAACGAGGTCGCGGCCGAGCGCATCGCCCAGGTCCTCACCAACGCCAAACTGAAGCAGCGCGTCCTCACCCAGGTTGACACGGTCACCTACTACTGGCCGATCAACACGACCCGCATCAAGGACGTCAAGGTTCGCCAGGCCATCAACTACGCGTGGCCGCACCAGCAGCTGCAGACCATCCGTGGCGGCAAGGCGACCAGCGAGCTGGCCACCACCATCCTCAGCCCGGTCACCCCCGGATACCAGAAGTTCGACCTGTACGGCACCGACAAAAAGCCCGGTGGCGATCCGGTCAAGGCCAAGGCCCTGCTGAAGGAGGCCGGCAAGGTCGGCCAGAAGCTGGTCATCGCCTACCAGCAGTCCGACAACGCGGTGAAGCAGGCCGTTGCGATCAAGAACGCTCTGGAGGCCGCCGGTTTCCAGGTCGTCAACAAGCAGGTCGACAAGTCGACCTTCTACACGCAGATCGGAAAAATCGACAACGACTACGACTTGTTCGCGGCCGGCTGGAGCCCGGACTGGCCGAACGGTTACTCGGTCTTCTACCCCTGCTGGAGCGGCAAGAACATCGGCGACGGCCGCAGCAACTACGCGCAGCTGAACGACCCGAGCGTGAACAAGGCGATCGACGCCGCCGCCAAGATCGCCGACGTGGACGAGGCCAACAAGGCCTGGGGCGCCATCGACCGCCAGATCATGGAGCTGGCTCCGGTGGTCCCGGATTACCACTCCATCCGCAACTGGATGCACGGGTCGAAGGTCGGCAATGTCGTCTACGACGCCGGCAACACCTGCGTCGCGCTCACCAAGCTGTACGCCAAGAAGTAAGCGCGCTCGACCCCTCGGGGGCGGCCATGCCCTGGCCGCCCCCGGCCCACCCCCCGTACCCCCGGCGACGGCGCCCCATCCGGAAAGTCACGCCCCATGCTCCGCTTCCTTGTCCGCCGAGTTTTCGGCGCGCTGGTCATCCTATTGGTCATCAGCGCCGTCACCTTCTGGCTCTTCTACGCCATCCCGCGTGACCCCGCGATGATGTCGTGCGGCAAGAACTGCACGCCCGACATGCTCAAGCAGGTCCGGCACAACCTGGGCATCGACCACCCGGTCCCGGTCCAGTACTGGTACTGGCTCAAGGGCATCTTCGTCGGTCGCAGCTACGGCGACTTCGGTGACTGCAGCGCGCCGTGCCTCGGCTACTCCTTCGCCAACCGCGAGCCCGTCCTCGGCACGATCATCGACCGGCTCCCACTGACACTCTCGCTCGCCTTCGGCTCGGCCATCGTCTTCCTGATCTTCGGTATCGGCGCGGGCATGATCGCCGCCATCAAGCAGGGCAAGTGGCAGGACAAGCTGGCCAGCTCGGCGTCGCTGGTCGCTTCCTCCTTGCAGATCTACTTCGTCGGTTACATCGCGATGTACTTCCTCGTCTCCAAGCTGGACATCCTCGACAACCCGTCGTACACGCCCATCACCGAAGACCCCATCCAGTGGGCCTCCGGCCTGCTGCTGCCGTGGCTGGTGCTGGCCCTGATTTGGACCGCGAACTACACCCGTATGACGCGCTCCCAGCTGGTCGAGACGCTCAGCGAGGACTACGTCCGCACGGCCCGTGCCAAGGGTCTGTCCTCGCGCAATGTGTTCTTCCGGTTCGCCTGGCGCGGTGCCATGGGTCCGATTGTTACCATCTTCGGCATCGACCTCGCCACGCTCATCGGTGGCGCGATCATCACGGAATCCGTCTTCAGTCTCCAGGGCGTCGGCCGACTCGCGCTGAGGTCCGTGGAACAGAGCGACCTTCCCATGGTGCTCGGTGTCACCCTGCTGTCCGCCGGCACGATCGTGATTTTCAACATCATCGTCGACGCCGTCTACGCCATGATCGACCCGCGGATCCGGCTCGCCTGACCCCGCCCGCCCCCACCAGCTACCCCGCATCACCCCCTCTGGAGCGTCCCCGTGACGAGCACCGATCAGCAGCCCTTCCTGTCCGTCAAGGACCTGAAGGTGCACTTCTCGACCGAGGACGGCACCGTCAAGGCCGTCGACGGTCTCTCCTTCGACCTCGCACGTGGCAAGACGCTGGGCATCGTGGGGGAGTCGGGGTCCGGCAAGTCCGTCACCAACCTGACCATCCTGGGCCTGCACAACCCGGACAGCACCCTGGTCGAGGGCTCCATCGAGCTGGACGGCGAGGAGCTGAACGGGGCCTCGGAGAGGACGCTCGAAAAGCTCCGCGGCAACAAGATGTCCATGATCTTCCAGGACGCGCTGGCCTCCCTGTCGCCGTACCACACCATCGGCGCGCAGATCGGCGAGGTGTACCGCAAGCACACCGGCGCCTCCAGCGGCCAGGCCCGGGCCCGGGCCGTCGAGATGCTCCGGAGGGTCGGCATCCCGCAGCCCGACGTCCGGGTGGACGACTACCCGCACCAGTTCTCCGGCGGTATGCGCCAGCGCGCGATGATCGCCATGGCGCTGGTCTGCGACCCGGAACTGCTGATCGCCGACGAGCCGACGACCGCGCTCGACGTGACGGTCCAGGCGCAGATCATGGACCTGCTCAAGGACCTCCAGCAGGAGTTCGGCACCGCGATCATCTTCATCACCCACGACCTGGGCGTGATCGCCGAGGTCGCGGACGAGGTGCTGGTGATGTACGGCGGCCGGTGCGTGGAACGGGGCACCAAGGAGGAGGTGCTGCGCGCGCCGCAGCACCCGTACACCTGGGGCCTGCTCGGCTCCATGCCGAGCCTGGACGGCCCGGTCGACGTGCCGCTGAACCCGATCCCGGGCTCGCCGCCCTCGCTGCTGAACCCGCCGCCCGGCTGCCGCTTCCACCCGCGCTGCGCCTTCGCCGAGAAGGTGGAGGGCAACCGGTGCGCCACCGAGCGCCCGCTGCTGGACGTCGTGAACGGCCGCGGCAACGCCTGCCACCTGACCGACGACCAGCGCCGCGAGTTCCTCGCCGACCTTGCCTCCAGCAAGGCCCACTGACGTACAAGAGACGGGATTTCACCACCATGAGCAGCACCACTCCCCTCCTGGACGTCTCCGGGCTCACCAAGCACTTCCCGATCAAGGGCGGCTTCCCGATCCGCCGCACCGTCGGCGCGGTACAGGCCGTCGACGGGCTGGACTTCCAGGTGTCCGAGGGCGAGAGCCTGGGTCTGGTCGGCGAGTCCGGCTGCGGCAAGTCGACCACCGGCCGGCTGATCACCCGGCTGCTGGAGCCCACGGCCGGCACGATCTCCTACCGGGGCCAGGACATCACGCACGCCAACCGCAAGCAGCTGGCGCCGGTCCGCTCCGAGATCCAGATGATCTTCCAGGACCCCTACGCCTCGCTGAACCCCCGGCACACGGTCGGCAGGATCATCTCGGGCCCGATGGAGGTCAACGGCATCGACCCGGCCGGCGGCCGGGAGGCGCGCGTCCGCGAGCTGCTGGAGACCGTCGGTCTCAACCCCGAGCACTACAACCGCTTCCCGCACGAGTTCTCCGGCGGCCAGCGCCAGCGCATCGGCGTGGCCCGCGCGCTGGCCCTCGAGCCCAAGCTGATCGTGGCGGACGAGCCGGTCTCCGCACTGGACGTCTCCATCCAGGCCCAGGTTGTGAACCTGCTGCAGAAGGTGCAGCGCGAACTGGGCATCGCGTTCCTGTTCATCGCCCACGACCTCGCGATCGTGCGCCACTTCTCCCAGCGGGTCGCCGTCATGTACCTCGGCAAGATCGTCGAGATCGCCGACCGCGAGGACCTGTACGGCAACCCGCGCCACCCCTACACGCGGGCCCTGCTGTCCGCCGTGCCCGAGGCGACGGTGGACGAGGAGCCGCGCGAGCGGATCCGTCTGACCGGCGACGTGCCCTCCCCGATCAACCCGCCCTCCGGCTGCCGCTTCCGCACCCGCTGCTGGAAGGCGACGGAGAAGTGCGCCACGGAGGTTCCGCCGCTGG